>DLHF01000067.1:0-25185 GCA_002483085.1 Ignavibacteria bacterium UBA7675
CTAAAAAGTGGGAGTACCTCACAGATCACTTTCGCTGGCAGCGCTCCTTTTACGAGAGTGTGATCCGCGACAACAGAGGGCTGCCCACTGTTCGCAACTACATCCTCAACAATCCATTGCAATGGTGGAGGAAACACCATGTGTAGCTGCATGAGAAGCCGTATCCTTCGTCCGGAGAAGTTGAAACACAACCCGAATCTGTTGCGAAACAGCGCCATGTCGCGACTTATCGCTATTTTAGCGGCGACTGTATTTTCCATCAAATCCTGATACTGTATGTGCGGCATTGCTGGATTACTCGATACCACTCTTTCTCCCGAACAGGCGCGGCACACGCTCGATGCCATGCTTGAAGCCTGTGCCCACCGCGGTCCCGACTATCGCGGAACTTGGCTGAACAACCCCGTATGCCTCGGGCATAACAGGCTGAGCATTATCGACCTTTCGGATGCAGCAAATCAGCCGATGCACTACCTCGGCTTGACCATCTCCTACAATGGCGAAGTGTACAACTACATCGAGCTGCGCGAGGAATTAGAAAAACTCGGCTACGTATTTACGACTCATGGCGATACGGAGGTGATTCTCGCTGCCTATCACAAGTGGGGACGCGACTGCGTCAATAGGTTCATCGGTATGTGGGGATTTGCAATCTGGGACAGCCGCACTCAAGAGCTGTTCTGCTCGCGCGACCGCTTTGGCATCAAACCATTCCACTATATTTTCCGCGATGGTAGGTTCTACTTTGCCTCGGAGATGAAAGCGCTAAAAGCCTCGCCACTGTACACGAATAATTATAACCTGATGCAAATGGCGCGCGGCCTCAATCTCGGCTGGACGCACTACATGGACGAAACCTACTACGAAGTTATCAAGGCACTGCCTGCGGCGCATAATCTCGTGGTGAAAAACGGACAGATATCTATTGAACGCTACTGGGACATCGACTTTTCAAAGAAATTCAACGGATCGTTCGAGGAAAAAAAGGCGGCGTTTAAGGACGTATTTTTCGACTCCATACGCATGACTGAGCGGCGCGATGTTACGCTTGGCGTGTGCCTGAGCGGTGGGCTGGACTCCAGCGCCATTGCCAGTGCGCTTTCGGTGTACTCGGGCGGCAAAGAGCTCAAAACATTTACCTCGTTCTATGTGGGCAAGGACGAAGTCGACGAGCGCCCTTTTATTCAGGAAGTACTGAAGCAGTATCCGAATATTATTCCGCATTATATCTCGCCTACCGAGCAGGACGTGGAAGAACACTTCGACCGCATTCTGTTTCACATGGATATTCCCATGCCCTCGTCGTCGTATATCTCGCAGTATTTCGTGATGAAGCTCGCAGCGGAAAACGGGATTAAAGTCGTGCTCGACGGCCAGGGTTCCGACGAAATTATGGGCGGCTACATGCACTCCTTTTACCGGCTTTTGGCGGACAATCTACGCTCGGGCAATCTTTCGGCTGCACTGCGCACATTACGCATTCACCGACAGCGGCAGGGCTATGGAGCGAACAAGTCGGTGGATATTTTTGCGAAATCCGTGCTCGCGGCAATGTTCAGCGAACAGCAATTGTACACCAAAGAATTTCGCTACAACTACCCGTGGATATTTCCCGGTTTGCAAGGTTGGGAACCGTTTGGCCTGAGCGAAACAGGCGGCACGCGACTGAAGCAGTTTCTCTACCAGCTCATCTACGTAACATTGCTGCCAACGCTGCTACACACAGAAGACATCAACTCAATGGCGTTTTCCATCGAATCGCGCGTGCCGTTTTTAGACCACCGTTTGGTAGAGCTGTGCTTCTCGCTCGACAACGATGATCTGATTCACGATGCAGAAACGAAATACATCATGCGCAAGGCTTTGCGCGGCGTGCTGCCCGATGCGATTGCCGACAGAAAAGACAAGGTGGGATTTATCACACGCGGCGACCGTACATGGCTGCGCGGGCGATTGCGCCATTTATTAGAAGGCGAATTCCGCGAGCTCGACGAAGTGATCGACGTCAAAAAAGTAAAGGAAATCGTCGCAGCATTCGACGGCGGCGACAACAGCAATTCGCTGTTCTTGTGGCGATTAGCCATGCTGCGCGGCTGGGTGAGGACGCTGTAAAAAAAATATCAGGCAACTAATTCCAGCGTTACGTTACGGCCTAACCGAGCTTCCAAAGTAATCAGCATCTCAAGGCTGAAACGCTCCCACTTACCGCTTACCAGATCGGAAACACGTGATTGCGTCACACCGAGTCGGCGCGCAGCTTCGGTTTGTGTCAGGCCCTGTGCTTTGATATATCCGCGAAGGTCGCTCATCAGTGTAGAACGCATCTGCAAAATGGCAGCTTCGGCAGCATCAAAGCCGAGATCAGCAAATACATTCCCGCTTGATTCAATAATAGCTTCTTTCATCGATTATCTCCAATCTGTATATAACGCCGCCGTGCAAGCTCAATGTCTTCTCGCCGTGTTTTTTGTGTTTTTTTCTGAAATGCGTGAAGAACATATACAGCATCAGGCAGCTTTGCGATATATATAATTCGCCATTCACCCGATATATGAATGCGTATTTCACAAATACCAGAACCAATAATGCTCATTGGCCGCCAGTCCGTAGGCTCCAACCCACGCTGAACAGCATTGAGATCAAAGCCTGCCTGCCGCCGGGCATCCGTAGGAAAGTGGCGAAGATCATCCAGACACGAGCCGATGAACTTTAATGGTTTCATAGGGTGACTAATATACAACACTGCCCAACTATATAAAAACTTATATAATCATTCTTTCTATGAAGTAGCAATTAGCTATGCTACGCGGCTGGGTGAGGACGTTGTAGTAGAAATTATTCTACACAAACATCTTTCGGAAAAATTCGGGCAGCACGCGGCAGTTCGTGCTGCGCGGTGCGGAGACCACCAATGCGGACAGAGACAGAGGCGTTCATCCCATATGGATCGTGCAACGCGCAACCGTTCCAAGAATGAAATTCTACAGCAATCAACTTGTTTAAGATCCCGGGCTTATTTTTCGCAGAATGCCTGGCCCGTCCTCTTCAAAACCAAAATCCCGCAGACTGTGATATTCGAATCGGCGGTACTGTCCTACTCCTGTCCAGGGTTTCTCAAGTACAAATGAGTTACCCAGTGGAATATCGGTCGATTCGTCATCCACAATCACTTTTTTTAGGTTTGGAATATGGTAAATACGAGATACACCACGCGGTTCTCCAAGCCAGAAAGGGGCAAGATAGTGGGCGTTGTGTTCTTCAAGCAGAGGAACACCTAGCCTTCGTGTAATCCATACGATATTTTCGTGCGAGACATGCAGTTTAAAATCATCGGTTTCCGGTACAACAATAACGTTTGGCATAGATATTGGCGGTTAGAGTGTCAATTACATAGAATTACTTGTTTACTTTTATCGTCTTTTTTGCTTTTATCGGCTTGCCCTGCTCTTCAATAAGCTCAGCAAATTGCACCCACGAGAGACGTTTTTTATTAACTGATTTGCCTTTAGGAAGCCATTCCATATTCCCCTTGCTGATAAGTAGAGTCCCCAGTTTTCCATCAGAAGTAGTCTTAACCTCTATTTCGAGATCCTTACCCGTTACTACTTTCGTGTGAAGTTTGACGCTAGCTTCATGAGCCATAGTTGTCCCGCTAAAGTAAAATAAGGAATACACTTCCCCTCAATTTACTCCCCGTCCCCCCCCTTGTCAATCGGTGTTTATCTGATTTTTCTGTACGTGGCACTACTGATAAAAACGCATTATTCAGCCAGCGGTATGTCCTCCACTGGCGAAATTTGATCATTCTTCTTGAATAATCGATCTAAGTTTATCTCGAAAATAGATAAAACTCGGTGAGTGATTATTATCAATGTCCATTATAGCCGCAATCCTCTCTGCCCACTGACTCTTAGCCTGTCCAACGGTTTGCCAGCCTGCTGCAGACAAAGCCACAGCTCCATCTCTATGCACTGCGTTAGCTAGAACCTCCCACGTGCCGACAATACTGTCGTTCACATAAGCTTTCAGAATCGGCTCTTTGGCATTGGGATAAGCAGCTTTTACAGCATCAATATCACCTAGGAGCCAAGATTCTCCTTCTTCAACCGCGATGCAGAAAAGTGTTTTTGGCATAGGTGAACAGTTGTTGAGAACTCCAAGTAGCTCACTGCGAAACTCCTTAAGACATCGCTTGTCAAGATCACAAACGACCACCAGACAAAACGGGTAATCGGAAGGAGGTGCATAGCTCTTACCATAACCTTGTATAAGCCTAGGTAACTGGTCAAGCAATATACGTTTTTGCGGATCAGACTGTGGCTGTAGCCCCGAAGGTAAACGCCCTATTCCCTTATAGGCTTTAACATCGAAAGTATGTCCCTGGCCAATAATACGTGGAACAACAATATCCAGAGCTGTTTTGCCAGAACGATCTTCAACAAGTATCTGGAAGTGCATATCTATCTCCCATCCAGATAGTCACTATACCAAAGTCCTCCAAGTAGCAATCCTTCACCAACTAAATTCTCAATAATAGAATTTTCGCTCGCACGATGGATTTGAGAAAATCCATCAGCACCCTTTTCAATCACCCACACTTCTTTAGGCTCTAGAGCATCCACAAAATATGGTTGATGTGTCGTCACAAAAACTTGTGATCCATCCCTACGACTGGCATGCTCTCTAAATTCTTTAGCTAAGGTTTCCAATAGTTTGTGATATAATCCATTTTCGGGCTCTTCAATGCATAAGAATGGTGGCGGAGATGGATCCTCCAACAAAAGAAGATATGCAAAGACCTTTAGCGTTCCATCTGACATTTGTTGTGCATAAAACGGATCTTGGAATCCCTGATCGTTGAATTGAAGAAGCAGTCTTCCATCAGGGCTCCTCTCAGTACCAATCTTATTGACACCTGGAATTTTACTTGATATACTATCAAGAATCGATTGAAATTTCTTAGGGTGTTCTCTTTCCATAAATTGCACTACATTGCCGAGATTGTCTCCATGTATATTCAAATGTTTCTGTGGTCCTGCCAAAGGCAAACTCCGTGCTGCATCTGGAGTAAAATAGCTAAGATACCAACCCTCGATAAACCTACGAAAGGCCGATATTCTGGGATGTTGCTTGAGGGAGCCCAATGTAGCAACACCTAGTTTTCTCTTGTCATCAAGCTCCACCAGTTCCGTTTCACTGCTCTCTTCTACACCACCTTTTTGAATTTGCTCCATAAGTGCAAATAAGTTCTCTTCCTCTTCAACCTCTTGTCCTACTGCTTCCCCCCTCCAAACAACTCCTTTACCTTCATTCAAAAAAAGAAAAGAAAATGGGCGTCCTGTTCTTTGATTGTGCCTTCGCTGTCTAAGTCTCTCGCTTCTTACGTAAGGTCTTCCTGATTCATCAATATCTATGGCCAGTTCATACGTAATTGGCCGGGAGTTTCTATCTTCTCTATAATACACTTGGAACTCAATACTACCTGTTTGCCCCTGTGAGCGGATTCTCTCAAAGCCACCACGTCCACGAGAATCGCAGGCTTCTTCCACTCCCCCTTTTAGACAATCGGATAGAAAGCCAAAAGCATCAAACAAAGTGCTTTTACCAACGCCATTTTTTCCGATTACAGCAGTCATTGGTGTTAGCGGTTCAGCGGTCTGTGTATTCCACAATTTTCCCAAAGTAACATCGCGAAGAGCTTTATAATTTTTTACACTAACACCTTCAATTATAGCCATTGAATGACTCCTTTACTTTGATATTGCCATCTATCTGCGAGGCTATCTGTCACGCCATAGCCTACAGTGTGAATATACTTCTGTTCTCAAAACTCAAAAGATAGATAATTTCTGCACTTTCGCAGCAATTTCCTGATTTTTCTGTACGCAGCCCTACTGATAAATGGGCATTATTCAGCCAGCGGTATGTCCTCCACGTGCAGGTACACAGCACCGCCCTTTTCGCGAATAATATCCCGCTCCATGTTTGCGCCGGGTGATTCGCCAAGCAGCAGCACGGCATCGCACCGCTCGGCTAATGCCAGCGATATGTCCATGATTGCCTTGCGAAAATCAGCAACGCCGGGCTGAAGCGCAACCGGCAAAGCAGCGTTGACGCCCACAACGGGAATATGCCCACGCGCGAACACCTGGGCTGCGGCGCAATTCATAGCATCGAGATTGCTCTGGCGCTGCTCTGCTGTGCCAGCAGAATACGGCCCGGCTACCATGATCATCATACAGTGTCCTGTCAGAAAAGAGTGGAAATATGTGTAAAAGACAGCGCTACAATGCCGCAAACGCCCGCACGGGAAATGTGCCGAAATTCTTTACTTTGACAGGCACGGAAAAGAAGCGAAAGCCTTCGTCGGGCAGTGCGCCGAGATTGCACAAATGCTCTACAATAGGAATACCTGCCCCGAGCAGAATGGAGTGTACTGGCCGCGTTCCGTCGCCGGTGTAGTCGATGTTCAACGAGTCGATGCCAACAATTACCGCACCGGCATCCACAAGGTAGTGCGCGGCTTCTGCCGTCAGAAAAGGATGCTCTTCAAAATACTGGTCGGTGCGCCAGTGAACGTCCCAGCCGGTGTGGACAAGCACGGCCTTCCCTGCGACATCGCGCTGCTGAAACTGTTCCACGCCAATAGCACGCCCGGTTCTTTCTGTGGCGCGTATGACAATGCCCTCCACATCTGCAATGGAATTCAAATCCAACTCCGACAGATCGGCGCCGTCGGCGTAGCGATGAAAGGGCGAATCGATATACGTACCGGTGTTTGCCACCATGTCGATCCTGCCAATGTGAAATTCTGTGCCTTCAGCGTACACCTTGCGCGAAGCCTCGCGGCTCAGGTAGTCGCAGACAAGCGGAGCCGGAAGCCCCTTGTAGGTAATCATGCCGTGTTCGACGGTATGGCTGAGGTCGATAAGTGTTTTGTTGTGAAGCATACTCATAGAATAAACAACAGAGCAGATGGAACAATACGAACAAAATTGCGATGAAACTACGAACAACTACGAGGCGGGCGTGCAACGCGGTGCGGAGACGCACAGTAGAGCCGCTCGCAGGGCGGCTCCGCACGGAGACCGAAGCGCCATACATATCATTGCTGTTTTCCCACTGTTTTGTTGAATGCCGGTGAGTACTACGCTACACCGGCGTTCACTGCGAAAGCACACACTTTACGCCCGACTGTACACGGCTTCCACGGCGAGGTCTTCTCGCCCATCAGGCCAGATGTTGTACATCACCATTTTCATTGTGATGTCATCGGTGTGCAGGTCGATACGCCAGCCCCAGTCCGGGCCGGGAGGCGCCGCATACGAACCGCGCACAGAAATAATTCCGCTCTCCTGTGCCACTCCGCTGCACTCCATTGCCTTGCTGCCCATGTGCCACGAGTCGAACCAGTGGGCACGGTGGGTGTTTTTCTCTTTGTCGAAACCAAAGAGAAGAGAGCCCGCCTGGGGTTTGCCTTCGTAGCTCCAAGTGTAATCGAGCCTGACAAGTCTGCCATCGAACTCCGGCATCACTGTTGCTGTTGACACAGATTCCGCTGGCGCATTAGTGTGCGGATCCTGAAGCGTGTTGATGCCATTCCAAGTACCTGCACAGTCGACAAGTGCTGATAAGCTCATGTTCTACCTCTTACATTTTACATTGCATTGTGTAACATTACAAACTATAAGACCGGGGAGATACCGCAGTACATTTGCTGATCGACCGCAAGATAAGTACATGCCGTATCTGCCCTAATTCCCACCTTGTAGAACCACGGTTAGAACCAGGCAGCGGCCTACGGCACCAATACTATCTTTCTGCCTGTACCGCTATTTACTTCGTTGTAAGCCTCAATAGCATTGCCAAGCGGGAGCTCTCGGAAATCCACTGGAGCTGGCAGCAAGTCCGCATCGAAGAGAGAGCCGATATTATCGAGCATCCGGGCGCACTCCGCTGTACTGTACAGCAGCGAATTCACTCCCACGACAGAGCCACCACGACGGTACAGATTGAGCACGGGCACATTCACATGGCCATCCACAGGAGCAGCAATCACGGCAATACGACCAAACGGGGCGAGCACAGAGACAGCTACCGGGAGTAAAAAGCCTGTGGTATCAAACACAACATCGGCACCACTGGGAGCAATATCGCGCATAGCGTCGGCCAGCGTTTCAGGCTCGCGCAGCACGATAGTTTGCACACCTTCAGCGGCGAGCGCATCGGCCTGCTCTTTGCGCCGCACAGCGGCAATTACCCGCGAACCTCGTATTCGCGCAAGGTTCAGAGCTGCCCGCCCCACAGCACCAATGCCAATAATCAGCACTGTTGTCTCTGCGCCTGTATGTGTGCGCTCTAGAGCATCCCACGCAGTAGTATAGGGCACTCCGCAACACGCCGCCTGCGAGAACGATAGCGACACGGGCTTTTTCGAGACTCCGGCGCGCGGCAAAGCGAGAAACTGCGCATGGCTACCATCGCGTATAAAGCCCGGCTCCTTTCCTGTGCCCCACACTTCAAGTCCAATAGCATCCTGCGGCCCTTCTACGATTACACCTGCAAAGTCGCGACCGGGCACTCTCGGCAAAGTAGTGTAGGAAAACCGACCGAACACGTTTTTTACATCACTTGGGTTGAGCCCGGCGGCTTTCACTTCTATCAGTACTTCGCCGCTGCATAACACAGGCACCGGCAGGTCTACGAACCCAAGCGAATCGAGGCTACCTGTGCGGTCAAACTGTAGCGCTTTCATATATTTCAGGGGAATGATACGACCAATAATTCGGCAGTTTCCCTGCCGCTCTTCTTCTCCACACTTACTTCTTCTCCGCGCATGATACCACTCATATTACATATCGCCTTTGCCATCGTTTTCGTGCGATTCAATGCGCTGGCGTGCCCGTGCTATACCATTGTGCAGCACATCGCCATATCGTCCTTCCGGAATATCCACACTTTTTTCGGCTGCCAATTCGTAGTAGCGCTTGGCTTCCGCCCAATCGTCGAGTATTTCAAAAGAATGTCCCAGATGCAGGTATAGCGATGGATAAAAACCCCGCAAGCGGTCGTCCACAGCAGCATTGGCGCGGTTCAGGGATTCTCGATCCCATTTTAACCTATCCTCAGGGGTGCTCTGATGCCGGGCGAGAAAGTGGGCAGCAAGGCTGGCGTCGTAATCGTCTGTGGATAGTTCCCATGCTCGGGTGAATAAATCGCGAGCGTCGTCGGTACGCCCTTCTAATGCAGCCTGCATACCGTCGGCACAAAGCTTCATCACCGGGTTGTTGATATCCATTTCCATTGTGTTGTCCTCTCTCCCTGTTATTGCCTCTACAGCTTCTTCTTGATAGCCACAAAAATACGCCCTACAGGAAGATTCACAAGCGGACATTCGACACGCTTATTCATTGGTGCTACGCTGTGTTTGTTTAGTAATAGCGCTACTGCCCGCCATTTTGCGCCTGCCCCTCGGCATGGGCTTTAAGCCCGGCAGCAAACTTCTGGAACGTCATCGTCAGGTCTGGTATCGAGCGCCCAATCAGCGCCAGCAGTGGGCCGCTAAATTCTTCCTTTATGGAAAACTCTGTGTTCCCATCCCCCTGTGGCGTCAGCGTAAATGTGCGTGTCCCCCTGAACAAACCCAAAGGCATTCCACCTGTCCATATCATTCTTTTTCCGGGGGTAAGTTCTGTCACTTTTACAGGAAACGCGCGGTTGGGATTGAGCTTGGTATAAGCAGTTATTTTGGCACCCAATGCTATCGCCCCCTCTATTCTGTCTACGCCCGGGTCCCAAGCGGGGTAGTTAGCTACATCAGTAAGGATATTCCAGATCGTATCTGCTGAAGCGTTGATGCTGGCTGTCGCACTGTACTCTTTCATGTGGCATCCTCATGTATGCGGACAGGGTCCGTGTAAAAAATATGATAGCCTACTGCGAGTAAGTTGTACTTTTTCGGCGATCCAAGCAAATGTATCGTCTACAATCTTCGATAAAGAAATTACCTGCAAGGTGCATCCAGCCATTGAGTGGCACGGGTGTCGTTGCGGCGGAGCCGCCCTGGCGGGACGGCTCTACCGGGCGTCGCTGTCACCGGTCGCACTACCTGTTTCGTGGTGGCCAGCCGATACTCGCAGTATCAGGCCAGCGGGCCTTGTAGCCTCCTGCGATTGCAAGTGTTGTAGGCTCGTCCACACGCTGCCACCATAAGAACAGTGCGAAGAAAAACTCACGGTAATGATGCGCGAACGGCGGGTAGAACAGCCACGCGGCGGGCGTGCTGCGCGGTGCGAAGAAGAAGTGGCAGGACGGAGACAGAAGCGCTCTCATGGTTCGCCAGAATGCGTAGCAGTTGCTTGGCCCGGAACGATAGTTACCATAAAAAAAGATACAGACAACACGCTACAACAGATAGATACAAGGCTGTGCCATCTGTCATAAACGGGTTGTCTGGATCCTCGGCGTATGATCGACCAGACCGAGCAGGGCAGCCATCGTACAGCAGATAGATACAAGGCTGTGCTATCTGCTATAGACGAGCCCTCCGGCTCTTCGGATGTGATCGATCAGCGGAACCACAGCAGTGGCAGGAATCGCCATCATGTGCAGACAGGAGGCTGTTCTGTCTGCACGCAAGGACGCCCTGCTCCTCTTGTTCCGCTCTCAACAATTATTTCATTTTCACAATTGTATGCGCTTGTGTGCGGCCAGCAGTTTGCAGAGAGCATATATAGATGCCTTCTGGCAGCGCGGCTGCATCAAATACCGCCAGATACTCGCCTGCTTGGTAGTAGCCATGTGCTGGCACTGCAACTTCTTTTCCAAACAGATCGCATACACTCATCTGCATATATCCGGCTGTACCAAGCCGGTAGCGGATATGAGCCGACGCACCACAGGGATTGGGAAAGCTGCCGAGCAGTGCAATGCCTTCGGTATTCTCGGGAGACACTGTGGAAGTAGTAACAACACCACTTTTGTTATACACTGCCACGCCACCCTGGAGCATGCCTACCCATTTATTGCCACGGCTGTCCACCGCTACAGTTGTCAGTGGTTCATCTGGCAGTCCGGCGCTGCGCTGGTCCAGCACAGTCCAGTACTCTCCATCGTGAAGCACGAGCCCTTGTGCTGTTGCCATCCATCGACAGCACGAGCTTTCCTGAACAATGGCCTGCACAGCGCTACCCGGGAACTCTGAGTCGAAGCGCCGAAACACCGTCCACTCGCCATTGTCAATTTTTACAACTGCGCCGCCGGCAGTACCTTTCACTCCCATCCACACCACATTGTGTTCGTCCACGGTGAGCGCAACAGGAAAGCTCGAGTTCAGCTCGTACAGCTCTAATCGATAGCGCTTCCATGTAGAGCCATCGAAGCGCAGCAGTCGTCCATTAAACTGGAATGAGTCGAAGGTTCCGATCCACGCCGTACCGGAGCTATCTACCACAACCGAAAGTACAAGATCATCCAGAATAAGCGAATTGCCCGCGTTGTACACCGCCCAGTTGGAGCCGTCGACAACGGCCAATCCTTTTGCAGTAGCAATCCAAACACGCCCCTGTGCATCGGCGTGAATCGCCGCTATATTGTTGCTCGGCAGAGGGGAGTTGTCGGTAGAGTACGTCGTCCACGTATTGCCATCAAATGAGCTCACCCCCTTCATCGTACCAACCCACACATTGCCCTGCTTGTCGGGCTGGACACACTGCACATACGAGTCGGGCAATCCCGAATTTGAGGGATCATACGTCGTCCAACCTTTTCCATCGAACCGCGATAGCCCTTTGGCAGTAGCTATCCACACAGCATCCTGATTGCCTACTGCAATCGACTGTATCTGGTTATCGGGCAATCCGGAATTTTGCGTGTTGAACACTCTCCATTCCAATGTCTTGGCACACACCTCATTCTCTGCCAGAACAGCACTTCCGAACAGGAGCAACAGCGCGAGAACAGTCCGCCGAAGAAGCGTCATGGTACTACCTACCTCTATAGCATCCACTAATCCGAACAACCACATCTATGACAACGCGCAATGGCACTTTTGCCGGTTGCGCCCACATCCATGACAATTATGAAAGCAGAAACCTGACACCGTGTTATAATTATTTTTAATATTTTTTTGCCCCGGTGCTCGGGCGGTCTTGCAGGCTTTATACAGCAATGCGGATGCACATTGGTCGTGTGCATCCGCATTGATTCTATCTGGGCAAGGACATCAGTAATCGCAGGCTACAACTGTAAGCCGCTGCGAAAAGAAGAAATACGACGTTTCTGTCCAGCCATACACAATGCACAATAGCTGGCTGCCACTTGGCTCGCTGTACTGATTAGTACCGACAGATATTGCGACGCTATCGCCCGAAAACCCGCTGCTGTATTGCGCGGCGTACAGCGTCGTACCATCCGGCGAATAAGCGAGCATACCAGCCCCGGTAATAGGATTGGTGGGGCTATTTGCCGCCACAGTGCAATACTGGCTAAGCTGGTTTGTATCAGAGCTGTAGCATGCGCCCCAATCCTGAATAGTAACATCGGCGTTGTTGGCATTGCCTTCAGTCTGCTGAAGTTCCGCCAAATTCATCTGGCCTGCGCGAGTGAGCTTTGCAACATTTCCTTCATTCAACGGCATGATTATCTCCTGAAATACGGTAGTGTAAAACCCCCTTGCTCTCCCTTTCTACTTATTCTTTGCAGGCAAAGCTCCCACTCTCTTTGCCACCTGTTTGCCTGTATTGGCAATCACGACTCAACAGGCTTAGACCTACCATTGGAATGATCTGTATTGGCATAATGCAAAAATGGGTGTAAGGCATAAGGATGGAGCCAAACACACAAAATCGGTGGTGAGCAAAAGCGCTCGGCGGGGAAGTACGAACTTGTGGACGTGGCTCCACAATCGCACCGTCACCCCGCCGGGAACGCTTTGTTATTCTGTGCTATACTGCATGCCCTGCTGCTGCAACCGAAAAGACTTCGATGCGGATATGTTCCGCTGTGCAGCATGTATGCCCGGCACTTGGCCGATACCAGCCTGAAATACTTCTCATGTACCTTTCGGCAAAGATGTATGCCGTGTAGTCACAAACCGGAGTTTGGCCACCTTTGGGAAGGCTGGCAGACAGGAATTCAACTTACTTCTTAGTTCAGAAGAAAAAAAGGTCAGTTACACCGCGAATCTTTCCGGCGTATAGCTAGTCGAGTGGGTGAATACATCGAAAAATTGTTCACAGGAGGGGGTACTACAGAGCGGTAGAGCACATCTATCAGCAAGGTGCAGGAAGTTAACAAGCAGCAGCAGACAACCTACCCGCACCCTGATAATAGAAAAACAGTCGATGCGCAGAATCTCTATCGACAATACGACATGTATTGGCAAAACATTCTACAGTTCGGCTTCGCCGGGCGGCTCTTCTTTTGTGTGAAGAGCTATATTCCCCGGTACCCAGTAAATGGGCTTTTCGTTGCGCAGCATGTCGCTGATAAATACTGCTTTTTCCACAGCTAAGTCATTGACAAGCTGCCACCCACTTGCGTTGGTCTTTATCCAGATTCGCACTGTCTGGGTAGCTGGCTGGTAATTCAGCCAGTAGTCGGTTACGAGTTCAGACATTGTACACACCTCCTTTCCTATTTGTATGTGCAGAATATGCTCTGCATAGCAGCCTTTGCACCGAGTTTCCAACCAAGGTTCCCCGTGCTATTGTCGGCAACAGTGCCAATGTACAGATGCCTCGCCGGGAAAAAAAGGATAGTTGCAGCCTCAATCTTTCTGCGAATAGCGGGATTTCGTCATCACAATATTGTAGGAATGTGTGGCACGGGCGTGGCTCGGCGCCCGGTTGGTCGCTGTCACCGGTCGCACGAACCGGCTCATGATTAGCCGAAGGACAGCCGCCGAGAACTCCTGCACAGCGCTCTTTAATACAACAACCGGAATATCTCGGGTCACCCGTGTGGTCGGCACTATGTGCGGCTGCAACTGCGGTGGAGGCCGACGTCTTCGCATCTGTTACCGTAAGAACGGTGCGCGGACGAGCTTACGATAACTTCCAGCGACGCGGCGGTCATGCAGCGCGGTGCGGAGAGGGAACGGGAGTACAAAGGCCGAAGCGCATCATCCACAGCGCGGGATACACACCCCTGCTTTGCTCTTTGCACAAAAGGCAGAAGAGCACTCTCCGCGCGGAGAATTTCCTTCTGCCTTTGTATCAGTACATCGTGTTGGCGGCTGTTATCCTACCGGGATACGCTCTTTGTTGCGGTCGAGCCATGTGCGAAAGTCCTGTATCTCTGGGTTGATTTTCCGCACTACATTCATATCCCGTGCAGCGAGGAAGTCTTCCTCGCAGTCGCAATAGAACTGGAACATATTGCCGAGATCATCAGCACCGGGAAAGCCAAAGCTGCGGTACACATCGTGCGGAACATCATTGTAGCGCACCTGTTGCCCCAGCGCGTCGCCGAGCGCAGCGGTCATGTCGGTGCCTGTTGTAAAGTCGCCTGCAATACCGACGTGTTTGCCGATATACTCGTCGCCCGCCTTAAAAATACCGTAGGCACATTTGCCGATATCTTCGGCAGCAATACCCGCCAGGCGTTTATCGGCCATAGGAAGTGTAATAGAGAGCCCGCCGTCTTCGTCGCGTTTGGGATTCATACCAAAGTGGATCATGTTGTCCCAGTAGAACGCTGTAGACATGAAGGTGGTAGGAACACCAGCTTCAGTAAACAGAGCATCGGCTTCGCCCTTAGCATCAAAGTGCGGCACTTTGTATTTGCCCATCAGGGTTGGCATGCGGTCGTCGTCTAATGGAATCCATTTGCGCGTATCTTCCAGCGTCGACCAGACAACATGCTGCACGCCAGCGGCTTTTGCGGCTTCGGCCTGTGCTTTTGCTTGAGCGTATTCTTTTTCGGGCGAGAAGTGATCCCAGAAGAACGTCACACAATAGGCGCCGTATGCGCCTTCGAATGCTTTAGTAAGACTTGCGACATCGTCTACGTCCGCAGCTACTACTTCAGCACCCAGAGCGGCGAGCTCTTTTGCTTTGTCGGAATCGGTATTCCGCGTAATAGCGCGCACAGCAAACTCGCTGTTTGGATCGGCCAGAATCGCGCGGACAAGCCCGCCCCCTTGAGCGCCGGTTGCGCCTACTACTGCGATAATTTTCTTTTCAGCCATACAATCCTCTGTTAATACGTGTACGTAGATTCACAAATGTGCGTTTGAACAACAATTTACAAGTGAGCGAAAATACAACGGCAGGCAGGAAAACGCAATAGGGATGTTCCTGCTATAGCGGCAGATGGGATATCGAGGATAGCCGAGCCCGGCGGCTACAGTGCCTGCCTCTGCTCACCCACGCCGGAACGGGCGCGAGCACGCACAGTAGCAGCGCGCTCCTGGATGGCCTGCACTGCCAAGCGAGTCTCGCGGAGCAGCACCACCGAGCCATTGACAATAGCGCCCACAGCGAGCAATCCGGCACCCACGCCTACCATTCCCGGAATCCGTACAAGAAGACCTGTACCTACGGGCACGAGCACAGCTCCGAGAAGCGAAACAAAGGTAGCAGAGGCAAAGCCACCAAGCGCAACATAAAAGCTGCGCAAGGCACGCAACAGCAACATTGTCCGCTGCTCGGCTATCGTCAGCTCGCGAAGGCGTCGCTCGTTCTCCACAGAGGAAAAGTCCGCCGATTCTTCAATCTTTCGGGCAAGCTCCCGCGCTCTGTCGGAAGCGCGAGCAAGGCGATTGCTAGTGCTCATGGAGAGCACCGACGAAGCATTGGTAAGAAGTGCAGGTGCCACAATAAGCGACAGCACCGCAAAGGGATTTGATCCGGGGTCCATAGTGTATTCCGCAATGGTAACTGCCATCTACTCGGCTGGCAGATGGCCACATCTGCATGATGTGTCGCACCCGAGGACGTATATCAGCCGCTACTGTTGCGTGTACACGGCTCATCTATCAGGTATCTGCGCAGCAGGGCGCTTTTAGAACATCGTGTTACTGTGGGCAAAGTGGCGGCTATTGTGCCGTAGAAGAATCCTGCGGCGCGGTTTTCATATTCGACCGCAACAGGCCAAGCCCCTGCCAGAAGTCGGGCGGATAGTGCAGCTCGGGCGTCCCGACCCATCCTCTCACCACATTGAGCTCGTAGCCACTGTCGAGCTTTGCATAGCTCACCGACGCCAGAGCAATTTTATCCCAATCGCCGATGTATTTCAGATCAGAGAGTGCATCGGGATAGGTGCCAAAGCGAGTCTTGTGCAATTCTATCAAGGCGATAACCGATTTAAAGTGCTGGTCGCCAAACTGTGCATCGGTATTTTTCTTGAAATTATTCAGCTTTTCCTGCACTCCGCAGGCACTCACTAAGGCCAGAGCACAAGTGCAGAGAAGAAGTAGTATCGTGGAACGCATTCGCATACCTAGAATAGAATGGAAGTGTACAGTGAATTGGCAAACATACACACCAGAAGCGGAATAGCAATTGGCCTGTGAGTGGTGCTCTTGGAAACTACTGCGAATGGGGTCGAACAACCGCGCGGCGGATGTGCCGCGCGGTGCAAAGACTATACGGAAAATCGGAGACAGGAGCGCTCGTACTCTTGCTTTATCCGCGCAATGGCTTCAGCGCAGTGGCCCAGCGTAAAAGCTCATTGAGCATGATATCGGCAGCTTTTTTCTGCACATCATCAGCCTGGAATACACCTGTGTCCTTGTCAATAAACTTCGTAAAGAACGGGATATTTACGGCCTCTACCATTGGCATCATCTTCAGCGATGAAACGGGAATCTTGGTCATCGTTACTGAGCGTGTGCCAGCCGACACTCCGCCATAACTCACGAAACCAGCGGGCTTGTAGGCCCATTCCACCAGCAAATAGTCGAGCGCGTTCAGAAGAGAAGGTGGCGTACTGTGGTTGTACTCCGGTGTCACGAACACAAAGGCATCGGCTTTTTGCACGCTTTTGCTCCATGCTTTTGTATGCTCGTGCTCGTACTGCTGCAGGCGCGGGTGCCGAGATTCGTTGAACATAGGCAGATTAACTTCGGCAAGGTCGATGAGCTCAACCTCGAATTGTCCACCGGCACGAGCGTGTTCGTAGAACCAATTGGCAATAGTAGGGCCGACCCTACCGGGACGGGTGCTGACGATAACGACTTGGAGATGTAGCATAGATCCTTGGGATTCACAATTGCAGAAATGTTATAACCGATTCCCAGCATTCAGCAGGGCGGTCTTCAATCTATCCTACAAAATACATTCGTGGCGCCTATCGGCAAACAACGGCGGAACTTTACCAAAAGCTCTTTTCTCCGCTCGGTGCTACTGCACTACATTTATGAAGACATGTTCCGGGTAATTCTACCGATAGGTGGCTTCATCGACAGTGACACGGAAGAACTCGCCTTGCGTCCCGAATCGACTTGTGCCAAAATACCAGCCAATGTGCAGACGCGTTGGAATAGTATAGCCGCCAAACGTCGATTCTTCCTGTACAATGCCGCCAAAACTGTGGTACTGAAACATCCCTTTGTCCGGATTGCCCCAGCGCGGCAGAGCCACATCCAGCACAGCGCCATTGTCGGCAAGAGAGAAGGCCAGTTCCGACGATTCACCATGCAGGCTGAACTTTGCACGCGGGTGGTGCACATCGGGCGCGCTCCACTGTACATCCTGCCCGCACAGCAACGACGGCAGCCACACCGATTCTGCGTCGAGGCGCCCGGCAGCAGAGCGTGTAATATCGGGACCGGAAGCACTCATGATGGGAATAAGCCCAAGCAATTTCCAGCGCATAGCGCCCTCGCCGTCGATCAAGCAGTCGGAACCCCGCACAGGCAGGCCAAACATGCGCACTGTCGCCGCCCAGATCATACCGCGCTGCGCCGAAATTACCTGCTCAGCCTCAAACGGCAGCCACTTGTTGAGTTTGATTTCGCCGTGCATGCGCAGCCATACCGCCGAGGCAAGCGGAGTACCCGGGGCGAGAGCGTGGCATAGATACTGCCGCGCCGACTCGGGCAAGGTGCACATATCAGCGGGATTGAATACAGCCGAGGAAGGCTGCGCGGACTCCCACAAATCGCGTAGGGAAAGCTGGGACATACGTACTCCTGTACACTTGGCGCGGTCTGTGTATTATCCACTCTATAGCGTTTCCTCTATCACCATATCACTTATTGCTCTACAATTCTTCTACTACACCGAAGTGATAGGCAAGCACTTCGGTGTAGTGTGCGTGTGTATCGGGCGCGATTTTTTCACAACATCAATCTCCACACTTCGCACGCTTTTCAACGCGTCGTCGCATAATGCTTTTCGCAGTATCCCTCTACTTCCCTACCGAAGTATCGCCGTATCAATACGGGGGCTTGGCAGGCCCTTCGTATCCACACACTCCCAGGCGCGGTGAATTCACTAATGGTATGGGATCGCCGTAGTTGCTATGCGGATGTGTTTTCACATGCTTTTCGCACAGCGCACCCCACTCACCATCTTCGTATATACATTCTGTACACAGCATTGAGGCCGACTCGCCGCATTCGATGCACCCTGTAGCAGGCATAATATTGCGCGCCATGAGGGCAATCGGATGTTTTGTGGTAGGCTTGCCTGTTCGCACACCCACCACTTTTACAAGTGATTCGGATGTCGAACCCATATCGTAGAAATGAGTAAGTGTCACTCCCGGCTCGAACACTTTGTCGGCTTGTAGCGCCATCGACAGTTCTTTGCCCTGCCATCCACCTGTTGTAAACTGGCTCATGTGTCCACAGCATTCCAGCCATATAGCCCGCAGATAACCATCGAGATGTTGCAGCGTAGCAGAACCACGCATTTCCAAGTCGAGCCAGAACTGCCCCAGCTCGCTGGACTGTATGCGAAGATGATACAGAAGTTCATCCGTTCCCGACTTCTTTTCAACCCGTTCGATAGCTTCTTTGCGCGCGGCACAGCTCCCCAGATGCTTCCTCATACTGCCCTTGGCAATAGCGGCGCCACAGTAAGAACATGTTCCCCTCGATTGTTGCTCGCGAACCATATTTCTGTCCTTTCTCATCTATCTGGACGCTATGCGTTCCAGCGTTAGACATTCTCAACTTTATCTATAAATATACAATATTATCTGCCTCTACCATGCAACTAAAGCATAATACGGATCCTTAAGAAACCGAACCACGCACAGCTCATCGCAGCACAGCAAACGCTCATCTCTGGCAGGCAGTGTGGCCGCAAAAAAAGGGCAGAAGAACACATCTCTCCCGCCTTCCATCTGTTGGCATCAGCAAAGGAACACGTCCTGTTCCTGCTACTCAGGATCGCCGGATGTATCGGGAAAAATGCCATTGCCAAACACGTAAATACTTGCATCGGCAATGCTATTGTTGGTAAATGTCGCTTTTGCGGTAGGCCATTCCACCTGAATAGAAACGGTGCTATTGGGCGCTATACTGCCGAAAAACCGCCAGGACTCCGTTCCGCTTTCGAGAATATAGTCGGCGTAAAATTCCTGGCTCAGGTTGTGAACCAGTACCTGGTTGGGAATCATTTCGCCAAGATAAAGGAATGATGCAGACTGCCCCTGTGCAATGATTGAAGGATTGCTACGGGGTGTGGTTTTCTGTTCCATAACGGTGCTCCAATAGTATGTGGCATGCTCCCTTCGATGCCTGTGTTCGCCGGACAGCATACACTGTTAGTTCAGATGGCCAAATTACTTTTTCCGCGCAGCGCAGTCAATCGGTGTTTGTCTGATTTTTGGTGAATAAGGTTCGATTGCTGGTGTATTGTGGTGCCTTCTGTCTTCGGCTGCCGTTTGGCCTCTGCACCGCGCTGCATATCCGCCTCGTGTCTTTCACCCCGCCATCCGCACATCGCAACCGGAAACTCGTCTTCGCACCGTTCCCACGGTGGCACATACGCGGACGAACGCGACCGGGCGCTTGCGGAACGACGCCCGCGCCACATACTTTTTCAGTAGACATACTCGCTACAGAAAAGCGACCGGCTATCAGATTACTTCTGCTGCTTCAGCCATTCGCGCCCTTCGTCTACGCTTTCTACGTTCAGCATGGTAAGCGCACCTACTTGCTCGGCCTGCCATATTTTCGTGGAGAGCTTGCCTATAGCTGTTTTTGGGATGACTGTAGCCATATACTTCACGCCCATGCCAATAAACTGCGGAAGTACACGCTGTGCGTAGTCGTCGATCACAGTCTGCGAAAGCGCGCCTGTCACGGCAGAAGTGTCAACGAGAATTTTTGAACCTGAACGCGATTTGAGCAGGTTTACGATCTGCTCCATGAGGAGCTTAAACTGGTCGGGTTTTACGTTGAAACTGGACCACGTAATGCGGGCAGCGCGCGATGCGATATCCCAGTCAATCGAGGCAAGGCCCTCAATCTTATAATAGCTCATAACAACTCCGTAAACATGTGCACAGATGCCGCATGTGAGTTCAGTTTAGGCATCTTTTTGCAGATGGATAACGGCTGAATTTTCGGCAACTCTGGAAGAATCTGTAGTAGATTTGGCGAACTCGGGCAGAGCGGACAAAAGCCAATGTAGCTGCTATTTATTGAAGCGTACTTTATTGTTTTCCGATCCCCTCTCCTTGGGCCGGAAGCCTATGTACGACAAAAAGTAGGTGCTATCGCCAAGCGTGAATGGCACGGGTACGAGATCCACGTGAAGATGTTCTGGTAGGTACATTATCTTCCCTGTGTCTGTCAGTGCATACTTATCAAGGCGATAGGAAAAGCTCAAGCTCATGTCGGCAGATTCGCCAGGAAGAAGCGTCACAACTGAATCGGGCTGTACAATCGTAGCGGGAATGGAATCGCCTGCAAGACACAGGCTAAAATCGCGTGCAGAAATCCGAAATATCTGCTTTGAAAAATTCTTAAACGACATGTTGAGCTTTCCTACTCTCCAGCCGTTGAGCACATAAAACCCTTTGAGATGGACACCGATATCGTGTGTGTTAAAAACCAGTTCGTCCTCAAATTCAGCGCCGTACATCACCGGATTCCAGCGATAAAAGAACGAACATCCTGCGAGGAAGCAGGTTGCGATCAGGCATAGGCAGATACATAGTTTCATATTGCATACCAATGCAGGATGAGACACTTCAATCACGGAGCCGTTCTGACGCATCTGCCCGGCAGTGTGTTACCACTGGCACAGACTCTACATCAAAAGCTGTACAGCAAGCAGCAGACGTGCGTACCAAAAATAAACACGGTAAAATGCCACTTTAACCTTTGGGTTGAATATCGAAGCGTTCCCCAAAACTGTACACAGCAGCGGCTCCCCTGTTACTGGCAACAAAGCAGTGGTAGTACACAATGTGACGCGGTTATAGTAGCGATGGGCAGCGGGCTGCTTGTGGTGTGTCGCCTTCCCCGCCGATCTGTGCCATCGACGCAATGTGCTCTATTTGTACCCTGTTGGGAGAGCTCTTGCATCGACAGCACGGGCACATACATGCCCCTCCGGCGTGCGATAGAAATATTAGACTACAGTAACGTTCGCTGCCTGTAGTCCTTTTGGCCCCTGGGTAAGATCAAACTCTACCTCTGCTCCTTCGGGGAGCGAACGAAAACCATTAGACTGAATTGCACTAAAATGGACAAATACCATATCGTCGTTGTCCATGGTAATAAATCCAAATCCCCTGGCGTCGTTGAACCACTTTACTTTACCCATACTTCGCATATTCTTGTTCCTTTCAATCAAAAAGGCAGTGTGTTTATATTGCTACTCACTTTGAGCGCAGTGTTACGCGGCATAGTTCTCCGCGATAATAAATATATAATCTCCGTCGGCGTGGGTCGACTTCTCGATGACGCTGTATATGTGCCCGCTTGCGATATCGGCTTTTATGCGTGCGCAGCCTTCTTGCACTTCTTCGGCATCGGCAAGGGCAGCAAAGGTCGAGATACCAGCCCGAACCGCAGGATCGAGATAAACTGTAGGACGGAATTTTCCGCTGTACAGGAAGAAGTCTTCTATGTCTGGCCGAATACTATACGGCTCCGTTGATGCAATCGCAAAGCCAGCAGAGCAAAGAGCATGCTCGATGGCTGCAAGCGATGGCATCTGCTCGATAGAGCGCTGCATCGCGTTCGGAAAATAGTTGCACAACCAATAGTGTTGCATCTGCTCCGCAAGCGAGGTAAACAGTACAAACCTCCCTCCAGGGCGAATCACTCTGTGCACTTCGGCAAAAGCCGGCAAGAGTGCGGGAAAGTGATGGATAGCCAGCGTGCACAGCGCTTTGTCAAACACCCGAGGCTCAAACGGCAAAGTCATCACATCTGCGGCACTCCAGTTCACGCTGCTGCTCTTTGTACGGGCACGAGCGAGCATTTCAGCCGACTGGTCAACACCATACCAAATTCCTCCACGCGAGGCGAGCACCGATGTGTAATTTCCCGATCCGCACGCAATGTCGAGGCATGTGTGCTCTTTCCCGAAAGCAAGAAGCTCGGCCAGCCTGCCAGCTATATAGGGATCAGCTCGCCGCGTCGTGTCATAGCCCCGGCCAATTCTATCGTACAGCGCTGTTTCCATAGTGCTCTCTTCTTGGTTAGAAGCCCATGCCACCGGCATCGAGCTTCATAATTATTTCTTCAATTTCTTCGCTGTAAAAGCGCACATGTAGCTCGCATCGGGATCTACCTGCTGCGCGAAAAATACAGGAAAATTACTCTCCCTTGTTTCCCGCGCCTGCCATATTTCCCTTTCAACAGATGTAATGACCGCTGCTCTTCTGCCTCGTGCACACCGATGGAATGTCTGGTAGCACAGGATAAAGAGCATTGTTTACTGCGTTGAAATACCTGAACGCACTGTGCTGCTGTGCCTTCCGGCAATACAGCGCACAACGATCCATATACCCAATACTGTTGGCAGAATGGACAAGAGCATCACAGGAGAGGTCAGGGATAAAACTGCGGTGAATGTTTGCGAAGTCCAACCATCGCCACACATCGGCAAAGCTGGATTCAACGGCAGATACAACGATTGTCATGTTCAGTACTTCCAGGAATATCCGCGCAAAAATACACGCGGATTCTTCAAAGATAGCCATAACCTAATGAATAATGCTATTGCTAATCTCAAACAGGTAAATACTTCTCATGGATAGTGGCAGTAAAACAGTGCACAAAGTGGCGTTATTTCGGCACAATAGCGCAATTGTACGTCTGTGTGGCGCTTCTGTCGCTGCCCGTGTTTTTTGTCGCTGCACCGCGCTGCACATCCGCCGCTTGGTCGTTCAGCCTCTCTCGCAATAGTTTATCAGACACCTGCCTGCTTTGCCCCGGCGACATCAGGCGGCGTTATTCCTTACTCCTGCACCCACTCCTTTTTCAGAAGTAGCTCTTCGATGCGATAGGCGTGCAGGAAGTCGTGAAGTGCCACTATGTCTCTCCTACAGAATGATAGCAGCAAAGCTTATATTTTTCCGTCTCGAACATACCGGCAGGCGAGTTGCGCCAGCTCAACCCGATCTCGGCGGCTGGATTCAAGCACAATCCACTCTTTCATCGGTCGGCCATGCCCCGGATCAAAAAGCACTCCTTCGCCACTCTCCACAAGCTGCTGCACATGCGCCCTGGGTAGTTTGAGCACGAGCTGCCCGTGCACTGGCATAGCAAATAGTTTGCCCAGTACTTTCAATCCATTGGAGCCAAATCCTTTGCCTCCATGTGTTACTTGCTCATCGGTAGCAAAGGCGTCAATCAGTACTGCAAAGTTCGGGTCGGCCTCTGCCCCGCTTTGTACTACAGGTTTGTTTTGTTTTTTCATATATCTTCCATTAAATAATTGTACTACTGCCAGCGCACAGTTAGAGCTCTGCCGACATTCCGGCACGGCGTTGTGCATCCACTGTGCGAATGAGCGCGGCCAGTGCTTCCTGTATGGCAGAGGCAATTTCCGGATGAGCAAGCGCTTCCGCTTCGTCCAGTCCCTTGCCCGCAAGCGGCACTGCAAACGGTGAGCCTTCTACGAGCTCTGCCGACATCGTGCGAAGTGTCTCGGCAAGGGATGCCTGCGCGTGGGTAGAGCGCGGCGAAGCGTTGAGAAGCACAACAGGCTTGCCCGGAAACTCGCTGCTGCCCACCAACCAATCCAATGCGTTTTTCATCGAGCCGGGAACACCGTGCGCGTACTCCGGGCTGGAAATCAGAATGCCGTCTACCGCTCCCACCTGTGCGCGGAGTTCGCACGCGGGCAGCGGGAGCTTGGGATCGTCGGCCATAGTATCGAGGTCCGGATTAAAATGCGGGAGATCAGCAAGGCCGTTATAAAAAACAATATCAACACCCAAAGGCGCCAGAGCTGCGGCAACCCGCAGCACAAGAGCATTGGACGATATAGCGCGAAGGCTACCGCACACAGCAAGAAATCGCATAGAGCATCAGAAAATTCTATAGAATGATACACCCAAATATATAGCAGATCAGGCGATGAATGAGCCGCCCATCTGCTTCAGTCGTTCCAACCGCTGTGCTTCATTAGCTTGCAGCCAGCCCAGTCCTATCTCGCCATGCCGTAGACACCAAACCCGATAACGCCAAGTGCGCTCACGATATGGAGCACGGACAGGACGCGCGGCTCTTTAATGATTTTTGCAAGCAATCCGCCGCCGAGTGCGAGCAGCATCTGCACAAGCAAACTACCGAAGAATAAACTCAGAGCGAGCAACACAGGCGAAACACCGTTGCTGCGGGAAGCCATGCCGCCGAAAAACCCGACAAAAAGCAGCAGCGTCAGTGGATTGGAAAGCGTCAGAAGATACGTTGCTGCAAGTGGATGCCCCTCGATAACAGCAGGCATACGCGCTTTGCCGAACGACCGGACGGCGCTCCACAGCATATACACTCCAACACCTGTAAGAACAAGCGATGCCGCAATGCGGACTGCGTTTTCACTGCCCGCCAGCCACGACTGCACACCACCTGCGCCGAGAAAGGCGACAAGCCCATACGTCAGATCGGCCAGAGCAGCCCCAATACCGCTCCGCACGCCCGCAGGCATCCCCGCTGTCATCGACAA
The DNA here is from genome assembly GCA_002483085.1 of Ignavibacteria bacterium UBA7675. Taxonomy (GTDB): domain Bacteria; phylum Bacteroidota; class Ignavibacteria; order Kapaibacteriales; family UB7675; genus UBA7675. The sequence continues at coordinate 25,089 of DLHF01000067.1, forward strand.
ATTGAGGATAAGCAAAGCAATAGGGCCAATGGAAATGGCGAGAGTAACACCGAACAAAAAAGACTCGATCATATTTTCCTGAGAAATACGGATAAAC
>DLHF01000067.1:25308-40595 GCA_002483085.1 Ignavibacteria bacterium UBA7675
TTCCGCTTTCGATGTGAATTCCACAACAGGTCGGTATCGCTGTTCAGAACCGGTGTAATCAGCAGCGTCACCGTATCGGAACGCCGGTATATTTTGCTGTAGCTGCGCAAGATTGCTTCCACAGCATCGGCCTGCGCACGAGTAAACGTTTCGTTGTATGTCTGCAATTGCTGGCGCTCGTTCATCCGCACAGGCCGGTAGGGTACAACAGGCGTATGTACCACGCATACACACCGCTGGACAGAGTGATCAGCACTGCCATTGCAAGCACGATAAAGACTCTTGTTCGCGTATTTATCATAGTCGCAGTCGGACAACGGGTTACGCGGGAAGATCGTACACCGTTACGGGAATATCCCGGCAGATGAGTTCTTCGTGAACAATTGCGCTGATAATGTCCCAGGAGCCGCCTGCAAGCCCTGCGCCGATGCGCGGCATATGCACACTGGCATTCTGTTCGTCGGCAAAAGCAGCTACAACCTGCAAAGCGCTTCGGATGGCGTCGTAGCGCACCGGCGGAATGCCGTCGCGTGTGCGAGTATCGCGCTGGCCGATCATATTGGCAACCCATACTGCATCTTCCACAGGCACAAACTGCACCTCGCCGAGCGCAAACGGAATGCCGCTGTTGCCAGCCGCCCATGCGCGATAATGTTGTTCAGGCTGAGGCCACCTGCGCGACAATGCTACTACAAAACCGCGTCCCCAGCCGCCTATGTCATTGCAGACATGGGCAATAATACGCGGGCCTGTTCCGCCGGGCTGCGTTGCATCACCAGTTGTATAGAGGATTTCCATAGTCGGGTTCAGTGGGAAAGTGAAACATTGCCAGACAGCAATATACAACACACAGGAACAATCATTGGCCGCCCATCTGCTTCAGTCGTTCCAATCGCTGTGCTTCGTTGGCTTGCAGCCAGCCGTCATTGCCGAGCTCCGCATATGCTTTTGCAAAATACGGACGCGCTTCTTCGGTGCGACCAAGCGCATGCAGGCACTCTGCAACTTCCTCGAATACATAGCCATCAGAAGCACCTTCCGCTTCGTATTCTTTCAGCAGGTCGGTTTGCTGTTGCAGCGCTTCTTCGGTACGGCCAAGCGAGCGCAACCCACGCGCTACACTCCATTTTGCAATCTTTAGTCCACGCCCTGTATTGCGCTCGCTGTGCCAGGCCAAGCATTTCTCGAAATACTCCAGTGCTTTTACATAATCGCCCTTGTCGTGGTATGTCCAGCCCGTGTTATTTGTCAGCGATCCAATCCATCCTTTTGCGCGTTTGTCTTCGGCTGCTTCAGCAGCGGCAATTGCTTTCTCGTTCCAAGCAAGCGCATCATCGGCAGGCTCGATAATGCCCATCATGTGCGCTGCGTCGATAGCGTAGAAGTCGTTGTTATTTGCCGTAGCAATTTCCCACGCGCGCAGGAAATGCGGTCGGGCGTTGTCTTTGCTACCGGACGAGTTGAACACTCTACCGCGTTCGAGTTCATAGCGCGCGCTGGCTGTTGGCATGCGGCTGCTAATCAGGGCTTGTGCAGCGTCGAGCGTGTGATGTGCGTCGTCGAACTTGCGCTGAAGGCCTTCGGTACGGGCTATCTGCGTGAGCAATTGCGCGTGGTAGGAATGGTCGGCAGCAATTTCGGCTTGGGGCAGCAGCTCGCGAAATTTCTGCTCGGTGGCCTGTGGGTCCGAGTAATTCCAGAGCGCATCGAAATCGGGAAGAGAAACCGGATTCATATCGTACTCCCAAATAGTTGAACGAATATGGTATTGGCCGACTACCCCAAGAGCGAATGGGGGAGCACGACCACGCGGCAGTTGTGCACGCGGTGCAGAGAGAAAGCACAAGAGGCAGCGACAGAAGCGACTGCCGCCCTGTACTATGTATTATTTTGGCCTATGCACTCGCACCGGAATAGTGCTTCAGCGACCAGCGGAAGAGACCTGTAGAGACAAGGAACGTGCACGCAACTACAACGAGGCTCGACACAAGAAGCGCGGGCGTAAGCGTACCGAGCAGTGCCTGCGCTGGCACCGAAGCAACAAGCGCCAGCGGGAATACCGACAGCAGCACACGACGCATCCAACCGCTGTAAATGGCGTCGGGCTTTGTGCCGAGCTGATATACCGTATAAAAAAGGTGCTGTATGCCATCGGCTTGCACAATAAACACGGCGGCAGCCATCACACAACCCTGAAACGAAAGAATGACGAGCACGCCACCAACAGTAAGCAATACATAGAGCGCAATATCGCTCGCGGCAGGCGCAAGCCCAGCTTCTGCTATGCCGGACAGCAGGACTGCAATACCAACGGCGAGATTGAGCCACGACGACATTCGGACATAGCGCGTAGAACTGATAAAAAACGTCGACACCGGCTTTATTATGTAAAAGTCGAGTTCGCCTGCGCCAATCAGCCGGATAAAGCGCGTAAAATTGGGAGAGAACAGCATCTCGTTGAAAGCATCGGTGACAAACAGCGTGCCGAGGAACACATACATTTCGCCGTGATTCATTCCCGCAACGCTGCTCGTGTTCAGATAAATCACTTCAAACAGCGCTACCTGCACGCCATACCACACCATGTCGATAAGAAACTGCATAAAGAAGTGCCCGCGATATTCCATCTCGCGAGTAACGCAGTTGCGAAAAAATGCCGCCCACAGGCGCAAATAGCGGATCATACAATGTCTCTAAATAATGGAGTCCGGTACGTATCACAGCGCCGAACTCTGAGTTCCGACTAAGCGCTTGCGCCAGAATAATGCTTGAGCGCCCACGTAAAGAACCGTGTAGCAAAGAAAAAAATCAGAATAGAGGCAACGACATTCCACACAGCGAGCTCGGGCGTAAGCGTGCCGAGCAATGCACGCGACGGCACAGAAGCAATAAGAGCCAGCGGAAACACATACACAAGCAAGCGGCGGAACAACTGCCCATAGACGGCGTCTGGCCTTATGCTGAACTGGTAAAATGTGTGGAATACCATTTGAATACCTTCGGCTTGCACCAGAAAAATGGCAACAGACGCCACTATCGACTGCATAGCAAGCATAATAGCGTTGCCGCAAATGGCGAGCAGTATGAACAGGGCAAAATCGCCTATCGAGGGCGAGAGATGAGCCTCCATCAGCCCATACACAAGCACACTCGTGCCAACCGCGAGATTGAGCAAAGAAGCGACGTTGGGAAACCGCGTAAAGCTCATGAAGTATGTCGACACTGGCTTGATGATATAGAAGTCTAATTCACCACGTGCTATCAGCCCCGGAAACATCCAAAAGTTGTGGGAGAAAAGAACCATGTTCAGCGCGTCGATCACAAACATGGAACCGAGAAAGGTCATCATCTCGCCACGGCTCATTCCGGCCACACTGCCCGTGCTCATGTAGATCACCTCGAACAGTGCCACCTGCACGCCATACCACACCATGTCGATCATGAACTGCATAAAGAAGTGTCCGCGATATTCCATTTCGCGCGTGATGCAGTTGCGAAAGAATACTGCCCAAAGGCGTAGGTAGCGAACCACAGATTCTCCTATCATCCCCCATACGCTCCAAATCTGCGCAGACCGCGATGCCATATCAGAGCCGTTATGCTGCTAAGAACACCAATCCACGCTACAGCTCCCAACAGGTACAGCGGCGCCTGCTCGATAGGAATTTTGCCGATAATAAGCCCTGCTGGTACATAGGCAAGGTATTGAAAAGGCAAAAGAGCAGCGATAGCACGAGCCGTATCGGGCAACGCCGACATGGGCAGCAATTGTCCGGATAAGAACCACAGGCTAATGTCTTTTACAACGTGAAATGTCCAGACTTCATCGAACCAGAACGCGAAGTAGGAAATCGTAACGCTCATCAGCGAATTTATCACCATAGCAAGAAATAGTATGGGAAGAGCAGCCACAACTCCGGCAATCGAAATATGCACATCAGCGCTGTGTGCAAGAGGAATGCCGACTACCACAGTAAGAAGAACAATAAAGATCAGCGCACTGATGCGCTCCGAGAACGACGACACAAGCGTGTACATCGCATGGGAGATAGGCTTGAGCAGATATTTGTTCAAATCGCCCGAGCGAATTTCTTCGGCGGCATTGCGTTCGGTGCGCCCAGTCTGCGTAATACGAGCACAGACCGACGCTGTGGCCACATAAGCCAGCATATCCCACACTGTAAGATTGCCAATAGTAGTCTGTGCTGTGGAGTCGTACACCGCCTTCCACAAATACATATTTACCATTGCACCTATGACAAGTGCAAAGACATTATTCATAATAAAATTCGCCCGGTACTCCATCGAATTAGAGAGGCCGGTGCGAAGTACAGCCATGTATTTCCGAACTATCGACATAGTATTGACCACAGAAAAATTCCATAGGGTTGATAGTGCTGAGCGTTGTTGCGATGGCGCTCTACCGTACAAATCGCTCTTTGAGTCGTGCGGCTACCGGTGGCGGTACAAACTCGCTTACATCCTGCTGAAAGCGCGCCACCTCGCGGATAATAGAAGAGCTCAGATACGTGTATCGCTCGTGCGGCATCAAAAACACCGTCGAGACTGCGGGCGCCAGCTTCCTGTTCATCAGCGCAATCTGGAACTCATACTCAAAATCAGTAACCGCACGTAGCCCTCGTATAATCGCACAGGCGCCGCACTTCATAGCGTATTCCACTGTAAGACCGTTCAGCATGTCTACGCTTACACATGCGTAGTGCGCTGTGGACTCGCGAATCATTTCCACGCGCTCTTCTTCGGTAAAAAGCGGCGACTTGGAGCTATTGCGGGCTACCACAACAATAATTTCGTCGAACAAGCTAGTGGCCCGCTCTATGATATCGAGATGGCCATTGGTAATAGGGTCGAATGTGCCGGGATAAATGGCGCGTCTGTTTTTCATTCCGTCTCCGGAGAATACTGAAAAAAATCAACTCTTGTCTCGCCAAACATGCGCTCGGCTACCCGGGGCCAGTATGGTTGTTCCATCACTGTTTCGCGCATATCATGTTCCGACACCAGCAATCCGCCCGGCTCGCAGAGCCTGTGTTCGGCTATCAGGGAGAACACACGGTTGCACGCCATCAGGGCATACGGAGGATCGCAAAAAATAAGACGAAACGGCTGGGTATGTGCAGCAGACAAAAAACGCACAACGTCGTCGCGCACCACCTGCACTGCACGTTCCACACCAAGAGCGCTTGCCGCCTGGCCAATCGCATCAGCGGTACGGCGGTGCTTCTCTACAAACACGCATTCGGCAGCTCCACGGCTTATGGACTCAAAGCCGAGGGCTCCACTTCCTGCAAAAAGATCGAGCACTCGTGCGCCGCCATATGCCACGTAGTTCTGCACGATATTGAACACTGTTTCTCGGGCTCTATCGGTCGTGGGCCGCACATTGGGAAGCGCGCGTCCGGGCAAAACTCTGCCGCGTAGTGTACCGCCGATGATACGCATCAGACTGATAGCCCATGCTGAAGATCGGGAAATATATTGCCAATGCACGCAGGGAAGATATGCCCTACACGCGAACAATAGGCGCGCTCGCGTTCGCCCAGTGTTGTGGTAAGCATTCTGAAAGCGTTCAGCCGGTGCGCTGGCAGGGAAATCGACGAAGCTGCGGACTCATACCGCTCCCTTGTAAGGCCCGAGCCAAAAAAGAACGCACCATCGACAAATGGCACGTACTCATCGAGCACGCGGTTGAGCTCTTCTTCGCATACGGCGCCGATGCTGTTCTCGCTAAGTGGCACTAAGTGGTAGTACGCCATTGAGCCCTTCCGTATCACGCTCACGTCGACATACCGCTCTTGTACGCCGCATACGAGAAAGGAGGCACCGTCGTTGTCTGGATAATTGTAGGAAAGGGCATTATGGGCAGCCATCTGCGCTGTGTCGATACGCGCAATATCTGCCATCAGCGGCGCGAGTACAGAGCGAACAGTGCCAAGCATGTTTTGCTCCATAATCACAGCCATCATCATGCTCGTGCGGTCCAATCGCGGGCTCATAGTGTACACCGTGGAAGAAAATCCCTCGGCGTCCTGGTGCGGAAAATGCTGGCTGATCTCAAATCGCACGAGCTCGCGAATTTCGTCGACAGAGTCGGTAAGCGGAGCAGGAAATTGATGGACAAAGACGCTTTCCATTGGCAGAGTGACATGTACCGACGAAGCAGCTCCGGCTATTTCCGCCATCACACTTTCCAGCTCCTGCACTGCACTTCCCTCGCTGCCCAGTGCAAGGTCGATGGGCTGCGTTGTCGAATTAATATATGCCAGCGACCATCCCTTGGCGTCGGGCTCCAAAAGAGCGATATATGTGCGGTCGCTGTCGAAAAAAACAGAAATTACTGGTTCCATAGGATGCTATTCCGGATGTTCTGTGCAGATTACCTGCTCTGTTTACTTCTGCTTCCAGCGGTGATATACCGCTGCATTGCCTCGAATTTCTTTATACCAATACCCTTGATGCGCATAATGTCCTCCGGCCTGCGGAAAGGCTGCTCACTGCGCCTGTCTATGATCTTGTCGGCTGTCGCCGGCCCAATGCCCGGCAGTGTCATCAAGTCTTCTTTTGTCGCCTTGTTCAGGTCGATAAGTCCTGTCGGCTCTGCTTTTTTTGCTACAGGGAAAGGCGTGTCCTGTACCACTACTGTATCGCCTGCTGCAAGCTCAGGAACAGGCTTACCATCGGGCATAATACCAGTATATGTAGACTGCTCTACCGCTGTAAGGCTGTCAATCAGCCTGTTGATATCGCTTGGGTCGATAGCAGAGGCTGTGCTGTCGCTGCTGAATGTCCGCAGGACAATACCCGCTGATAGCCCTGCCAAAAGAACTGCTGCAACAGTCAGTTCGCTCTTCGTTGCTCCAAGAAAGGTCTGAAGCGCAGTGATGAAAGAACGCGTGTTCATAAAATTGTCCATAGTGGGTGAATGTAGGGAAAGAACGTCGAGTAAAATGCGAAATTTTCCGAAAACCAGAAAGCCAGGTCGTATCTCTGCGATATTTAGCTACCCATCGCCCCCCGCTTGCTCTATGGATCATCGCCCCACTGATGTTTTTATCAGTTGCAAGCGTATAGGTGGCACGGGCGTGCTGTTCGTGTGTTCGGTCGCTGTCACCGGTCGCACAATCCGCCTCGTGGCTGGCCAACTGCTGCCCGCTATTGGTTGGACGCGATATATTCGCTGCCACACTGCTGCTTGATGTGCCACTACAGTACATGTGAATACTGCATGGGTTTAAAACACCACCGGCTTCCGCGCAGTGCGAAAGCCGGTAGGGAGCTTATTGTGGGTCCTTACGAGAAAACCTCGCGGACCTTATCGAAAAAATCTCTGCCTTTTTTCCCTTTGCCATCTTTGTCGTGATCAGCACCGGGAGAAATATGCGTGCTCTTTGCAAGCTCGCGCAGCGTTTCCTTTTCCTTAGAAGAAAGCTTTGTGGGCACATACACATTAATACGCACAATCTGATCGCCACGGCCATAATGGTTCAGATGTGGTATGCCTTTATCGCGCATGCGCAGCAGCGTCCCGGGCTGAGTTCCAGCTTCAATAGAGAGCGTTGCGGTTCCATCGAGCGTCGGCACTTCAATGTCGCCGCCAAGCGCTGCATCGGGAAAGTTGATAGTAAGATCGTAGATCACATTATCTTCTTCGCGCACAAAATGCTCGTGTTCTTGCTCTTCGATCACCACAATCACATCGCCTGCATCGCCACCACGGCGTCCGGCATTGCCTTTGCCGCGCACAGGAATATAGTTGCCTGTTGTAACACCAGCGGGAACAGTCACCTTCAGCGTCGACTCCCCGCGCACGCGGCCATCGCCACGGCAGGTAATACACGGTTCTTTCACCACTTGGCCGGAGCCATTGCAGTTGTTGCACATCGCTACATTGATAAACTGCCCGAACACCGAGCGCGACACCTGGCGGATTTCGCCAGAGCCATTGCACAATGTGCAGGCTGCATAGCCGCTACCGGGTTTGGCACCTGCTCCCTTGCAGGTATCGCACTCCACCCAGTGTTTGAGGCTAATCGTCTTTTCCACTCCTGTGGCGATTTCTTCGAGCGTCATAGGGAGGCGCACTTTCAGATCGGAGCCGGGTTCGCCCACCGACCGGCGTTGCCCGCCTTGCCTGCCGCCACCACCGCCAAACATTTGCTCAAAGATACTGCCGCCGCCGCCAGCCGCGCCGCCGAACAGATCGCTGAATACACTAAAGATATCGTTGGCATTCTGGTACTGATGGAAGTCCTGCCCACTGCGTAACCCCTGATGGCCAAAGCGGTCGTAGCGTGCGCGTTTCTGCTCATCGCTCAGCACTTCATAGGCTTCGGCTGCCTCTTTGAATTTATCCTCTGCTTCTGCATCACCCGGATTGCGGTCGGGATGATATTGCAGAGCGAGTTTCCGGTACGATACCTTTATTTCTTCTTTTGCTGCGCTGCGTTCCACACCCAGCACTTCATAATAATCGCGCTTCGCCATAGTATGTCATTCATTGATAAAAAACGTGGTCACTTCTTCTGTAGGGCTTCTGGCTATCAGCCTTCCATCCCTGCGGAGGTTATTACCTTGGCATGGCGCAGCACTTTATCACGGAATGTATAGCCGCGCTGCGCTTCCTGTACAATTTGTCCTTCAGGAGCTTCCGACGGCATGCGCATCAGCGCTTCGTGCAGATTGACATCGAACTCCGTGCCAACAGTATTGATAGGTGTTACACCGAGCTCAGCCAGAGTTTGCATTGCCTTGTTGTACACCATTTCGATACCCGAAAGGAACGCTTGGTAATCGTGCCCAACACGACCCGTATCGAGCGCTCTTTGCAGATCATCGACAATAGGTAAAATACTGATCAGAAGTTTATGATTGGCATAAATCCTCATTTCTTCTTTTTCCTGCTCGGTTCTCCGGCGGAAATTCTCCAACTCGGCTACCTTACGCACTGCGTGCTCGCGAAATTCATCGCGCTCCACTTCTGTCTTCCTAATCTGTTCCTTCAGAAGCTGCACTTCGTCGGCGCCGCCCGCCTCGGTTGCCTTTTCCATAGGTTCGTCCATACTAATCTCCTCGTTCATATTCGGTTTTTCAGACGACTGCATGTGTGCTCCATATATATTTTTGAGTTTATCGGCTATGCGCTGCGAATAGCTCTGTTGCTTTCTCTCGTTGGAATCCTGCATTATCTTCCTCCAGTTGTTCCTGTTTCTTCGCTCCTATTCACTCGCGCCGCTTATACCTGTTTTCCGCCGGGTACAACGGCGCCAGTTTCCGGAAGTTGCACTGCCGCCCGGTGTACTTTTTATTCTATATGCGAAAGTACATAGGCGACATGGTTGACAATGGAAATCATTTTAGAATAATTCATACGCTTCGGCCCGATGATACCGATAGTTCCTACTGCCGATGTAAAGCGATAGCGCGTTGTAAGCAGGCTGTACTCCTCCATCAGCGAACTGGCCATTTCCCTGCCGATATGGATGTTCACGCGCCCTTCAGGTGGATCGCTGTTGTCCAAAAGGTGGACAATGATCTCCTCGCTTTCTATCAGCTCAATAATGCTCCTGAATCGTTCGGCCTTCTCGAATTCCGGATGGCGAAACAAATTCTGCGTCCCGGCGATGTGTAGTTTATCGCCGTGCTGCAAATGCTCCGTGAACAGCTTCTCTGCCGAGTCGATGAACAGCCGCACGAGCATGTGGTCGGGCCGCACATCGCCCACAAATTCTTTTATATGCCGCCGCACAATGTGCAACGGCCTGCCGCTGATACGCTCGTTGAGCTGCCGTGTAATAGTCTCTACTTCGCTGCGGTCAACTTCAAAGTCGGCTTCGAGCGAGATAGTCCGCACGATGTCGGAGCTCAGCGACACTACCACCAACAGCCGTATCGACGACAGCGGGATGAGCTCAATTTTTTCGACAAGAGCATCCGAAAGCTGCGGAATTTCCACAATACCAAGGCAATGCGATACAGAGCCGAGGATTCGAGATGCAGCGCGCAGAATGGTCTCCCGGGGCTCTGCCCGAAGGTTGTTCTGGATAGACCGGCGCTCTTCTTCGCTCAGCGACTCGGTGTTGATAGAGTCTACGTAGTGGCGATATCCCTTGTCGGTAGGCATGCGCCCCGCCGAAGTGTGTGGATGGCAAATGTAGCCCATTTCTTCCAGGTCTGCCATCACATTGCGTACTGTCGCCGCGCTCAGCTTTTGGTCGTACTCAAGCTGCTTGGAGATAAATCGCGAACCTACCGGGCTGGCCATCAGGATGAAGTTGTGCACAATGGCGCGCAGGATCATTGCCTCGCGCTCGCTGAGCTGGCCGCTGCGTTCAGGCAAAGAATCCTGTGAATGATGTGCAGACAAACTCATAGTTGAGTACCGGTAGTTTACAAACGACACTATATTTATCCGGCAGTTTGCACTGCCGCTTCACAAACAAATGATAATAAGCGGGTAAAATTACGACTTTTCGACCGACCGCGCAACGGGTTAGCTGATACGGCACTCTACCTGCGAATAAGCATCTTGCTAAGACGAAGCGCTTCTACTGATTATTTTTGCTCAAAACGCCCCTCTGCCTTCCAAATCAGCTCATAGCATCCCTCCAAGCACAGGCAAAAAAAAACCGCGGCTCCCGAAGGAGCCACGGCCTTTCGACACCCATAGGGATTTTATTTCACTACAACCATTACACCGTGAACGCGGCTGTTGCCCGCTTCTACTGTGTAGTGATATGTGCCAGAGAGCAGAGCCTGAGCGCTTAGCGATACTGAACGCTCGCCTGCACCCATCGTGCCAAGGCGAAGTGTTTGCACTTCAACGCCCGCAGCATTGTACAGATGAAGCGTTACAGTAGCGTCTTCCACAAGCGTAAAGCGAACTGATGTTTCGCCAGAGAACGGGTTGGGGAAGTTGCCCACGAGATTCACCAGACCTGCTTGTGCTGTACCAACCGACGATTGAACGTCGCTGCCGGGGCCAACAATAGCGATACCGACACGACCAATGAGAGAAACTGTCGGATAGGGCGTTACTTCGGGTGTGATCAGCAGCAGAGAAGCGCTGCGGAGACCATTCACACCTAAAGCTGCGTTAAAGTGTACGGAAATTGTCGTGGTGCCACCAGCGCTTACTGTGCGCGGGAAGCTCGACATATCATCGACGATGGTAAAGTTCGACGAACCGATGATCAGAGCGCCGCTGATTGTAATAGCTTGCGAACCGTTGTTCATCACCGTGAACTCATAGGTGCCAGTCTGGTTGCCATAGTTATAGCTGGCAGGTGCCACCTGAATGCTGACCGTTGCGCCGCCACTTGTTACAGCCGTACCGCGAACATTAATCGTGCGCGAGCCACCGCTGTTGTTGTAAATCGTGATCGTCGCATTTTTCTCGGGCGAGCTTACCGATGTAGGAACGAATTTCAGCGGGAAAGAGACTGTGCCACCATTACCGGGAACCGTCATGGCAGATACTTCGCCAACAGCAAATTGTGTTGCATTTACACCGCTGCGGCCAATCGAAGAGATGATCACCGGACCGGGATTGTTGTTTACAATCGTGACCGTTTTTGTCATGACCTTGCCTACAGCTACATTATTGAAGTCTAATGTGCCTACAAGCGGCTGGCCATTCACAAGAATTTGGAGATTATCCGGGCTGGCGGTTTGGCCAGCACCATTCATGGGCACCGAAGCTTCGATAACACCGCTGATGTTCAGAACACCATTGATAGAGCCGGTGTTTACCGGTGCAAAGCGCACTTCCACATTTACAGGATCATTGCCTGCGGGAAGCTCGACCATCATTGATTTTGCACCGTCAATAAAGCTAAAATCAGAGCCGGTAATCGACAGTACTACGCTGCCAGCTACACCGCTTTGGTTGCGAAGTGTCAGCGTTCTGTTGCTTGCCGAGCCAAGCGGCACTGTGCCAAAGGCAAGTTGTACCGGGCTGAAGGCCAGCAGGTTCACATCTTTTACGATTTCGCCCGAAAGCTGGATCGAAACTTCGTTGAGAGTATTGGCGATCCCATTACCAGCACCGTCGGAGAACACGATATCGGCACTGTAGGAACCGGTGATATCAGTAAGCGCGGGCGACTTCATACGCACAGCGATAAGCCACGGCTGAGCGTCGGAAACCACAACCGGCTGGCCTACACTGGGGCTTCTCCATGTGTTTTCAAATTCAAGACCGAAAGCCGGAACAACAAGACCTTCCTCGTTGTATTGGCCTCTGATGTAATAGCCTCCTGTATTACCGAGAATTTCCATCATCGAAGCGCCACTACCAGTAAGCATGGGATTGCCGGTAATTTCTACGGGGGCATTGCCCTTCTGTGTGAGCGGAATCAGCGTAATGTTCTGGTAGGATGTAGCATATGTAGAACCGAGAGCAACGGGCTGAAGATTCACATAGCTGGGAGCTTGGAGCAGCGAGCGGCCAACGCGGCCAGTCAGATTGATAGAAATCGGGCTGCCATTAGCACCAGAGTGCTCAATGGTAAGCGTAGCATGTTTTACGCCAGCTTCTGCGCCTGCGCCGTTGAGCGATATGCTGATAAGCGCGTCGTAATCGCCAACGCCATAAGGCAGCGTGGAAACATGGAACAGCGCAGCGTCGGGGCCTGTCACTTTGTAGTCTTCGATCAGTACGGGAGCTTGCATTGGTACGCTATTGCTGCGAAGCGTAAACCAACGGCTGCTCATTGTCGGGCCAAATTCATCGGAGGATTCAGCAATACCAACATTGAACTCTGCACTCGGATCTACAAGGTTTTTGCCGTTATCCGAAGCGAGAAGCGAAGCATAGTAGCCTTTAAAGTGCAGACTACTATGAGCATTCAGACCGCTGTTGTCGATAATAAAATCAGCTTCTTGCTGGCCTTCGCTTGTATAATCGCCGCCAAATACGATGTCGACTTTTACCGATTCATCCGGGCCAATTATCGAGCTCATAGGAAAATCTTTGTCAGTGCCAGCCGTGTACACACGGAAACTTTCTGCACCAGTACCAGTCAGCATCCAAGGGCCAAGAGCAAGCGATTCGACCGGAGAAATGTTGATCAGTTCTACGGACATTCTGCGCTCCGAGCCCACGCTACCAAAATCGGTGCGACCAACAATATTAAGTTCGGCGGGTTGTGCAATAACAATCACATAGTCTTCTGTTTCGCCGATATCGTAGGTGCCACAGGGTGCGGAGTGATCGTCGCCTTTGTCCTGCAACACAACGCGCATACCCGTCTGGCCAAGCACGGCAGAGTAGGGAACAACCACAGAACCCGAGTACGTAGCAGGAAGCTCTTCGCTTTCGCCACCGGCAGCTTTTGCAGTAAATACGCGCTCGTCGTCGTCGAACTTACCATCGTGATTCCAGTCGATAAATACGCTGGCAAACGCGTCATTATTGGCATCAACCGAGCGCTTGGTAATGGAAATCGGATACTCGTGGCTGAGCAGGATTGTCGCGGGCTTCATGTCTGTGTAGTTGGAATAGCTTGCGCCGTCCTTGCTTTCGCGGTCGGGCGATGTGTTGGTCATGTCGCCAATAGAGAATTCACTAATGTAGGTGTCTTTGTCAGAATCAGCATTCGATGCGCAGTAGGGCCAAATCATGCGGGCACCGTCGAGCGCAGAGTTGGTAGGCGATTTTACGCTGTTGTTAATCATCAGCGATTGCAGCGAAGCATCTACCACGTTGGTCAGGCCAGCCGGGTCGCTAATGTCGTACACAAGCCAAAAGAAGTTCGGGCCGGGGCTCAATTCTTGATCACCCGATACAGCAAATAAACCAGATGGGCTATCTACCGACTTACCAAATTGGTTGTCGGTGTTAAATTTCTCGTCTTTGCCTGTGTAGTACACCGATGCGCTGCGAATATCAACGGCATCAGTAGTACCAAGTGTCGAGAAGAGCAGGTTGTCTACTTTGAGCGGATCATATGTACCGCTTGTGAAAATTTCTATGCGAAGCATGTGCGCTTTTTCGGTGCCGGGAGTTACAACATCTGTCGTTGTATGGCGCACGTCGCTGTAGGAATATGTCATGGGCGCTTCGATGCCAAATTCCATGTCCGGGCGCATGGACGACACGTCGGTTACTTCCGTGTTGCTGCAAACATCTGCGGCATCGTCGTGGAAGTACACAACGCTGTTGAACGGTGTCGAAGAACGGAACATAACGGCGTTTGAAGAAAAGCTCTCGCTGCTAAAGCATACATCAACAAGGATGTTCGAGGAACCGTCCCAGTAAAATGATGTCGAAAACTCATGCGTGTTCCATCCATCTTCGACCGACTGCGACGAGTTCGTGTACACCGTTGTCCAGTTGTTGAAGTCGAAAACATTGACTACGTCAGTAGCAGTTGTCTGCTTGATTTTAATAGTAAAGTTCTCCAGCTCTCCCACATCGTTGGTAGTTGCAACATCAAACCCAAGCGATGTAAGGTAGCCAGCAGTTGCACCGAGCGATGTAAGCTCGGATGCGCGTACTAACATCTGATGATGCGCCCCGTTCGATTCGTTGCCATAAGGAATCGGATAACTATCCGCTTTCTCTTCTTCCGAGCCGAGTGTGTAGTTTTCTGCGGTAAGCCTGCCTGCCGATAATACCAGCAGCATGATAAGCAAGGAGAATAAACGTTGTCGCCATTGTCGCTTCGCTGCACGAAGAGGCGAGGTATTGGAAAATGATATCATGTGAATATCCCTAAAGTGTTCGAAATATAAGAGTGTCTTATGAGAGTGTCTTGTTGCTGAAATTCAGTATGTCGCTGCGAACCTCCTGTTGTGAAACAAACTAATCTTGGTGCGCTCTTGTAGTTAGAGCAATAAGGATCCTCGGTACAATGAACCGCGCGTGCGGAATGCTGTACCGTAGATCGGGACTTGAGTGCAAGGGTCTTGAAGACCTGCAATAGTGCCCTGTGTTTTAGACAAGGCAAGGAATGCCGTGGTATAACCTATCGGTATCCGACCGATGGTTTACCAGAGCTGTACATCAGGAGTGTAAGGGATACTCTAACAGCCTCGTAGAGTGAATATCACTATGCCAGCGGCGTTGAAGTCTATGGCACAACGATGTATGACGTATCAGCGCATTGGGGACGATTTATCCTTGGCACCGGGAATAACACTGCGAACAGTGAAAAGTTTCACATCGAGAAGTATTTTTTTGTCAAAAGCACCTCTCCATAGCCATATCCGGCCCAGTATTATCAGATGGTTACAGTGAATGGTGTGGCACGGGCGTCTTCGCGTCG
>DLHF01000018.1 GCA_002483085.1 Ignavibacteria bacterium UBA7675
TCCACAACTTTCTAAAGTACCTCGTCACTCCCTATTTTCCATCCACATTCCAGAGCAACTATCAGATATTGTCCCATAGCGGAATCGGTATTTCTCTTACCACAAAATCAGACAGTCTCCTATATCTTTTACCATACAAGCCGGATAACTTTGCACACAAGGGATGAAGACTGTTTCTTACAACAGTTCTTTGCTTTAGTTATACATGGCGCAGGAGGGATGCGGTGTTCACTTTCCAATATGAGTATTCCCGATGTTACAGGTAGCGTTATTTTGCTATAGCTTGATTTTTTTGCTCTTCGCTTTTTCGGCGTTTTCCACGTGCGGCGAACGCAGTAGCAAGCTCGTAGGATCTCGCTTCTTCTACCTCTTCCGGGAAATACGACAATAGTGAACCTTTTCGCATTCACCGTTCCTAACGGACGTGCAGCTTCCTTTGCGTAGCATTACACGCTTCGGCGCCGACTATAACACACCGGCTGAACAATACTTTTATATATCTGTGCAGCGTCATTCCGCTCCCGTCGATTGCAATCTGTGCAGCGGAATAAAACCAAACAAACTCGCATTTACATTGGGATTGTAAATGCACTTCATCTTTCTTTTTTGCGTTGCCCAGGGCAGCGCCACAGTACATTAGCAGATACCTTTTCCAGTCGTTGGGGACTTTTGCACGTCGGAGGCATCTGTAGATTCTATCTATATTTTCATAGTTTTTTTCACAGCTTATTTCTTACGAGGTATGGAATGCATAACTATGTACTGCCGCGCGATACTCCAAAGAAACTTTTATCTCCGGCTCTCCTTCTGGCACTCGTGCTCTGTATGCTTACCTGCTTTTCTGTTTTTTGTCCTACCACTGCACAAGCACAGGAAGAGTGTCATCTCGGTAGCTGCCTCGGAGTGCGAGTACACAACTACACAGAATATCGGTACAGGCTCGATTTCACGCTGTGCTGCAATCATACAATACTGATTACTGGCTGCACTGTCGTCGCCGCCAATAGCAATACTCCACTCGATTTTCCTCATAGCTGTAGACTGCTTGAATGGAGATTCTGTGATGACCTCCCCGATGGAGTGTGCTATTCATGGTATCCCGACGATTGTGTTTTAGACATCTATGAATGTCCATAAACACATAGATATCTGGCATAAGCCGCAAGAGTAATTGCAGAGCAATCTGATCACAACAGGTCGGCAATCTGGTGGATGCCGTACCTCTCTCATATCATTAGTTATTTTTACAAGGGGTCTTATATGAGCACTAACTTCTACAAGACATATGCTCCGGCGGTGCTCCGCCGCTGTTTATTTACCATACTCAGTATAGCTTTTACCAGTGTTCTCTTGTATTCCACAAGCTATGCAAAAGAATGCGAAGAAGGGCAATGCAAAGCAGTAAAGGTACTGAACTACACCGATTATGCGTTCAAGATTCAATTCCTGCTGTGCTGCGATGGCGAATATAAAGAAACAGAGTGCGAAGAAGTTCCTCTCGAAGGTACATCATTCGATTTCCCTGATGGATGTACTATGCTCAAGTTCGGCTTTTGTAGTAGGCTGCCTCGTGGTGTTTGCGCCAAATGGTACGACGATGAGTGTGTAATACGCATAGTCTATTGTAGTAATTAAGGCAGCGTCTCTGCACGCACACCTATTGTCCATTGCTTTTTTGGGAATACTATGAATACGAATATACAATCGCATAGCACAGCGCTTGTGCACAACTGTCTGTTCGCTGTCCTTTGCATCATGATTTCTACTATCGCAATACATACCACGAGCTACGCAAAAGAATGCGACGAAGGAAACTGCAAGGGAATTAAAATAGCGAACTACACCGATTACAAATACGAGATTAGATTTCTTCTGTGCTGCAACTACGAGCTAAAGAAGACCGACTGCTATACAATCCCAGTGGGTGAAAGCGCTATTGAATTTCCCGACGGATGCACTCTGTTAAAATGGGGATTCTGCGAAACTTTGTCGCCAAAGATTTGCTACAAGTGGGATGATGCCGACTGCGTATTGAAAATTTTCTACTGCGATTAATATCACGAGCAATATAGCTCACATTTACACTTTTTACATTCAGGGGAATGTTATGAACACATCTCGCAAAAGCGGATCCGCTCTTATGCACCGCTATCTGTTCGCTGTGCTTTGCATGGCTCTCGCTACCATTTTTATGCAATCGGCAAGTTATGCTGCCGAATGCGAACCAGGAAACTGCTCGGGGATCAAAATAGCAAACTACACAGCCCAAGACTTTAAGATCAGATTTCTTCTGTGCTGCGATGGCGAGCTCAAAAGAACAGATTGCTATGAAGTCCCGACAAACGAAGGCACTATCGATTTCCCCGAGGGTTGCACTCTGCTCAGATGGGCATTCTGTAATACCCTCAGCCCGAAAATCTGCTATAAATGGTACCCGGACGATTGCGTTCTGAAAATCTATGAATGTCCCTAATAACTATCGTGTAGTTCATGCAGTTGTGCACTACACTACTACTATTTACTTCACACATTTTCTACATTTTTATGAATACACTCACAACAAACATTCGGCGCTATGTATTCGCCGTGCTCTGCATGGCTCTGGCTACTGTGATGATGCACGCTACAGTCTCTGCAAAAGAGTGCGAGGAAGGAAACTGTAAGGGAATTAAAATAGGTAATGATACTGACTACAGTTTTTCGATAAAGTTTCTGCTGTGCTGCGATGGCGAGCTGAAAGAAACAAGCTGCAAAGATGTTCCGCCCGGCGTAAGCACTATCGAATTTCCCGAGGGATGTACAATACTGAAATGGGGTTTCTGCAACCGCCTTACACCACGTATCTGCTCCAAGTGGTACGAGGATGAGTGCGTTCTGAAGATATACTATTGTAATTAAAAGCTCTTTCAAAAATATTATTGTTCTACATATGAATACAGTTATCATCAACGTTCGCCGATGCCTTTTCGCTGTACTTTGTATGGCTCTGGCTACTGTGCTCATGCACTCTACAGTTTCTGCAAAAGAATGCGACGAAGGAAATTGCAAGGGTTTGAAAATTTACAACTGTACAAAGTATGAGTACAAAATGCAGTTTAAACTCTGCTGCGATTATCAAATAAAAGTAACTGATTGCGATTACTATGTGCCCGCAGATGCTTGCGATGGCGCGGCAAAGTTCGACTTCAGCCCCTGTACAGTTCTCAGCGTTGGCTTCTGCGATACGCTGCCTGATAATGTATGCTACTACTGGGACGAAGCAGGCTGCTACGTTAAAATATATTATTGCAATTAATCTACTCATAGAAGCTTTATAAAAACGACAACAGCAGCGTCTGCTGGTTCGTTACCGGGTTGGTCGACCGGTGGATGCTGCTGATTATCAGAATAAATCAAAAGATACCTGTGGAAAAAGTATGAAAGCTATTCACAACGCTATGCTATCTCGGCTATTACGACATTCCTTTGCAGTGCTCTGCTGCACGGTACTGGCTCTTACAGCCATGTCTATAACTTCTTCTGCCAAAGGATGCGAGGAGTATTGTTCCGGTATCAAAATTTACAACTGCACGAACTACGAATATAAAATTGCTTTTGAACTCTGCTGTCCCGACAGAGAAGTAATTACAAGCTACTACGAAGTACCTGTTGGATGTGATGGAGCAGCAAGTTTTGATTTTTATCCGTGCAGAATTGTCGGGGTTGTTTTTAGCAGTATTCCTCGTGGCGTCTGCTACGAATGGGATCCCTTTGAGTGCTATCTAAAGATTTACTATTGCGACTAACAAGTATCAGCTAGTAGGTACACTTTCTTCTTTTGAATTCCACGTCCTATCAACAAAAGTATGCCGCGCTCTCTACTACATGGCTCGGCACACTTACAGTACACGCATCCATCATTAGGAGTATATTATGCATTCAGAATTTCAGTCTCGCAGAATGGCAACCTTCGCAGCAATGCTGGTATGTATGCTGTTCGCTCTGCTGTTTGAGCAATCGACAGCTAAAGCGCAACTTTGCCAGAACACACATTGCTCAGGCGTAACAATTTACAACTGTACGTCCATAGACTTCAGAATGAAGTTTAAGCTGTGCTGCAATGGTGTAGTATCAGCCAGCCCCACAGTAGTTGTCCCGGCTACCCCCTGCCCCACACCAGCCACAACCGTAAGCTTTGCTCCGTGTACGATCCTCGGCATTGTGGTTATATCGCCAACACCACCTCCGGGTATCAATGTTGTGTACGATCCGGTGAGCTGTGTTGTAAAGATTTATTGACAACACTCTTTGCGTAAAAACGCTTCATATACAACCGGCGGCTGCGATGTATTGTAGCCGCCGGTTTGTTCTCCAAGCCTTGGGATGAGCTACCGCTTTTGTTCCACCACAATAGCCCATCGGAACAAGCAGCACGCTTCGGCCTTCGCTCTCGCCTTCGGTCTGCGCACCGCGCTGCAGTTATCGTAAGAACGATGCGAGGACGTCCGCCGCGTGGTTGTTCCTCCTTCACCGCAGCAAGCACTCGTCAACTCGTCGGTACACCGCCCTTGAACCATCTACAGATAAGCAATAGTATATCAACCGAGTATTTTTCCCGCGTTCCATCTTATACTATCTCCCACCCCTTATGCCGCGCACCAAGCCGCATCCGTACTTTAGTCGTATTGATATCAGGCATATGCTGTTCTACCAGTTCCACCGTATCGCGAACAAGAGATTCCAGCACTACAGCCGATACCGACAATTCCGACTGCAAGAGCATTTCGATGCGTTCGCACAAAGCATCTGGTTTTATAGATAATCCACTCGTAAATTTATTCATGCGCTTGAACTGAAACGTGGAATAGTATTTTCGATTGAGCCCCGCAAGCACTCCGAGAATATTTTGTGCAGCTTCCAGCAAGCTCTGCGCAATCCACAGCGAAGCATCGCGCGGGGCGAGGTATTCCTGCAAATACCACACAGGAAAAAATGCGAGATGCTTTTCTACAACTGCCTTCGCGAGATCGTCGGGATACTGCTCCACTCTGCTTTTCCATTGTGCGATAATTTCATCGCCGTAGAGCGGAATACAGTCCAGCACACCCGACATTGCTTTGTGCGCCGGAGTGCCAGTATCCTTTTGCTCAAACACACCAGCAATAGTGTTGTTCTGTGCTTCAATCGTAGAGTGAATAAGCTGGCACTGCACACCCCGAATATCATAGGCTTCAGCAATCGACCCATCATTTCTGTCGCCGAGTGTCCAGATTCTCTCCGAGCCACCGTTTTGCACACGTCTCGCTTCGAGCACATCATCGGAGGGCAGATCGGTGTTGTAGTACAACGCCATATCGATGTCTGAATACCGGTCGCTTTCACCGCGCGCGACAGAGCCTGTCACCATTGCCGCTTGTATGCCAGGCACGGTGAGAAATGTTGAAACAATCGCGTGGGAGAGTTGGAGCAAATAGCTACTTTCCTGTGTCATGTGTGTATGAAATAGCGTGGCTAATGGCAGGCTGGGCACAAGTGTGCCACAAGGAAATCAGGTGCGCCAATACTACGCATCGGGGGCGAACAAATCAAGAATAAAATCGCAGGCAGGTTCTATTGATACATCGCCATTGATACATCGCCGCGAGCTACAACGCATCGGGCAGTGTTATGCGTTCGAGCACAGTAAGATTATACATCGCCTCGCTATTGCTGGCACCGCACATTGCAATATTGGGTTGCAGGCTGCTGCACACCGCAGGCCGTGTTGGCATACCAAAAAGGAGACAACGATTGTCGTCGGTGAGCTGCACACAACGCACACCTGCTGGCTTGCCATCGGGCATACCCGGTATGGGCGAAGAAATCGAAGGCGCGATACAGCACGCCGCACAACCGATACGGCAGTCCATAAGTATCAACTCCAGAACACCGAGCTCAATATCCCATCTGCCGTACAAACGACACGAGCTGGGCAATCTGCCCTGCGTGGTACAGCGTGTGCTGGACAAGGCCGTGAATCATCACATAGTTGGTGTATGGCTTTCCGGGTGTTGTTGCATATAAATCATTATCCTGTAGCGTCGCCAGCTTTTCTTCGAGATCGCGGCGGCTCGCCTCTAGCCGGAAAAGCGCTTCGCTCCACGAATCCTCGTCGATATCGGATTGCCAATCCAGTTCCTCGGGCACATCGTATTCCTCGCCATTCAGCCTGCGAACAACTGCATCCTGCCATACAGCAATATGCCGAACGAGTTCCAAAATTGTGTGCGCCGTAGGCAAAAGCTGTGCCATCGCTACTTCGGGATCAACGTCTTCTAATAGCTCGCCAAGTGATGGCCCGTGCCAGGCATCACCAGTATAGGCTCGCTGTACAAGATCGATAATTCTCTGCACTTCGCTCATCAGTGTGCTCCGATTTTTCGGTTGAGTGATGTTCAATGAGAATGTAAATAAGCCGCCCAAAACCAATCGTGTATCCGCCAAACGCTCAAATGAACTTCTATGCCGAATTGCTCCGCAACAATAATTCCTGTACCCGACTCCATATATCGGCAGCGATGTCGTCAATTGTACGGCATCCGTCAATGCCGATAAATCGCTGCGGCTGTGTCTGCGCCAAATAATGATAGCCATCTACCACCCTTGTGAAAAATTCCTTACCAGCACGCTCTATCCTGTCGCCTGCTCCCTTCCCTGTTTCGGCTGCACGACGCTGCGCTTCATCAGGTGGAATGTCGATGTAAAAAGTACGCACAGGAAGCAGTCCGCCAGTTGCTACAGCATTGCATTTTTCGATGTCCTCAAGCGGTAGCCCTCGGCCAAATGCCTGGTAAGCAACAGTAGAATCGGTGTATCTGTCGCAGATGAGAATCGTCCCTTCGTCGAGCGCCGGACGCAGCACATTCTCCACAAGCTGAGCTCGCGATGCCGAAAACAGCAAGAGCTCCGTTCGCGCCGTCATGTCGTTGTTCTTTTTGTCCAACAGCAGTGCGCGTATCGCTTCAGATAGCGCCGTATTGCCGGGTTCGCGAACATACAACACTTTATGGCCGTCCTGCTGTAGGCGTTCTACCAACAGCCGTGCTTGTGTCGATTTACCGCTGCAATCAATACCTTCAAATGAAATAAACATAGAAATACCGTATCGTGTACTGTTCATTCGCTCCCGGAATTGTATGTGGATTTTTATGGCACGGGTCGCATAAAAGTCCCATTGTCGCTGTCACCGGTCGCACAAACCGTTGTTCTCTGGCCAAGCTGCACACGCGCTTTCTGCGCTGGGTGCGGCACCTGATAGATGTCCCGCACAGCCCACAGGCTGCGTATTGCTATCGCTTTACGCCTTCGAGCACCACGACAAATTCGCCTTTTTGGGATTGCCGGGCGCTGAGTATTTCGCAGCAGTGCTGCACCGTGCCGCGCAGAAGCTCTTCGTGCAGCTTGGTAAGCTCGCGGCACACGCAAATGCGCCTCTCGGCAGCGCCTGCTCCTGCAAGCTCTTCGAGCAGCCGCACAATGCGGTAAGGCGATTCGTACAGCACGACTGTTCGCTCTTCGGCGACCACGCGCTCTACAAATGTTTTTCGCCCTTTTTTGTGGGGCGGAAATCCCATATACGTAAACTCATTTGTTGGAAGGCCAGCAGCCATCACAGCCAGCAGAAACGCCGACGGCCCGGCCAGCGGAACTACTCGTATGCCCGCTTCGTGTGCCTGCGCTACAACGCGATAACCGGGGTCGGATATACAAGGGGCTCCAGCATCGCTTACCAATGCCACCGAGCCACCGTTGCGCACGATGTCGAGCAAGCGACCAGCGCTCGCTTCTTCGTTGTGCTCGTGGTAGCTTATGAGTTTTTTTGCAGAAATTTCCAGCAGCCTGAATAGCTGCCCCGTCGTGCGGGTATCCTCGCAGGCAACAACATCCACACGGCGCAGATAGTCCAGCGCACGCAGTGTTATATCGCCAAGATTGCCGATAGGAACGGGTATAAGATACAGAGCTGGTTCGAGCGTGTCCTGCATGCACAGCAGTAAAAAAACGGAGATTACTCCGCATTGTGTGGAACTCAACCGGCCCGAGGTAGGTTCATTCCGCCGGTTGCCCGGTGTACAGCGCACCCGGGCTCGCAAAGATACAAAATTCCGGCAAACCGCATAGGCGCGGTGCGGCCTGTATCAATAAAAACCTATAGCCTACATTTTGGCACGTGCCAGCAGCAGCCGTAGATAGCCACGCAAGCTGATGCAGATGCAACGCTCGCCACTGAAATGCGGTAAAGGTCGTACACCACGAGGCGGACGTCCTCGCATCGTTCTTACGATAACTGCAGCGCGGTGCAGAGAACGGCACAAGGCCGAAGACAGAAGCGAAAAAAGGATGAGGAAAATTTTGTCATTGCCGAAACAGTTTAGTAGTACGTGCGTATTTTGCCGCATTCTTAACACTCCGCAGGAAACAGTATGTCCTCCTTTGCACTTATGCTTTGTGTGCTCGTTTGCGCCGCTTGCACGGCTACTGCCCAGACCGACGAGTTCCGCATTGGCTTTGGCGCTGCAATCAACCCTATCTCTATACTCACAGAAAGCGATGGAAGCGACGGCAACCTGACAGTACCTGTCCAGACAGCGGCGATTTTCCTTCCTATGCTCTTTGGAGAACACCTGCGCATCGAGCCGCAATTCAGCCTCATAAGCCTGTCGGAAAGCAAGGTGACAAAAGACGATGCAGGAAAGACACGCGGAACGTATGAAGGCAACACGTCGGGCTTAATGCTCGGCACAGGAGTTTTTTACGGATTCCATCTCGATACTTCTACCAAAGGATATATCGGCGCGCGGATGGGTATTATCAGCTCTTCCAGCTCGGCAGTATTTACCCCTGTAAGCGGAGGGGAATCGCATGTGTCGTACTCGCAGATCAATCTATTTTACGGTCCGGCAATAGGCGGGGAATACTATCTTTCGTCGCGTATGAGCTTGGGCATGGAGGTAGGACTCAATATTCTTTCCTACGGAAAGGTGGAATACGAAGCCCAGCCTTCGATCTCTGATCCCTCGCGTGCGGATATCGACCAGACAATGGTAAGCACTGGCGCCTTGGTGTTTGCACGATTGTATCTCAATTGATACATGCTACAAAGAGCAGAGCTTCTCGTGGCAATCCAGCACCGATGTAGCGGAATTTGCGGGCTTTGCGGCTGCTGGTGTCGATATACAGATGGGTCCATTCGCTGATTAATTCAGTCTTACAGGCCCTTGCATATCGCCATTATTTTTCTCGCGACGCCGTTCGGCGAAAAACGCGCGAATGATACCAGCGCAATCGTGGCTGAGCACGCCGCTGTCGACACTGCATCGATGGTTAAGGCGCGAGTCCTGCGTAATAGTGTACAGCGATGTACAGGCACCAGCTTTGGGGTCGGGAGCACCAAACACAATGCGTGGAATGCGAGCGAGCACAATCGCCCCGGCACACATCGGGCATGGCTCGATACTTACATACAGTGTGCAGTCCAGCAGCCGCCTGCTGCCGAGATGGCTCGCCGCCGCTGTAATCGCAATCATCTCTGCATGAGCAGTCGGGTCCTGAAGCATTTCTATCTGGTTGTATCCTTTCCCGATCACCTTGTTCCCGTGCACAACCACCGCGCCAATAGGCACTTCCTTGAGTTCGTAAGCCTTTTCGGCTTCGCGCAGCGCAAGGCGCATGTAATCTTCGTCGTTCCTCTCAAACATGGTCGCCGTCCTTTGTTGTTGAATCAAAGAGTTCTTGCAATTGCGCGCACACCTTCCTATTGCCTTCCAGAATATCGAAGTTGCCGAGATCAGCCGGGGTCACCCACACAATTTCGTAAAATTCAACATTTTCAGGCTCGCCATCGAACGCATCCACGATATAGTAGAGCACTTCAAACGCACCGCCGTCGGAATACACGTTTCTGTCGGAACGAAACTGCCGCCAGCGAACAGGTATTGCGTTTATCTCTTCGCGAAGCTCGCGCACAAGGGCTTCTTCGTGAGTTTCTCCGGGCTCCACTTTCCCGCCGGGAAATTCCCAGCGCAGTTCGTACTTCTGTCCGGGCTTGCGCTGGCATAAAAGGATCATTCCGTCGCGCACAAGAATGCCGACCACGACATTGACCGCCTGAGTCATAAAGAATATGGGGGTATGTAATAGAGAATTCTGCCTGCCCGGGGCAGCAGTTACCGGCCTTCTTCGGCGCGTTCGTATATTTCGGTATGCGATGGATCAAGGTAGCGCAGTTTGGAAAAGACATCTCCTCCGGCAGTGTACCCCGCAAATATATCTGCGAATTCCTGGTGTTTTGCGTCAAAGAACGCCTGGAGCAGCACACTGCGGCGACCCAGACTATTTTTGAAACGCACCATATCCGAGAGAATTTTGTCGATATTTTGCAGGCTTTTTACACGGTCGGATGCAATCTGATCCATACCATCTGCATAGTAGGAAAAGAGCAAACGGCGAAAAGTTTCGGAGCGAAGATCGGTAAGTTCGGAGACAAGATTATAGCGTGTAAAATCGCCCGGCTCGCTTACCATTTCATAGCCCGGGGCTCCGGAAGCAGAGCCGAGCTGCCACAGTTCGCGCGCGGCCTGATAGCGAGGAAGGCCATCGAGTTCAGTATAAGTATCTAAGTCCATTCCAATCACGAGCTGTATATAAAAATCCAAAAGGGTGGCCATCGGATCAAAACGCTGTGGCTGGTAGGTAAACACAGCATTGCGCGAGTATGGGAATTGCCATTTTTCATCGTACAGGCGCCATGTAATCGACTGGGATGCGGCGGCACCATCGAGAACACGCCTTGCCACAACAAACAAACGCGCTTGGTACATATCGCCGCTTTTACCTGTGATATAAATAGTAATATCGACAGGAATCCGGTCGCCTTCCCACTCTATTGTAGTATAAGCGGTATTGTTAATGTAGTTTTCCAAATCATCTTTCATCGTGGTAATCTCATCGCGCTTGTCGATGGGCAACTGGTCATAGTTGACTGTCACCGTCGCCCGGACTTCCTGCCCCAATGCACCTGCATACGCCATCAGCGAAAAAACAGTTGCCAAAAGAAAAAAAGCTCGTACTTTTACTGTCATTACATCACCTTTGAATACAACAGAGCTGCACCTGTTTATGTGTACATTGCTCTCTAAATTAGCCTGTGTTGGCCTTTTCGCCAACTTTTTCCTTGCAATGGCGCTGATCGGCGATGTCGAAGCGCTGGCACAGAACCTGCCGGGAAGCTATCGCACCAGCCTACCGGATGCAAGTGGAAAAACACTTATTGCCGACTATACCAGCCTTTGCAATCCCGCCCTGCTCGTTGATCTTGATTCGGCCATAGCCGCAGTCGTCGTCACGCCGTCGCGCTTCGGTATGCCCGAGCTCGCTTGTAGCGATATACTGGCGGCTTGGAACACCAACAGCGTTGCCTATGGCTTCGCAATCAGCGGCACCGGAAGCTCTCTCTATAACGAACTATCCGCAAAGGGATTTTTTGCCCTAACGCCAACGCAGGATTTTGCTGTAGGCGTCGGACTCGCAGTCTACCGGCTCGGCATTCGAGATTCACCAGCGCACATAGCGCTGTATGCCGATATTGGCATTCGCCTTCGCTTGGCGCAGGAGCTCACCACGGGCATAGCGCTGCACAATGTAACTCGTTCCGGCCTTGGAGGCAATTCCCTCATCGACCAAGCGGCGCTGCTGTCGGCAGGCCTACAGCTCTCGCCCGATGTAGCAGCGTCGACAGGCGTCCTTGTCCAACCGGGTGCTCCATCGTCATTTCTGCTGGCGGCCTCCTGCACAGCGGCTTCTTCCGTGCAGTTGAGGCTTGGTTTCCAAACCTTCCCGCGTTCAGCCGAAGGCGGCATAGCCTGGTCGTTCTCTTCATTCACCATCACCGGTACGATGCACTACCACAGCGATCTCGGTTTCAGCCAAACCGTAGGCTGCCTCTACCGGTGGTAATTATACAACTTTTATGCTTCTTATTCTTCTGCTCGCCATTGTGTGCATGCCGTCGGTGTATGCACAAACTGACACAAGCATCGAGTCGCTGTTAGAATCTGTGGCACAGGACACAGATGTATCACCAGAACTCGACGCCGTCGATTATTTTATGGCTCACCCCCTGCCGCTGCGCCAAGCTACAGCAAAAGAACTACTCCTGATACCGGGGTTTTCTACAGCCACAGCGCGGGCAATTATTAGATTGGCTCGTACCGATACCGTACAGCATTGCGAGCAGATCGCTGCACAACTCGCCCTTTCTGATGAGCAACTACAGCTCCTGCTCCTCTGTACGACACTCGAAGCAGCTCCCCTCCCTGTTGTTGCCACCTACCGGGCACGATATCGCACACGGCTCAATCCGGTGCGTGGATTTGAAGAGAATAGCTTTACAGGCTCGCCATTAGCATTGTACCAGAGGCTTACGACAGCTTTTTCGCATGTGGAAGCATCAATAGCAGCGGACAAGGACGCTGGCGAGCAGTCCGTCTTCGACTTCGCAGGAGGGTATATTTATGCGGATATTAGCCGCGTCCAGTTGCTGCTTGGCGACTATACTGTGCAGAGCGGTATGGGCACCACTCTCGGACGTCTGTTCGGCTCGCGCAAAGGCGGCAATGTCATTGCTCCCGCAGTGCATAGCCGAACGGGCATTATACCACAGCGCTCGGCGATGGAACAGAACTTTTTTCGCGGGATAGCTCTCGCATATCCCATCCCGCTCGGCACTTCCGACACATTAGCTATGGCACTTTGGTTCTCATCGCTCCGGCGCGCTGCAACCATCGACACCGCAACCGGGGCTGCGACATCGCTCGACGCAGATGGCTACTTTCGCACAGAGGCAGAAATTGCGCGGCGCGGAACCCTTGGCGAACAGGCGGCAGGGTGGATGGCAGAATGGCAAAGCGAACGCTTTAGCCTAGGCGCATCAGCGTTGAACCTGCGCTACAGCACGCCTCTGCACAGCAGCTCGCGCTCGGTGTTGGAAGGAGCCAAAGGGGTCTTGCTGTCGCTCCATGGTATTGTGTCCACAGGCGGAATGACCACAGCAGCCGAGGTAGCGCGAGATGCTTCGGGGTACATCAGCGTGCGCACAGGGTTGGAATATCGCATAGGTGCTCTGCAATGTGCATTGTCGTTTCGCAGTTTCCCTCCGGATTTTCGCTCCCCTTTTGGCTCTTCTTTTGGAGAATCGACACAGCCAGCAAACGAAACAGGCTTGTACATCGGCTGCACGTGGCGCGCTTCGTCGGCATTGCGTATATCGCTGTATGCAGATATCTACCACACGCCCGGCCCGACGTTTACAGTGCCGGTGCCAGTGCGCGGACTCGACTTCTCCGGCGAAGCCCAGCTCGCGATCTCGCGCAACACCACTGCGCTTTTCCGCCTTCGCCGCGAAGACAAAACCGATGCTATGAGCAGCGAAGCGGGCAAATTAATATTCCAAAATCGACGCCTCGGTATGCGCGTAGAAATTACTCACGACCTCTCCGACTCCCTGCGCGTGCGCTTTCGCTGCGAAGCCGTGCATCGTTCCTTCGATATAGCAGGCAAGGCAGAGACAGGCTTGCTCTGCTTCCTCGAAGCGCGGTATCGCTTGGGAACGCTACTTTCCGCAGCGTCGCGCATTGCGCTGTACAATACCGATAGCTTCAGCTCGGCAATCTGGGCTTACGAGCAAACAGTGCCGGGTGCCATGTCGTCGCCAGCACACTACGGAGGTGGTATGCGTTGCACGGCGCTCTTGCAATACCGCCCCACAAGAGCAGTCACAATGAGCCTGTTTGTGGGCATCACCGCAAAAAACAATGTGGAATCGCTCGGCAGCGGGCTCATGGAAGTAGAGGGAAATACAGAACGGCAGGTAAGCGTACAGGTAGACGTGAGGTGGTAGCTCACTGATTCTCAACGAAAAATATTCGCCGCAGAAGTTGTCTTTTGCGGCAACCCAGTTCAGAGGTATATCATATGCGCTCTATCCGCTGCCCGCACCTTCGGCCTCCGCACCGCGCTGCACCGCCGCCGCGTAGCTGTTCAGCCTTCATCGCTGATGAGCTATCGCAGAAGCTGCGCGCGGACAAAGCGACCACGGTAACGGCGTACTAACCGCGCACCGCAGCGGCGTCCACGCCACACGATATCAGCCCTCGTATTTACTTTCGGGGCAATACGACTTCAAACGTAGAACCTT
The DNA here is from genome assembly GCA_002483085.1 of Ignavibacteria bacterium UBA7675. Classification (GTDB taxonomy): domain Bacteria; phylum Bacteroidota; class Ignavibacteria; order Kapaibacteriales; family UB7675; genus UBA7675. The sequence goes on from DLHF01000018.1 coordinate 14,213, forward strand.
TACCTTCTTCGGTCGAGAGCCGTACTTCCCCACCGTGCAATTCCACAAACGACCGGACAATCGGAAGCCCGAGGCCCACACCGCGTTCGTTATCAGTCCCCCGGCGATAGCCTTTGGCAAATCGGTCGAATAGATGTGGCACCTGCTCTTCCGGGATGCCCACACCCGTATCAGCAATAGAGAGAATGACTCTATCGCGGCCATCCTCATCGCTTATCTGCACACGGATACGGCCTTGCTTATGAGTGAACTTTACAGCATTGGACAGCAGATTTCCTACCACCTGGTTCAGCTTCTGCTCGTCCACCATCACCACAGCATTGCGCGAGCGGTTTTCATATTGCAGGCTTATATGTTTTTTTTCTGCCGACCTGCGATAAGTTTCCATCACCTGGCCTACTAATATGTCGAGATCGCACGGCACAACATCGAGCTGAATCTGCATACCTGCTTCTATGCGAGCTACATTCATTAAGTCGCTTACAAGCCGCGTTAAGGAATCGGCAGTATCGGCAATCATCGAGGCAAATTCGCGTACAATAGCAGGATCGCCAGCCTCTTCTTCCAACTGCAATATTCTGGCAAGGCCGCGTATTCCCGACAGCGGCGAACGCAGATCGTGGGAGACAATCTGTAGAATACTGTTTTTCTCTTCGTTCAGCCTCTGCAAATGAACATTGGCCTCTATAAGCTGCTGCTGCGAACGCCCGAGTTCCAACTGAAGCTGGCGTATACCGGCCAGATTCCGCACCTTGCTTACAAGTTCGTCCAGATCGTATGGCTTTATGAGAAAATCCACTGCTCCGAGTTCTAAACCGCGCTTTATGATTTCGGGTTGTTTCAGAGCAGAGAGGAACAGAAACGGAACTCCCTCGGCAGTTGACAGCTCGCGCGCGCGGGCAAGCACTGCAAACCCATCAGTGCGAGGCATCAACACATCACAAATGATAATAGTATAGCTGTTGGCAGCTATGCACTCAAGCCCCTCCTCGCCTCCGGCAGCTTCGTCGATGCGAATACCCGGCAATTCGTCTTCCAGATCGGCGCGAAGCAGCAGGCGGTTATCGCCGAGATCGTCTACAATCAACAGTCTGATATCTGAATACTGCATAAGGTTGTTCCGCTCGTTCAGTAGAAGCCCGCATCAGACTACAGCATGGCGCCCATTACCGCTCGGCAGCGGTTGTGCGGACGGATTCGGCTGTAGAGAGACAACTGCTGTGGGCATAATGACTTCAAAAGTACTTCCTGCACCAGGGGAGGACTGCACTGTAACATCGCCTCCCATATCGGCTGCTATTTTTTTTGCAATTGCCAGGCCGAGCCCTATACCACCTTTCATCTGGTCGCGCATGGGATTAACCTGTTCAAACGCCGAAAAGATAATGACCTGCTTATCTGGTGCAATCCCCGACCCTGTATCGCTCACCCTTACAGCCACAAATGCTTTACCGTCTTTCCTTATCTCGTGCAGCGACACATCCACAGTCCCTTCATCGGTAAACTTCACACCATTGCTCACGAGATTAAGGATAATCTGACGAAGCCTGTCGGAATCGCACAACACTTTTGGCACTGCCACAGGCTTGAAGCTCAGGCCGATGCGCTTGTTCTCTGCTAAAGGCATGAACTCGCCGACGACTTCTGCACAGATCTTGGCCACATCGTATTCGCCAATAGAGTACGACATCTTACCAGCCTCGATTTTCGATATATCGAGAATATCGTTGATAAGTGTCATTAGGTTGTGACTATTGCGGTAGACGATCTCAAGTTCTGAGCGCATCCGCGTATCAATGCCAGACGAATTGCGCGTGAGCACACGGCGCGTAAAGCCTATAATTGAATTCATGGGCGTGCGCAGTTCGTGCGTAATCTTGGCCACAAATTCTGTTTTTGCCTGGTTTGCGGCCTCAGCTTCGCGCTTGGCTTTTTCCAGCTCGGTGTTTACGCGCTCTACAATTTCCTTCTCTTGCTGCAATTGCTGCTTTTGCTCCTGAAGCTGGAATGTGCGTTCGAGCACCTTGCGTTCGAGCTCTTCTTTCTGCTTTTTCTCGCGGCGAATACGCACAAACCCAATAACGCCAAGTAGCGAAACGACGCTGATGGCGATAGTGATCAGGAACCACACCCGTTGCCACAGCGGAGGGAGAATTTCAAAATCGTAAACAATAGGAGCCGTATTCCAGCCGCCGTTTACTGTCATCGCGCGCACCTGAAACGAGTATTTACCATAGGGCAGGCTATTGTAGGACACCGAGGGCTGGTCGGTAAGTGGCGACCAGTCGTTGTCGAATCCTCTCAATTTATACTGATAGCGCACATACTGATGCTGCTCGGGCGTAAGATCGCGAAAGTAAAATGTAAGCGAATTCTGGTCGTAGGACAACACCGCTTTTTTCAGCAGCGATGTATCGCGCAGCATTACTTGGAGATGAGCCAGATCGCCTGCCGCAGGAGCCTTTACAAATTTATCGTTGCGCGGATCATAGCGCACAGCTCCGGCCAGAGTTCCAAACCAGATATTATCATCGCGATCCTTGAAAATCGCGTTGTTGCTGTTTCCCGCATCGGACATTCCCTCGTCGCGGCCATAATGACGGATGCTGGATGTTGTAAGGTCGAGCCTGTCAGCACCATTGCTTCCGGCAATCCACAGCGAACGATCAGCGCCAATAGCGAGCGAGCGTATATAGTTAGAATTCAGTCCGTTTGCTGCCGTAAGATGCCGCACACCGTTTTTTCCTATGCTCCAGAGGCCATCGCCGTTTGTACCCACCCAGATATTTCCCGCCTGATCCTCTCCGATTGCCGTGCAGAAAAGCCCATTCATCTTATCGACACTTTTCCAGCGGTCGCCCTGCAATTGCGCCACCCCTGCAGCGGTTGCTGCCCAAAGAGTTCCGTGGCTGTCGCGGTATAGCGAGCGCACTCTGTTGTCCGGCAGCCCTTCTTTTGTCGTAAAGGAACGGAGCTTGCCTGTTCGCGGCTGATAGACATAGACACCACCGCCGTCGGTGGCCAGCCATACGGATCCATCGGGATCAACAACCACCGAGACAATTTCTTTGCCAATCGCTGCAACTGCCGGAATACTGCTCACCGATGATGTGCGCGGATCAATTACCTGTAGCCCTTCTTGTGTTCCTACCCACAGCTTTCCGTCAGGCCCAGAGGCAATAGATGTAGCTCCCTTGCTTTTTACATTTTTCTGGGCATAGGTTTTTACCACTGGTTGGCCTGTTCCCGAAAGGGTTACTTGTGCAAGCCCTTCATCAGTGCCAAACCAAAAATTGCCATTGCCATCCTGAAACACCGACATAACGTGGTTTCCCGGCAGGCCGTCGGCCTTTGTCAGCACGTGGAACCGACCCGGTTTCAGCATCGAAATACCGCCGTTGGTGCCAAACCACAGCGCGCCATCGCGTCCTTCGACAATGGAGGTGACAGTGTTGTCGGCAAGCCCCTGTAGACGCCCGTACACAGTAAAGCGATTCTGCCCCTTGCCCTGGCTTATACGCACGACACCACCGCCAAAGGTGGCGACCCACAGCGTACCAGAATTGTCGCGATACAACGAGTAGATGAAATTATCAGGCACTCCATGTCTGCGGTCGTACTGCACAAAACTTTCATCTTCGCCATTAGGCTTCGGAGGCGTGTAGAATATCAACCCGGCGTCGCGCGTACCTATCCACAAATCGCCATTGCCGGCGTCGAGCAGCGTGCGGATAAGCGTTGTGGGCAGGCTGGCATGCACTACCACCGACGACTTGCCGGTACTGTCGATACGCAATGCCACAAGGCCATTCTCCGTACCGAACCAATAAAGACCGTTTTTGTCCTGAAGCATGGTAAACACACCATCGCCCGGCAGCCCGTGGCTGCGGTCAAATCGCAGAAATGTTTTGCCATTCCAACGCGCAGCACCACCGCCAAGCGAACCAAACCAGATGTTGCCACTGCGGTCTTCGTAAATTGTCAAAATGGATTTATCGCTAAGAGGTGCTTTGGGCGACAGGCGGGAAAAACTTCGGCCATTGGACTGCGTGATCTCGCCATTGTCGTGGCCAAGCCACAAGCGCCCACGGCTGTCGTAAAGAGCGGATTTCACAGCGTTTTCGGCAAGCCCGTTGATAGTAGAGTACACGGCGAAACCATTGCCGTCGTAGCGGCATAGCCCGGAGGCTGTTCCAATCCATACCGTGCCATCGCGGCCAGCAACAAGTGTAGAGACAAATGAGCTCGGCAGCCCATCCTGTAGTCCCCAAGTGACAAAACCAGCATTCTGTGCTCGCACAGAAGGGCTACACACAACAGCACTTATGGCTACTGTAAGCGCAAAAAAGAACAAATAGCAGGAGCGTTGTACGGCCATTTTTCTACGAATAAATGCAAGCAGAATAAAACCAAGACAGGAGAAAACGCAGGCTGTAGAATCGGCATAACTTCATGAATAATAAGCGTCGATCCGTCTTCTACTGCCCTCATCAGCGCCTGTATTACCCGATTACAGATGCGCGAGAATATGGCGAATAATCGGCTGCGCATGCGTGCGCGCGTTCTCGATAAAAATATTCCAAGTCTCACATCCGCAGGCTACCGAGCCTGCAACATACAATCCTTCTACATTTGTTTCAAATGTATCGTGGTTATAAGTCGGCACCAATGTGCGCTGGTCGAGCTCCACGCCAGCAGCCCGCAAAAAGTGTTCATCGGGCCGATGCCCTATCATTGCGAGCACAAAGTCTGCATCTACTGTCGATACATCTCCTGTATCGACATGCCGCACTCGCAGCGACGACGCAAAAACTTCCTCTACCACCGTAGAAAAAAGTGCGCGAATATCGCCGTTGGCAATGCGGTTCTCCATGTCGGGCCGCACCCAGTATTTCACAGAGTCGCCGAGCTTTGGCCTGCGGTGAATCATTGTCACCTGTGCTCCATGTCGGTACAGATCAAGCGCAGCTTCTACTGCCGAGTTTCTGCCGCCAATCACAGCCACGCGCGTGTGTGCATAGCGGAATGGCTCGTCGTAGTAATGCGATACATGGGGTAAATCTTCGCCCGGCACATGCAGGCGGTTCACATAGTCGAAATAGCCCGTGGCGACCACAACCCGGCGGGCGTGCAGCCGTTCCCCATTTCCGAGCTCTATACTAAACATACCGTCTTGGCGCTGTATTGACACCACCTTCGTGTACAGCGATACAGCCAGCTTGCGGTGCTCTACTACTCGTCGATAGTATTGCAGCGCCTCTACGCGTGTGGCTCTGGTATTCGGCGTTGTAAATGGTATGTGGTCGAGTTCGAGCAGTTCGGGCGTTGAGAAAAATGTCATGTTCACCGGGAACCGCCGGATAGCATCGGTAATCGAGCCTTTTTCGAGAATGCGATAGGAAAGGCCCGCTCCCGCTGCTTCAATGCCGCAGGCGAGCCCTGTAGGCCCCCCTCCTATGATCAGAACATCAAATATTTGCATACCCTTCCTGATTGTTGACTTTGTCTGCTACATGCTGTTTCTGCTGTGCACACAATACACCGCTCAGCTTTTTCACACAGCCGCTGGCACAAGCATTACACCCGTTCATTGTTGTATTTTTTCCGGAATTATTGCAACTGCAACAGCGTCGATGGTAGCCTCACTCCAACGCCCTGCACAAGGGCGCAGAAGAGCGGGCAACACGCGGCGGAGGTGCAGCGCGGTGCGGAGACAAAACACCGGAGCGAAGACGCTTGCGCTCACAACAGAACGCGCTACCACTTTGATAAATACACATCATAAAAAAAGTGGCGGAGACTTCTCCACCACTTCTTTCATCTATTGCGCTGTCTATTAGTGTACGACGGAAAGCTGGCGTACCATTGTTGTACCATCTCCAAGCGTAAGGCGGTAAAAATACACACCGTTTGGCAAGCGGTCGACACTCAATGGCAAGGTATAAACACCGGCTTCACGGAAACCATCCACAAGCACAGCAGCAGACACACCTACAGAATTGAAAAGTTCGAGCTTTACATTCGTGTTGTGCTGTAGCCTATAGTCAATTTGTGCATTGCCCGATGCCGGATTGGGGTAAGCGCTGCCGAGATATGCCGTAGGAGCGGTCTGGCCTTTTACATCTACGGGCAGAGCATCTAGCCGCACATTGTCGATGTACCAGCCGTCGTCGTGTGTAAGCACTGTAGTATGCAGTGCAAACTTCACATACAGCGTATCACCTTCAAATTCTGAAACACTTAAGCTCTGCGTATCCCACTCGCTTGCAAGCGCAGTTGCTTTAAATTTCGACGAGCTATTGCGGCTATAGCTGCGAAGCCATTTCCACGTATTGCCAAAATCATTGCTGATAAGCACTTCTGCATTATCGCCCGGATCGACCATAGCAATATGCTCAAAGCTCAGGGAAGGTGTAGACGGAGCTACAACAACCGGAGCAAGAACAACTTCGTAGTCTTTCAAGCCCTTGTACTTTTCATTGGGGCTGTCGGTAAGCGAAAATGTACCCGACTCTGCGACTTCGTTTGTGCGGCTCCACTTATCATCGGGGCCGGTATAGTACGCCACCGAATCATCAGTGTCGAAATTGGCGAGAAGTGTTGTGAGAGGAGCTCCTGCATATGCCAGTTTCGGCTGTGAAGCATCGCTTTCGGTAAATTTATCGCCGCGCTTGCCCACGGCTTTGAGGCTGACATTGTAGAACTGCTTCACCGGCACATTAAACACCACTTTGCCAACATCGCCTGCCTGAATACCGGCACCAGCTACTTCCACACTACCTAATTTCTGGCTATCCGAATACAGAGATATTTCAAAATAATCGTGGAACGGCGTGTTGTCTACGTGAAATTCCGGGCTTTCAAATTCAACTTCGATACCGTTTTCATGCGGGCGCGCTACAAGAATCACCGGAGCTTCAGGCTTCAGTGCTCCACCGGCTACTGCCGATGCTGTCTGCGCCGCGCTTTCCAGCTCTTCGGAAACCACAATAAATTCATATTCATACTCTACGCCGTCGCTTGCAGTATTGTCGGTATAGGTTTCTGTACCGCCCGGCACTTCCGCCAGCTTCTGAAATTCGCCTTCGCCCTTTACACGGCGGTAAATCACAATTTTGAACGTACCGAGTTGCTGGCCGAACATATTAGCATTTGGGTCGTTCCATGTCAGCGTAATACTTGTAGTACTCGTCGATGCCGCTGCTCCCTGGTTGGACACCGGGCGCGGGCCTTTCGACAGCAAATTCGTGTACACATCGAGCGAGAAATAGCCACCTTGTGGTGTCGAGGGAGCCCAATAACACGGGAAGAATCTTCCACCGTGAGCGGTCATTGAGGTATAGTCGCCCCAATAGAAATTATTGCCCTGATTAGAGACATCCTCGGGACCATCGATAAAAAATGTTTCGGCAGTAAGACGCACATAGTTGAAGGTTGTGCCGCCATCGGAAGAAAGAGCGATATAAGCATCTACGCCCTTATTAGTTGCAGCATCGTTCTCAGAGCTATAGTACAGGACGCCAACAGTACCGGTCAGCGGATCGACTGCCACTGAGGGCAGGAATACATCATTGCCAGCTTTGTTGCCATCAATGCGTTTGCTCTGGCTCCACGTCTGCCCACCGTTGTCTGAATACGTCATAAAAATGCCCGGAGTACCAACAGCCTCTTTGCCCGACTGGACAACATACACACGGCCATGGTGTGCAGCATTGGAGTGATCTGCCGCCATTGCCGGATAGGAACTAATGCGCATTCTCTGCTTGTCGACAAGCTCGTTTCTGCCAGTGGCACTGTTCGTCGTACCGCTCGTCCTTATCGACTGTGCTATCACACCCGAACCGGACACCCAGTTTTGTCCACCGTTTTTCGATGTCTGCACCACCGCCAAAGTGTTATCGCCATTCTCTCTTCTCCATGCTACATACACATTCCCCTCTGGCCCAACAACAGGCACAGGCGATTGGAAGGAACCGATATTACCACCGGGCATGAGAAATGGCCCTTCCCACGTTTCGCCTCTGTCCAAAGAGCGCGCAAAGTAAATGCCCCCCTGCTGCTTAAACCGCGTCCAGGTAATGTATAAATTATCCTTATAGGGAGAGCTTTCGCCGATATCTGCCGTAGCGAGGTATTTGTCCTCAAAGGGCTGGTTGGACGTACCGTTGTTCTGTAGCGAAACAGGCTCGCCATATGTCCAAGTTTTGCCCTTGTCGTCGGAATAGGTGACAAACACACCATTGTCGCCTTCGTCGTAATCGCCGTTAATGCTTTGGGTCATGCCAAATGCCAGATAGGCACGCCCCTGTGTGTCGAAAAACAAGGCAGGATCAAAAATCGTGGCTCGGATGCCTTTCACCACATTTGTCGTGATATACGGGTTTTCAGGAGTTTGGGAGCCGGACCAAGTTTTGCCGCCATCGGTCGTGTAGTAGGCGGCCATGTAGTACTTGTTGTTCTGGCCGTTGAGACGCGAGTCGTTTGAAGAAGCTATGAGATTGTTGGGATCGGCGGGGTTAACCGTAATCCATGTCTCTGTTTGGTCGGACGAATACGGCGATACAGGCACCATCTCAATACCATCAGGACCAAGAACATGCTCCTTCGACACTTTTTGCTTCCACACTTCATCGGGTATGCGATTGGGGATGTACTTTGCATAGCCTTTGAATTTGCGAAAAGGGGGCATTTCTTTGATACCGAGCGCAATCTCCGGATCGTATGGAAATGCGGGCCAGTAGTTGGGCGTCACCTGGGCTTCAGCGGTAAGAGCCGACCCCATTAGTAATCCTATACACCACAGAGTAGCAACCTTTCTGGTCATAGCTTCTTTCCTGAAAATATTTACGAAAATATTGTCCTAATTCTGCTGTAAACTGCTTCTACATCGGCATTGCCATCGATGTTTTTCAGTGTGCCATCGAGTCTGCCATAGTATTCCAGCAGGGGCGCGGTTTCGCTATTATACACGTTCATCCGATGTCGTATAATCTCTTCGGTATCATCCTTGCGACCGCGCATCAGAAGGCGGTTAATAATCTCTTCGTTGTCTACGCCGATATTGATAACGTGCGTAATCTCTTTTTTGTGTTGAGCCAGAATACTGTCGAGAGCTTCGGCCTGTGCCACTGATCGGGGAAAACCATCGAGGATCACTCCGGCGCCATACTGCGGCAGAGCCAGTGTTTCCTCTACTATTCGCGTCACTACTTCATCGGGAACGAGATCGCCAGCATCTACATACCGTTTGGCGAGTGCGCCTACTTCAGTTCCATTGGCAATAGCCTGGCGCAGTGCATCGCCGGTAGAAAGATGAGCAATGTTCAGACGCTCGGCCAGCAATACGGCCTGCGTTCCTTTGCCTACTCCGGGCGCTCCAAAGAGTATAATCACCATACAGTATCCTCAGCTCGTACAATGTACAAAGTAATTGATAAAAGTTTCTGCTCAAAAGTTACAACCTCGCTGCTGCAAAGGTTATAACTTTGGCATAGTAAAAACGCTAAAAATAGCGAAGAAAGAGGAAGAAAAAAAGACGAACAGAATGTGGGTACTCCCGACTACTCTATCAGGGAGTCAGATGCGCATGTCCACCGTTGCACCGATAAATTCCAGTGAAGAAGAGCTGAAGACAGTTTTGTTGCCGCTGTTGTCGTATATCTGGTACGACCTCAGGCGCTGTGCATCGTCGGGGAACTCCCGGGCAAAAGCGCGTTTTTCCAAGTACGACTGTAGGGGTAGCGTCTGGCGGCGTTCCTGCGGGGTGCTCTCCTGGCGGCGTGCGCGAAGGTCGGCCAGAGCGGTACGAGCCGAGTCGTATTCCTGCCGAGCTGAGCGCAATTCGTCCTGAAGCTGTGCCGGGTTCCCCTGCGATTCGCCAAACTTCTCGGTCTCGGCACGAGTTTTGTAGAGTCTGGACTGAACAGTAAGCATCGACCGGCGAGTATCTTCTAGCCGGGCAATAGCCTCTTGCTCCTGCGAATTTGTATCGCGGGAACCAGAACGACTGTAGACGCTGAACAGCCTGCCGGACGCTACCGGACGAATCATTACCAGCCTTTATCCCACTCTATCATATAAAAAAGAGTAAAGTTTCTTGGTTTATCGACTATTTCGGTAAAAAATGTACCCGCTTTCTCTGCGATCCTCATTTTTTTGGTGCTTGTAGTACTATTCGGCAATACTTTGTGCCGTGCGGCCATGTAGCAAAGAAGAGTTGCGCTTCGGTCTCTGCCCTCTTGTGTTCTCTGCACCGCGTGCACTCACCGCTGCGTCGTTGCCCAGCCTTCACCGCAGAAATAAAAAGAACAGACGGCAATCCACCGAACTTTTGCAGAAAGCTATACCGCTTTTGTCGTGTATTGCTCTCGTAGCGCCAACAGCCGGAAACACACGCAGCGGCTATTGCGACCGGTGACAGCGACAACACGGGCGCCACGAAGACGCCCGTGCTACAAACATTCCCTGCAACAGCAATCCGAACGAACCAGCGACAGGATCAGAAGCGGGCAACGCTAGGCGTGGACGCATATTTTTCTAATACCCGCAGTGTTGCGCTGAAATCCTTGGGATACGCCGCTTCGAGCTTGATGCGCTCGCCACTTACCGGATGAGTAAATTCCAAGCTATGCGAATGCAGCGTAAGGCGAGCGATCAGGGGGCGCTCGTCGGTATCTTTTGCCAGATTGAACTTGCGCTTGATAGTAGACAGCATAAAGCCATTGGTTCCGCCATAGTCTGGGTCTACCAGCAGCGGATGGCCAATTGTAGCGCAGTGCACGCGTATCTGGTGGGTGCGCCCTGTTACTAGCAGGCACTCCAAGAGGGTGGCCATGCGGAACCGCTGCTTCACACGCACAAGCGTAAGCGATGCCTTGCCGTGCACGCTTGGCCGCATCAGCCCCTTACGCACTGGGTCGGGCTCGATGGGAATGTCGATTTCCATGTCGTCGCGATCCAGCACTCCCGCGATAATCGCATGGTAAATTTTGCGAACCTCGCGCGACTGGAACTGAGTGTTCAGATTTTTGTGCGTATCGCTGTCTTTGGCAAACAAAATAGCGCCGCTGGTCTGCTTATCAAGGCGGTGCACGATAAAAATATCGCCATAGCGTTCCTTCATCATTGTGCGCAGGTTGGGCAATGTAGCGTCGAACCTATCGGGAAGCGTCAGCAGTTCGGGCGGTTTGTTCAGGACAAGCAGATGCTCGTCTTCAAAAAGAATCTCTGGTTGTATAGCTTTCATGCCCGAAAAACCTCCCCTATAGCGGAACGAAAAGTGTTAGAAAGCAGCATGGCAATAGTCATCGGCCCTACTCCACCCGGCACGGGTGTAATAGCCGACGCTTTTGGAGCCACACTGTCGAAGTCAACATCTCCTACTAAGCGCCTGCCTTTGGGCGCTGTTGCGTCTTGCACCTGGTTAACACCTACATCAATCACCACCACACCGTCCTTTACATCGGAGGCTTTGATAAGGTGCGGCACACCAACTGCAGCGATCAAAATATCGGCCTGGCGTGTATAATAGCTTATATCATCAGCTCCTGTGTGGCATATCGTAACAACAGCATTAGCGCGTGAGTGCTTTTGGTACAAAAGATTCGCCATAGGCTTACCCACGATATTGCTCCTGCCTACCACCACCACATGTCTGCCTTTTGTTGGCACATTGGAGCGCGTGAGCAGCTCCATAATTCCAGCGGGTGTACAAGGTACAAACCCCGGGAGGCCCGTTACTAATCGCCCCACATTTTCCGGGTGAAACCCATCCACGTCTTTTCGCGGCGATATAGCCAGCAGCACGCGCTGCTCGTCTACATGGCGCGGCAGCGGAAGCTGCACAAGAATGCCGTGAATCGAATCGTCCTCGTTCCATGCACGCACCTGTTCGAGTATCTGCTCTTCACCTGCGTCCTCGGGCCAGCGCAGTACCACAGAGTGATAGCCGAGCTCGGCACAAGCCTTTTCCTTGGAGCGGACATAGGACTGCGAGGCGGGATTGTCGCCCACTAACAGCAGCCCAAGCCCGGGCGTAATCCCACGCGTCTGCTTCAGCTCAGCGGTCTTCTCGGCGAGCTCCCGGCGTATATCCGCCGCTATTGCCTTACCGTCGATAATATGTGCCATGTGCTTCCTCGCAAATGTTAAAGTAGCGTACTTTTTCAGTCGTTGTCGGGGGCTGTAATGTCGAACTGCGCTACAATCGGACAGTGATCAGATATTTTATCAGCCTCATTCTTCGGATACTGGTCGTACACATTCCACATGAACAATGTTCCGTCTACATAGCGCGCACGCGCACCAGCGTTGACAACAATCTGGTCAATGACCTTCCAGTTCTTGTTTTTGCAGCTTGTTACATCTGCCGTCAGAAATGTTAAAAGCCCCGAGTCTACAAGAGGCGTCAGCGTCGGCTCCTTGTCGCGCGTGGGCGTGTCGTTGAAATCCCCGACAATGACGACGTCTTTCTCATCGCTTTTTTCCACGATCTCTTTCACCCAGTCCCGCACTTTTTCGGCCTGCTGCCTGCGCACAACACGGCTTTCGGCCTTCATTTCGGCAGTAGAATCGTAGCGCGACGTAGATTTGAAATGTACAACCATCATCTTCCAGTCGAAATTTCCTGCACGGCATTGCAGAATAAGTCCGGGGCGGTTGCGCCCCTCGTGGATAGCCACGGGCATATACTCTTCTATGGACTCCACAGTAATACCTGATCGGTACAGCACAGCTACGTTCTGCTCGCGGCCTTTTTTGCCTACAAATCGCTCAAATCCCGGCAGGTGCTTCAGTACACTGTCAACAGCCGCGCTGTTTTCAATCTCCTGTAGGCCGAGTACATCTGCACCCGACTGCTTGATTGTTTCGGCAATACGACGATAGTCCTCCGTCGTTCTTGCGATGTTGTCGTTTTTGCCGTCGCCAAGCCACGCTATATTAAACGTGCCTATGGTAATTCTCTCCCGGCCTTCCATTCCCTCTTGGCGTGCGCATCCACTGCACAGCACAAGGCAAATGACCACTGCCGAAGCAAAAAAAGATCGTGTCTTCATGTGTTCTCCACAGTCAGTTGTATGGCTGGTTATTTCCCGCCTGTAAACATTGCTTTTAGCACATGCCCGGCCATTTGGGGGTTTTCCTTCAGGCGGCGTACCGAGTAGCCGTACCAGTCGCCGCCGTAGGGAACATAAACGCGCAGCTTATGCCCCTGCCGTAGCAGTTCGTCGCGCTTTTCGTCGCGTACACCAAGCAACATCTGGAATTCATAACGGTCTTTTGCAACGCCATTGGCAGAGAGCACCTGGCGTGCGTAGTCGATAAGCGCGTCGTCGTGGGTGGCGATCCCCACATACAGGCCATTATCGAGCAACTGGTGCAAGAGCTTTTTGTAGTTGTTACGCACTTCTTCGCGATCCTTGTAGGCAATCTCTGCCGACTCGATGTAAATGCCTTTGCACAACCGCACCGAGGCGCCGAGCGGCACCAGCGAGCGGATGTCGTCCTCGCTGCGACGCATATACGCTTGGATAACAACACCCGTGTTGCTGAAGCCATCAGAGCGCAGCCTGCGGTACAAGTCCAGCGTCTTGGTCGTGTACGGAGAGTTCTCCATGTCGATACGCACAAACCTGCCATAGCTCTGCGCTCGCTCCACTACCTGGCGCACATTCTCGTAGCAAAATTCTGTGTCGATGCCCAAACCAAGCGATGTGGGCTTTATCGACAAACCCGACTTCAGGCCGTGGGCATTGATGGCGTCGAGTGTTGTAAGCGACATTGCAGTCTCTTCTGCGGACTGGCTGCGCGACTCGACGAACTCGCCAAGCACGTCCACAGTAGTTCTGGCACCGAGCGCGTTGAGCTGCTGCACTTTGCGTACAGCGTCGTTGATAGTTTCACCGGCAATGTAGCGGCTTGCCACCGCTTTGACAATTGGCTTCGGTACAATGGGAAGTAGCTTCGCAATAAGTGCGTTGAGCATAAGTCGTAGAGCAACTATGTGTTGGGAAACGGGAAATCAATTTCCGGAAGACCAGATGGCTAATAATTAACGTGCTCAATGCAATGATTGACACGCACAACATAGGACGCCGTAGGGACGCGCCGTAGGGACGCCGCTTGAGGCGTCCCCTACGGCAAAATACGCCGAAGTTCATCCTGCGTTGTCGCCGGAGCTTTGCAGGCGTACTGCACGCACACGTATGCTGCGGCTCGGCCATCTACGGGCGTTTGGTAGCGTGCAAACTCCACAAGATCGTACAGGCTCTCGTCGCCATTATTGCACGCGAGCACAGCAAACGGCAAATACGTGTCGTTCAGCGTTTCTATCAGGTCGCTTGCGCCCTCGCCCTGCGCCACAACGATTTCCTGCGTGGAATGCACCAGGAAGTCCAGCGCCGTAAGCATTTGTGCAAAGCCGATGGGATACGACTTGATCTGCTGCCCAAAAGAGCGTACTGTAGCGTGCGCTCTGGCCATGTAGTCGTTGTCGTTGCACAAGCGGCCCAGCCGAGCCAGAAGAAAAGCGAGTACGGAATTTCCAGAGGGAACTGCACCATCGTATGCCTCGCGCACAGGCGCCATGAGCTGCTCGTTGTCCGAAGAGCTGAAGGAGAAGCCACCAAATTCATCTGTACTGAACAACTGCATGGCTTCGCTGCACAAGCGGCGGGCTTCCCGGAGGAACTCCACATCGAAGGTAGCTTCGTACAGCTCTAAAGCGCCCCATGCGAGAAATGCGTAGTCGTCCAGAAATGCTGGAATTGCAGCATCGCCGTCGCGGTAGCGGTGCAAAAGCCGTCCACTGGGCGCCACTAATGTTGTTGTAATAAATCTGAAAGCGCGGCGCGCGGCCTCCACATAGGCACTTTGCCCGGTAGCTCTTCCCGCCTTTGCCAATGCCGCAATCATCAGCCCATTCCAGTCGGCGAGTATTTTATCGTCTTTGGAGGGATGCACCCGGCGTTCGCGCACGTCGAACAGCATGCGGCGTATGCGCTCTATACGGGCTTCGAGCTCTTCCGGCTCTACATTATGTTGCTCTGCGTATTCCCGTACAGTAGACACTACATGCGGAATATTATCCCCGGTTTTGTGTCCAGTAGCTTCCTCGGCAAAATTGCCTTCTTCTTCGCAGCCAAAAACATCGGCAAAAAGCTGCGCGTCTTCCGGACCGAGCACGCGGCGCAGCTCATCGGACGTCCACACATAGAACTTCCCTTCTACGCCTTCGCTATCGGCATCTTCAGCGCTGTAGAACCCACCTTCGGGCGCTGTCATATCGCGCAGCACATAAGTAATGATTTCTTCGGCTGTCTGCCGGTACACAGCTTTGCCCGTAGCTTGGTACGCCTCGGTATGCGCCATGCACAGCATTGCCTGGTCGTACAACATTTTTTCAAAGTGCGGCAGTAGCCAGCGGCTATCGGTGCTGTATCGGTGGAATCCAAAGCCCACGTGGTCGAACATTCCACCCCGGCGCATAGATTGCAGCGTGTGCTCTACCATTGCCAGCGCGTTACTGTTGTGCGTGCGCTTATAGTAGCGCAGAAGAAACAGCAGGTTGTGTGGCGATGGAAATTTTGGCCTGCTGCCAAATCCTCCGTGCGTTTCGTCGTAAGCCTGCGTATAGCGCGAAAAAGCCGCATCGAAAATATCGGAACCAATATCCGCTGAAAACTCTTCCGCAGCGCGATTTGCCATCGACTGCTGTATGGAATTGCCCGCCTCTTCGATCTTTGCGCGGTCGTTGGACCACACGCCGCGAATCTGCCCAAGCACATATAAGAATCCAGGGCGACCGTGCCTGTTCTCCTTTGGGAAATACGTGCCAACGTAGAACGGCCTTTTATCAGGCGTGAGAAATGCGGAAAGAGGCCAGCCACCGTGCCCAGTCATCGCCTGGCAAACAGCCATGTACACAGCGTCGACGTCGGGGCGCTCCTCGCGGTCCACTTTTACCGGAATAAAGTGTTCGTTGAGCACAGCAGCTACATCTTCGTCCTCGAACGACTCGTGCTCCATTACATGGCACCAATGGCACGTAGAGTAGCCAATGCTCAGAAACACTGGCTTGTTTTCTTCCTGCGCGATGCGGAATGTCTCGTCGTTCCACGCCCGCCAGTTCACGGGATTGTGTGCGTGCTGTAGCAAATACGGCGATTTCTCGTGGATGAGCGCGTTTGTATATCTGTGTTCCATGTTCCTCCTGTTAGTATGATTGCCCATGCAGGAGGAACTCCCGCAGTTCTTTCAGAGTTTCGGAATTGAAATTCCAGCAGCCTTTTTCTAAGGCTGTCGGAGAGATGCTCTTTCCCTTCATAATCCCACAACTGATATTCCTCTCCCACTCCAAGATGAGATAGAAATTTCCGAAAAAATCGTTCGTCGTCCTGCCCTTCCACCAATATAACGCGATTCTTCTCTATCGTTCTGGTTCCAAGTGGTGATCCTCGGTTCATTATCGCACCTCCTAGAAATGCTCAAGTGAAACCTTGAATTGTTGCTGGTCGAATCTGACGGCATCGTGTCCATCCGGCCTTTTATCAATTCTGTACAAACATGCGGAATCATCTTCTCCTGGCCGTTGCTGCAACACAACATCGAGCGCCCGCAGGCACTCATACGAATGTGTTGTGGCAAATATCTGCACGTCAAACTGCTTCGCGGCTTCGTACACAGCCTTCCACATCACTTCCAGCGAAGAATAATGAAACCCCGTGTCTATCTCGTCGATCAGCACCACGCCGCCGGGTGTAGTCGCAATTGCCAGAATAATCGAGAACAGGCGCACCATGCCGCCGCCCATTACATTCAGCGGAATCAGCCGGTCTTTGCCGATGTCGCAGTAGAAAGTTTTGTAAATGAGCTTTACATAGTTTATCGAGGGTTCAATCCGCTGTAAGGCTTCTACTACTCGCTTCTCTGCTTTTTTTATTTCGAGATCACTAAACCTTTTAGGTGCGTCATTGAGATACGTTGGGTTGATGAATAAGGTCGAATAGACCGATGGGAAATTCTTTGCATTGCGGAGCTCGTCGATTTCCTCAACAGCCACTTCTCGTGGTTCGTCATACTCGTCCCTCGTCATTGAGAATTCAAATTTACTATCCTTGTTATCATATCTGTTATCATATCTGACAGCGATCCCATTGATACTATCAGGGTTCGACAACGCAGAAGAGAGGACATCCTCAAACTGGCCAAAGGTGCGATAGGGCTGTAGCGTAACTTCCCGCTTTTCATTTTTATACAAACCGACTATTGCAGCCTGCAACCCAAAGTTATGAAAGAACGATCTCCAGTAATCCTCATCCAGCACCTCAATATTTCGATAGATACCCAGAAGAGCAATGGTTCCGGAATTATCCGACCTCGACAACAAGTACATCGCCTCCAACACGCTTGTCTTACCGCAGTTATTTTTGCCCGTAAGAATATTCACACGCCGGAAATCGTTCATCTCCAGCGTGTGAATTCCTCGAAAATCTTGTATGGAAAGCGATGTGTACATAGCTACCTTTTACAATCAGGCGTTTTCGGCCTGCCTGTAATACTCGGTAATATTCGGGATCAGATACTCGGCAAAAGCGCGGCTCATATCGTAGTCGGGCTGCCAGCCCCAATCCTCGCGTGCTTTTGTATCATCGATATCCGCAGGCCAGGAGTCAACAATACCTTGGCGCTGCTGGTTGACATTCTCAAAACCGATCACGGCATCGGGAAAAGACTCTTTCACTTTTGCAGCGATTTCCGCAGCCGAAGGAGCAAAAGCACTTACATTGTACACGCGAGTAGACAGTGCATTGGCAGGTGCTGCGGCCAAGCCGAGCAGAGCCTTTACGCCGTCGGGCATAGCCATGAACGAAATCGTAGAATCTTCGCGCACAAAGCTCTTGTAGGGCTTGCCCTGGGCTGCAAAGTGCAGCATCTCGGGAGCGTAGTCGCTGGTGCCACCAGACGGCACAGTAAAAGCAGAGATCAGGCCAGGGAAGCGAATACAGCGAAAATCCACGAAGCCGGATTCGTTGGTATCGGCTAAGCGGCGGTAGAAATCCGAATAGTAGCGTCCTACATGCTCGCAGTACAGCTTATTTGCGCCGTACATGGTAGCGGGCGTATTCCACTCGCTTTCCTTCACAGCTCCGGCAGCCTGCTTTTGTTCGAGGGTTGGAATGCCATAAGCGGCGATAGAACTCGGGAACAGGAACTTCACTGCACGGCTCTCGCGCTTGCCGATGCGGTAGGCTAATTGCAAAAGACTCATCGTGCCTTCTACATTTACTTTATGAGCCATTTCGGGCATTTGCTCCGAGCGCGTAGAGAGCAGAGCTGCCAGATGGTAGATCGTATCGATATTGTATTGTTCCAGCGTTGCAATAAGCTTCTCGTCGAGAATATCGCCCGTAAGCACGACATCGCAGTGTGCGGCTTGCGAGCCAGTCATCTCGCGCAGATCAAGAGCAATAATACCGTGCTGGCCCTGATCCCGCACTGCGTCGATAAGGCCGTGGCCAATTTCGCCATTGGCTCCGGTAATAAGTACATAAGTTCGAGTTTCCATGAACCTGTTATGTTATGAGGTTATTCTGAATATGGGATACGACTATTACAAGAATATTTTTTTGCGCATTGAAGCATCTGCACCGAGATGATCGGCAAAGTCAACAGCAGCTACTTTCAGACCTTTGGTTTGCAGCATACGGGAATAATACCAGTCTTCCGACGCGAGTTCATCGTTGCCTTCGCGGATAGGCGGAAGCCCGAGTTCGCGAAGCAATTGAACCGGGAAAAAGACAAAAGCACCGTTGAAAGTATTTTTTACGCGCACCTGCACGCCGTCTACCGTCTGCTCTTTCTCCGTGGGATGATAGTAATTTTGCTCCTCGTCGGTAAGCATGCTTACAAGCACAACACCCTGGCTTCCAAGCTGTTCAATAATTGCAGCGGCAGCCCTGATAAAAGGTCGGCGCACCTGCACATCATCGTCCATCCACACTAGCGATTCGCATTCTTCCATTGCCAGCAGGCGGAACACCTGGTGCATATTGTATGCTTTCTGCCACTGCGGCACATCTTCGTGCTTGTTGAGTAGTATTTTGTCGACAGCACCTTCGTTGTACATCTGCACTAATGCCTCTTGTGTGCCATCAGAGCTACCATTGTCTACAACAACAATTTTTATATGCGGCTCGACAGCTCGCAGGCTGTGCACGGCCTGCCGAAGCAGTGCTTGGCGATTGTAGGTAAATACCACAGCCCACACAACACCCGGCTTGTGCGAGAACCCATCGAACGGCCTGCTCATGCGCTCTTCAAGGCGCGAAAAATAGCGATGGAACCTGCTTTCGTAGTCCTCGCCCATTTTCCGCAGCAGCTTTTTAGTGCGGGCATAATACAGCCACCAGGCAGCAATGCTTACAAGCAGAAAAAAAAGTAGTTCCAGATGTGTTATCGATGATAATTGAGGAATTCTTTGGACATTAACCACTGGCTACGCCCATTGCGGCGGCGGCAGTGTTTGGCAAATGAAAGAAAAACAGCTACATTTGCACCCGTCGGCAATGGCACTTTCTCCATTCAGGCAGCAAACCCTTCCATGAAAGTCTATTTTTCAGAAACACAGGTATTTACCCGCAAAAACCATCCGGCCTTCCTTCCTACTTTTGAGCCGCCTGAAATTATCCAGCGAGTAGACCCGTCAAAAATACGAAAAAAATCTTTGTCGGAGCATATACGGTATAATTTCTTCCGCATGCTCGGAGGTCGCAGTACATGGACGCAACCAACTTCAAAAATTGACGGCCATTCGCTGAAGCGTATCTTGCTCTTTCGCTACGACGCCATAGGCGATTTCATCGTTTCTACGCCGGTGATTCGCTGGTTAGCTACAGCGTTGCCGCATGTAAAAATCGACATTGTCACCTCCTATCGCAACGACGCATTAGTGCGTAACGACCCATTTGTCTGCCATACATTCCCGATCCATCCCGGGCACAACGCTCATGTGTCGTGGATAGATGGTGTTCGCAAAACAAAGCCCTACAACTACGATCTTATCCTTGGCCTGGTGTTTACACGCATGACAAAATGCGCGATATTAGCCAGCGCTATCGCCCCCGAAGCGGAAAAGATTACGATCCTGCACGACCGCAGGCAATTGACTTACGGTCTGGTCTTCAACCGACAGGTACCACACCACGATTGGCGCGAGCACTGGTCCACAACGATGCTGCGCGTAGTCACCGACAATATTACTCCCGTAGCCGAGCCTGTGGCCAATGCATCTCATCCGTACATTGTGCTGGAAGAAGAGGCTTGGAACAAGGTACAACAACGGCTGGCAGACCAGCAGATAGGCTACGACCTGCCGGACAACGGCAATGTGCTCCAGACTCGACAGTGGAAAGGAGCTCCTCCCAGCTCGCGTGCTGGCTACCCCTATTGTATTGTCAATATCTCGGCCTTTACCAAAAATCGCCAGTGGAATTCCGACGCATGTATGGTCGTGTGCCGCTCGCTTGTGGACGCCTATCCTTCTTTGTGCGTGTTCGTAACTGGTGCACCAGATGCACGCACCGACATCGAGGACATCGCAGCTCGTGTCGGCAATCCGCGCTGTATGCCGCTCTCGGTAAGCCTGATGGAAGTCATGGTGATGGTCGCAGGGTGTTCGTTTTTGATTTCGCCCGATACTGCTACGCTGCATATGGCAGCCGCAGCCGACCGGCCTGTGGTTGGATTATATGCAGAATATATCAAAGTGGCCGAGTGGTATCCCTTTACCAACGCTCCATTTACTATTTTGCTCAGCACCAACCCCGAAAGCATCAATGCTATCGAGGCGGAAAAGATTATCGCTGCTACTCATCAGTTGATAAGTGAGGCAGCGCTCTCATTTGCGCAATAGCTGCGCGTTTTTTATTACTCTGTATTTCCGGTTCTGCTATGCTGAAGCCGAAGCTCTTTACAACGCTAAAGGATTACTCGCGCGAGAAGTTCGCCTCCGATCTGGTGGCGGGCGTTATCGTGGGGATTGTCGCTCTTCCTCTTGCCATTGCTTTTGCAATCGCCTCGGGTGTTTCGCCCGAAAAGGGCCTGTACACCGCAATCGTAGCAGGGTTTATTATATCCGCAATCGGGGGGAGCCGCGTTCAAATCGGAGGACCAACCGGCGCATTCGTGGTGATTGTCTACGGCATCGTGCAGAAGTACGGCGTCGATGGGCTGATGGTGGCTACAATGATTGCCGGGGTACTTCTTGTTATTATGGGTTTTGCCCGGCTTGGCTCTGCTATCAAATTCATTCCTTACCCGGTCATCGTTGGCTTTACAAGCGGTATTGCTCTCATCATTTTTTCGTCGCAGATCAAGGACCTATTCGGCCTCAGTATGGGCGCCGTCCCTTCCGATTTTATCGAAAAATGGATGGTGTACGCACAGCATGTTACGGCGTTCAACCTGTACGCAGTTGCTATTGGCGCCGGTTCGCTGATAATAATGATGTTCTGGCCCAGAATATCACACAAAATACCGGGCTCGCTAATCGCGTTGGTGCTTTCTACCCTTGTTGTGCAGCTTCTAGACTTGCCTGTGGAGACCATTGGAAGCAGGTTCGGCGATATTCCTTCGTCGCTGCCTACGCCCATGTTCCCGAGTATCAGCTTTGCCACGTTCAAAGATTTGTTCCAGCCCGCTATTACTATTGCCCTGCTCGCTGGCATCGAGGCGCTTCTGTCGGCTGTGGTAGCCGATGGCATGACGGGCGGCAAACACCGCTCCAATATGGAGCTGATAGCGCAGGGTGTGGCTAATATCGCGTCGCCTCTTTTTGGTGGAATTCCCGCTACAGGCGCTATCGCACGCACAGCTACAAATATTCGCAATGGCGGCAAAACTCCCATAGCAGGTATCATCCACGCTGTTGTGCTGCTGTTTATCATGCTGTTCTTCGGGCGCTGGGCTACGCTTATTCCATTGCCAACGCTCGCGGCAATTCTCGTTATCGTGTCGTATAATATGAGTGAATGGCGCTCGTTCCGTTCGCTTCTGCGAGGCCCACGCAGCGATGCAGTTGTCCTTGTTACAACATTCGCGCTTACCGTAGTGCTGGACCTCACTATCGCTATTGAGGTCGGTATGCTGCTGGCAGTGTTTCTGTTTATGCACCGCATGGCTTCGGTGTCCAATGTAAGCGTTATTACGCGCGAGTTCAGCGACGACGAAGAGGATGTAGAAGATGGTATGTCTATCGACAGACAAGATGTGCCCGAAGGTGTGGAAGTGTACGAGATCAATGGCCCATTCTTTTTTGGCGCGGCGTATAAGTTCAAGGAATCAATCCAAGTAGTGAATAAAGCGCCCAAAGTGCGAATCATCCGCATGCGTAATGTGCCCGCTATCGACGCCACTGGCCTGCATACGCTCGAAGAAGTGTTCGAACGCTCGCAAAAGCAAGGAACTGTATTAGTGATTTCCGGTATTCACGCGCAGCCGCTCATGGCACTCGAACAGTCGAAGCTCATGCAGCGAATTGGTGAAGAAAATGTCGTGGAAAGTATCGTTGACGCACTCGCTCGCGCTCGCTCGCTTCTGCATTCCCGTGCATAAGTGCAATCATTCTCTTGAGTAGCAATTGGTGATGTGAGCATATGCTTGCTACATTGCGGCGCTTTACATCTATACTCTACGGCTCATGCTTTATCTATCGTAGCTTTTAGCCAATTACATCCATCGTACCATTATGCAAAGAGTCTTCATCCTAGCATTCGTCTTGGTATTAGCATTCGCCCATACCGCATCGGGCCGTAGCGGTCCCCCCAAGAGAACGGTCAGCGTTTCCATCTTCTCTTTGCACCATCCAGTGGTAGAGATATCTGGTGAGTTTCGCATAAAAAAAAATATGGGCCTCACAGGCATTGTCGGCGCTGGTAGTATGGATGGCTCCACAGTTTTAGAAATCGGAGGACAATACAAATTCTTTGCCTCTGGTAATTTTAACAACGGAATACAGCTCGGCCTTGAAACTGTCTACACAAGCATTTCTCCGTTGTACGGCACTGCCCTTATCAAAAATGGCCTGTCAACAGGTCTGTTTTTCGGCTTTAAAGGCACGGATGACTACATGGGGATAACCATGGACTTTCAGCTTGGATTCGCCGGTGTCATGAATACCAACCACGCAAACAACTCTTCCTCCTTCGCATTTACGGAAGGAAGAATTATTTTTCGCACAAACATCGGCTGGTCATTCTGAGTCTCACCCAATGGATGCAGCATTCAGTCTTCGCTCCAATTTTGGTCTCCGCACCGCGCAGCACGAGCCGCTGCACGGTCTTTCCACCTTCCACCGCCAGTAATGAAGACCGAAAATCGGAGGCTCTATCGACCACTGCCCCGCCAGACTGCGGTTGGGGATGAAAAATCACGAAACGGCTGTGCCGCGCGGTGCGGAGACAGCACAGGAGGGCAAAGGCCGAAGCGCCAACACGTGGTTATATTCTCCCGCTCTGCTCGACAATCAGAACAATCTTCGTCTTGGACAGGATCGTGCAGCGCTCTGCCTCCATCAGATGGTGCTCGCGTAGACGGCTTTCGGCCACGCGGTCAGAGCCAAACTTGTGCAATGCTGCGTATTCTATCAACCCTTGTTGTTTCCAGATATACTCTTGTCCTATCGCCGGATAGCGGCGTGCTAATGCGCTATAGCGCTGTGCCGCGCGTTGCGACCAGTACCACGCCAGCAGGTCGCGGCGCGCATCGCCCGAAGCTATGGCCAGTGCCGTTGGCAGAAAAGCATTAATCAGCAGTTCCATGCGCGTTGCGGCACCGAGGGTTATCCACTTGGCAATGGCAATATCTGCCATCGTGCGGTACAGGTGGGGCGTCCTTTGCCCCTGCTCCATACGAGCGAGCAAACGCGCGGGCTCGGTGTTTACAAGTGCAGCATCGTCGAGCACCTGAAGCGCGGCTTTTACGCTCGGACGCTGTCTGTTCTGACGGCGTTTTTCCACATGCCGTTGTGCCAAAAGAACAAATGCAGCCACAGCACTACCGCCTTGCGCGGCGCTGATTGCCTCCGCTGTTTTTCGCAGCAACCGCCGATAGGCATATTCTTGTAGTTCTTCGGAAAGTGCAGAGCCTACTCCGTTTGCATCGGGTACAATGTGGAGCAGCGCCGTGAGTTCATCGGGGCTGATAACAAGAGTATGCCGGGCAAATGCTTGGCCTGCGTTGTCTTCGAGCACGATGTGCAGCAGCAAGTTGTCGTAAGCGGGATCGCTATTGTGGCCGTGAGCAGTCCATTCGGCACTGCGTCGGTGAAATTCCCCATCGCCAATAGTCACAGTGCCATCCGCGAGTACAGCCATGTTCCGAAAGTCGGGCCCAGCCCCGGCATTCCACTCCCCCGCCGATACAATCTGCAAGGGCTTGCCGGTTGTTGTACGGCGAATTATATCGGTGTCGGAAAGCAGTAGACGCACAATGTGTTGCAAGCGCCGCTCGGGCAGCAAAAGAAGTTCGGCGGTGTTCATAGTAGTATGGTGTTGGTGTGTTAAAATGTAGTGTACGGTGCTGCAAAACGCACAACGTGCGAAAAGCGGCGTAGGGGCGTCTCAAGCGGCGTAGGGGCGTCTCAAGCGACGCCCCTACGCTCCGATCATCGCCCGATATTCTTCTGCTTTTTCCCGCGCTTTTTCTGCAAAGTCGCGTCCATTGGAGGCATAGATCACCGCACGCGAAGCATTAACGACAGCCGGTCCTGTACCATTGGCCTTCATGGTTGCTGCGGCATCGCCCCCTTGGGCACCTACACCGGGAATAAGCAGCGGCACATCGGGTATAGCAGTGCGGAGCTCGGCGAGTTCTTCTGGATGCGTAGCCCCCACGACAAAACCGAGATTGTCGTACTTTGTCCACGCAAGCGACTGCTCTATTACATGTCGATAGAGCGGTTTTCCATTGCACACAAGGCGTTGAAAATCCGCCGAGCCGCTATTGGAAGTCAGCGCCAGTAGAAATACGCCTTTGTCTGGCCGCGTAAGAAACGGCTGCACAGAATCCGCCCCCATGTACGGGCTTACAGTAATCGCGTCGAAATTAAAATATTCAAAAAAAGCCGAGGCATATGCAGCCGACGTATTGCCAATATCGCCCCGCTTAGCATCGGCAATTGTTATCACGTGCTCGGGAATGCAGGCGAGTGTTTGGCGCAGAGCTTCCCAGCCAGCGTTACCGTATTGCTCATAGAAAGCAATATTAGGCTTAAAGGCGCACACGACATCGCTCGTAGCTTCTACGATAGCGCAATTGAACTCAGCAATTGGATCGGCGGCTGTGCGAAGATGAGCGGGCAATTTGTCGATATCGGTATCTAGACCAATACACAGTTGAGAGGCATTGCGTTGGCGTGCAGCAGCGAGTTTCTCGCGAAATGTCATCATAATCTATGTTAGGAGTAGGGATTGTTAGCCTCTATCGTGGCCAATCGACAATTCAGCAAAAATAGTGAGAAAGCAGCAAAAAAAATAACCGCCCCCGTTTTTCCACCGATGTGGCACGAGAGCGGCTTATGGAGGTGGAATACAACTACCTTGTACATCCAGCTTTATTTTCCATTGATACTATTTCTGCATTTGTCCCCTATTGCAGTTGTCGTTTTATCTGCATATAACCCTGTGTATTGAGTTGAGTTTCAGTGGGCTGCGAAATATTATTTTTCTGCAACAGGTCTCGTATGGTCTTCAGCCGGTTCGGTGGCGATGGGTGTGTAGAAAAGAACTCGGCAACACTACCCGACTGGCCATTTTGCTCTGCTTTCTGGAAAAAATACATAATACCACCGGGATACCACGAGGTACTCATCAGATAGCGGAACGACGCTTCATCGGCCTCCGATTCATCATCGCGGCTGTTTTTGAGAAATGCCAGCCCGGTAAACAGATTGGCGGCAACTTCTTCGAGCACCGAAGGATTTTTGCCGAGCACAATGCCAAGCAGAATCTGAGTATTGTACGCTTTGGTAATGCGTTTGGTGCTGTGCCGCAGCTCAGCATGAGCGATTTCGTGCCCCAATACGCCTGCAAATGCCGCTTCATTATCTACAAACTTCATCAGCCCTGTGTACACATAAATATACCCGCCGGGCGTGCAAAAGGCGTTGACAGTCTTGTCGTCGTTAATCACTTTTACGGAGTAGGGGAACACATCGCGGAACTTAACTTCTGGCGACTGGATAACGCGATTAGCAACGCTCTGGACATAGTTGCGAATGGCGGCATCGTTGAGGATAGGATAGTGTGCCGGGTCCGCTTCAATTTCTTGGTTGATCTGCTTGCCGAGTTGCGCGTCTTCCGACGGCGTATAGGCATTCCCACAGCCTACAAATGCAACAGCACATACCAGAAAAAAAGTGTGTAGTGCCAGCGTTCTAATGCGGAAAAAAGCGTCCATGTTCTCGCTCCTCAGTGTACATGGGTTTGTAAATTGGATGCGCCTGGAACGGATTATCGGGGTAATAAATACGCCGTAGAACAAGGCCGCGAGCAGGCGCAAGAGGACTGTTCAGAGAACGGTCGGCCTGCGCCAAGGAGTACTCTATGTTTTCTACAGTTCGTTTCCCACGAGCTACTTCTATCATTGTTCCGACAATCGAGCGAACCATACCATACACAAAGCGGTCGGCGCGCACAGTGTAGATTAGCAGGTCGTTGTCCATACGCCGCCATGCTGAAGCCTCTACGGCGCAGGTATAACTACCAGTATCAGTATTTAGTTTCGAGAAGGTCGTGAAGTCGTGGGTGCCGAGGAATACCTCCGCAGCGCGGTAGAGAAGTCCGATATTGAGATTGCACCGGGGCCGCCATGTATAGTGCCGATAGAACACCGATTGCGATATCGACAGCGCGTAGGAGTATTCTCGTGCCGAGGCGTTGAACCGCGAGTGAAACGGCCTGTCGGTGATCACTGCGGCCATGATGCGTATATCGTTGGGCAGGCGCGTGTTCAGCGCTGCGGGCACTTTGCGCGCAGGAATGGGAAAATCGCCGGGTATGTCGCAGTGCGCTACTTGCCCGGCTGCATGCACACCGGCATCGGTTCTTCCGGCTCCAATCACACTTACCTGCGTGCCAACTAATTGCCCTACTATCTTTTCCAGCACCTGCTGTATCGCCAACGCATTGTGCTGGCGCTGCCATCCGGCGTATTTTGTGCCATCGTATTCTACAAGAAGGACTAATCTGCGCGACGGCGTCTGTACAGTCTGTTCAGTCGATTCGTTCTGCATGTCGTTGTTTGTTATATCCCCAATATTGTGCTATTGATTTAGAGCCTATCTAAAAAAACTGATACACATTGTCGCCACGCGGGTAGGAATTGCATCCCTGTGGACAAGCTCAAGAACTGTTCCTCATGGCTATTCCAAGGCGCTATGTAAGTACAGAGTTTTTTTGGGTGGGCTGTTCATTAAAGAATGGGAATGTACGCCGCGTGTTCCCGTGGCTTATCCACAGCAGTGCCAACTATTACCCCTTGCACAACGTCGCCCATGTGCTCACCAAGCAGGACGCTCACAGGTGTTTGGAGCATAGCAGCAGAAGCGGGAAATTCTACGCGTACATAGTTTTCTGTCCAGCCCGACCACATGCCTGTTTCGGCATTGCGCTCTTCGGGTATCACAATGTGCTCTGTGCCGCACTGCGAACGGTAGAACTCATGTTTTTTCATTGTCGACAGTGTGCGAAGACGATGGATACGCGCTTTTTTGACAGTAGGTGGCACTTTGCCTTCGTAGATAGCTGCCGGTGTGTTCTCGCGTTCGGAGTAGTTAAACACGTGCAAATAGGTTATTGGCAAGCTGTGCAGAAAGCTAAATGTCTCCTCGAATAATTCGTCGGTTTCGCCGGGAAAGCCTACGATAACATCGACTCCAATGGCGCAGTGCGGCATCGCTTTTTTGATAGAATGCACCAAATCGCCGTACCCCGAGGCTTTGTAGCGGCGGCGCATCATGCGCAGGATTGCAGGCGAACCACTTTGCAATGGGATGTGAAAATGCGGCACAAATACATGCGACTGCGAAGTAATATCTACAATTTCCGGCGTGAGCAGATTGGGCTCAATCGACGAAATGCGCACGCGAAGCCGTGGCTGTAGCTGGTCGATCATACGCACGACATCGGCAAAGCGCTCTCCGGAAGGTGCGTGATAATCGCCGAGATTAATACCCGACAACACAACTTCGTGGTAGCCCGCCTGTTTGAGTTCGCGCAGTTTCTCTGCTATGCGGCCAAAAGGCATGGCTCTGCTGCTACCCCGCGCAAGCGGTATCGTGCAGAAGCTACAGTTGTAGTTGCAGCCATCCTGTATTTTGAGAAAAGCGCGCGTGCGGCTATCGCTCTCGCCAGACTGTGCTTCGACAAATTCCAGATCGTCGGAAAGCTCGGAGACGTAAATTTTGGGCGTGTCGAATTTCTCAAACTGCTGCACCATGTCGGCAATGGCAAATTTTTCTTTTGCTCCAAACACTGCGTCGACACCTTCGATAGTAGCAATTTCTTCGGGCTGGAGCTGTGCATAGCAGCCTGTCACGGCCACAAACGCATCGGGCGACACACGCAATGCGCGGCGTATGACCTGCCTGCACTCGCGGTCGGCGGTTTCTGTCACCGTACAGGTATTTACTATCACGGCATCGGCAGGCGTACCAAACTCTACCACCGTATGCCCACCGCGCTCGAACTGCGCCTGTAGTTGCGATGTTTCGGCATAGTTGAGCTTGCAGCCAAGTGTATAAAATGCTATGTTCATGCCTTTAGTACCTGAATTGCGGAGAGCACTCTGCTACTCTCCAGTGCATTGTAAAGCCTATGAAACCCGAAGTACGAACATCATTTGCTGAAATTGAATTTGAAGTAACCTCTTCTATGACTGCAACTCTCGACGGACGGGATATACACAAGGTGTATTCCACGTTCTGGCTGGCCTACCACGCCGAAGTTGCTGCGCGCCGCGCCATTGAACCATATTTCGACGAAGGCGAAAATGCAGTCGGCGGCGAAGTGTGTGTAAGGCACGAAGCAATGGCCGCTGTAGGCGACCGTGTTCGTGTACGCGCTGCCGTTACAGAGGTAAAAGAACGCAAAATTGTCTGCTCAATAGAAGCGTTTTCTCAGCGCGGGAAAATCGCCACCGGGCACCAAGTGCAGATTGTACTCGCTCAGCGCGACATCGACAGGCTTGTAGACGCCGCCTATGGACGGAAAAGCCATCTGGCGTAGTTTGCGCGGATATACACGCAGGCCAATTGGAAATGACGCATTCGGCTTTTCTTGCGCCCATTCATGCACTGCGGTTGGGGCCGGACAACCACGCGGAGGATGTGCTGCGCGGTGCAGAGACCACAGCAAGGGCAAAGACCGAAGCGCACAACAGGCTCTTATAGCCAAACCACAAGCGGCACTACTGCTATTGCCCTGCCCACCATTCGAGCTGTACTTCTTCAAAAATTGAATCGCGCTTTTCTGTCTCTTCAAGATACGCAGTTTGTTCATCGGTCAGCTCTTGTGCCTGCGCGTAGTCATCAGCCATTTGGCATAATGTTGTAAAGTCTGCATTATGGCTAATAAACCGCTGCTGGGCATAATCTTTTGCCGACTGCGTTGTAATCAGGAACTGCCAATCGGAGGCTTGGAGCAGCATAAACTCGCGAAGCGCTTGCGTAGCGATACGGCGAAGTGTAGCATCCATCAGCGCAGGAGGATGAGCTTCCACGAGTTCACCGAGGCGCTTTTCCGCTTGGTAGACAAGGAACCACGTCCATTTTGTTTCTTCGTTCATCCACACATGGTGGTTACCGCCTTCGCCCCACGAGCTTTCGGGAATAGCCATTACTTCATGAGGTCGCGCAAGGGAAAGCTGTTCTCCGGCAGTAGCAGCATTGACAAACTGCGAGTAATGGAGTTCCCGCAGAACTGCTTTCACAAACTGGGGTCCCTCGAACCACCAGTGTCCGAAGAGCTCGGTATCGAACGGAGCGCACAATGTACCAAACTTCCCGCTTTTCTGATAGTAGTCCATCAGCGTTACTTCCACCATACGAACGAAGTGATGAGCGTGCAGCCCGACGCGTTCTTCTGCCCATTCGGGTACGTATGGCAGCTTGTACTGCATATCGGCTTTTACATCGGTGACACGCCAGTACCGATGTGCCGACAGATGGTATTTTTTGTGAAAATCGAGGTAATTCGGGTCGCCCGGATAGCCAGACTCTCCGCTCCACACCTGCATGGCGATACTATGATGGCGTGTAAAAGCCACAGATGTACCGCGCTCTACGTGCTCGTCGCTACTTACTTTATACAGGCTGAGCGGGGTTTTGTCGAAATTCCACGGTTTGGCTTCGTACTGCGAAGCGCCCACCGAAACAAACTGTCTGTCGTCGCCTACCAGCACACCGAGCGGCACACCGCTTTCGCTTACATGCTGGTCTACAAAGAAAAATTCGATACCGTGCTCGGCAAAGAGCTGTTCAACGCCAGCTCGCGGCTGCGGCTCTTGATACAGGCTTATCGGCAGCAGTGTTTTCCACGGGTAGGACGGTCGGTAGCTGCACTCGGGGCTCCAGGCACCACGCGGCAGCCGACCAAAGTGCTTGCGAAAATTTTCGTTGGCGGCCTTTATTTGCAGGCGAATACTGCGGTCGTCGCCCAGCAGAGCATAATAGCCATGAGTAGCGCCACAGGTAATAAGCTCGATACAGCCCTCGTTGTACAGCTTGCCCAGCGCCCCGACAATCGAGCGGTCGTATTTCAAAAAATCGCTTTTGCGCTCTTTGAACCATGCTTCCCAGTACCGAGCTACTGGCGCCAGATGTTTATCCTCTGGCTTTTTGGCAAACTCGCGTGCATCGCGCTGGGCTGCTACAATGCGGTTATCGCAATATTGCTCGAACAGCGCCGGGAAATCCGGATGCGCCAATTGCTCGCACAGCACCGGTGAAATATCGATTGTCACCTTTGGCTCGATGTCTTCGGCAATGAGTTCGTGGAACACATTCAGCAGCGGTATATAGCACTCGGCTACAGCTTCGCACAGCCAATCGCTGCCATGCGGCCAAGTACCATGATGCAATACGTAGGGCAAATGCGTATGGAGAGCGAGAACGAAATTTCCTATATGCATAGACATGCTTCTGCAACTGTAGTAGAATCCGGCACTATTTCTTATAGAACGGGCATAAACATAAGAAAAAAAGCAGACACTCTCATGTCTGCTTTTTCACATATACAGGCGCATTCAGATTAATGGAACTGCGCGCCGTCCTTGCCACCAACGGGAAAGCCACTTTGCTGCTGGCGTTCGATATCGATCTCGCCGAACTGTTGTTCGAACTTCAAAATATTCTCGTGAAGAGCGTGCAGCAGCAATTTTGCGTGCTGGGGTGTCATCACGATACGCGACATTACTTTTGCTTTCGGCACACCGGGCAGGATGCGCGTGAAATCAACAATAAATTCTGCGGGGGAATGCGAGATAATAGCGAGATTAGAATAAATGCCTTCTGCCTCTTTCTCACCGAGTTCAATGCTTATTTGCTGGCCCTGGGGTTGCTGAGGTTGTCCTGTTTTTTTGTCTGACATAGTAGTAAATCCTGTGGATAAAAAATGGGTAACATTGCATGAGCGATCAGCGAAGTTTGTCTGCTTTGTCAAAAGCCTGTTTCGCTTTGTCCGTTTTACCGAGTTTCCCGTAGATCTGCCCGAGCAATTCGTAGTAGCGTCTGTTATTCTGATACAGTGGCTCGGTACCTTCGAGTTCAGCCACCATCACTTTTACTTTCTGGTCGTTGCGCGTTACTTGGTAGATATTCAGCAACTGCTCAATGACACCAAAATCGCTGTCTTTGCCTGGCAATTTGCGGTAGTTTTCAAAATAGGTAGCCGATTTCTGGAGCATGGGCAGATAGCGGGATTCCTCCGGCTGATACTTCGGATTGCTATCTACTTTTTTCTGTTCTTCTTGTTGTACGACACCAGCTTTGTTTTTGAACGCAGCCGCGATGTTATACAGGGCAATATCGTAGTTGGGGTCGATAGCAAGGGCCTTTTCGAATTGCTCGATGGCCGCGTCGTTCTGGTTGATATTTGCAAGCATAGCACCGTACTGCACGAGATACGCCTTGTTATCGGGGTACTTTTTCGCCAGATCAGCTACCTTTTTCATCGCTTCTTCGCGATTGCCGGTCTTTTCCATGATCTGCATTTGCAGCTTCATCATTTCTTCGCTGTCCGGCTGAATACTCGTAGAAGCGGAAAGCAGTTTCATCGCCTTGTCGTAGTTCGAATGGTTGTAGTAGTACAGCGCCAGTATAGCATAGTTGCGCATATCCAGATCGCTGTACAGCTCCTTATCGGCCTGCGACCAAGAAGCTGGCGGATTGACACAGGCGCCTTTCAGGACAAATTCATTGCCTTTCTCTGCGTAGAACATATAGGTTTCTTTGCCGTCAAGACTTTTGTAGTAGTCTATAAGCACCGAATCCTTGTTGTTTTGCATTCCTTTTACGTTCGTCGGGTTGCCCACTGTTTTCTGTACCGCAGAGCGAGCTGTGCCGAGCATCACTTCTTTTTGCACAAGAAGGTCGACTGCCTCTCTATTGGCATCCACATAATATTCAAGAGCCTCGATAAAACGAGCGGTATCGCCTACTGCCTCGTGCATCTGCGCCAGAATTGTGTACGACGACAGATAAGCGGGGCGTATGTCTATAGAAGTTTGCATCTTTTTGATAGACTCGCGCACGCCCTTCATCCTTTCGCTTTCATTGCTCATTCCCAGAGCTTTGTTGTACAGCTCAATAGCTTCGTTGAAGCTATCGACCCACACTGTCTGCTCCAAGTACGACATCTGGTTCAGCATGTTCTGATCTTTCACATACTTACGCGCTTCTGCAAACGCGGCAATCATGCCCTCTGTATTTTTCTTCTCATAGCGCACCTGACCGAGAGTGTGCCACGCCTCGCCGTTGGTCGGGTTTTTCCGCAGTTCCTTCTCAAGGTATTCTTCAGCCTTATCCCACTCCTTGTTGTTTGCCGCAATACTCGCAGTGGTCATCTCGGAAGATTTGCACTGAAAGCCCTGCATCAGCAGAGCTGCACACAACAATATGCAAAGGTTTGTTAGGAATACTTTCACGGGGATCACTCCTGTATTGTCCAATGGAATAGTAAATTTTGCAGAGCTATACACATTACTCGTCGTTTGTCAGGACATCGCCTTGTGCGAAGAAACTTAAATTACAAAAACCCCCTGCTCTATACAAGAAACGGGCGGATGATTTCGTACTGATCGGGGAAAAACGTAATTTTGTAAAGTTTATTTTTTCGCAATATTTACGACAATATATGACCAGACCCTCTTTCCCATCGTTTCTCTGCCGTTTTCGCCGATTGCTGCCAGCAATTGCCTTCGGATGTTTCATAGCTGCTCCTCATGGCCTCATGGCACAGCCGCATAATGCAGAGCCAGCCGCCGCCGACTCCATCCATTACGCCAATGAAGTTCATCTGCGAAATGTAAAGCAGCTTACCTTTGGTGGCGAAAATGCCGAAGCTTATCTGTCGTTCGACGAACAGCAGCTTGTGTTTCAGCACCGCGACAACGCTGGTGAATGCGATCAAATCTATACGATGACACTCGATGGAGGTAATCGCAAGCTGATTTCGACAGGAAAAGGCCGTACAACGTGCTCATACTTCCTGCCCGACGGTAATATTATCTATGCTTCGACCCACGTGGCAAGCCCCGAATGCCCGCCCCCACCGGATTTCTCCCGTGGTTATGTGTGGCCTTTGTACGAAGGCTACGACATTTTCGTGGCATCGCCCGATGGTCGAATACTACGACAAATCACAACAGAAAAAGGTTACGACGCCGAAGCTACCATTTCGCCTAAAGGCGACCGCATGGTGTTTACGTCTACACGCAGCGGCGATATAGAGCTCTATAGTTCCAAGCTCGATGGCTCGGATGTACACCAGCTTACTAATCTGCCGGGCTACGACGGCGGTGCGTTCTATAGCCTCGATGGCAAAAAGATTGTGTTTCGCGCCTCGCGGCCCGAAGGCGAAAAGCTGAAAGAATATCAGGAACTGCTGAAGGAAGGTCTGATCCGCCCGTCGAAGCTGGAACTCTATGTGATGGATGCCGACGGAAGCAATATTACACAAGTGACAAATAACGGCGCCGCAAACTTTGCTCCGTTCTTCCACCCCGATGGCCAACGCATCATTTTTGCGTCGAACCTCGGCGATCCTAAAGGCCGCAACTTCGATCTTTATATGATCAATGTAGATGGCACAGGGCTTACACGCATTACAGCCCACAGCGAGTTCGACGGCTTCCCGATGTTTACAAGCGATGGCAAAAAGCTCGTCTTCTGCTCCAATCGCAAGAACGCAAAGCCCGGCGAAACCAATGTATTTATCGCCGACTGGGTAGAGTGATTTGTCCGAAAGAAGCAAAGCCGTAGAAGTGCGCCATCGAGGCATGCCTACGGCTTTTTTGCTGCTCGTATCGCCGCTGAACCCACAGTGAACACAAGCCCGTCGTCGGCACCGCGCATGAGTTTGTGGCGGCCTACAAGCCCGATCATCGCCGCGTTGTCGGTGCAGAGGGCAATAGACGGCACAACGACTCTCATGCCGTGTAGCGATGCTTTTGCGCTCATCAGGGCGCGTAG
The DNA here is from genome assembly GCA_002483085.1 of Ignavibacteria bacterium UBA7675. Lineage (GTDB taxonomy): Bacteria > Bacteroidota > Ignavibacteria > Kapaibacteriales > UB7675 > UBA7675. Next base: position 48,957 of record DLHF01000018.1, read on the forward strand.
CCGCGAGTTCGCCGATACACCTCCGGCTACGGCAATAGCCTGTACCTCGTGTGCACGCGCAGCTCGCACTGTTTTTTCCACAAGCACTTCTGCTATAGCTTCCTGCACCGAAGCACACAAATCGGGCAAATCGCTTTCCGGGATTGTCCCACCGCTGTATGTTTTCTGGATATAGGTTCGCACAGATGTCTTCAAACCGCTAAAGCTGAAATTGTAGTTGTGCTCGTGCAGCATCGGACGCGGAAAAGCATGTGCAGCCGGGTTGCCCTGCCGGGCGAGTGCGTCGATCTTTGCTCCACCGGGATAGCCAAGCCCAAGCAGCTTTGCGGTTTTGTCGAACGCTTCGCCAGCCGCGTCGTCCTTTGTAGAGCCCAGCACTTCGTATGACAAAAACGAATGCACGAGAAAGATTGATGTGTGCCCACCGCTTACAACCAGCGATATAAAGGGAAATGCAAGGTCGGGATACTCGATAAACGGCGAGTATATATGCCCCTCAATGTGGTTTACTGCCGCCGTGGGAATGCCGTAGCGAAGCGATAACCCTTTGGCAAAATTTGCTCCGACAATGAGCGCGCCAGCCAGCCCAGGATTTGATGTGACGGCGACTGCCTCGATGTCTTCTATGCGGAGATCGGCGCGTTCGAGCGCTTCTGCTACGACGGCGGAGATCGACGCCGTGTGCATGCGCGAGGCTATTTCGGGAATAACACCGCCGTATTTTGAGTGTTCGAGCTGCGAAGAAATCACATTGCTGCGCACCTCCGCGCCCACAAGTACCGCAGCCGATGTTTCGTCGCACGAGGTCTCTATGGCAAGTAATGTGCTTGTATCTGTATAGCGTTTCACTGTTGTATCCAGTTCATGTTGAACACAGGACTACACGCCTTGGATATTGGCTTGCGGTCCGAAATTCACTGTAAAAATATGATGGCACGGGCGGCGTGCTGCGGCGAACAACCAGCGGATGGCGGGCGGCACAACCACGAGGCGGTTATGCGCGCGGTGCAGAGCCGCTACGCATGGACAGAGGCCGAAGCGCTACGACTTCCTATCTTTCCGCCTTGTACTTGGCAGCGTTTCTTCAACGAGATAACGCTACAAAATATTGCTATCGCACTTTTTTGCCGGGCGTGGCACGTCCGCCCTGATACAGAACTAGCTCTTTTGTGGCTCCCTTGTCGTCCATCCGAAATTCGATCTGTGCATCAACAACTGTGAGAAAATACAGGACATCCGACTCCGGGTATATCTCGAATTTGCTTTGCCCTGTAGCTTGTGCATAAAGTTTTCCATCCCCGGTTGTCACTGTGATAACAAACCCCGGCGCGAGCTCATATTCGCCGATATGGCGCGCATAGACTGCCGGATCGACCTTCGCCACAACACGTTCGGAAGGCAGCTTGTAGGGCTCTCCAAAGACAATAGAAGCAATGGTGGCTCCTACATCTGCTGGCTCGCCGTGTTCAAAATTGCCGAGCACGATAATACACACATCATCATCGGGATACCGGGCGATAAACGTAGCAAAGCCATTGACGCCACCGGAATGCTGAATCTGCCTGCGGCCTTTGTTCACCATAGCCCAGCCATAGCCATAGTATCCACTCACGGGCGTAAACATGGCATCGAGCGACGATTTTTTCAGCAGCTTTTCGGTGTACAGCGCTCTGTCCCACTTGTACAAGTCTTCTACTGTCGAGTACAAGGCACCAGCTCCCGAAGGCACCGACATATCGATATACTCGGCATTCGCAAGGCCATCGGCGCTCAGAGTATAGCCCGCAGCACGATTGGCAAGCAGCTTTTGCGCGTGGTCGTAGCCGCTCTCCTTCATACCAAGAGGATCAAAGATGTGCTGTTGCACATACTGTTCGTATGGCTCGCCGGATACCTTCTCGATGATCAAGGTAAGCAGTACGTAGTTAGAATTGGAATACTCATAGCTTTCACCGGGCTTGAAGCTGGCAGGTACATCGCGAAATTTATCAATAAGCTCCTGGAGTGTCGCGGCAGTTCTCCACGAGGTACGATCCTTTTCGATAGCCGTGTAGTTGGCAATTCCAGAGGTATGGCTTAGCAAATGATGGATGGTAATAGCATCGCCGTTGGGATAGCCGGGCAAATATTTCGAGAGCGGATCGTGAACACCGAGCAATCCGCGCTCCTGTAGCTGCATAATCGCCGTGGCTGTGAACTGCTTTGTAAGCGAACCGAGGCGGTATTTTGTCTGCGACGTATTTGGTACACCAAGCTCGTAGTTGGCCTGGCCGTAGCCACGCGCGAGCAGAATATTGCCATTGTGGGCTACCAGCACGGTTCCCGAAAATTTTTGCAGACGCACATAAGCAGTGACTGCACTGTCGATTTTATCGGCAGTCGGGCGAGCAAACAGGCGTACATGAGCCAGCAAAACAATGGCGACGAACAGAGTATTCGCAATAGGAGCAAATCGCTTCATAATTTTTTCCGAGAATGAGCAATACAACGACCCCGATACGAAGTCGGGAACGCGAAGTTGCAGTGCAGAAAACCCGTATTACCGGCATAGCTACCCGCGTTGCTGTAGCGCGCGATAGAGCATCCACAGAGCATTGGTGACAGAAAGCTCGCGGTTTATGCGGCGGTCATTGCCGAACATAAATCGCACGGCCTGCACGCCATTTGCATCCGCCAGGCTGATCCACACGGTGCCGACAGGCTTATCCGGTGTTCCTCCGTCGGGCCCGGCAATACCGGTAATCCCCATGCCGTACTCGGTATTGAAAAGAGTGCGTACATGAGCAGCGAGCAGTTCTGCGGTTTCTTTGCTCACGGCACCTACGGTGCTGAGCACATCGGCGGGAACATTCAGCAGTTTCATTTTAGCTTCGTTGCTGTACACCTGCACACCACCTATAAAGTACGCCGAACTCCCGGGTGTTTCGGTGAATGCAGCCCCGAGCAGGCCACCGGTACACGACTCTGCAACAGCGACTTTCTGCCCTGCTGCGATCAGCATTGTTCCTACAGTACTGGCCAAGGTATCGCTTCCACGCCCGTAGATATATCGTCCTGCGGTTTTGTACAAGTGTGCCTCGATACGCTGCATAATTTCTTCAGCTTCGGCGCGGTTTTCTGCGGTGACGCCCACGCGCAGGCGCACTCCCGCAGTCGACGGCAAAAAAGCGAGTTCCTGCCCTTCTAGGAATTCCGCCGGGCTGCCTATGAGATCAGCAAGCGACGATTCGATAACGCCTGCTGTTTGCAGGGTGGAAAACAGCACAGTACGGCCTTGCCCTTTCGCTTCGAGCTCCGGAAACACATAAGTAGCGGAGAGGTATTGCATTTCGTAGGGTACACCGGGCATAGCGAACAGCAATTTGCCGTCGCGCTCCATGCGCAGCCCGGGCGCCGTTCCTCTATCGTTGAACAGCGGGCGGCTGGTAGAGGGAATAATCACTTGGGTAATCTGGCGCGGAGTAACTTCTCTACCCCGCAATTCTAATCGTTGTTTCAGCACGGCAAACGCCTCTTCGTTGCGTTCGAGGACATCATTGAAATACAGAGCCAGCGCGTCGCGCGTGAGATCGTCGTGTGTCGGCCCTAGTCCGCCGGTGACAAGCAGAACATCGGAAAACGAGAGCAGCCTGTCGATCTCTGCTACAATCACAGCCAGCGTATCGCCAACAACAGAATGGGCGGCAACGCGCCAGCCGCGTTGCGTGCACTGCTCGGAAAGCCACGCCGCATTGCTGTTTACAATCTGGCCGATACATATTTCATCGCCGATGGTAAGAATAGAAATAGTCATACATTATGCCGAAGTGGATCAGATAGTTCAATTAGCAACAAAAATACAGCATTCGGGTGAATCTTCGCAGCAGCATCCTTCATTTCATTACAGAGAATCTTCTCATCTTACTGTCTTCTATTGTTTGTTGCAACGCGCACATACACACGGCGGGAAGTCATAGTAAGAACAATATGCAGACGAGGTAGCACGCGGTACAGAGGCTGATAGCAAGAGCAGCGACCGAAGCACAGCGCAAAGCATCACCGACGGAACGCGACACAAAAAAGCCCGGTTGTCCGGGCCTTATGAGGGGGAGTACCACAGTAAAAAGCGTGCAAACCGGAAGCGAAGCCACACCAGATATGTACCGGGAGCATATCTGGTATGTGGTGTTATCCGCACGCGGGCTGGCGGAACTAGCACCGAGCAAGACACGGAAGACAACGGAACGAGCACATGCATTGTAAGGGGACGACTATAGCAGGGATGGCGTTCCCTCTCCATGTGTTGCGGCTCCGCGTTCCGGCGCACACTGTATCACACTTTCCAGAGCTTTACGCGGCTTTTGCAGCGGCCTACCGCGCCAGCCAATTTTCCGCAAAATATAGCTAACATTTTCATCGGAGTAGCGCACACCGAACTGGCGATAGATCAGTTCGCCAACTAGCGAGCGCTTCCAGCGTTGACCTGCCAAACCATAAGTTTCCGGGCTATGTGCGAGCATAGCGGGCAAAAGCTCCTGCTTTTCGCGCGGCAAACGAGGTGGCAGGCCAGTGGGCTTCCCCACGCGAAGAGCATCCGCCCCTCCGGTACGTGCACGGGCAAGCCAGCGGCTTACAGCGCCCTGCGTAACACCGAGCAGCAGAGCGATCTGCGTTTGTTTTACCCCTTGGCAATGCAGACACCACGCCTGTAGCCTCCGCTCCTCAATAGAAATATGCGTGTTGTTACCCGCCATAGCTGTGTCCTTTCCTATGTGTGCTGTGCGCCTATCGTTATTCCTCCTGCCCAGGTTTGGGAATGCACAACCCAGCTCTGCAACCACAGTGCAGCGGACCGCTTTCAGCGGGAGTACATTCCCTACCGGGGGCATCACTTCGCTCCGACACGGAATCGGGTTCGTCAGTCGCCGTATATCCAGCCGCCCCTACCGGCAGGATGACCGACGCCCCATCCCTTTGGGCGAAATATTGGAGGCACCTGATCACCAATCCCTTTTCATGAGGAAACACCAGATCGCTGGTTGGCACATAAAAAGGCACAAATGGGTCGTCGGCAGACTCATGCGGCAGATAGGGAATTGCCCACAAGCACAGAGCACATCTGGCAATTTCCATCATTCCATACTGCATAGCGTCGACAACTAGAAGCAGATTAGCGACATCTGGCGCCGAGTCTCTATGCAGCAGCAGGCTGCCGGGATTCCACCGCCCGAGCTGCAATACACTATGCTGCTCGTTGTTTTGCAGTTGCCTGCCTGATTTACCGGGTAAGTAGTGAAGCATAACTATCTCCTTGTAGGATACCATACACGCATACTGTTTTAGGTGAATTCAAGGTGAGCTAATCACCGTCCTATATCGCACCGGAGTCATTGTGCCCGGTGCCACGCCGCTCGTAATTCTCCATCAGGTAGTCTTTTACCTGCCGCAAACTGCTGCCGTCTTGAGGATACAAGAGCTGCACCTGCCGCAGAGCCACTGCATAAATAATGTGCGGATCGTCGCTGCTCCATTTCTTTAGCAGCGTATTGCGATGCATCTTCAGGTCTTTTGCCAGATCTATCACATGACCGCGGTGTAGCGGTATCTTTTTACCGGGGTGAGAATCTTTCTGCATCGTCGTCTTCACATTCCTTTTTGTGTAAAAACAACGGCTGTTTGCCGTATATTCGGGGTAATAATTTTCCTATCAATTCGGCGGTATGCTCTCTGCATTACCCCTATAGCGTAAATCTAAGGAAGATTTTACCTTATAACAAGTACATTTTTACACAAACAAGGGCTCGATGTCTGATTTTTTTACACCTGGCGACCGTCTGCGCTACTTTGCTTCTGTTTTCATGGCCCTCTTCTGTCAAGACATTTGCCGCTGCTTCAGCCATATCTATGCGCGTGGCATACGGAACTTTTCCATCTCCGGCGGGAAAAAATATACCGTTCTCCATAACCTGTTCGCCCATAAACATAGGGAGAACCTCGGCGTAGAGAGTATTCTTGAGAACAGTATAGACCATCCCTGAATTCTTCAGGTGTTCATACGTCGAGATATGGCTTGCGGCAATAAATGCTATCGCTGAATGAACCGGGTCTTTCATATCTATGCCAGTGTACACAATATGCTTTACACCTGCTTCCTTTGCTGCCTTGATAACATTCTCGTGGTGTATCGCCCTATCTTTAAGATCGCTGGAGGAAACAAGCAGTAGCTTGTCAATTCCGGCACATGCTTTTACCAGCGAGTCGTGGTCGTTATAATCTCCAATGCGTACATCCACGCCCTTCTCCTTCAGCTCCGCAGCCTTCGCTTCATCCCTGGCTAATGCTGCAAGCGTGTGTGCAGGAACCTTTGCAAGAAGAAAATCAACTGCCGCTTTTCCCAAATGCCCCGTAGAACCTGTGACTAATATCATGGCAAGTATTTCAAATAGTTGTACTGTAGACTGTTGTATAGAGATACAAACCTACGTACATTTACTATACATTATACAGCGCTATCCTATAGGATAGTGCTATACTTCAAGATAGTAGCCCATAATAATGCCTACACACGTGCAACAGCAGGAACCTACAAAGCTCGCATGCATAAAGATGATTCTTCCGGTGCGGGATGCCTTAGAGATACTCAGCGGCAAGTGGAAGTTACCCATCATCATTTCTCTGTCATTCGGCACCAAACGATTTAAGCAAATTTCATCTGATATTCAGGGCATCACTGACAAGATGCTCTCGAAGGAATTGAAAGAATTAGAAATAAACCAGATGGTAACGCGGACAGTGCTCAACACCTTCCCACCGGCAGTGGAGTATTCTATTACCGAACACGGCAGATCGCTGGAGAAACTCATCGTGGAGCTACACAGTTGGGGTATGCAGCACAGAAAAAAAATTATAGGCAAATAGAGCCGTATAGCCGCATCCATAGGCTGCACGTGTTCACAGCACAAGCCGGTTGGGCTATAAAGGCATCATTCCTACAAGAGATGTCGTTGGAAGGTTTGCACAAGGTGAAAGGAAGGCTACCGAATGCTGTATCAGGAACGCATCTTTCGCCCAAAGCGATAGGACAGCAGCCCACTTACCAGCAACAGCATGCCCACACCAATTTCGTCCGGAATACCGTTGAATGGCCGTATGAAGAGAGCGATAATATGCGCCGACGCAAGCAATAAACCTGCGATACCGAGCGCACAGCCCCCGGCAGTAAACAGAGTAGAAAGAGTTTCAGTCACCAAAAAACGGGCAATGGGATGGAGCCGTGCCATAAGATTGTCTATGCTGCGGGCAGAGTACACGAAAAATTTCCCTTAATCTATTGTTTCGGCAAGCCCATGTCAAGTATATGTGCAAAAGATCACCAGATTTTCAGCACAGACATTACCCATTCCTCTGATTTTCTCTGATGAAAGCTCGCAAGCAGAGCTAAACTACAGCGAATCCCCCTGCAAGTTAGCCGCGCCCTTGCAGAGCTTCACAGCGCGCACGCTAATCGCGCCTGGATTATGTTTTTTCCCTACACTCCACTACATTTGAACTATGTATTGTATCTCAACAGACTGGAATGAACTATGAATGCAAGAACTATAAAGCACATTCACGACGCCCGCGATATCCCCATGGATAATCTGATTACATATTCCCCCCTGCCCTTGCCAGCGCTGCCGATGGTAGACCCATTTCTGCTGCTGAATCACCACGGCCCTCAGCACTATCCGCCGCACAATCGCGGATTGCCGTTTGGTCCACATCCTCATCGCGGCATGGAAACCGTCACGTTTATTATAGAAGGCGACATTATGCACAAAGATTCAGGCGGGCATAAAAGCGTGGTACGGGCTGGTGGCGTGCAGTGGATGACAGCCGGGCGAGGAGTAATTCACTCCGAAAATTCATCTGATGAATTCCTGAAACACGGCGGCAATATGGAAATTCTTCAGCTCTGGGTGAACCTGCCCGCTCGCGCCAAAATGGCCGAACCATTTTACAAGGGACTGCAAACGGAAGAAATTCCCGCTGTGGAATCCGACGGCGGTAAAGTGCGAACTGCACTTATTGCAGGAGCGTGGGATGGACGCGCAGCCGCGTTTCAGCCCGGTACAGATATTTCTCTGAACACCATAGAATTTCAACCGCAAGGGCAGCTCACCATCAACGTGCCGCCTATCCACAATGTGCTGTTCTACGTTATACGCGGCACACTGTTGGTACAAGGCCAAACAGCCACAGAGCGGCAGCTTGTGGAATTCGACAACAATGGCGAAACAATCAGCATCGAGGCACAAACCGACAGCATTCTATTGTTCGGCCACGCACAGCCATTCCATGAGTCTGTTGTGGCACATGGGCCGTTTGTGATGAACACACACGAGGAAATTGCACAAGCCTACGACGATTACCGCCGTGGAAAGTTCGGCACGTGGAGAGAATAGCATAAAGGGCCACCGAACAATCGGTAGCTGATGAGCTACAGCAAAATTTCGGCTATGCTGTTACTCTTCAAGAATGCTACACGCAAACCCGGCTTTGTGCACGGTGTCCATAATCTGATCGGCAGGCATATCGTCGTCGTGCGACTGCACGCGCAAAATTCGATCGCAGTCCTCTATATCGAAGTTGATTTTGTAATCGGGGAAAATTTCAAGAAGCCGCTGCACCAACCCAGCGGCTTCTTGCTGACTGTCAACATTTGTTTTGAACACTTCCACCATTGGTTCTGCGAAATAATGTGGATACATGAACATAGGTTCGTTACTCCTTTGTTTCCTGAACTTTGTCTTCTTCCCAAAAAGGCCCACCACGCCGCCGCCAGTGTTCGCGACATTTCTGTCGCTCTTCGGGCGTCATCGACGCCATGCGTTCTGCAAATCGTTGCTTCCAGTATTTATCGTGTTTCCAACGTCCACCAGGCCCGCCATGCCGCCCGCCAAAGCCTTGCAGCAGTATTTTCGACAGCACAAACAGCCCCACAGATTGCCAATAAGTAAGCGTTGGTCCGTGAAAAAGCGCTGGAATCAGGGCATTCCAAAGCAACATTACCACCCATCCAACGACAAACACGGCCACAGTGATGAGCAGAGGAATCTTCAGCCACAGTTTCTTTTTCATAGTCTTCAGAGCATATAGTGTACAATTCTATTCTCGCAGCAGATCGTCGTACACTTCGCGCAGCCGCCCGCGCAGATACAGCACGGCATAGCGTTTGCGCGAGAGCAGTGTATTGACGGGGACGCCGGTAATCGCTGCGATCTCCCGGAAACTTTTATCCTCAAGCTCGTGCAGGATAAATACTTCCCGTTGCTCCGGCGGCAAATCGTCCAGCGCATCGGCTAACTGCGACCACACAGTGGATCGCAGGTACACCGTATCAGGGCTTTCGGATTTGTCGAACAGCACTTCCAAACGCGGAGGAAGTGCTTCATTTTCATCGGTATCACCTGCCGCTGCCGTAGAGGTCTCCAACGACACATACTTGCGCCTGCGATACCAGTCAATAATTCTATTACCTGCCACCTGAAAAAGCCACGAAGCTGCTCGCTCAATTGGTTCGAGCTGCATCGCTGTTACAAACTGATAGAAGACATCCTGCAGTATATCTTCGGCATCGGCCTCGCTCGCTACGCGTCGCCGGATAAAATCCAGCAGCCGCCTTTGTTCTTTCCGCACTGTCCGCCGTATCGACTCGTTCTGTGCTTCAATAGTCATCGAATGTATCAGTAGTTGCTCCATATCCCGGATGTAGAAGCCCGACGGCACCTGAGCAGCCTTCGGAGAGCGTGATTGCACGGCATACCATTGCACGGCATACAGGAGTAGCCGAACGGACTATGGCGATATTTTAAAGAATTTTTCATTCGCTCTTTTTTGTTTTCTGCCTCCACCCAGGCTCTGTGCACCGCACTGTACTTATCATAAGTTCGTCCGCGCACTGTTCCTACAGTCATGATGAGTGGACGAACACCGCTTCGCACCGTTCTTATGACAATGGTGCGGGAAGCCTGCGATGGCTCGCAGACAATTATCCGGAGATTATCGACACAAATGGCATTTACAGGAGCACAGACAGCTTACGAACCGTCCTGCTACACCCCATACGCTCTCGCACAGCAGTACAAATATTCATCTCTTTCCAAAGACACCGCAGACAATTTGTAGATTTACCGAAAAATAAAATGGACATACATTCGGTTGGATTGGCAACTCTGAATCTGCTCCATCAGCTATAGAGCATACAGCTTTCCGGCTACTCGATGATGAGATATCTTACAGGCATACTTTTCTTTATATCTGCTCTCGGCATAGCTGTTGTTTTTCTCTCTTCATCCCAAAAGCATGAAGATGAACGTTTTATCGCAGTCACAATCTCGGACGTATCTAAAGTGGAGTTGTACTGGAAGGACGACACTGGCGAAATCCTCCGCAGTATTGGTAGGCTTAGGTCATTTGTCGGCAGTAAGGGCAAGCGGCTGAAGTTCGCGATGAATGCGGGCATGTTTACACAGGACAACGCGCCGCTTGGGCTTTTCATAGAACGCAACAATATCGTAGCGCCACTGAATAAGGCAACCGGCAATGGCAATTTTTACCTCCAGCCAAATGGCGTTTTTTACATTACAACCAGCAACAAGGCGTTTATCCGCAAAACAATGGACATAGCTACCATCGAAAAGATCGCATGGGCTACTCAATCAGGGCCGATGTTGGTAATCGACGGTGCAATCCATTCGGCCTTCCGAAAAGGTTCAGCAAATCTCTACATACGAAACGGCGTAGGTGTCTTGCCCGGCAACTGCCTGCTTTTCGCAATATCCAAGCAACCGGTAAACCTGTACGACTTTGCGGAATATTTTCGGAAAAGCGGCTGCCGCAATGCCCTGTATTTAGACGGTTTTGTTTCGCGTATGTACGCGCCTAGCACAGGAATAGAACAAGTAGACGGGAATGTTGGAGTGATGATCGGCATAGCCGAATAGCTACAGCAAAGCACGTTCCATCCGGCGCAGAAGCGAGCACACCACGAGGCGGACTGTGCGACCGGCGACAGCGACCAAGCGCCTGATCGAAGACGCCCGAGCACCATATTTTTCAGCATACCCTATAACGAGAACAGCCCCCATTGCTGGAGGCTGCTTCGGTTCTTACATATCACAACTGTGTTTGTTATTTCACAATAGTGAAGCTCCGTGTTACAATAGTCTGTGTGTTTGTAACGCGCAGCGTGTACACACCACTTGCGAGGCTGCGAACAGGCATCATGATATTATTTCTGCCCTGCGAGCACGGCTGCTGCACGGTTGCAACTACTCTACCGAACATGTCGATAATTTCGACAATTGCATCGGCAGCAGACACACAATTGTACTCTACAAGCAATTCGTCGGTAGCGGGGTTCGGCGATAATTGCAGAGCGATATTCTGCTCGGTGTCTTCGCTGTAGCCGCTAACAATACCGCGAATATTCGGGTTGTGCAGCGTAATTTTGTAGTCCTGCACTTCGCCATAGTCCAGCGCCTCGCACGGGCCGGGGGCATTTGCTGCGGTGTTATTGTAGTAAATACCTTTCATCGACACGCGCATTCTCGTAATCCCAAGCGTGGTTCCAGACACGGGAACAACCATGGATCCTGTTTGGCTAAGACTACTCGTAGAATTGTTCGAGTCGTACACTAATTCATCGGAATCGAAAGCATCGTTGTGATCCAAATCAATCCAGATTCTCCAGCGGCGGAACAGATCGTTGAAGTCCGGCGGACACAGCTCTACGGCTGTCAGGCTTACACCAAGCGTGCTGCCAACTGGTAGATCAGCCATAGGGAAACCCCAGCCCGAATAGCCAAATTTCTGGTAGCCGAAGTCATTGTTTGACGAGTGATTGAGCAATGTAGTAATACCTTTTGAGAGCTTTACAAGGCTGATGTATGTCTCGCAATCCGACAAAGCACCCTGCGTAGGCATGCTATACGATGCACAGTAGGGGTCCGACGAAGGAATTGTACGGATCACCAAAGGCGATGCAGGAGCCCAGCTCGTTGTAACACCAGCATTGGCATAACCACAGTTTGACCGCACTTGTACTTCGTAGTACGTATTTGCAGTAAGGTTGCTCATTGCGCCACTGAAGATGTCTGGGTAATTGTTATACGGTTGTGTCACCGATGCTCCATAGGTCCACGACGCCGTGTTTTTGACACGGTAGCGCAGTTCGTAGGAGCTCGAAGCGCTGCCCGACCAGATAATGGTAGCCGAGTTTGCAGAGACAGGATAAGCGCTCAGCACTCCACCGAAGTTGATACAGTCGTCCACATACACAGCGTAATCTTCCACTTCGCCGGTTGTAAATGGCAGGTTGTGGCTGGGTGTTCCGTTAACACCCATTGCGATACGCATTCTGGTAAGGCCAACTTGGGTATAAGTAGTAGGAATGCTCAGCATCACTGCTGTTACGGCTACTGCTGCTGTATTATCCAGGCTGCCTACAAGCTCGCCAGCATCGTCGAACGTACCATCTTTGTTCAAGTCAATCCACACTCGCCACTTCACTGGAGCCGACGTTGAAACGCCATTAGCAATACCGCGCGACAGTTCTAGCCTGTGCGTGCCACCGGTAAACATTTGCAGGCTGAGTGTTGTAGAGCGCGTTACATCAATGTACCCATTGTTGTCGCCTGTCACCTGTTCTTTGATACCATCCGCCGACCAGAACTTCACTTTATTAAGCCAGTAGGAGTCGGAATTCCGACCATACGCAACGGGATAATATTTTGTAAAAATCGACGGCGTAAAAAGTTCGCTTTCGTAGAGACCTCGGCCAAAAGTAGCAGCGCGAACCAAGCCTTGGCTCTTGTGTATTTCGAGTTCCATTACAGGCGAATTAGCAAGACCAAATCCATTGCCAATATCGAATACATCCCAGTCGGCCATTGCATTGTCGCGGTAGTACACACCAAAGTCTGTACCAATGTAAAGCCCTTCTCTGTTCGGCTTATTGTTGTCTTCTTCAAATACAATACTGTTCACCGACACCTGCGGAAGGCCACCAGTAATATTAGTCCAGGTTCTGCCTGTATTGACAGACTTGAACACACTTCCATTGCGCCCACAGGTGACATACACTACATTTCCGTCATTGGGATGTATTTTGATCGACGTTATAGGCAGCGCAGACGGCCCACCCGACAACTGTGTCCACGACGAGATTTTCGGATAGGAATACACAGCAGCGGACATCGGAGGAGTATAGCTTTCTGTTGTCACCGTGCCCCGGTACAAGCGGAACTGATTTCCGTTCGCAGTTGCCACATACATAGTAGAGCCATCGGTCTCCATAGCGATTGCGATATCACCGGAATTCGGGAACACCACAGATACTTGTCGTTGCCCAACCTCTGGAATATTCGGTTCCTGGTCTTTGATGGCATACACTCTGTCGTAGCCTGTAAGTACACATCCATAGGTATTGTTAAACATCATCGGCGTCACCCAGGAGCCCAAGCCATTGCCCTGTCCATCGGTCTGGCCAGAAGGAGTAATATCGCCATAGGAATCGCCCCAGTCGTTCGATCTGGAGAGCTTGCCGTTCTGGATCATTGTGTACACTTTCTGGTTGTTGCTGCTCGGGCTTACAACTGATTCCATACCATCACCACCGCGTACCTTCTGCCATGTAGGATGCCATGCGCCATTCACATACGGCCAATAGCGCGAGCTGCCGTTGTCCTGAGCTCCTACCATTGTCATATCAGGATGGCCTTGGTCGATACCGAGGCGGTACAGAGTCATTGTGGACATATTGCCAACAATAGAGGTCCAGTTGGTACCAAAGTTGGAAGAGCGATAAATACCGCCATCATTGCCAATATAAACAACCGAGCCAGTGCTACCGGGCGGATAAGCCATTTCCCATTGGTCGGAATGCAGATAGCTGGAAGCACCCGAACCCCAATCGGTTTTCTTCTGCCATGTATTCGTTGCGCCGCCATTATCGGAACGCCAGAAGTCGAGCCCGCCAGCGCTTACGATATTAGCATTACCGGGCGAAACACCGAGCACAAAATTGACAAATGCCTGGGTGCCAAGCAGTGTGCTGAGCGAACCCGGGGAAACAATTGCTGTCCAAGTACTGCCTGTATCGGTAGAGCGATACATAGCGCGGAAACTCACAACAGTTGTATCCGAGCACATTGCGTAAATCCAGTTGGGCTGGTTGGCGCTCACAGCAATTTCTATACGACCATACGACGCAGGAATATTGGTCATAATAGTGCTAAATGAGTTTAGGCTTCCACCTGTTGTAGAGCGCCAGACACGTGCGCGATTGCCAATACCATCATTGTACGACGTAGCATACACAATCGACGGGTTGGAAGGATGGAACTCCAAGTCGGCTACATTGCCACCCGCTACCATCGTCCATGATGTTCCGCCATTGTTGGACCGAAAAACACCCTGATCTGTAGCGGCAAATACTGTGTCGGGTCCTGTCGGATGAATGCGCAATCTGCGAATATTCACTCCCAAAGGAAGGCCCGTGCTCATCAGAGTCCAGTTGTTCCCAGCATCATTAGAACGGTAAATACCAAGTCCGCTTCTGGAGCTGCCTCCATTGCTTACACCTAGTATGCTCAAAGCGCTAGTTCCTATGTACACGCGCCCATTCAGACGCGGATCGACAGCTACAGCCAATACGCCATGCGGGGGTAGTTCTGTCGACATCGGTGCCCAGCTCTGCCCACGGTCTTTTGTGCGCCACAGGCCGCTTGCAGGCGTACCTACGTAGATCGTATCTTCTGTACCGCCAAAAGCAATACAAGTGATACGCCCAAGGCCGGAACCACCAGTAGTGCTATTATTATTAGTAGCCGGTGCTCCAAATGGCCCGAGGTGCGACCAGTTTGTCCAGATATTCTGTGGCAATTCTTTTTTCTTTGACGTGCGCCCCGCCATATCGCGAATCACCGTCGAGTTTTTTCTCTGCTCCATATACTTTTGCCATTCAGCTAGGTATTGGTCTGGAGTCGGAAAACTGCCATCAGCTCCTACCCGCGTGCCCCAGTACCATTCCCAGCGCTTAAATGTTTTGTAGCCACCCTGTCCTTTTTTCTGTCCGTCTGTGGCCTGCCCTCCCAATGTAGCTTCTTTTTTCCGCGCCTCGTCGATCTCCTTTCTTCTCTGCTGAATCTCTTCCCAGCGCTTATAAAACGCATCCCTCATTTCGTAAAAATTCTGCTGTGGAGCGGGTTGCATCGTCTCTTCCGCTGTTGCTTGTACAGACTGTGCCTGTACATCCGCAGAGCCAAACGAAAACATAGCTGTGCAGCACCATGCTGCTATCAGACCTTTACACGCACTCCGGCGCAGTGTAGCTTTTTTCATAACACTCAATCCCTTTTTAAAGAAGCAAACAATTATTAGCAAACAATTATTGAAAGAAACTGTAAGCACATGGTCTTTCGGAGGGCTGCGTTCACAAAAGACATAGCACATCTCTGCGGATTCCATACGGGAAACCGCCTCTGTGGAACAGGCGTGCTTGTGCCTGATCTACATTATCGCTGAAAGAAGAATTATCCTGGTCTGCTGCTGCTTTGCTGTTCAATGCGGCCTATAACAATCAACTCCGCAACCTTCCTTGGTTCTCTGGTATCGACTTTCTATGCCACCTCACACTATCCATCCCTGATGCTTTCCCTGATGCTGATTGTGGCTATCTCAAAACCGGCTTCCTGCCATTGCTTTTTCTACCGCCGCCCTTTACGTTCGCAAATATCGGGA
>DLHF01000057.1 GCA_002483085.1 Ignavibacteria bacterium UBA7675
GGACTTATCGCTGGACGGCATTGTAAACGCTGTGGATCGCGTGATCTCTCGGAACAACACATTCAGGGCGAGCCAGATACCGTAGTCGATATTGCCGACGGCAATGCCGCCGACCCGGTCGTTGGCTTGCGGTGATGTTCTTGTCCGCAGGCATTGCTCCTCGAAAGGGGCAATGCCTGCGGCATGATAGGCTATGCCTGAAGATCGCCAGTTGTATCTGAAGAGTGGGAGTATATTTCGGCGGTGTAGGTCGGACATAGCGCAGCGGAGTTGCTGCGCGGTGCGGAGACCAGAGTTCGGCCAACGACAGAAGCGCCACAAGCATAGGGGCTTGCCAATCAGTTTTCCTGCATCACCTCAGGCCAGTCGTCCACATAGCCGCCGTGTTCGCGCACAAAGCCTATAAAATCGCGAAAAATTGGTTCTTGCATAAGCACGTCGGGGCAACCGAGGACAATGAGCTGATGGCGTGCACGCGTAAGCGCTACGTTGAGCTTGCGGTCTACCAATCCATCGGCAGTAAGGGATTGCATAGTGCGGAGCTGAGCCGGGTGGTTGGCTGCCAGCGACAGGATAATAATATCGCGTTCACTGCCCTGATAGCGTTCTACGGTGTCGATGGTGACAAGGTCGCGAGCTTCCGGCGGGAGATACGAGGCAATTGTTGCAATCTGTGCGCGATACGGAGTAATCACTCCTACTGTCGAAGCGGAAAATTCGCCATTGCAGTTATTGCGGATAAATTCTATCAGCCGGGCTGTTCGCTGCGCTTCCTGATGGTGTATCTTGACATTGAACTCACGTGCCGACGGGATGAAAAGCAGGCGCGAGAGGCTCAGCATATCGGCAAGGGGATCGCTACTGTTGCTAAAATTCAACACATGCTGGCTGTCCTGCTGCCATGCACCGAGGCACGACAGTTGGCCACCGTAGAACGCGCGGTTGGGAAATTCCTGAATGACGCTGTGCATCCGGCCTTGGCGCGAGATCATGCCATAAGCATCGCTATTGCCATTGTGCATATTCAGCAGCAGCAGGCGTTCGAACAGCGACATACGGAGGTCGCGCACACCAATAGCGTTCAGATCGGCATCGTTAATTTTGATACCGCATTCCTGCTGCGTCACCACCGACGGCAGTTGTTTTTCATCGCCAATGAGGATAAACCGCTCGAACTGTGCCAGCAGGCCGATAATCTGCGGCTCGACAATCTGTGATGCTTCGTCGACAATTGCTGTTGTAAAATGCTTGATGCGCAACAGTTCGCGATTCTTGAGCAGCGACGACACTGTAGCGACTACAACGCGCGTGCGGTCGATAGTAGCCGCCAGCTCGTGCAGCGTGCCATCGCCAAGGATTTCGGTCAGGACTGCATCGGTGTGAGTTGTGGAATCTTTTGTGCCTAATCGGATAAACGGCACCGAAGGTTCGATGCGCTTTATTGCATCGCAGATTTCGTCGACAGCGCGATTTGTAAACGCGAGAACGACGATATTTTCGGAGGAATTTTCGTGGATATATTGCACCATCGAGCGCAGCATGCGCGATGTTTTGCCAGTGCCGGGCGGACCTTGAAGCAGGAAGTAGTTGCGGGCGCTCACAGCGCGCAGCAGCAGGGCGTTTTGCTCGTCGGTTAATTCATCGTAGCCTGCAAAAGCGAGTTCGTCGAACTGCGGGCGTTCGAGGCCGAGCAGAAGCTGGCGTATAGCGGGCGGAGCGCTCAGCAGATCGTACAGCGACTCGTGCATGGACTTGTAGCCTGAGGCAAGAAAATCGTGTTCCACCACCCATTCGGCGGCGTTTTCGAGCATTTCAGTACGGAGCTGCTTATTGCGAAGGCTCACCACGACGCGGTCGGGTGTCAATTCCTTGATCGATCCCTTGAGAATCTGGTGGCGGAGCGGGTGTGCCTCGCCGTTTTCACCCATGGGGTAGAGCAGAACAATATCGCCTGTGCGGAATGTGGACACGCGTATCGTGTGTTCGGAGCGTTGGAACGACAGGTGTAGGCGTTGGAAATCGCTATTGTCCCGGTCGAGTTGCAATCGGGCGAGAGCTTCGTATTGCTGTTCTTTTTCCACAAGGCTTTTGCGCCAGAGCGAGGAAAATCCAAAGTTCTGTTCGCCGCCCGCTTTGGCGGACCAGTGTTCGCGCGCCACAAACGAATTAAACACATAAAAATATTTGCGTTCGAGGCCAGAGGCCAGAGCAAGGGCATCGGCAAAGCGGCGGATATGCTCGCTTGTGTAGGAAGGAGCTGGGCCGAACGCTGCTGGCGTTATGCGCTTCAGCGCTTGGAATTTCCTATCGGTAAGAGCGTATTCCATTGCTACGAGCTTATTGCGCAGAGCGATTACTTCCTGCTTGAGCTGTAGGATATTCGGGGCATTACGCAGAGTGTTCTCGGTAGCGCGCAGATACAAAATGCTGCTGCTTCCTGATCGCTGCTCGAAGCATGAGTCCAAGAGCATATTGTAGCAGGTTACTTGAGCAATGTGATTGCGCCACAGTCCTGTGGGAGTGCTTGCAGGAGAACCGCTTTTCAGCTCTACTACATCCTTGCGAAACTCGTCGTCGTCGTATTCCAATAGCAGGTCTAACCGCCCTTGCAGGCCGTAGTCGGAGGAGATAAACGTCGGCTCTGTGCTGGCTGCACTATAGCGAAGCCGGGCAAGTGTGGAGCGCACGCTGTGGAAATACTCGTGTGCTTTGCCGCGTAGTACGGCGAGAAGGTGTGGGTTATTTCGCAGCAGCGCTACCACAGCCAGAGGCTTTTGGCGCACAGCGCTGGCAAAAGCTGCATCAAAATCGCTGTCGATATTTGCTATGAGTTCATCGAAGCAGAAGTTGGCAATATTACCAAGCAGGATTGCTTCGGACGGGTCTACACAGATAAATTTTTTCAGTAGGTATAGGTTGGGGTTGGCGCCGTTGTATTGGAAGCACTCGGCGATGTCGGTTGCGTCGATGAGGAAGTCGGGTTCGAGTACCACAAGCGAATTGCTGGTTGTCGCATACATATCTTGGTCGTCGGAGAGCTTTTGCAGTGCGAACAAATGCAGCGTAGCATATGGGCTCATACTGTGTTCGAGCTCGCTCCACTCTTGCCACAGCACTACCTTTATTGTTCCAAGTTCTTCGCTTTTGCAGGTGACTACGCAGCGGCGATACTTGCCATCTACGACATCGCCGGGTGCAATGCTTACTACTGCCGCGCGTACAAACGGCACGAGTTCCTTTCTTTTGTACGTGCGTGCAGCGTAGTGCAAAGGCGGAAAGAGCATGTAGAATTCGCGTAGCTCTACAGGAACAGGTTCGTTGGAAAAATGGAATACGAGCAGGCAGAGTGCACGTAGGCAGCCTGCTACTTGCTCGCGAGTGACTTCTTTTCCCGGCTGTTTTCTGCATTTGCCGGCCAGGAGCCGCAGCGCGTGGAGCTGGTGCTGTAGGTAGTCGGCAAGGTGATGTTTATCGGCTACGAAGACCAAGCGCGAATAGAGGTCGGCAAAGAGCTGGTGCTCATCTGCTGTGCTATGCGCGAGAATCTCCGCCAGAATATTGTTGGATTCGAGCACTGCCATTACATGTGCGCGCTCGTCGCACCGGTCGACAGAGGCCACCTGTGCGTAGAAATATTGTGCTGTTTCGGGAGTCATAGTAGCGGGCAAGCAAGCGTAGAAAAAAACAAAAGTAGAGATTCCGGGTCGGATTCTCAAATACCATTGCCAGCGGTGATGTGCAGTTGTCGTAGCGACAGGCAGCAATCTACAAAACTTTCTGAAGATTTTTATACACTCTGTGTTGAGCATGCGTGCCCGTGTGGACAGAGGCCAAGCGGATGTGCGACCGGTGACAGCGACCAGCCGGGCGCTACAGCGACGCCCGTGCCACAAGCATGAGCATATTGCCGAAAAGATGAAAACGCAGCAGCAGATGTTATGTAGTGATTGGCTATGGCTGCTATCGTGCAAAAAACAGGGCATGTAGCAAGAGCACGGATAACGGATACTCTTGCAGATACAGAGCATTATGGTAAATTGTCGGCTGCAATTGGACAATGATTCTGTGATACCCGTCTGCTGATGCTTTGGACAATACTATGAAACTCCCGGTAATTGCTGTACTGTTTGCTCTGATAACCTGTGCTTTTACCTCCGCACAAACTGCTGATACACGCGAGGGGAAGTCTGAGAAAAAAGACATTGGTAAAGCCTTCCTTCTGGCGCTGTGCACAAAGGACTACCAGACTGCCTGGAATGTCTTGGCTCCGAGCGTGCAGAGGGAACATCCGTATGGTATGTTCATCGAGATGGCAACTCCCTTTGCCGAAGCGTATGAAACAGGGGGGCATCCCGGCATAGAATCGTATATGTCCGGTTCTGTTGTGATCGACAACAAGCCTCATAGGATGCAGCAGTATCGGTTTGCCAACGACGTTAGTACATCCGAGCCAACCGTACTTTTTGAAGTGGTGATTAGCGATTCCTCCGATCTCATTCTCCGGTTCAGACCTCGCATGCGCGCTGCTATGCCAGAAGAGAACAGCCGTATTCCTACAAGCCAGGGTCGGGAAGACGCATTGGAAGGGGGACAAGTCTGGATCGTAGAGGGGGACACTGTGCAGGTGCAGGAAGCCGCCGTTGTCTTTTTTGGCAGCGAGGCTATACTTGCGATTAAGGTATTCCGCAGCCTCCCCGATGATATCACCCAGGAGCAGGCACGCACGATGGCTATACCGATTGTGCGGCATGCACTTAATCGAGGATTAGGCGATATTGCCCAGAAGTACGCAGAAAAGAACGGTGTTGCGCTGCGTCCTTCTGTGGGCCTGGCGTTTATCAAGCCCGGCACTGTGCGTGGTTATCGGGTAATGGTAGAGGCTTCGGACTACGCGCCATAACTGGGGTAATCTATACCCTTTATTTTATTTATTCGGCTTTTAGCTGAGTTTTCCGAACTTTGTTTTTCTTTGACTTGTACAACCTCCTCTTGTAAACGATGACGACAGATCATAACACGGAACGCAGCATAGATCATAACTCTCTTTATTTTGTCGATGGGCACAATGGCGAGCTTTCGCTCGAACAATCCTTTCGATACCATCTTGAATCGACATTAGTCAAAGATAAAAACACAGCAACAAAGAGCGACGTGTACCGGGCGCTCGTGCTTTCGGTACGGGATATGCTTATCCGCAAGTGGCTGCGTACCCGGGATGAATACGCTCGGCGCGACGTAAAGAAGGTGTATTACCTTTCGCTTGAGTTCCTCATGGGGCGGCTGCTCAGCACAACGCTGATCAACATTGGCTACTACGATACATGCCGCGACATCATGCAGTCGATAGGCTATGATCTGGACGAGATCGTAGAGGAAGAAAAGGATATGGGACTGGGCAATGGCGGTCTGGGCCGGTTAGCAGCCTGCTTTCTGGACTCGATGGCCACGCTGCAAATTCCTTCTTTTGGCTATGGCATACGCTATGAATACGGGATTTTCGATCAAGAAATAGAAAACGGATACCAGGTAGAAAAGCCCGACAACTGGCTTGCCTTTGGCACTCCGTGGGATGTTCGGCGTCCCGAATTTACATGCCGTGTGAAGTTTGGCGGAAGTGTCACCTCATGGGAGGACAGGGAAGGGCGAGTGCATTTCGACTGGACCGACACCAACGACGTGCTCGCGCTGGCTTATGATGTGCCTGTGCCGGGATACCGCAACAATACCGTGAACACACTGCGGCTATGGCGTGCAAAATCGACAAACGACTTCGATCTGAAATTGTTCAACGAAGGCGATTTCATCAAAGCGGTAGAAGGCAAAAACACGACAGAGAACATCTCTAAAGTGCTGTACCCCAACGATAATTTTTACTCCGGTAAAGTATTGCGCCTACAGCAGCAGTTCTTCTTTGTATCGGCGTCGCTTCAGGATATTATCAGGCAGTTCCGGCTACAGCACACGGACTGGCGGCTGTTTCCCGACAGGGTCGTCATCCAGCTCAACGACACGCATCCTGCTATCGCTATTCCCGAACTGATGCGGATTCTAATGGATGTGGAAGGGCTGTCGTGGCGCAGTGCGTGGGAAATTGTCACACAGACCTTTGCTTACACCAACCACACTGTGCTTTCCGAAGCGCTCGAACGCTGGTCGGTGGCTTTGCTCGAAGACCTTTTGCCGCGCCACATGCAGATTATCCGCGAGATCAACAAGCGGTTCCTCTACGAAGTAGCGCAGCACTGGCCGAACAATCCTGATAAAGCAGCCTCGATGTCGATTATCGAAGAGGGGAGCGATCCACACGTCCGCATGGCGTATTTGGCCATTGTAGCGAGCTTTTCGGTAAATGGTGTTGCGGAGTTGCACACGCATATCCTCAAAACACGATTATTTGCCGATTTCTACCAGTTTTTTCCTGAGAAATTCAACAATAAGACCAATGGCATTACCCAACGGCGTTGGCTTCAAAAGGCAAACCCTTCGTTGTCGGAGTTGATTACCGGGCGTATTGGCAATGCGTGGTGTTTAGACCTGTACGATCTGCAAAAAATCGAACAGTACATTGGCGATGCCGACTTCATGATGCAGTGGCGTGCCTCCAAAAGACACAACAAAGAATTGTTGTTTAAGTACATTGAAGCAAACTACCCAGTGCAGCTCAATCCAAATTCGATGGTAGATGCGCAGATAAAGCGCATACACGAGTACAAGCGCCAGCTACTCGACGTGCTGCATGTGATCACGTTGTACAACCGCATCAAAGACAATCCGCACATCGACATAGTGCCTCGCACTGTGCTGTTTGCGGGCAAAGCAGCACCGGGCTATTTCATGGCGAAGCTCGTGATTAAATTTATCAACTCCGTTGCTGATGTGGTGAACAACGATCCTGTGGTGGGCGACAGACTGAAGCTGTTGTTTCTAAAGAACTACTCGGTAACGCTGGCGGAGCGCATCATACCGGCGTCGGACCTTTCGGAGCAGATTTCTACAGCGGGTTATGAAGCATCAGGCACTGGCAACATGAAATTCCAGCTCAACGGCGCGCTTACTATTGGCACAATGGATGGCGCTAACATCGAAATGCGGGAAGAGGTGGGCCCCGACAACATATTTATCTTTGGGCTCGGCGCCGAAGAAGTGCTGGCGCTAAAGCACAACGGCTACAACCCACGCGAATACTACGAGCGTATTGCTGCGGTGCAGCGTGTGATTGACATGATAACGCACAATGTTTTCGCGCCGGAAGAGCCGGGCATATTTATGCCCATTGTCAATGGGCTCTTAGAGCAGGATGTATATTGCCTGCTCGCCGACTACGAATCGTACATTGCTACACAGGACAGAGTAGCCGAACTCTTTCGCAATGAATGGGAATGGACATCAAAATCTATTCTCAACACAGCGCGTTCGGGGCGATTTTCCAGCGACAGAACAATACGCCAGTACGGCGACGAGATATGGCGTGCGACATCGGTGCCCATCCAAGGCCTGTAATTTGCAAATAATTACATTTTTTAGTTGCAATCAGCCAAAAAACGCCGTATCTTTGCGTTCTGTTTAGTAACGGCGATCCCGTAGCTCAGCTGGTAGAGCATTTGACTTTTAATCAAAGGGCCGTAGGTTCGAGTCCTACCGGGATCACTGAAAACAATTAAAAAGCCTGAAATTCTATGAATTTCGGGCTTTTTGCATTTTAGGGAGGAACAACCTTATCACCGGATTTTGCTACAAATGGGGTGTTGAGTCAACTTTGTGTCAAGAATTTTGGCCTATTGATTTTGCAATCAAAAGGCATAGGCTCATGTTCTTTCACACCGATGGAAAAACAAGAAAGCCTAAAATTCTCTGGATTTTTAGGCTTCGTATATGGACTTTACCAGCATTACGGTTGCGTATCATTTTGGATTTAGAATTTTGTCAACTATTTGAAGCTTGTCCAGTGTTGTAATATTCATCTCTCATTGCTTTCAGATATTTCAACAGTTCATGCATGTTACAATATGCCGTTATCTCATAGGTATTACGTCCGCAGTCTAAATCAGATTGGGCTTGGTGACAGCACCATTCACTATTTGCAATTGCTGTTTCAAGTTGCTCATATAAATACTCATAGGTGGAAGCCTTCTCATAGTCGAACCATATGTCTCTTAATATCCTTCCAACTTCATCGCAATCCTGAAAACTTCTTGTAGTTCTCCGAAAATGAAGTAAAACAAAGTATTCAAAACATGGAGCAGTATATGCAATCCTAATTTTAGGGTAGGAACGTACTTCATTAAAAACTTCTGGTATGCCTATATGGTTACGATCACCATCAAATACCAACCAAACCGAACTATAGGAATTACCTTCTCTATCAGCATCTTTTATTCTCTGCTTTGCTATCTCTAATAGTTGTTTGGGCGTGTGCCTTGAAGGTTTCTCTGCCTTAAGCCCATGCAAAGTACCGCGAAAATTATCGTATGTCTTTAGGCCCTCAAAATAGTTTTCTTCTGTTTCGCCTTCGCATAGAATAAGAACTCTTTTTCCCGGCTGTATGGTTATACGTCCCTTACGATATCGCATATGAGTCAATTCTTAATTGACAACTTGATTTTTTCGGTGATGGCAGGCTTTGCATTAAACTTACCAGTCAAATACCATTTTTCAAAAGGAATATCTTTTCGTATACCTGTAAAATCAGATAAGGAATAAAACCTACTTTCGCCTCTAAAATTCTTATCAACAAACCATACTTGATCTCTTCTAAATATTTCTTGACTTAGGAGACTTGTATTATGAGTGGCAAAGATTAGTTGAGCATTGTATGGGTTAGTGTCGGGATTATGAAAAAGCTTAATAAGCATACCAACTAGATCTGGATGTAAACTCTTATCAAATTCATCGATGACTAATACTTGTCCATCAGCTAAAGCCTCTAGCACCAGTCCTCCTACACTTAGCAATTTGATTGTTCCTGTTGATTCCTCTCGAAGTCGAAAGGATATATATCCTTGGAGTACGCCTTTATCATAAAGTGCATGTTGAGTTCTAATCCTATACTTATATGTCTCTATAATTTCTTTTTTCTCTTCCTCACCCATATCTTCTGGAAGTCCATCAAGAGGCGGTCTTTCTTCAATGGTCAGCGCTATAATACCTGTATCTGCAGCATTCAATAGTTTATTAACATTATCCTGAAAATTCGGAACATCGCCTTTAGCTATCTTATTAGTATAGAATTGTATAAGAGCCTCCTCATTAATTTGTGTGGATACAAATAAACCATTAGAGAAGAAATTGTATGGCGCTAACAATTGCTCATTCTTTTCCGTTCGAACCGTAGATAAAAACAGTTGATTGTTATATAGTGAATCGGCAATGAATTTTTTTCGACCGCTTAAGCGAGTACCAAATTTGATGTTGTCTCCAACACGCTCATATAAAGTGGATGGTTGCCCCTTAGGAAAGAATACAAGTTTTTCTTTCAAGAAATGGCGATCATTAAATGCAATCTCATAGATATATCGAATATTATCTTTAGCTATAAATTCAATAGACAGTTCTGTTGGAGAGTTTTGTGTGGCAACATCTAATTGATAAGGTTCATAGGGCAAAATTTTGTCTTCAACTTCAAAGGATTTCGAACTAACAACCAGATGTTGTAATGCATATAGAATTAATAATACATTGCTTTTACCTGATGCATTGGCTCCATATATAACTGCAGTTTTAAGTAATGACTTCATTTTGTCAATTGTGATAACATTCTCCTCCATCTCTCCGACTTTAGGTGCGGGTAGCATTGAGAATATCTGCTCTTCTTTTATTGAGCGAAAGTTTTTAGCGGAAACCTGTATTAACATATTAAATCATCGCATTGTTTGCGTTTTTTTTGCAAAAGTACCTCTAATTTAGCATTCCAGCAAGTTTATGTTGCTTAAATAGTGATTAAGTGAGAATTGTATGGTAGTATGGGAAGGACAACTGTATCAACTCCCTGTCAATTCTACCAAAGTTCTAAAGGTTAACTCGTTGAAAATAAAAAACCTTCCCAGCCACGCTCTGTTTTCTTTTAATCAAAGGGCCGTAGGTTCGAGTCCTACCGGGATCACTGAAAACAATTAAAAAGCCTGAAATTCTATGAATTTCGGGCTTTTTGCATTTTAGGGATTGTCGCTATCCGTTGCCGCCCGGTTGTATTGCCGCTTTGTGGGCGACCACACGCCACGCACAAGGGCGCAGAAGGGTGAACAGCACGCGGCGGGTGTGCTGCGCGGTGCGGAGCTGAAGCGCGGGGGCAGAGGCGCCCAAACACCATTCCAGAAGGCATCAAGAGCACTTCCACACATGTTCAGCAAAACACAAAAGAGGGGAGCATTGCTGTTCCCCTCTTTGTTTCATGGCTTCTATTCGGCGCATCTGCACTACATGCGCGACTGAAGTACCACTGTACGACTGCACTCAACTTCGGCAAAGAGCAACAGCGTTGCTATCCGCACCATTCCCATCGTATGGTGCATCGCCGTAAGTATGAATGCCGCCATTTTCACACAATATCCAGTAGCCTTTGCCATCGACAGTGCGAGCGATATCAACCGCGTCGTTGTCGCTACCTTTGCCATGCCCATAATAAACAGCATCGCCGTAGGTATGAATACCGCCGTTTTTCGAGAGAATCCAGTAGCCACCACCATTGAGCGTAATTGCCATTGCTACGGCATCGTTGTCGCTGCCCTTGCCATGCCCATAATAGGCCGCATCACCATAGCTGTGAATGCCACCGTTTTTGCACAGAATCCAGTAGCCTTTGCCATCGACAGTGCGAGCGATATCAACCGCGTCGTTGTCGCTGCCCTTGCCGTGGCCGTAGTAGATAGCATTACCATAGCTGTGAATACCACCATTTTTACACACAATCCAGTAGCCGCCGCCGTCGGGTGTTGCCGCCATCGCTACAGCGTCGTTGTCGCTGCCCTTGCCATGGCCATAATAGGCTGCATCTCCATAGGTATGGATACCACCATTTTTCGAGAGAATCCAGTAGCCCTTGCCCGATGGAGTTGTAGCCATATCGACAGCATCGTTGTCGCTGCCCTTGCCGTGGCCGTAGTAGACAGCATTGCCATAGGCTTGTATTCCTCCGTTTTGCGAGAGAATCCAGTAGCCTTCGGTATAGGGAATATTGGTATGGGCGATAAGCATATTGCGAGCAGTTGATTCAAAATCCATCACGAGGATGCCAAAGCGCCCCTGCTTGTGCTCCAGGAAATACTCGGTAATACATGGATTTACATAGCTTGCCACAGCATTAGGGTAGCAGCCCGAACTCGTACCACTGCTAAAATTGACATACAGGGTTTGCTTGGTAGTTGCCCGTGCTTCGTCGAGCATTGCTTTTACTTTGTCCCACTTTTTGCCACGGTCGAAGAGGGTGGGAACTTTATACTGATCTTGAATTCGCATTTCTGCGGTATTGTGTATATCGAATGTCGCATTGTCGGGCCAGGGTTGAGCTTTTAGACCCTTAATTTGGTCGGGATTATCGGTGTCAAAGCGCCGGAACAGGACAATTTTACCCCGTACATCTTGGAGCTTCGGGACGGTGTCGCCGAAATACCATCTGTTATGGCAGTTGTAGGTTGCGATGTACCAGTCGAAAGTCTGCTCAAATGTTCGCGTATTATCTTTAGGATCGTATTCCTGTTTCACCGACATAATAATTGTTTCGGAGGGATGTGCTGCCAGAAAATCGAGGCACACTTTCAGGACACCCTCACCGAAGTTAATGTGCTCGTAGACAAGGCCGTGATGGATAGTAAATACATTATCAATGTGGCGGCAGCGAATGTCAATGAAGCGGATACCGGCCTGTAGTTGTTCGATCAGCGTTGCTTTTTGTGTTTCTGCTGCGTCACCACCGTACAGCGCGCAAGTGTCGTGTGTGCCGGGGATTGTCATGCTGTATAGCGACAGATTGCCATCTACTGTGCTCATCCAGTTTACCGGGTTGAATGGGGCGGCCATGTGTTTTCCTTAGAAATTGTAGAATAGACCGGGAACCGACTCTATCGGTTCCCGGTGATATCACTATGAAGTGTATTGCCTATGAGGTAGCCAACACAAGCTATTCCGATTTACCCGTTGTTGACTAATTGATACAGCTCTTTTTGCTGTGCTTGTTCAAATTCAAAGTTGTCGGAATTTAAGCGCCACTGAGTTATCACAGTGTAGCCACCTGCTACATAGCCTTGGTATGCTTGCTCGGCTGTCTGGTAATTGCTCTCAAACTTTGCTCCATAGGCAAGCAAATCCTTGTCGATTCCAGCTCTGATAAATTCGTCGGGCGACGTAAAGCCGGAGTATAACTGGAGATTGACAAAATCGACACTGTGGTTTACAGATGCTGCATCGAGATAGCCAACCGATGCCGGAGAGAGCGTCAGGTAATAGTGCTTTCCAGTCACTACCGATAGAGCATCAAAAGCAATCCGAATATTGTCGAAAAGCAGCTTAAACTGCTCTCTGCTGATCGCATAGCAGATCGGCGCTTCCCAGTCCACATCAAAACCGTCGAGATCGTATTGTTTCATATAGGCCGCAAGATTAGCCGCAAAGCCCGCTGCGTTTTCTTGGTCGGTGTAGTGTGTATTAGCAAAGATGTTCGAGAGGACGCTTGCAGTGCCCCAGTTCAGTGTCATAGCAATTTTGATGTTGGGGTTGTTCTGCCGTGCATCCCGCAGGATGTAGTTCATATAGTCTTGATTGGTAAGTCCGTGCGGATGCGAAGCTGCACCGATCTCGATTGTGTAGAAAGGATTGCTTGTGGCGGGCAGCGTGGTAGCAAAGCAGAGAAACAGGATGTCTACTGCTTGGTACACATTATTAGTAATAAGTGTTTGATAGGAGCTGCCGGGTGTGTTGTAGTCCGATCCCGAAGGTTCATCTTCGTTCAGGAAGATCCATGCGTTCACAAGTTTGCTTTCAGAAGCCATGATGTGTACTCCTTTGGTCCTATGTAAAGTATATGTTACGTGTTATGGCTGGTATTCCCCCGCACGCGCCTGCCACTGTGTACAAATTACAGCTTCTATGAGCATGAGGCAATCGGCATTTGTCTGATTTTTGCTGCGTAGTACTACCGAGTGGAGATAAGGAAGGGAGGAACGTTGGGTTGCGGTAGACAAGGCGGGATGGCAAGCGCTTGTTATCGACGCTGGCAATACCACTCGGCTGGGCATTTTTGAGGAGCTTGGTTTATATTATTTGGGCTTTGCTTTAAGGTCTTATTATTATTGTTCATTCGTTGCATCCGGTGCTCGTGCTTGTTATGAAGGCTATCTGCCATAGTGCGGAGTACGAGCAGATAGCGCTACATCAAGCTATATCATCTATCATCGATAATAACCGCATTACGAGTTTGCTCAAGCATTGCCACACAGCGTCAGTGTAGTGGTTGGGGGACAGGCTCATAGCTCTTGGCGGATAGAATACGGTTACGGTGCATCTACACACGAGAACATTCTTCTCGGCGGTCAGCTACAGAGCCAGCGGGAAGGCGTTGGTTGCGACCGGTGACAGCGACCAATCGGACGCCGCAGAGATGCCCGTGCCACAGATGTATAGAAACGCGTCGGCAGAAAGCTTGGTAGATGATGAGCGCTGTGTGCCGGAACGATGGTAATTGCAGGTAGGTGCTGCATTTGTGGAACGGTATGGGTGGAACGATTGTTTATCCCTGCTGATTGGCGTCCAGTCTGTATTTTTATGTACCCAATGTACCCAGAAATAGCAGTTATAACACAATGTAAGTCTGATACCTATCTGCATCCGCAAAAAATGGTTATAGAGGCTGATAGAATAGAAGTGATTCGTTCCGTTTGATTATTTTTTTATTGCTGTTTTCCCATTCCATCCATATTGACAATAGGAGAGAGATATGAAGTGGTTTCGCAATCAGAAAATTGCCACGCGCCTTATCGTTGCCTTTTCGGCAGTATTAGTGTTGCTTCTCGCTACCGGAGTTGCCGGTATCATTGGTATGAACAGAGTAGAGCCTTTAGTAAAGGAAATGTATCATGACAGGCTGGCGCCTGCGCTGGTGCTTGCCAAAATGACCAGTAGCTGGTACAATATTCGGGTAGATGTGCTCAAAGTAATTTCGACAAAGGACGAAGGTGAGCGCGCAACGCTGATAGAAGACCTGAACAGGGTAAAAGGTTCGATTGATTCGTTAGAGGCTGTGTATGCAGATAGTAAATTGGTTGAGCAGGAGAAAGCAACGCTCAGTGCATACCAAGCCGATGTGGATAACTACTGGGCAGAGCGCGGGAAAGCCATTGAACTCGCTCAACAGGGGCTGTACGACGAAGCGCTCGATCAGGCCAACGGATCAGCGCGCGATGTTTTTATTAAATTGACAAAACACCTTGATGAACTGCTGAAACTCCAACAGACAGTGGGATTGAGTCTGTACACGAACACCAGCGAGACGATCTCATTTACCAAGATAGAAATGTACATCGTGCTTCTTCTGGCTGTGCTTCTTGTTGTGTTTATGGCACGCCTTATTACAAAGTCGATTAATGGTCCGGTGCAAGCATTAGACGAAGCCGCGCGCAAAGTGGCAAATGGGGATTTAGATGCTACCGTAGTCGTGTCCAGCACCGATGAAATCGGTAGCCTTGCAGAGTCGTTCAACCGCATGGTGGATTCTGTCCGCTCTGGCCTGCGCGAAGTGGAGCAGAAAGGTCGAGAGGCGGAGGTGGCTGCTTCCGAAGCACG
>DLHF01000056.1 GCA_002483085.1 Ignavibacteria bacterium UBA7675
CATAGCGCATAATGAAGCCGTCTGATTGCCCGGCAGCTACCCCTTGAAAAGCATTTTTAACAGGAAAGCCATTACTATAGGTATATCCTGCCATCACAATGTTATTCATCTCGTCCACAGCTACTCCTTCGGCTCTGTCCTGTTCTCTTCCACCGTAGTAGCTTACCAGTGTCGTATCACCTGCCGGAGTCATCGTAATAATAAACGGGTCGATATTCAGTTGAGGAAATGGCGCAATATAGATTGTCCGCTGCATGGCGTTCAGTGTTGTTCTAAAATTAGGGCTGGCCGTCATGCCAACTACTACTATAGAACCATCTTTCAAAACGTCAACACCATTTGCCTCATCTAATGAATCACCGCCATAGTATGTGGACCATCTGCGCTGGCTACCATCAGCAGACATTTTTACGACAAAGGCATCGGAATAGGCACCATCGCCAGATAGCGCTGCTTGTACCGGCTGTGCAACAGGGAAATTTTGGCTTTTGGTTGCTCCGCAGAATATAAAGCTTCGGGTGACAGGATCGAAGGTAATAGCATTTCCCTCATCTCCTGCAGCACCGCCATAGTAGCTCGCTCCCAGCAGAACGCCATCATTGCGCATTCTGACAAAAAAGGCATCATTGGCTCCCCCTATTGTCTTCTGGAAGCTATTGTTGCTAATACCGGGCAAATCTTCGCTATAGGTTGTGCCCACGACATACACGGTATTATTACTGTCAATCGCCACGCTTTCTGCATAATCCAAGTCGGCGCCACCATAAAAAGAGCACCATAGGATTGCGCCATTGGTATTTGCAAAGCGCGCAATAAATCCATCAGTCATTCCTCCCGGCACAGGCTGGACGGCATTTCTGATAGGGAATGTGTAACGATCACTTTGCGTAGAACCGACAACGAAAATGTCGCCCTGTCGGCTCACAGCTACGTCATTGATCCTGTCGAGGTATTGCCCACCGCAATAGGAGCCCCAGGTTCTTCTACCGCTGCGCGTGAACTTGAAAATAAATCCATCTGCACTGTGATTGGTCAGGGTATCCACAGCACCAAGGGTATCCGGCAGGTCAGGACTGGTAGTGATGCCACCTACGATAATATTGCCAATTGAATCCACGGCAATACACGTTCCGGCTTCACTTTGGCTACCACCGAGATACGTCGACCAAAGGCGTTCGCCATGGCGGTTGAATTTAGAGATAAATACATCGTTGGTAATCGCAGGGTCGCCTGCAATTGTATCCTGAAAAGCTCCCGGTGTTGCAGCAAAAGGCATACTCTGCGTAGAGCCTGTCACCAGTATATTATTTTCTTTATCAGTCGCTATGTCATAGAGCAATTCAAGCGCTTTTCCTCCGTAATACGTCGACCACAGCACCCCCGGATCGATGACCAATACTTGGCTGCGGTCGTATTCGCCAATACTGAAGCGAACCGTCGTACCTTCTAAAACAAATTTTCCAGCAACCGACGACTGTGGTACCACTCGTCCATATCCGCTCGACTTCTGATAGAGAACCGGAGTGTCTTCGCGAACATCACCCATGGATGTATGAACAACAAGAGAGCCATCAGCATCAAGGTGGATTTGCTCCGCTGCTGTATAGCGCATGGCAATGGCAGATGGGTCCGCACCGGGTTGCACGATGAAGTCGTACTTCAGCCCTGCCGACTGCACACTGAGCGCCAAGTCTACACCGGGATATACATTTTTGTACACGAGTCGTTGAAATCGCCGGACACCTTCCACTCCCTGCGGGCAGTGTGCCAAATAGTAGTTCGCGCTTTCTTCTATGGCATTATCTGTTTCCACTAATGGAGATATATTGCTGCCAAGCAACTGCATATCAACACGATGCATGCGTACTACATAGCGATTCGTATCTATTTCTGTCGGGAGCAGCGATCTACCATCTCTGTAGCCAGCCAATGGCTCAATATGAGAAAAGACATAGTGTATGCCTGTACTGGAAAGGTAGACATTCATCCCTTCTGCGCGGGCGGAAAATAAGATATCCGGTCGAGCATGTCCCGTATTGTCGATGATCTGCCCAGCGTTGTGCTCAAAGGCAAACACAGATGGCGGCATATCAGGCAAAGATTCAGAACGACCAAGATGGTCTTTGGCGGTGAGAACACAAGGCGACAAGAGAAAAAAGGCAGACAAAGCAATAACAATGTAGCGAGTTGCATTCATAGGCACTCCCACAGAAGAACAGGAAGGAAAACTCTTCGCGTCAAAGAATCCGGTATGCCCCGTATCAGTACCCCGGGATCAGCGCAGCGGCTATTACGGATTCTGCACTCAATTTTTTATTGGAAAGAAAAGGTAGCCATGATGTAAACAAAAAACAAGGGCTAGTTTTTGCCCTTGTCAATCCGCAAGGGGGTGTAGGTTATTTTTCAATTATCATTTTTGCTGTTGCTCTACGAGCCGGCGAAGTAAGCACTACAAAATACAACCCGCTCGGCAGCTCTTTATCAATAACAAATGCGTGAGTAGAAGCCACACTATTCGTCTCCGTATTTAGCAATGGCGTCCAGACTTTCTCATAAGCCAGTTTACCAAAGGCATTGTAGATTTCCAAGTGTGTTTCGGCATACTCCACAACAGCTACGGTAATTTCCACCTGGCCGCCAGATGGATTAGGCGAGATAGCAGTAATACCAAATGCTCCATTGATTTCTATCAGCCTGTCGCCACCCTCTTCGCATATACCAGTAACAGTAAGCAGACCTGCTTTGGCTTCCCAGAGAATCGGTAGTTTCGTAGACCCCCATTGCACGTTCTCGATGGTAATTTCTGTTGCCTTTTCATCGCCCAAAAGTATATCACCGTTGAGCTGAAACATTAGGCTCCCCGCCTGTGGTGCAGCGGCATATTCACGTCGTACTGTAAGAATATTTCTGTTATTCTCTCTGATAATACTGCCCCAGTTCGCCCCTCCTGTTACTCCGGTATAATTAAATACGCTCGGATTGTACCGTATCCGTATTTCTACCGTAATGGACTCATTAGTTTTGGGTTCTATATCGCGCGCATTCGTTAGGTACACCGGAATACCAACACCACGGGCATGAACATCAGCACTGATAGTACGGGGAATTTCTACGACAGCAAAGCCGGTAGGCTTGTCGCTGCCTGCCCCCAGCAGTTCTACTGATAGCACTCCTACGGACGAAGTGACATGTACTTGCCCAGAAATACCGCCAACAGATCGGGGAGCAAACTTTATAGGTACAGTAATGGAATCGCCCGGTAACAGCATATGAGGAAGAGTAATCCCCGATACATCCACTGAAAAAGCTGCGGCGCCTGTGGCTATAAACACATTATCTACTGTGGCCTCTGCATTCCCAGTATTTCTGACTACTAAATCTTTATAGACAGGAGTCCATAACTGCACAGTACCAAAGTTGATACCAGTAGCAGCTATAACCGGTAATTTCTCACTAACAGTCTCGCCAGTTACTTCTACCGTTGCAGTAAGTAAACAAGGTTCTTCGACAATAGCGCGCACCTGCGAATGATGAAATCCGGCGTCAACGCCAGAATACTGAATCTCGACAGTGAGCACTTCTCCCGGAGAAAGAAGCGCGGGCAACGCAGGAATCGTGGTAATCACGGAGAAGGGATTCCCAACTCCTGCCAACGACGACACCTGTATATCAACAAGCCCAGTATTGCGGAAACTAATATTTTTGCGATTTGCCCCTGTAAGTGGCACCTGGCCAAAATCGGTCAACGAGTTCTCCGCAGCAAGTGCAGTCTCTACTATAGCTGCATGAAGAGTAATCGTTTTTACTATGTCGCAAGGCTCAAGCACCAAGCTCACGGTTCCACTATATATGCCAGCTCCAGATGCCGCCAGATGAATACCGAAATCGCGTGCGCTTCCACTGCCAATGATATCACCCGGCTGAAGTGTTGTGGAGAAAGGACCAGTAACAATCACATTTTTTACTTTGCCCTCTACATCATCGCCGCTGATATTGGCAATGGTAAGGACTGTATCGGATACACCACCTTTGCAAGAAGCCATCACAGGGAAATTTACGGTATTGGCTACCTCAAACCCTACCCCTTGCTTAATGCCAACTAAGTCAACACTATAGACTATGCCGCAGGGTTCGCCTGTAAAGGTAATCGTAGTATTGAACACTCCGGCTGACGAGGGCCGGAACCGAATGGGCACAGACCGGGCCTGACCAGGAGCAAGAGCAAGCGGTAAACCGGAACCAAGCTGAAAAATCCCGTTGTCGTTGGCATTGGCAATCACTAAAGGTACATCGCCCGTATTTTCAAAAGTAATAACCGTATCCGACGACGACTCGCAGCCAAGCAAGACCGGAAAGGCTATTTCCGATGTAGAGATTCTCGCTACTGGCGCAGTACGAGTAGCTATCACAGGTATCCGCATCTCCCCACTACAAGACCCTCCTTCATAAGGCAGCACCAGCTCTTCGGTAAAAACTCCATTTGTAGGCGCCGTAAAGCGAAGGTCGATCTTGTAAGCTTCACCGGGACGAATGATCGCAGGTTTTGTCAAAGAAATATCGGAGAGAATCTGAAAAGGCTCAGCAATGCTGGCCCGTACAGCTATAGTCCCACTTCCAGTATTATGGATTGTAATGGTCGTATCGCGCTCAGCAGCATCGCAGGACAGCATAGAGCCAAAATTCATCGTCGATACGTTCCCAGTGTTTACAGCAATAGAGGTCTTGCGACCCAAAAGCTCAAAGGTATAATCTGTATTGCATGGCGTTCCCTGTAGGGTAACGTGCTCCGCCACCGATACAGCGGCCTGCGGTACAAATAGGAAATACAAGGTGTCGGAGGCTCCAGCCTTCACTGTAAAAGCCCCTCTTGGCACTGGCCTTCCATCGCGGCCAACACGGGAGAAGATATTAGCATTACTAAAAATGACATGGTCGATAGTAATATTTTCGCTGGATGTATTGTGTATCACAGCACTGCGTATGGCATTCGACTCACATTCACCAAGCTGGCCAAAATCAATTTTCGGCGACGGCGAGGAAAGAGGCTGAGCCGGACGTACTTTTATTTTCACTCTATCCTGCGAGCTACAGCCCGATGCATCAAGGACCGTAAGCATGTACTCGCGATCTCCCGTAATAGTAACACTGGGGTTCTGGCAGGTAGGACAATCGAAATCTGCTGCCGGTTCCCATGAGTACGCCCCTCCCCCAGCACCTGAAAGCTGAAGTTTTGTGCCAGCACACACCACGGTATCACGCCCTGCCTCGGCTTTCGGACGTGACTTCGCATGTAGTGTTACGGAGTCGAGAGCCGTACAGCCATTCTGCCCTGTAACAACTACGTAGTATGTCTTGCTGGCTTGATCCGATGGGAAAACAGCCAGTGGCCCTTGGCATTCAGTACATGTCAGACCTTCAGCAGGACTCCACCGGTATTTTGTTCCACCCGAAGCGAACAGTGGCACCATAGTCCCCGGGCAGGCCATCATATCTTGGCCAGCATCGGCCAAGGGAGCGGTATTAATACTTACGGTAATGGTTGTGCTGTTGCGGCATCCATTGCCATCGGTAACAGTTACGGTATATGTCGTAGTGGCATCAATAACAACTTCGGGATTCGGGCAATTCGTACAAGAGAGGCCAGTAGAAGGACTCCACTCATAACGGAGATCGCCAACGGAGGATGACGCGATAGCGGAAATAGCTCCGATCTCCCCTTTGCATAGCGCTAAATCGCGGTCGGCCTGTACAAAAGGATTGACCACTACTTTTATAGAATCTGTGGCCTGACATCCTCCCCCGCCTATCACGGTGACAGCATACGTACCAGCAGCATCTACATTTACCACACGAGTCGTTGCACCATTGGACCACAGGTAAGCCGAATATCCTTCTCCTGCATCGAGCGTGATAGATGCACCTCGGCAAAGAGTAGTAGAACCATTCGGAATAATATCTACAGCAGCATTACACTCGCCAAACTTCGCAATAAAGGCATCATGCCCACCATTGTTGCCCTTTTGCATTGCACCAATGGAAATCGGGAGATTGGTGCTCTCTGTACTACCAGCAACAATCATAGTACCCGACGATAGGGTAAGGGCATTTGCAGTCTCAATACTGCTGCCACCATAGTAGGTAGCAAGTGTTTGCTGGCCGATAGAGTTCAGTCTGAGAAGAAATGCGTCGGATGTTCCCGCAAGGCTTTCCTGGTATGTCGGCATGCTCGTCGGCAGGTTACTGCTTCCGGTTTCCCCGGCAACAATGATATTCTCCATAGCATCTACCCGCACAACACGAGCTTCGTCATTACCATTACCGCCATAGTACGTAGCCCATTGCGCTTGCTGGCCTGCGGCGGTTATTTTTGCTATAAAGGCATCGTTACTACCGGCAATTGAGCTCTGCAATGCGAGCGCACTCACAGGGAAGTTCGAGCTGGCAGTAAAGCCAGTAGCAATAATATTACCGCCAAAGTCCGTAGCAATGCCTGTAGCTACGTCGCGCCCAGAACCACCGAGGAAGGTGCTCCATTGAAACTGCAACAAAGAGCTGTTGCTGATTTTTGCTATAAAGGCATCAGAACCACCGGCATTATTACCCTGAAGCGAGCCAACCGACAGCGGCAGGCTACTACTGCTAGATTCCCCTGCTATAATAATATTATTGTTCGGGTCGAGCGCAATGGCATTGCCGATATCGCTCCCAGTTCCGCCGTAAAAGGCCGCTGTAAGTGGGCTGCCATCAGACGAATATTTTGCGATAAAGGCATCGCTAAGGTCGCTTTTGTTGTTTTGAAATAGCGTGCTAGTGCTGAATGTGCCGCGTGTACTCCACGTAACACCTATCATATAAATGTTGCCGCTTATATCTACTGCGACATCGC
This sequence comes from Ignavibacteria bacterium UBA7675, assembly GCA_002483085.1. Taxonomy (GTDB): domain Bacteria; phylum Bacteroidota; class Ignavibacteria; order Kapaibacteriales; family UB7675; genus UBA7675. The sequence continues at coordinate 6,887 of DLHF01000056.1, forward strand.
GACCGTAGTCTGCATCAATTCCACCACAGAACGTGGACCACAAACGCTGTCCAGACGAAGAAATTTTTAGAAGAAAAGCATCGGTAAGGCCACCGGCATACGAGGTAAGCGTAATGGGAAATGTGCCCCCTGAGCTATGGCCTGTCACAACTACTGAACCGGTCGACGTCACAGCAAGACCTGTACGGAATGTACCGCTGTGGTCGTTAGCATTGCCACCGTAGTATGTTGTCCAAAGGCGTTCGCCAATGCTGTTCATTTTTGCAATAAAGAGATCGACTGTACCGCTCGCCAGCGTGGTCTGAATAGCACCTACGGTGACAGGAAAATTCACGCTCTCTGTATAGCCCGATACAGTAATATTTCCCAGTGCGTCGGCTCCGGCTGCAAGCGCTCCCTCGTCGGCTCCTCCGCCAAGATATGTAGCCCATAGAATTCCTGGGTCTATCACCAGCGTCGAGGACGTATCGTAGCTATCAAGGTCAAAGCTTATTGTTTCCCCGCGCAGGCGAAAGCTGCTTCCAATCCCGATACGCGCTTGGTTAGCAGACTGCTGATAGCAGAAAGGAATTTCTTCCTCAATAATACCAAGTGCTCCGGTAATGCGCAGACGCCCATCCCCTGAAAGAGTAGGAGTCTCGGCACCCCGGTAGGCTATGTTGATAGCACGGGGATCACCACCGGGCCTTACAATAAAATCGTACTTGAGCCCTTGGCTGTTGCTGTAGAATACTAAATCAATATTATTGTAAATATTCTGATATACAAGACGTGAAAACCCCGGAACATCAACAAAACCATCGGGACAATGTCCATAGTAGAAATTGAAATATTCTGCCGTCTGCTCTTCTGCTATTATTTGTGCACCCGGATTAGCGCCGAGCAGTGTCATATCTACACGATTTGAGGAAAGCATATCCATACTACCGTCGTGGCTGCCAATGCCCGCCCCTGCCAAGTGATCTCGCTTTGTAAATACATAGCTGACACCATCTCCACGGAAGAACAGCGATGCACCACCGTAGACAGCAGAATATGCAATATCACGTTGCAGTTTTCCTTCGGTATTGATAAGTTGTCCGCGATTTGGAATGAATACGAGCGAGGAGGGGGCGACACCTTTACGATGGAGAATTTCGGAGAGCTGGGTATCTGTGGGCGTACTTGAATGGGTTTCAATAGCAAACGCGGTCGTGCAGCAACCGAGCACAACAGCCAGAAGAAGAAGCATATGTATATGGCATACTCTGCAAATACTAATAGAACCCATACCTGCTCCGTGGAAGTGGCTGGAATACGCGCGACACGGAATCGTCAATCATCAGGGCGAAAAGGCTAGCGCAACAACCGGAGCTACTTTACCTGCGTATTCCTAAACTCTATCATATTACACATTTTCTTTAAAATAAGCAACTGGTGGTTTTTCCGTCCTAACTCTTGGTAGCTATCAGCGCAGAGCGCGCTATCGCACTATCCAAAGCGTCAGGATACGCAGCATAGAAAACTACGCCTTTTGCGTTGACAGCTCCAAAAAGAAAAGGCTGTAACGAAATGCAACGCAGTGGATTATTGTTCTTCAGAGAGTATGAAAATCGGTAAAGAGAAACATACCCAAGATGATTTGTCAAAGAAAACCGACGAGGAACTCTTTGCCTTCATACGGCGCAACGATGAGCAAGCTTTTCGAACGCTGTATCGCAGGTACGACAAACGTCTTTTTGCCTACTGTCTCCGCGCTTTAGGCGATCGGAAGGCGGCGGAGGATGTATTTCAAACAATTGCAGCAACGGTCTACGAAAAGCGAGAGCATTTCACGGGCGGAAATTTTGCTGGATGGCTGTTTACAATAGCCCGTAACTATTGCCTGAAATACAAACAACGGCAGCGCCATACCGAACAGATCGACGACGTAGCATATAGCTTGTCGGATGAATCGGACAGAACCGGAGAAGATGTGCTGCTGCATGAGGCACTCAGGGATGCGATTGCAACCCTCGCTGTTGATTTCCGCGATGCACTTGAAATGCGATATTTCGACGGTCTTTCATATGATGAGATAGCACGTGCACTCGATATTTCTGTGGCTCTTGCCAAGGTACGGGTGTTCCGCGCGAAAAAGATGTTGCAGTCTCATTTGTTACCTTATATCAAAGAATACGAATGACAACCGATGAACTTATAGCGAAGTTGCTGGATGGCACGCTTACCGCCGGTGAGCATAGCCAGATGCAGGCAATGATCGCAGCCTCGCCGGAACTGGCAGAAGAAATACGTCAGCTTCGGGCGATAGAGGATATGCTGGCACACCCGCACAATGAGCAGGTGCACGACACAGCCCCATTTCTTCATTCGGTAGAAGATAAAATTGCAGCTTCTCTTGTAGCAACAGGTGGTGCGGCTTCGGCAGTTCGCATGGGCAATCTGCCCCGCGCGCTCTTCACTCCTGTTTTGGTACTTATCGGCAGTATTGGCGTGTTTTTCGCCGTGCGCCCCAGTACAGATACTCACGAGCCACTTTCTGCTGCAACCCGCAACGAGCTCCCGCCTTCGTTTGAAATGCCCGTCCCGGCTGTAGCTTCGCATAAGGCCACATCTGGTTCTGGCAGCGCAGCCCGTCCAGCCAGCACAAATGCCCCATCCGCAGCCAGCGCAATCGAAGACCAGCAACCGAGTACTCCTCCTGTGGCTGCAGCAACAACGCCAACAGATGATGACGCCTCGGCCACGATCTACAGCCCACCTGTTTCGCTGGCAACTCGCACGTCTATTGAGCAAAATCAAGAGGCATTCGACAAGGCAATGAGCTCTGGCGATAAACTTAAAGCTCTCGTCCCGTCCTACAGACTCGGTGTACTCTACAGACGGGCTGGCGATTCACGTGCAATGCCATTCCTGGCAACAGCACTGGCGATCAGCCGCGAGAAGAATCAGCAGCAATACGAAGCTATGAGCCTCGGTGAACTCGGCCTTCTTGCCCGGGAAAAAGGGAATATTGATGCGGCAAACTCGTACCTTCGCGATTGTATTTCCCTGCTCGAACAACTGGACGATGCAAAGTTATTGAAAGAATGGCGCGATAAGGCAGCGCGTTAATACCGCTCTTCTGAAAGCAATATTAGCCCCGATATCCTGTAGATGTCGGGGCTTTTTGTATCCGATCCGGTTCTACATTCCCGTTGCAAACAGCCCCCACAGCACGGGACGTTATGCCCCTAACGCCCAACTGCTTTCACTGGTTGTCTCGTCTGCGTATTGTTTTACGGTAATTTCGATTATCGGCTGGCCAAAAGTTTACCGCCGGTGGGGGCGAATAGCCACGCGACGGCCTTGCAACGCGGTGCGGAGAGAGAACGGGCGACCAGAGACGACAGCGCACAACTCGTTGTTGCTACGTGTTCTTTAGAATACTGTGCGATCACGAACTTGGGAAGTGGTGACTGCAAGATTTACGGGCTGGAGAAAAAGCGCAGCCAGCGTTGGTTCTGGCAGTGCAAGGGTAGTATGTACCCAACCGAGAGTCCAGAAGAGAAGTATCAGGGTGAATTACTTCGCCGGATCAGAATATCCACCCTTCGGCTGTAGAACCGCCCCTCGGGTGTTTCAGAAGAAATTTCGGACTGCTCACCGATACCAATAGCCACGGAAGCAGGCAATTCCAATGCGGATGCAATTGCTTTCGCACGACGTTCGGAGAGCTGGCGATTGTACTCGGCATCTCCGAGTTCGTCAGTCATCCCTATTACGGTAATACTGGCATTTGCTGGGAACGCTTCGCGTATAGCAGCCAGTGCTGTGCGGTGCAGTTTTGTTAAATCGGCTCCATCGTAGTCGAATACAATCAGCGAATAGCGCGTTACTTCCCCTCTGCCTTCCGTCGATTCCCCACCCTGTTGCTGTACCTGGAAGACAATGCTCCCCTGCCCGGTCTCTGTGCTACCTTCGGCCAAATCGCGCACGCGCAAAGAGTATTGCATAGGAGCATCGGCAGAGATAAGAGCGGCTTTGTCCTGGTCGATATTCCAGTCTATGTACTTCGGCGGTTCCGAACTGTCTGCAAAAATTTTACTAAAACGCTCACCCTGGCTTATGGTGATTTGCCAGTCGGCTACACCTGCTTCGCTGAGCACATCGGGATAGAACCGTATAATAGGGGGATTGGCCGCCCGCACTGTATCCTGAAGAAACACAGGTGCAAGAATAGAAGGATCATCGGAAGAAAGCTCAACACGCCTGTTTTCTGCACTTCCGCCCGGCAGAGAGCTATTAGAAGGATGCGAAGGAAGATTCGCGGCTCGGACAATGAGTCGCTCAGCAGCGATACCCCATGAATCGACAAGATACTGCCGCACTGCTTCTGCGCGTTGTTGCGACAGCCCAGTATTTTTTCGCTCATCGCCGTCGCCTGAGTTTGTACCCACCAGAACCAACATCGCATCCGGTTTCCTTTGCAGCCGCTGTCCTATAATATTGAGCAGATTCCTATAAATATCCAGCACATCTTTCCGGTCGAGCTGATCAGGTGCAAAAGAGCCTGCCGCTGATGGCGAAAGCAGAGCATAACGCGCTGGCACCAACGCCGACATTGGCTCGAAGAAAATATAAGGAAGCATGGGTACGACATTCTTTTCCAGCACTGTCTCCACAGAGACCCGCACGCCCTCTGTTTCCTTGCCATCTTTCAGCACAAATCGCACCCCGAGTTCGGCTGCAAGCAGCGGTGCCGCCTGCGGCACTACCCGGCTGTACTGCTCGGAAACAACAACAGTTTGCAGAATAACGGACTCAGACTCGGTGACATCAGTCTGTACTGACTGCCCCACAAGATTGACCTCTTCATCAACGATACCCGCTACTAATTGTACGGTTGTATCGCGCCTGTACACAGTGTCCACCTGTACATCCTTGTCCTGTAAAAACTGTCGAAACAACGACGCACTGACCTGCAAAGAGCCTGTTTTCCAAGAAATCCCTGCGACCCTATCAGTAAGACTGGCACGGTAAGAAAGAAAGGGACGGAGCACAAACGAAGAATTAAAGGGTATCTCGTAGCCAATACCAAATTCCATAGCATTCTCTACCGCCGAAGCCCCGGGTAGCGATGCCCCTGAAGCGCGTACTCTTTTTCCGCTGCCAATAAGATACTCTAATCCCGGCGAGGCATCGACTAATTCTTCAGTTTGCTCGAAGGACGACAAGATGGGAAAACCCAAACGCCATCCGACACGAACAAACATGGGTTGCCACGGCGACAGTACAACGACCGGCTGCACACCGAGTGTAAGAAGTGAGTGGCGTATAGTATGCTGCAAAAGTACATCCCCCGCCTGACCATCTTGAGCTAAATACGGCAGCGGCCCTTCGGCTGCCGTGAGCACCACACTTGTCCCTTGAATATCTGTCTGCATTCCAACAGCTAACCAAGAGTAGGACTGCCATTCGACAATTCCCCCAACTCCATAACTGAAGCCTGTTGCACCCGAAAACAGTTGGGCGCTACTCGGAAGCGGCACACCGGGCAATTCTTTAAAATTCGCATTATGAAAAGCTGCTCCGGCCTGCACCATACCACCAAGACGCCACTCTACATCTCGTGCACTGGCAGCGCCAGCTACAGCCGTTATGAAAACACAGAGTATGATAATAAACTTCAGCATGGCAGGTTCAGGGCTGTCGAATACGCGCCGGGCATCACCCGCACGGTCATGAGATCGCTGATTAGAAAAGAAATTAACGACAAAAACATCCTATACCAACAGCGAATATAGTTGCTCTGTATTATGGTTGCTGCGAATGGAGAATAAGTGTGCGAACTACAGTGTGAGTACCCGAAACGAGGCGACAATAAAAGATACCACCACCCGGAAACATCGTCACAGATAAAGGAATATCGATGAATTCTTCACCATTGAGATAACTACTCAGGTCCAGAACCGCTTCGCCTACGAGATTGTAGATGACCAGAGACGACAAACCACTGGCGTGTTCTACAGTAAGGATAGCATCGGCGTCGAATGGGTTGGGCAAGACACGCAGTCCGAGCGGGTTTGCATAGGGATTTACCAGCCGAGGCCCATCGCGATCATGCCATATATCGGTGACATGAAGGTGCGCCGTATCGCTTCTGTTAATAAAAATGCTTGATGTACTTTCCTCGGGCTGGAGCTTCAGATCAACAATACTAATTGCAGCATACTCGGCATCGCCCCATAATATGCGGACTGGTATGCTGTAGAATACAGAATCTGTCGAGTTGCTGAACACGCCACGGATCGCAACATCCCTATTACCAGCTTTGACATCCCCGGTAGCATGCCCTCCTACTGGCAACATCACCGACGCGTTCCAGCGCAACACAGCGCTGAAACTACTCACGCCCGCATTTTGAAGAATAGTGCTGGCAGACACAGGATCCGCAAACGATAACTGCACATTGGTGTACTCACCAATTTTTGCATAAATATCGGGGATCACAACCTGGATAGTATCGATGGCCGGTTGCGGAACGTCGTCGCCAATCCCTATTAGCTCTACTGCCACTGTGTTAATAGTGCTGACAACACGGGCAAATGCGGCGACGGAACCTGTCGTAATGGGAGAAAAGTTAATAGCAATGGTATCGCGGCTACCAGCGGGAATGCTATAAGGAAAGGAACGAGAAGTGGCCAAAACAAACTCGCTGCCACTCTGTACAATTGCTATGTCGCTTATTCGAATGCTCTGGGTTGTGGACCTGTTGCTTACCACGAATGTAGCAGTCGATATTGTCGAAATATAAACAGTTCCGTAATCCAGCGTATCCGGAGCGACTGTAATTCCACGAGGTCCAATGTCGTCTAATATCCCTATTCCCTGAAGCGCTACAGGCACAAGCTCTGGCAGATAATCCACTACCACAGCAATGCTGCCGCTTTGCGATCCCTGATCAGTAGGTGCAAAATCGACATCAATTTCCAGCGAATCACCAACACCGAGATTAGCAGGTGTAGAGGCTCTTCGCGTAAAGCCATCGCCATCAATGCTGATAGTAGCAATGTGCAATGTATCAATACCTGTATTGCGGATAAAAACTTTATCCGATACAGTATCATTTACTCTCACCGAACCAAAATCGACAGTATCTCGCGGAAGCACAATTGCCTGGGGAAATACCCCTTCCCCTTTTACAGTAAGCACGAGCGTAGTCGTAAGCTCTGCTATATGCAGCCGAATTTGCGCTTCTGTACTTCCGGCTTCAATTGGAGCAAAAACAACATTCAGCCCCACCGAACTACTTGGCTTCAGTTCTTCTGTGTCCAAAGTACCTGTAAAAGGGCCATCGCCGGTGTCGATAGAAAGCGTTGCGGATGTCTGCCCAGTATTGGACACAACCACAACAGCTCTCTTTGATCGCCCGAGCTGTACTGCCCCAAAATCAGTCTCATATGTTTCCATATAGACATCAGGTTGTGGCTTATCAACTCCCTCGCCCTGCACAACGGCAATAAGCGGTGTTGTGGAGCGCTCCACATACACACGAAGCACCGCCGACGAAGCACCTACAACGACCGGATCGAAGTCAATACGCAACGCGTTTTCGCCACCAACACCTACCGTCATTGTGGTAGAGCCACTGTAGGAAAAGCCCGCATTGCCTGTAAGCACAATATTTTCGACAGCGGCATTGATAGCTCCTTCATTGCGCAGCGTCAACGTCCCTTGGCCGTGCTCACCTATAAATACTTTGCCAATGCGAAGAGTATCTGGCTTCAATACAAGAACAGGTGGAGGTTTCTCTGCCCCTACCCCTCTCAAAACGACTTCAAACGTTTTTTTAAGATATCGCACTTCAAACACAACAGTGTCCAGAAATGCGCCCCTGGATGCCGGTCGGAATGTCAATGCAACTGGAAGCTCTCCTGCTGGTATTCCACGAGGGATAAATGCCGGTACTACCAAATCTGAAGAGAACGCCTGGCCTCGGAAGAACCTCATGGTCTCTACTACAGCAGAGTTCGTCTCGGTGTTCAGATTCGTTCCAGCATTTAGAAAAACGATTGATTCTTCTTTAGACTCACCGATATAGACAGTTCCAAAGTCAATTTCACGTCTGCCGTCGGCAACTTGGACTTTAGGAATAAAGTCCATTTTGACAATCATCCCATCCTGTTTACCTTGGTATTCTGGCGACCCAAGCGATACAGGCATATCCTGCGAGTTCGTATTACCTACAACATACAGCGAGCTATCACGGGCGATGACCACCGCCACAAATTCGTCGTCGCCGCTTCCCCCAAAGTATGTCGAATAATTGAGCAGACGTTCTCCCGGAGTAAGAGCCGCAATAAAGCCTTCGCGTCGTACACTACGTGAGTATTCGGGTTTAGGATCGTAAAACAGGCTGTCGGCAATCCCCTGTTGAGTTGTCGACCCAACCATCACCACTGTACCATTGCGGTCCACCGCTATATCACGGATAATGTCGTCGTCATCAGATCCGAGATAGGTCGAGTACGTTATTTTGCCCGAGCTTCCTATCGGCGCTATTTTGAGCAGTATGCCCTCGCTATTAACAGGGAGCGATTTATCGTACTGCGGCTGAATAGTAGGCACTGGAAGTTCAAAGCTGCCATCGGGAGTATAGCCTGCAAGATAGGCATCGCCTCGGGCATCTACAGCAATGGAGGTCGCAATTGCCGTCCCCACCCCTGCATACCCGAGCAGCAGTTTTTCGCCAGATGTGCGATACCTTGCAAAAAACATGTGGATGTTGCCGGTTCCCTGATACTGCCGCATGTCCGTTGTCGGAAGATTTTTCGACTTTGTCTGGCCGCTAACCCAAAAAAACGTCCCGCCCGGGTCCATCGCAATAGCAGTCCCACCGTCGTCAGCGCTTCCGCCGATTGTTCCGGAGTAACGCCAAACACCATTTGTATTCAGTGAGAGAAGGAAAGCTTCACTCCCCCCTTGATTAGGCTCAGAAGCAACCGGATACGAGGGAAATGGGTCGGAGTAGGTAGTTCCGGTGACATATACGTTGGCGGTGTCGTCAACTGCAATGGCCGCAGGCTGATCGTCACCATCACCTCCGACAACCGTTACATAATGGATATCAGTTCCAGAGCCATTCAACTTTGCAACAAAGATATCAGCTCCTCCAAGACCGATGTGTGAGTAGGTTCGCGTTGCAGGCAAGTCCGTCGAGTGCGTTTCTCCTACAACATATAGATAACCATTTTTGTCTCGTGCGAGTCCACGAGCATATTCATCTCCACTACCGCCGAAGAATGTAGAGAACAGGACTCCAACGCCGCTGTAATCAAGCTTGGTAAGCACAACATCTCTACCTGACCACACCATGTCGTAGGCTCCTGTAGAGTGCGGATAGTCGGCAGACATTGTCGTACCAACGACATACGCATTACCTCCCTGGTCTACGACGACGTCTACCATTTCATCTGTTTCGCTGCCTCCCAGAAAAGCAGCATATACGAGCGGATCAATGACAACTGGGAGAGAAGAATCATAGGCTCCCATCGAAAAACCCACCACGGGCGTCGACGAGGAATTTTTTAGAGTAAAAGAACAGGGAATATACTGCTTCCGGCCTTCCACCATCTGATAGGCCACTAATCCCTGCTGTGTAATGCTCCCTGCCGCCGTGTAGAGAACAAGACTGCCATCTTCAGCAATCTGTGCGCGTTGTGCGCCGTGTATTGTCAGGGCAATTTTTGAATAATCAGCACCGGGCTGAACAATACAATCATATCTTGGAACACCATTTTGGAAGTAAAATGCTATGTCAACACCGTCGTACATGCCCTTCACAAGGGCTTCACTAAACAGACCAGTTTCAGCGACATGGCCATGCTGCGTAAAGTATGAATAGCGTGTACCCGACTGTCCTTGCCCTAATGGTATTGGCGCTAACGAAGCACCGGCAAATTCCATACGCACTACACTACCCCGCCTGCGCACATCTTTTGTTTTTTGCCCTTCGCCTACCGGCGATACCGTAAACGCGTCATAGACCATTCCCGTTCGCGTGATCCACACGTCCAAACCGGGCGTTCTGGCAAAAAACAGCACCTCATCATCCCATTGCCCTCGATTTTCGATATACGACAGCTCTGGTCGGGGCATAGCACTACCTACCGCCATTCCTTTTACCGGTAAACCGATAAAAAAAATGAAAGCCGTCAACAGATGCAGGTATAAAGATTGATGTGCCACAGCTTCGCAATAATCTGAAAGAGTTTCGGTTAAATTACAGCGTAGAGAGGACGTTGTCAATTCTATATGTGCTTTTCATTATTTACTCTTACCGTTTCCTTCCAGTAAGAAGAAAGAAGGCCTCTCCGTAACAACGAAGAGGCCTTCTTTTATTTGATCCTGCGATGATTATTTCACAATCTGCAGTTTCTGTGTAATCGTACCACCAGATGTTTTTACAACAACTACGTACTGACCACTTGTAAGATCACCAGTATTGACATTGATGGTGTTCTCACCAGCTTCGCGGTAGTTGTTTGCCAGTGTCCGCACAAGGCGGCCATCTGTGCCATACAACTCTACCGTTACTTGCTGACCTTCTACCAGGGTAAAGCTCACTTCTGCGCTTTCACCTGCGCCAGCCGGGTTCGGCTGTACATCAACAACAAGGCGCTCTGCTGCGCGATCCATGTCTACTTCTACTTCCTGCGAGTAGCCATAGCTACCATCC
>DLHF01000072.1 GCA_002483085.1 Ignavibacteria bacterium UBA7675
TAATAGACCGGTGACAGCGACCGGGCATCTGATCGACGACGCCCGTGCCACAAGCCATTCTTTATCAGCAGCCTTCATGCGAACTGAATCGGGCGCAGCATAAAAAAACCCGGCAGAATATCCACCGGGTTAGCAGAGAAATATAGTTGTTTTTACGGGGCTTGCGCTCTACGAGTGCAACTGTTGCATCAGTTTTCTCTTAGCAATCGGAAGAATAGTTTCGTCGAAAGGAAAATCGAGTTCAGTTTCTACATTATACGTAGCCGGATTTGGCATCTCGGGACGGCGTTGTACAAGGTCGAGCTTCATCGATTGCACCGATTCGCGCATCGTTCGCCTGTCGAACGTTTCAATCACTGTTGTTTTCAGGCTGCGATAGCGGTCGTCGGTCGACGTAAAGATGGACACTTCATATTTAACGAGATAAATCTTCTGCTGTTTATTGTCGGGAACAAAACAGTATCCTTCTTCCAAATACGTAGGCAGGATACCAACGACAGCTACAGACATATTCTCGTCAACGAATTCATACATCGTTTTGCCTTCTTCGATTGCGCGCTGGATTTTTGGCAATGCCCAGTGGATCAGTTCTTCGATCATGGCAAAGCTATCGCGATTGGCATCGAGGTGCTCGTACACTAACTTTTTGTTTTCGAGATCAACATCCTGAAGGCGTTTAGGCAGCGCATCGCGAAGACCTTCAGAGCTGTGGGCAATGGTCGTAAGCGTTGAATACAACTCAATGAGTTGAGCCAGATGGGGGTAAATGCGGTTGTGCGAAAAGTTCGACTGAATGCGTTTGAGCTCAGCGAGGATACGGTATTGGCTCGCTTCAAAATCCTGTGCGGCATGAACAAACATGCCGAGATGCAGTCCATTCATAACTCCTCCTTTTTCTGATAAACACAGCTGCGGTGTAAATGTTACAAAAGGTGGAGCACTTTGTCAAGGAGACTCTTGTCTTTATGTGTCTTGCCGATGGATTGTACTACATAGGAACAGCATTACAATGGTGTACTATTGGCAGTTGGCGCGGAAGACGGGCGGGGTATTAGTGGCCGGCGTTGTGCCGTTGTTCCGACTGTATATCTTTTACTTGGGCGAGATCACAGGCGAGATCGACGAGATTGCGCAGCGTGCCATCGTGCGTGCCGAGATACACCTTTTCAAAGCGTTCGCGCACTTCTTCCGGTGCATTAGCTGCAAAGGGCAGCAACAGCTCGCGCAGCGTGTTCACATTCGAGGCAAATTCCCGTTGCAGGGGCTCAGTTTCCCGGCCTCCACCTGCACGGCGCATAGACGAAAACAAATTCCACACAGCTTTACCTGTAAACACCACAGTATTGAATTCCTGTGCGGCTCCCATCTGTGCACCGATCTCGAACAGCACACCGAGATCACTGCGCTTCCGCAGTCCATTGGCCACACTACTGTCTAAGTAGGCCAGTATTGCTTCCGTATCTTGGGAAAATTCCATAACCCCTCGTGTTCAGTAGTCAATCGTAGCCAATACCGACTGGTAAATTTTTTCCATCTCTTCGTTTGCAGGCACTTTGCGGCCAGTAAACGGCAGAACAGCTAGCGTACATTCGTAAAAATTGCCGAGAGCGGAGCGGAACACAGCCACACGCGTCGGCAGCACATTGCCAGCACCGGCATCGCTGTATTGGTACGTACCGAACTGTTTCGTACCGAGCATACGCACATCGAAGCCACCCGCGTTTTTTACTAATCCGGCAGTCTTTCGCTCGCGTTTCTGATAGCTCGCACGCGCTACCCCAATCAGACCTTCTTTTTGGAAAGCGTCTTCCAGTGCATCATCGCGGCGAAGCTCTGAGAACACAAGGCTGGCTGTGTAGTCGGGGTTCACAGCTACAGCAAATACCGACGATGATACTTTTTCGTTCACATCCATAAAGAACCAGGATGCGGGCAAAAATGCGATCATATCGCCGGACTCCGAGCGAATCAGCTCATCAGACATCGGCAAAAGCGGTTTCGGCGCTACAACCGAGGCTTGTTCGCCCTGCTCTTCGTCACTTCCTTTTACGATGATGCACCCGCTGAGCACAAAGGCAGAGACAACAATCAGCGCAAGGAGCTGTAGCCAGCGCACCCCACTGTTGTTTATTGCCATGCTGGTACCTCCGTCTGGGTTTGTGCAGATAGTATATGCCCCGCGATTGTCAATGCTTCTCATAGCTCTTTTCACCAGCGCGAATAGCCACAGGCAATATGTTTTCCGAAGGAACAAGCGGGCAGCTATACGATTCGTTGTAAGCACAATACGGATTGTACGCTCGGTTAAAATCCAAATCGTACACTGTTGTACCGAGCCGTATATCTACATCCAAGTAACGCCCCGCGTGATATGTCTCGCCACCTGTTGTTGCGTCCTGAAATGGCACAAACAGCAATGAGGGGTAGCGCACAGCTTCCGGACCAGTGTGCTTATAAGCGGCGAGCGTGCACGCTGTATCGCCAATCGTAAAGCGAAATACGCCATAGCGCAGCATCGTGCGCACATCATTGCTCTGCGAAGCTGCGATTGCCACAGTATCCGGTTGCTCCGCTATATCGAGCTTTGCAGTCACAAAATATTTTTCCGATGGCTCGTAGTAGGACAAACCCGGAAAATGCTCCCACTCGTCGGACGGCAGCGGCGAGTATTCAGTGCGAAATTCCTCGTCCTTAGCTTTGCGGTCTGCTACAATGTCGGCAGCGATGAATTCCCGAACTCCTATGTCTTTCTGCTGCACCTTTTTGTCCGTGCAGGAACCGATCAATCCGGCGCACAGGAGCGCAGTGCAGTATAAAAGCACGTGTTTCATGGGAAATTCATCCACATTTTAGATTCCACGGGTTTATTGGTCTGCTCGTTGTATTTCGCAGAGTTTTTCTTATTGTACGGCGTCAGGATTTCGCCACTTACTTCAAAGTAAATAAGCTGGCCAATGGGCATACCGGCATAAACGCGTATCGGCTTCTTTACAGAAATCTCCAAAGTCCAGGTGTTGCAAAAGCCTACATCGCCTTTCCCAGCCGTTGCATGGATGTCAATGCCCAAACGCCCAATGCTGGATTTGCCTTCCAGAAATGGTACGTGCTTGTGTGTTTCGGTGTATTCTTCTGTAACACCAAGGTAAAATTCATGCGGATAGAGCACATATCCATCTTCCGGTATTTCAATATATTCTATTTGGTTGTGACTGCGAGCGTCCAACACTTCGTCTTTGTACAACGCAAGTGTCCTGCCAAGGTGAACGTCGTAGCTGTTAGAGCCGAGCTTTTCGCGGCGAAATGGTTCGATCACAATAGCGCCAACCTCAATGCTGCGCAGAATTTCGCTGTCCGAAAGAATCATACTATACCTGAGTGCAAAGGAATGTCAGAGAAATTTTCAAAACTGCAAAGTACACAAAGCGCGTGGATTGGCAATGACTCTTCTGTGCTTGCCAAGCCTACCAATAGCCTTCAGGACGCAACCGCTCGATGAAAAAATGAGGTACGAGTACATAATTCGCAAGTAAGCTCGACAGCGGAAAACGAGGAATATCGCATCAAACAATCTTACTCGAAGCGCTCGCGCCGATGCCGGTAGAAATTTAGCAGCAGCCCTACCATCGCCATATTCACTACAAGCGAGGAACCACCGGCACTCAGAAAGGCCAGCGGAATACCCATCACAGGCATCACACCGATTGCCATGCCGATGTTGATAAGCGTATGGTATGCCCATATGGTACCGATACCAGCAGCTATTGTACTGGCAAATTTTGTGCGAACCATCTCCGCTACTCTTATAGAACGCCAGGAGAGCCCGAGCAACAGACCCAGCACCATCACCCCGCCGAAGAAGCCGAACTCCTCAGTCGGCACGCAAAAGATAAAGTCTGTCCACTGCTTTGGAATATAACGTAGTTGCGTCTGTGTACCCTGCAAAAAACCTTTGCCAAACAGACCACCGCTCCCCACAGCAATTTTCGACTGGATCACGTGATACCCACGTCCCTTTGGGTCTTTATTCGGATCCAGAAAAGCTTCAATGCGACTCTTCTGGTGGGGTTTCATCACATTGTACACGGCATTAGTAGAGAATCCGGCTGCAATATTGACAAGGATGACTACAATAGTGATGATGACACCACGGCGAAATGCCAAAGCACCAAGCGCCGCAATAACGATAGCAATGATCATCGGAGTTTGGCCAAAGAACGACACCAGCGCAATAATGGGCGGAGTCATCAGTGCGTACAGCAGCATGAGATCGGCACCACACCACAGTGCTACACCGAGCAGCATGATCAAAAACACCGTTGCCGAGCCAAAGTCGGGCTCCTGCATAATAAGCGCCACTGGCACAGCGATATGAAGAGCTGCTATCCCAAGGTCGCGCAATGTGCGTAAATCGACGTTTGGACGTGAAATGTACCGGGCAAGGGCAAGAAGCGTACCCACTTTTGCCAGCTCTGATGGCTGAATGCTAATACCACCTATTACTAACCAACTTTTAGAGCCATATACCTCGTGCCCAGCTACTATAACCGCGAGTAGCATCAGCAGTGTAATACCATAAATCGCATACGCTCCCAAGCCTAGCCAGCGCTCCGGAAGAAACATCAAGCCCACCATGCTCACCAAGCCAATGCCCGCAAACATTAGTTGCTTGAAAAAATAGTCGCTCATCCCGGCGTCGAACGTAGCACTGTAGATCGAAATGAGACCGGTAGCAATAAGCGAAATTGCTATGATGAAGGTGTTCCAGTCGAAAATATCGGCAACACTCTTCTTTATGGAAATGCTTTCTTCGGCGATCATTGTATATCCGTAGTTACAGAACAGCTATCAGCACAGCAAATGCAGGAGTATCAGACGGCTATAGACAAACATATTGCCGGACAATATTGCGTGGTTCATCGGTACACAGCGCATTAAGCATCGGCTATAGCACTATCAGTAAGGCGCTCTAATGCTTCCCGGTATTTGTCGTATGTTTTTTGCAAGATGTCCGCAGGCAAAGGCGGCGGCGGATACTGCTTGTTCCAATCGAGTGTTTCGAGATAATCGCGCAGTATCTGCTTGTCGAAATTATACTGGGGCTCGCCCGGATTATAGAACTCGCGCAGCCAGTATCGGGAGGAATCGGGTGTCAGTGCCTCGTCGATAAGAATCAGTTGCCCTTCATCGTCGACACCAAACTCAAATTTTGTATCCGCGAGAATAATACCCCGGCTCATTGCATGAGCAGCGGCAGCAGTATAGAGCTCAAGGCTCAGCCTGCGCGCTTTCTCGGCAAGTTCGACTCCACAGAGTTCGGCAGCCTGCTCAAAGCTAATATTTTCGTCGTGCCCTTCTTCTGCTTTAGTAGCAGGTGTAAAAACGGGCTCCGGAAGTTTCGAGGATTCGATTAATCCCTCCGGCAGCGAAATGCCGCACACGGTACGGTTTACGCGATATTCTTTCCAACCTGAACCGGCCAGATAGCCACGCACCACGCATTCTATCGGCAACGGCTTCGTTTTTTTCACGAGCATGGAGCGGCCACGGAGGTCGCCAGCATAAGGCCAGCAGGATTCAGGAAAGTCATCGACATTAGCCGATATCAAATGGTTTGGTACGATATCTTTCGTTTGTTCAAACCAAAATAGCGAAAGCGCAGTAAGGATTTCCCCTTTACCCGGCACAGGTTCGGCCATCACAACATCGAATGCCGAAATGCGGTCGGTAGCTACCATTAGCAAGCGCTCACCGAGATCGTAGACATCGCGCACTTTTCCGCGCCGGAAAAGCTCAAGGGTCGGAAAATGAGTTTGATAGACAACAGGCATGTTCTTCTCTCTTATTTCTATTGGCGGGATATTATCGCCTCAGGATTACAAATTCTGTCCGGCGGTTTCTCTGCCGGTTCTCTTCCGTATCATTGGGAGCCACAGGTTGTGTCATACCATACCCGCGCGGACGCAAGCGACTGCGGTCGATCCCACGGTCGACAAGAGCCTGGACAACCGATTCGGCACGCTGATCGGAGAGTCGCTGGTTAAAGTCTTCTCCACCCACATTATCAGTATGGCCATGAACCCCTGCCATCATACGTGGATTTCTTTTCAGAATACGGGCTATCTCGTCGAGCATAGGCTGCGACTCAGCTCGAATACTCGCTTGGGCAAAATCAAATAAAATGTTGTACTGTATAGAATCGCCCACAGCGGTTTTGATTCCAAATCGCCCCTTGTCGTATTCAGCATGAGCAGCGATGTCTTTTTCGGCACCAGGTATAGAAAGCTGGACCTCGGCTACATGCAACCCCTCGTAGAAAGGCGGCTTGTAGGTGACAAGGTAGTAATTCCGTAAACTGCGGTAAATATCTTCGAATACAGCGCGCAATTGCCGTGATGAATACGCCTTGTAGTATTTGCCACCTGTAGCTTCTGCCATGTGCATCATAGCCGTGTCATTTGTATAGCCAAAGCCAACCGGAAATATATGCACTTTGAGCGAATCGGCAAGGCGATAAAGCTCCACATCAGTTGTTTTGGAGTAGTTATCCTCACCATCGGTAAAGAGCACAAGAACACGCGGGTTATCTGGCGGTTCATTCCGCAATTGGAGTATAGATTCTTTGGCGGCATCGAGCAATGAGGTGTACAGTCCAAATCCTTCTATACCATTTTTCCGGTACTGAGCCCGGATCAGGCTGCGGTCGGCGGTAATTGGCACTTCTACAACGGCCTGCCTATCAAACTTCACCACACCAATCTTGTCGTAGGAGCGCTTGAGGTTCATAAACATTTCGGCAGCGTCTTGAAGAGATTCGATGGTGCCACGCATCGAGCCACCGTGGTCTAGAGCAAGCACAATGGAGTACGGAATGCTATCGAGGTCGCCAAATTCCCGCACAGTAAAATTGCTAATTGACGAGTCGGTTGTGCCCAATTTTTCAGAGATTCCGGCCCAATAGCGCCGATAGTCGCCCTGCCCCCGGTAATACGGGTCGGCCATATTCGTAATAAAACTACCTGATGAATCCATCACTCGCACAAACGCGCGTATAGCATCGGGGTAGGAATCGGTTTCGAGTTTCCAAACATCAGCAAAGATTGTGGAGGCATCGGCGGAATCAATAGACTTAGTAGAAGTGAGATACACAGGAGTTTTGGATTCCCCTGCGAGCGATACGGCATAATCCTCCTGCTTCAGGTGAAATTCATCGCGTCTGCTACTGCCGCACGACCATACCACACTGGCAAGGCAGCAGAACAGCAGGAATTGGACGGTGAAAGCGCTGCTCTTACAAGAATTGCTCATTGAAATACCACATTGAAGAAGTGAGGAAATGCTACCAGCTATCCGCGTCGTTGGCTCCACAGACGTACAACACGGAAGATAGAGTACTACCGTAGCATTTTTCTCATGCGCATCAGAACAGTTTTACACCCATTGCCATACCATCGCCTATCGGTACCATTGTCACCTGGAGTTCCAAGCGGGCAACAAGCGCTTTATTAAAGCGCTGCATTCCCCGCACATCATTTCCTTCAGCATCTTCGTCGGCAATTTGACCCCACGCCAGCGCATTGTCCCCAGCAATGAGGCCACCTATACGCAACAATGGCACTGTCTGTTCGAGATAGGTCGTATAGCCGGATTTATCGGCATCAATAAACACAAAATCGAACTGATGATCGGGTGCATACCCCGCCAGAATCTTTTTGGCATCTCCGATATGGACTTCAATTTTATCGGCAACGCCTGCTTCTTCTGCTTTGCGGCGGATGAACGCAGCATTCTCCGCGCTGAGCTCAAAAGCTACAACTTTACCGCCCTCGGGAAGCGCTCTTGCCATACCGATAGTAGAATATCCAGCCAGCGAGCCGATTTCGAGCACGTAGCGAGCTCCCATAGTTTTCAACATCACTTGGAGAAATGCAAGCTGATCGGGTGCTATATGAATAGCTGGAATCCCTGCCGCCTGTGCTTCTTCATTCAACGTGCGTAGAAAGTCATCCTCGGCGGAGAAATGCTCAAGAATATAATCGTACACCTTATCGGTAACAGGAGTGCCTTTCATGCTCATATAATCCCGGTTATAGTAAGTAAAGATATTATGGACGTGTACCAATACGCAAGTTGACGTTCACACCGTGCTCGTCTACCTTATACAAAAATTGCTCAAGCCGCTGCACAGTTGAATCCAAACGCATGCTAAATTTTTCGTCGTAGAGAAGCTTGTTGGCAAGGCCGCCATTTGTTTTAATATCACGCACCAAGCCATCGACATCATCAATCAGCCGATCTGCATTACCCGCCACGCGTTCGATGGAACCGAGAGCAGTGCGAGCATCAGTAAGCGCAATATCGAGCTTTGTAAGAAGCGTATCAACGGTCGGAGAGTGTTTATCCACCATGCGGCGCAACTGCGAAGCAATTACCTGCACATCAGAAACCGTCTGGTTAAGCGCTACGCGGTTATCGGAGATCAGCTTATCAGCGGAGCTCAGCAGCTTATTGAGTTTGTCCGCAGATTCGCGCACATTGCTTACAATCTGGCCATCGGCCAAGGCTCCGTTCACTGTCCCCAACAGAGTATCTACGCGCAACAACACCTTGTCGGCACTGGCTCCCAGTTTATCGACCACCACTAAAAGCTCTCCTATATCGGGAGCAGTACGACCGGGAATAACCTGTGCCGGATCGAGCTTCTGGGCTCCTGATCCCGGAGTGATTTCTATCTTTTTGCCGCCAGTAATTTCCAGCATGGAGATTACAGCGCCAGCATTAGCATACAAATCATCAATGCCCGATACCGTAGCGGTAAGAAGCACTCCACCATCGCTGTTTTCTATAGAAGTCACGGCACCACGCCGAACACCATTTACGGTGACAGGTGCACCAATATCAATTCCTCCAGACGAAGGGAAATGAAACGAGAGTACATAATTGACCCCAACGCCCAATCCCTTACCCAACATAATCCCGGCAATAAGCAGAGCTATTGCCAGAACAGATACTATACCAACTCTTACTTCAGTGGAGCGTTGCGTTATCATGAAGCTTTTATCAGCGAGCAATAAAAAAAGCCCTGCGGAAGAAAGGGCTTTGAACTGGTTCAAATTTAGTAAAAATTTCAACAACAACAATCAAAACGGCAAATCATCATCCGCAGGAACATCGTGAAGGGAGCTGCGAGAATCCACAGAATGCGATTCTGACTCATCACCAGAATGATGGCCTTGCCTATTGTTATTGCGTCCATCAAGTATAAGCATATTTTCGGCTACTATCTCGGTAATGTACCGCTTTTCACCAGTTTTATCTTCATATGAGCGGGTCTGGATCCTTCCTTCTATAAATAAACGCGACCCTTTTCTGACAAGTTCCTGAATAATTTCAGCGAGCTTGCGCCAGGCGACGATATTATGCCAATCCGTTCGTTCCTGAATATTGGAGTCCTTATCCCGCCACACTTCCGACGTTGCGAGTGGAAACGTGGCAACCGGGTCGCCCTTGGCGGTATATCGCACGTCCGGATCCTTTCCTACATTCCCGATAAGAATCACTTTGTTAAGACTTCTCGCCATACAACTCCTCATTCGTAATGTTATGTTGTAAAATCGCCTGCGATAGTGTAATAGGTGAAAGTAGAAATACACAGACTTTGTGGCGTAATTTAAAGAAAATTAAACGAAACAAGCAAAAAAAAAACTATTGCGGAATTTAAGGTAGGCAGCAGTGCTACCGCATCCGTAAATTCCGCAATAGTTTCGTTTTTTCAAGCGTTATCAGCAGTTCAACCTGCGGAGCTCAGAGAGAAGCTATTTTGCAGGTCGCGTGCTACACGCACTGCAGTTTCGCGAAGCACTTCAGGCTGATTATAATAGCCCGAAGATATCTGAGATTGAACTTGCTGCAACTGATCAGTGCGATTAGTATCTCGCCCCTGCTGCACCTGTTGCTGTTGTTGCACTTGGCTCGACAGCTCTAATGTATCTCGGCGTTCTTTTATCTGCGGATTCTCTTCTGCAACCGGAGGACGCTCGTTAACACGGGATGTTATTCCCGTACTGATCGGCTGAGTAGAAAACGGTGATATCGAATTAATAGCCATATTGTTGACCTTTGGAATAGATAAGCAAATACTTTTGCTGATTACTTTGCCGAACCTTCTCCTGATACGTGTCTTTGATTATTTCAAAAACAGACAGAAGTTCCCTGTCGGCTTCAACGAGCTGTGCGCTCTTTTTGTTCCATTGCTCTTTTATGTCCCGTTTGTCCGGAAGTGAGTGCCGTATGTGCTGCAGCTCTGCGAGTATCTCTCCCCGCTGTTCATACATTTGTCCGAGCATATCCATATCACCGCTATCCGACAGCGACTGCCGCATACGGTGTGTAAGATCAAGCGCTCTTTCGAAATAGTCCTGCATTATTGCCACGTCAGATTTTTGCATCTGTTACTTTACCCTGTTCCAGCTTACTCGTGATGTATTGAGCAATTTTCAGCGACTCTTCAGGAGGAAGCTGGCGAACAACTTCTTGGGTGTCGTTATCCACGATGGTCAGAACCACTTTTTTAGTCTGTTCATCGATAGAGAATCTTACAGAAGTGTTATCCTGCATCATTTCCTGCAATCGCGTTGCGATATGGGAGAAATCCGGCTGCGACGGCGTCGACGAAAACGACGTTTTCCCATCACTTTTTGTTTCTAGACCTCCCTGCTGAGCATTTGACGACTGATCCTGCGATGCTCGCGGCGAAAGTTCGTTGGAGCTAACGCGGCTATCGTCGCTCAGATTCATTTTTACTGAGTCGACGGCTGTCAACACAGAAGGCTGTATTCCCTGTAAAGGCATAATCATGACAGTTCCCATTAAAGATGGAATGGAATTACAGAATCTGGCTCGGATGAATAGACGCGGGAAACGTTCATTCGGTTACGAAGAACTGGACAACCCGCCAATAAGGGAAAACTGTTGCTGCGCCTTAATATACAAACTCAGCACCGTTTCATATTGTTTACGCAACGACTCGCCCTGTGCATCCACTCTTTTTTCCAGTTCAGTAGTTCGCGAGCTAACGCTTTTGATCTGCGAGGATATCGACGTCGATCTCGAACCGATAAGCCCGTTGTCGCCGATCAGACTTCCTATGGTAGAGTTTATCTTATCAGCAAATTGTCCAAAAAGCTTAGCTACGTCCTCGGAATTATTAGTAACTGCGTCTCGAAATTTACTCGAATCCGAAATCGCCAGTTTTCCATTATCGTCGGCAGTAATCCCAACATCCGACAAATACTTGTACTTGCCATCGAACTGACTGCTTGAGACCTGGCGCAGATTGCTCCTAAACGAGCGAATGGCGAAGTCATCTTTATATGTCGCGGATTCGTCGTTGAGCTGAGCTACCACCCAGTTGAAAGAGTCGAGCAACGGGCTTGCATTAGAAATTGCCCCCTGCTCATCAGCCGATGTTGTTAAGGATATTGGTTGTGAAGCCGCATCCTGTGCTTTTGTGAGCGTAATAGTTAGCCCCTCCACCACATCACTGACGGAATTGGAGCTGCGTACTATTTCAATACTGTTGAGCTGAAATTTCGAATCAAGCTCCGACGAATCCGCCCGCAGATAGCCCGCATTAGATGCCGTAAACACCGTGCGATTGCTTGGGTCGGCAGTCAAAGCATTTGTAATACCAACTTGCGAAAGAACATTATCAGGATCGCTGAACGAAATACGGTTGTCAGCGCCACTCGATTTCGACGAAAACGTTAACCGTCCGGTAGTCGATGTATCTTTAATAAACCCAGCAGTTACACCGATATCTGCGGTATTATTGATCGCATTTGAGATTTTCGCCAAGGCAGTTTCGTTGTTCTCGGTACCATCGAACTCGACCGACACAGTCTTTGTTGTGCCATTGGCTGTAATATCAAAGGACTTTGTGCCCGCTGTATAGCCACTTGCATCAGCAAGCGTTTTGCGGTCGGATGCGAGAATATCGCTGCTTGCCAACCTGTCTACTTTTAACGTCTGAACACCTACGGCAGCCGTGGCAGTAGCCGACACCGAAGCAACAGAAGTATCAGAAGACACCGCTTTCTTAGTGCGAAACTTCGAGAGACTGGCTGTGCTATCAGTAAAGGCGGACGTCGTGCTCGACAGCGATTCGAGTTTGGTACGCAACGACGTAAAAAACACCTGGCGTTTTTCCAGGACGGCTTTGCGCTGCTTCAGCGTATCGATCGGCTGCTGCTGAGTTTTCTTATAAGCCTCTACTACAGCATCGGTCGTACTACTGCCGGAAACACTATTGAGAAGGTCCGACATACATTCCCCGCTTTACTGATTATTTAAAATTAAACGCTTGTGCCCACGTTGTACGCAGAGTTTCAATAATATGAAGCGCGTCGTCGAACCGCTGTTCGGCAATACACTTCTGGCAATACTCGTACAACCTATACAGGCGCGTTGCAGGCTCGGAATGTTCGAAGTTCAGCGATGTCATGAGTGTTACAAGCACCCGGTTCATCTTTACGATGTCGCGTTTTTTACAGGAAACTATAAATAGGTCATAAGTTTTCAGAATAATTTTCTCCGGACTCCACTGATTGACCTCTTGTTCGAGGTAACCAGATGCGGCGCCCTTCCCTGTTCCTGCGCCATAAGCCCGCTGAAAGGCCATCTGCTGAGCTGCTGTACTCATACTTTTTTGCTTCCTTGCAAAAGTAAAAAAAATGCAAATAATTTGAACGAGTTAAGAAAGGAAGGAAGGTTGGACAGGACCTTCCTTCCATTTTCTACACACCGTGATTTTCATCAAGAATCACGGCATCCCCTCCTCTTATCCGAGGAGCTGCAGGAATGTCTGCGGGCTTTGATTTGACTGCGACAACGAGATCACAGAGGTCTGCTGAAGGAACTGCGCTTTTACAAGTTCGAGCTGTTCCTGTGCTACATCCGCATCTTCGATACGAGAGATAGCCGCATTGAAGTTTGTGATCTGCGAACGCAGTGCTTCGTCCTGCGAGTCCAGACGGTTGATCGAACCGCCAATGTACGAAGCAAATTTCGTCACGTTGGTCAGTGCATCCGACAAGCTTGTCAATGTCGCCGAAATATTGTCGGAAGAAAAGACACCGAGGTCCGAAGTTGTTATCGAGCCCAGACTGCCCAGGTTTAGCCCTGTTACACCGGCAAAATCGGTATTGCTTGACGTATTAACGTTGAAAGCAAACGAGCCATTAGTTGCTGTCGAAAAGTCGAGAGCCAGGGTCTGAATACCATTGCTGGCGTTGAACCCTATGATAAAATCGCCCGAGAACGAGCCTTTTATCAGTTCAGATCCGCCAAACACCGTAGAATCTACAACAGTCTGAATCTGCTCGGACAGCCTGTACGCAGCCTGCGCCAGAGCCACCTTTTCGTCGGTACCAAGAGCACCGGATGCAGCCGTAGCAGTTGCATCTTTGATCTTGGTCACCAGCGTACTGATGTTATCAAGACCATCCTGTGCAATAGATGCAACATTGCGAGCATCGCCCACGGCGTTAAGTGCAGATCGCAACGACCCCACACGAGAAGTCAACGCACGCGAAGTAATGTAACCTGCCGCGTCGTCGGCTGCAGAGTTGATGCGTTTACCGGTTGAAAGGCGAAGCTGGCGGGTAGCGATATTGCTGTTGGCAGCTTGTAGAGCGTTGTAGGCATTTTCGGACGGAGTGTTTGTCCGAATACGGCCGCCTCCAAAGAGTGCTGTAGGCATTGTGAACCTCCATGAAACGAGAACGAGACTGCGGGCATCCTGCCGTATTTATGTCCGACGGTGTTATCGACCCCTTTTGCAGAATCTTTAGCCGTTCTTCAGCACATTTTCTCAATGCTTTCTACCAATATTTTATTTGTCAAGGATCGCCTTTTACAACTGCCAGTTCCACAGCAGTACAGAGTTTTTTGCCGTACAACAAGCAGCTTTTAGGAATAACACTCCATCACTCAATCGGTTGCACTTGAGCCTGATAATGGCTGCCAAGGGCCTAAATAAGCAGAGGGAGATACGATGTATCCCCCTCTGTATCGTTAGCGGGTACGGTTTTACTGGAGCAACTGTAAGAAGGTCTGCGGACTTTGGTTGGACTGTGTCAGCGAAATAACCGATGTTTGCTGTAAGAACTGCGCTTTTACTAATTCGAGCTGTTCGAGGGCTACGTCGGCGTCTTCAATACGCGATACTGCCGCATTGAAGTTCGTGATTTGCGAACGCAGTGCTTCATCCTGCGAGTCCAGGCGGTTGATAATACCACCCAGATACGAGGCACTTTTGTTCACATTGGTCAGAGCGTCCGAAAGGCTTGTCAGCGTTGCAGCAATCTGGCTGTTGCTGAATACACCCAGATCCGAGGTCGTAATCGTTCCAAAACTGGCCAGGTTAAGCCCACTTACACCTGCAAAGGTTGTATTGCCCGTCGTGTTAACATTAAATGCAAACGAACTGTTGGTTGCTGTCGCAAGGTCGATGGCAAGCGTCTGAATGTTGTTCGTCGCGGTAAAGCCAATAATAAAATCGCCTGAGAAGGCGCCTTTTATCAGTTCTTGGCCGCCGAACACTGTTGAATCCACTACTGTCTGAATCTGCTCCGACAGCCTGAATGCAGCCTGTGCCAAAGCTACCTTTTCGTCGGTACCAAGAGCACCAGACGCGGCTGTAGCCGTTGCATCCTTGATTTTGGTTACCAATGTGCTGATGTTATCTAAACCATCTTGGGCAATCGACGATACATTGCGGGCATCTCCCACGGCATTCAGCGCCGAACGCAGAGACCCCACACGCGAAAGCAATGAACGCGATGTGATATATCCTGCGACATCGTCGGCTGCGGAGTTAATACGTTTTCCGGTTGAGAGGCGGAGCTGGCGGGTAGCAATGTTGCTGTTAGCGGCTTGTAATGCGTTGTACGCATTCTCAGCGGGCGTGTTCGTGCGGATCCTGCCGCCTCCGAAGAGCGCTGTAGGCATGAAATACCTCCATGTAAGTATGTAGAAAGAGTTCGGCGTCCATTGCCAAACTTTTGTTCCTCATCGCTATTGTCGACACCAGCATCGTAAACTTTAGTGTGCATTCTCATTTTTCCCCGTTTTCTGTTCTGGAAAAAAGAAATGCACTCAATCTACAGGGTGCGGAGCCGTAGAAAAGTGCTTTTATGCTGCTATTTTGAAAAATTCCGCAGTACGAGAACTTCTGCGACACACACAGCGCCACTCTCCGCGATTGCCTCGGCATAGGCATTGCCACCGTAGGAATGAGTGTACAGGCGAGTTTGTAATGCAACTGCGGCGAACCCGAGCACTCCACGCGGCGGGCGTGCTGCGCGGTGCAAAGGCCAAACGCCTGGTCGCAGACCGAAGGCCACAGAATTCTCTCTCCACATCTGCAACATAGAGCTGTTTGGCAATGCGCTCTTCTTGCATCAGGTTGTTCGTAGAGGAATTTGTAGATTGCAGTCTTAAGTAATTGTTCTACGACAGAACGGTGGTACATTATGGCTATTTCCGAACAACAGGCCGAACAGATACGCAATGCGCTGGCACATATTACCGACCCTGATCTCGACCGTACATTCGACGAGCTCAAGGCGATACACGAAGTAAAGATCGACGGCTCGAACGTCGACGTTTATCTTACACTTATACAGCCTCTGCATTTTGCAGCCGAGGCAATTAACACGCTATGCAGGCAGGCTATACATGCAATTGCACCAGATGCAAAGGTGAATATTTTTGTACAGGAAGCACAAGCTGCGCAGCAAAATCGCATACTGCCGGGTGTAAAAAATCTGATTGCGGTTGCTTCGGGCAAGGGCGGCGTGGGAAAATCGACGATTACGGCCAATCTCGCAGCAGGGCTCGCCAAGCGCGGCGCCCGCGTGGGCTTGATCGACGCCGACATTCACGGCCCCAGTATTCCCGCAATGTTTGGCCTTGAGGGTCGGCAACTCGACGGAGAAAAGACTGAAGATGGCAAAGTGCTGCTCCATCCTCTTGAGCGCTACGGTGTGCAAGTGGCCTCTATTGGGTTTATGCTCGAACGCGACCAAGCGGCGATTCTGCGCGGTCCAATGCAGGCGGGATACTTCAGGGCGTTGGTCGAACAGGTAAAATGGGATGCCCTTGACTACTTGCTGTTTGATCTGCCTCCCGGTACTGGCGACATTCAGCTTACCCTTACACAAAGCCTGCCCCTAACAGGTGCAGTGATTGTAACAACACCTCAGGATATTTCTCTATCGGATGTACGCCGGGGCATTGCAATGTTCAACCGTGTGAATGTAGATATTCTGGGTGTGGTAGAAAATATGAGCTACTACGTATGCCCAACTTGCGGACATCGCGAGGATATCTTCAGCCACGGAGGCGGGAAAAATATTTCCGGAGAACTGGGAGCACCCTTTCTCGGTGAGTTGCCGCTAAATATCAAGGTACGCGAGGGCGGCGACGAAGGCATGCCTGTGGTTATCAACCGCGAGGCACCCTACCAGTCGGAAGCACTCATGAATATCACACGAGCCACGGTTGCCGAAATACGCAGGAAAAATCTTCGTTCCACAGCGGCGCCGGTAGTACAAATTTCACTATAATCCCCTAGTTGCCGTCATCCGAAAGAACATGATAGAGTTGTATATGCCGGATCAGACAGTCGAAGAAAAAGTGATAGACACGCTTGTGGGTGTCCGCCCCTACCTACAGCAGGATGGCGGCGATGTCGAATTTGTAGATTTTAGTGAACAAACCGGGATTCTTCGGGTACGCCTTACAGGTGCGTGCAAGACCTGTCCGATGTCGGCTATGACCCTGCGTGCTGGCATCGAGCGCGTTCTACGCAAAGCAGTACCAGAAATTAAGCGCGTCGAAGCGGTACAATAGCCCTTATCCTTATTTAAAGCAGAAAAGTCCCGGCCAGTAGCCGGGACTTTTCTATTTTCAATTAGCCCTGTCTGCTATTAGCGGACAACAGTAATCATTTGCGTTGCAGTACCGCGCGCTGTGCTCACCTGTACATAGTACACACCAGCAGCCAGATCGGCTGTGGTAAGGTTGAACTCATACACGCCTGCTCCTTGTTGCTGGCCTGCGATCAGCGTAGCCGACAGCGTACCAAGAGCGTCGAATACCCGGATAGTTACATCCGAAGGTGCTTCGAGGCTATACGACACTTTTGTGAGGTCGTTGGTCGGGTTCGGGAATGCTTTCAGGCTAAAGCCCGTAACAGCGTTACCGCCATCATTTACGCCGGTTGGCTGCTGTGCTTCATAAGTTTTGCTCTGAGGATCGTACTCGGTCCAGCCTGCATCCCAGCGATTCATACCCATAGCACCGCGATACGATACTTGCTCAAAGAACGGGTCGTTAATAGCAACCGAGCCTGTAGCTGCGAACGAAGCATTGTCTAAATGCGGAGCCGAAGATTTTGCGGCGGGATTGAATGTAACGCCCACTGCGAACGGGTTTTCGAGTTCAGCGCTGGTCGGCGACTCGGCCATCAGCACGTTGCTAAACGATTCTGTAGCAATCCAAGTATCGGTGAGACCTGTCGGAGGTGTACCACCTGCCAGGTTCAGCCATGTACCTTTTACACCATACCAGCTATTGTTGCGGATCTCAAATGCGTTGGCAAGAGCAGCTTCCATCGTGGGAACATTTGCAATCTCGATACCACGCGGCCAGCCAACGATTACCGAATTGAAGATCGATGTGCGGGCGTTGCGGCGAATCTGCATTGCTGCACCAAACTTTGCATTGTACTGGTTTTCGCCATTTCCTGCTGTCCAGCTCATATCCTGAATCGGACCGATACCTGTTACGTTCGAGAAGATCGGAGCTGTCAGCGGTTCGTTGGTGCCGCCTTGTGCGTTGTTGTCCATTTCAAAATGCTCGCTTGTCGAGACATCGGCGCGCTTGGCCCAGCGCTGTGCAATAGCAAACTGTACTTTACCACTCCAGCCGTTATCGCCGTCGAAGTCGTCGTCCAGAGTACCAACAGCGATAAGGTGTCTTGCATTTACTGCACCGCCAAACCATTCATAAGCATCGTCGTTGGCATAGCTTACTTGGATATGGTCGAGTACTGTTTTGCGACCTACACCACCCATTGTAAGGCTGTTCAGTTCCTGGTTAGGAGCTGCTGCAATACCTGCAAATTCGATACGGACATATTCGAGTACACCGCTGCTGTCGTCGTTGTCGTTGCCGCCAAACCAGCCGCGAACCTTATTCTGATCGGCAATACCGCCTTCGAGAGCTGCTTCACCACCCGGGTGGTTGGTAACACCACGTCCGCAAAGCAACAGACCACCCCAATCACCACCGGCGCGCTGGTTGGGAGCTGCCGAACTCGTAAAGACAATAGGCAACTGCGGAGTACCTTTTGCATAAATTTTGCCACCGCGATTCACACAAATTGCGGAGTTCTGGCCTACTGTGTCACCGATGATAATTGTACCTTCCTGAATGCGAAGTACACCACCGTCGTCAACAAACACATAGCCATCAAGCGAATAAATCTTCGTATTGCTCAGTGTCACCTGCGAGGTAACGGGATCGTGCAGTACAGAGTCGGCTTTGGAAGCCGCCGGGCGCAGCACTGTAAAAGCTGCATCGCTTACGTCAGCCAACGACTCGTTCGGCGTACCATCGGTGTTGAGCTTTACAATGCGAAGGTAGCCACTGTTGGTCTCAACCGAGGGAACACGGAAACCGCCAGTAAATTTGCCACGAGTGGAACCACTGTCTAATACATTGGTTGCACCTGCCAGATCAGTCCACGGGCCTGTTGCCGATGTACCAAACTGGAAGCGGAAACGCGAGCGATATGTACCTGTTGTATCCCATTGCAGATCCTGCGATGTTCCTGCACGGAATTCCTCGCCGCCATTCGGCTTAATAAGGCGGATCACCGGATCGGGTTCAGCTACGATTTTAAAGGCTGCATCGATGACGTCTGCAACAGCATCATTCACGGTGTTGTCGCTTTTGAGCAGTACCATGCGAAGGTAGCCATTTTGTGTCAGCTCTGTCGGAACTGTAAAACCACCTTCGAATTTGCCATGTGTGCTGCCGCCATCAAGCACGTTTTCAGCACCCTGCACAGTCGTCCACGGGCCATTCGGGCTTGTACCATACTGGAACCGGAAGCTCAGACCTTCTGTACCGGTAGTATCCCATTCGATAGTTTGCTTCGAGCCAGCAATGAGTTCTTCGCCGCCATTCGGCTTTGTAATGCGGATTGTACCATTACCAGTTGTCGGGCCGCCAGCGATGTAGTTTGTGTTGATCGGATCGTAGTTCGCCCAGCCAGCATCCCAGCGCTTTGTACCAAAGGCACCGCGATACGGCACTTTTTCAAAGAACGAATCATCAATCGCTACCGGGCCTACTTTTGTGTAATCAGCATTTGCCAGATACGGAGCGTCCGGCTTCGGCATCGGGTTAAACTGTGCATTGAAAGCAAACGGATTTTCGATCTGAGCGTCGTTGGGCGAATTAGCAGAGAGCACATTACCAAATTTGGCAGTTGCAATCCAGTTTTCGTCTAATCCAGTGGGAGGCGTACCACCTGCCAGATTCAACCATGTACCTTTTATACCGTACCAATTACAGTTACGCACTTGCAAGTCCTCTGCCAAAGCAGCTTCCATCGTGGGAACGTTTGCAATCTCGATACCGCGCGGCCAGCCGAGAAATACCGAGTTAAAAATCGACGTGCGGGCATTGCGGCGGATCTGCATTGTCGCCCCAAATTTCGCATTGTACTGATTAGCGCCACTGCCTGCCGTCCAAGTAATATCCTGTATCGGTCCAATACTTGTAACGTTCGAGAAAATCGGCTTTGTCAGCGGTTCATTCGTGCCACCCTGTGAATTGTTGTCCATTTCAAAGGTCTGGCTTGTCGACTGATCCGCAGTCTGGCGAAAACGCTGTGAAAGCGCAAACTGCACTCGGCCACTCCAGCCGTTGTCGCCGTCGAAATCATCATCCAGAGTACCAATGGCGATAAGGTGTTTAGCATTTACCGTGCCGCCAAACCACTCGTAGGCATCGTCGTTGGCATAGCTCACTTGGATATGGTTGAGCACTGTTTTGCGTCCTACAGCACCCATCGTCAGGCTGTTCAACTCCTGGTTTGGCGCTGCGGCAATGCCTGCAAATTCGATGCGGACATATTCCATCACACCGCTGCTGTCGTCATCATCGTTGCCACCGAACCAACCGCGAACTTTGTCTTGATCGGCAATGCCGCCTTCGAGAGCCGCTTCGCCGCCGGGATGGTTGGTACGAGCACGACCGCACATAAGCACACCGCCCCAGTCACCACCAGCGCGCTGGCCTGGAGGCGCAGAGCTTGTCATAACGATAGGAGCTTGAGCTGTACCTTTTGCATAAATTTTGCCACCCCGGTTCACGCAGATTGCAGAGTTCTGGCCTACTGTGTCGCCAACAATGATCGTACCCGGCTCAATGCGGAGCAGACCGCCATTGTCGACAAAAAGATAGCCATCGAGGCCGTAAATTTTATTGCGCGAAAGAGTGACTTGCGAAGTAATAGGAGTTTTCAAAAGCGAGTCGACTGGCGCGCGCTGAGGGCGAATTACTTGAAAAGGAGCGTCGCTGGCATCTGTTACGCCTTCGTTCAGTGTGCCATCGGAGTTCAGCAACACCATGCGCACATAGCCAGTCGTCGTCTCTACCGACGGAACCCGAAAACCACCTGAAAACGTGCCGCGAGTAGAACCACTGTCCAGCACATTAGTTGCACCTACAAGATCCGTCCACGGACCAGTCGGAGTCGTACCGAACTGAAAGCGAAAACGCGAACGAAATGTTCCTGTAGTATCCCAGGAGAGAGGCTGCGATGTTCCTGCACGGAACTGCTCACCGCCATTGGGCTTAGTAAGCCGCACGGTTGTGGGCTGTGCGTAAAGAGCGCCAGTGCCAAGAGCGAAGGCAGTTGCAAGTATACACAGTTTTTTCATCGGTACCCTTTTGATAAGGTTAAACATTACTTATTCCTGTGAACAATTTTTCTATGAGTATATGTCTTAATATCGGAGACTACACATCAGTGCAGCTTATAGCCAAAGCTCAAACCAACACTTCTGCCGCGAAGTGTAGAGTACACTTTTACGCCGCCCTGTTCCCATTCTGTAGGAGAGTTGAGCAGATCGCGAATGCTCAGGCGGGCTTGAAACGACTCGCCAATAGGCTGGGCAATCGAAAGATCGACAACACTGCGGGGAAGTTCGTACACATGCGGATCGTCGAACTGAAACACACCCTGCTGAGCGACCTGTATAATGCGGCGACCGTAGATGTTGTAGGAGAGATTAACTGATGTGCGGAGCGATGGCTCTACAAAGTAGATACCTATGTTCAATGTATAGGGAGACTGCCCCCACATCGGGCGTTTGTCGGTAGCACCTTCCCCACCCTGGGAAACACTTACTTCCGAACTGATAAGAGCATAGTTCACATTGGCAAGGAAGTTAGCAGCGTACTCGCCGAGGAATGCCAGCGATTTACGTGCCTCCAGTTCTATACCATAGTTGAACGCTGTCCCGTCGGCATTGTCAAATGTGCGGGTAAGCTCGCTTTGCTGTGGGAAAATCGTTTCTTCAATTGCGTCTTTGAATGTTTTATAGAACAGGCTCGCCGAAAGCACTTCGCCGGGATTTGGAAATACTTCAAATCGGAGATCGTAGTTCTGGATAAGGCTGCGCTTCAGGTTGGGATTGCCCTGGATAAGCACCTGCGATTGGAATTCGTAGAAGGCAAATGGAGCAAACTCGCGAAGCGACGGACGGGAAAGCGTCTGCGTAGCAGATGCTCGCAGATTGGTCTGGTTGTTGATCTGGTAAATAAGGTTGATCGAAGGAAGCCAATCGTTGGTTTCCAAGTCAACAGCTACCGGCGAATCGTCGACAGCAAAGCTGTTCAGCCTTTGTGTGCTACTCTCGAAGCGCGCACCGCCGATAAAACGGAAGTTCTCATCACTGATCTGAAACGGCATGTCAATCAGAAAGTAGCCAGCTTGCAGGTGCTCTTCAGCATTGTAGGAGTCGCTCATACGCGTGTCTTCGGAAATACCGAGACCATCTGCGCGGAAGTTCTTTTCTACAAATAAGCTGTCGGGTGCAGCAGTCAGGTCTACATCCACAGCACCACCATTTGCCTGTACATAGGTAAGTGAACGCGCAGAGAACACACGATTGCGGTTTTCTGCTAGTGCTCCTACTTTTACTTTGGCACCAGCCATCAGAGGAATGGTAAAGTTAGCACCGCCATTGGTTGCTTCTTCTTGAAGGTTCGAGAAAAAACGGCCTGCGGATACACCATTGCCCTGGGGCGTCAAGGGAATTTCAGCTTCGTAAGGGAGCGAGGAATCAGCCGTAAGGCGCGAGTAGCGAAGACGGCGGAAATCGGGTTCGTCGCGCTCGGATTGCGAGTAGCCAAATTTCCAGTCGAACAATGTATTCCAGAGAGGCGACAGCGTGTGCTCTCCACCGACTTGCGTAGCGAATAATTCTTTCTGTACAAACTCCGAGCCGAGCAGCTTCAGGTCTACAAATTGATAGCCAAGATCCTGCCCTTCCAACGATACAACTTCGTCGTCGCTGGAGCGGTTATAGGTATTTTTAATACTGATCGAGGAATGATCGCCAATTTTATAAGCGAGATTTAACAATCCACCCCAGTTTACAGAGCGTACAGACTGCGTTCCCGACAGTTTATAGAGCGGCGATTTGTCCGAAAGAATACTGTTGCGCTCCATGCTATTAGAAGAATAGGCATTGGAATAGGTAAGAGAGCCAATGATACCAAAGTCATTGTCCAACACCGAGTACACATCTCCAGCAGAAAGCGAAAAGCTGCCATTGGGCATTGCCGTAGCCGTTTCGCGCTTCCACAAGTTGTTGTGGAAATTTTTGCCGATGGCTACCCATTGTTCTTTTGCACCAGTTGTATCGAATGGGTCGTTGACAGCGCGGCGCAGTGCGTCCATATCGCGGCGGGAAGCCGGTACTTCGCCCGGAAGTTCGCGCGAGCCGTCGTCGAAGCCCAGCCAGTCGGTACCACCACCCGGGTAGGTGTGGAATGCATCGCTTTTCAGCGTTATGTTGCTGTTGAACGACGAAGAGAGCGAGAGGCTAAGCGTCGGCCCATCGGGAAATTCTACGGTATTGAGCTGCACAAGACCGCCGGCAAAGTTGCCCGGCAAGTCCGGCGTAAATGATTTGGCGATGGTCGCATTCTGGAGCAGGTCGGCGGGAAAAATATCGAAGGCAAACGATTTTTTATCGGGCTCTGTTGTGGAAAGCGTAGCGCCGTTCAGCGTTGTGTTGCTGTAGCGCTCGCTTACTCCGCGCACCTGTATAAATTTATCATTCATCAGTGTTACACCCGAGACACGGCGCAGAGCCTGGCCTGCATCGCTGTCGGGAGTTCGCTTAATTTCTTCTATACTAATACCGTCGCTTACCTGCGATGCGTTTTTCCGCTGGGAAAGCAGCGCAGCCTGGTTGTCGTCGCTGCGGCGTGCGGTGACAACAATCTCTTCGGTGAGCTTTACATCGGGCTGGAGTGTAATATTGAGCTTCGTTGTCTCGCCAGCTTTTACCACAACTCCTTCAATAATCTGAGCCGTATAGCCCGTGTAGGAGAACCGCACTGAATGCGTTCCCACTGGCACCTTCTTTATAGTATAGGTTCCCTTTACGTCGCTGTAGGCTCCTCGGGTAGTACCTACTACCTGAGCTGTAGCCGAACGCAGAATTTCGCCAGTAGAACCATCTATTACCTGCCCCTGAACAGTACCAACTTCCTGCGCCAGTACAGGGCTATGAGATAACACTACAAAGGAGCTACAAATAATAAAGAAAAAGGCAAATACATTACTGCGATGCTTCATCGAGTCTGTCCCGGATAATGAAGAAGAGAAGATATTGCGGATGCTGCCGACCATTATGCGCTGTTTTAGTAATAGCATACCGCAAACTTACCACCCTATCATTATCGCAGTGTTACCTACCGATTACGATTTCATAACACCTCCGTAGCTCCTTTACATCCGCATATTTGCCAGTGTATATTATGATTCTGTTATGGAGAGCGGCTCCGCGTTCACTGCCTGCCACTCATTCGCCTTTTCTGATTGTTCTTACGAGTTTACTGCTGTTGCCTACTGTTCCTTTGCCACCATATCCATGTTATGATTAGGTAATACTGCCAAGATGCGTTCCGGCAGTGTAAGGAATAGAAAAAAATCGCTGTAGCAAAGCACGACAACTAGTTCGACCGCAGCGTCTATTTGTGCACGGATTTTGGTGGCAGTAGTATTTCTGGCGATGAACATTTGGACAGCCGGCAGGCGGCTCTTGCAACCGGTGACAACGACCAACCGTGCGCCGCAACGACGCCCGTGCCACCCACTTTTATTAGAAAGAAATCCAAGCAAGCACGGCACAGAATACAAAAAGGCGACCCAAAGGCCGCCTTTTTGTACGAGTAGTTTCTTGCTACTATCGCTGTATTACTTCACCGGGAAGTATCCAATCTTGGTGACAACCGCTTGACCTTCGCTGCTCAGTGCCCAGTCGATGAAATCTTTGACAGCACCGCTGGGGCGCGAGCGCGTGTACATAAACAAATAGCGCGTAAGCGGATAATCACCGCTGCGGATATTGGCTTCTGTCGGCTCATAAGAAGGAGAGTTGCCATCTTCTTTCAGCTTTGCATACTTCACACCTTTTGCGTAGGCAGCACCACCAAAACCGATACCGGATTTGTCTTTGGACACAGCATTTACAACACCTGCTGTACCGGGGATTGACTGCATACCAGCGGCAAAATCATCGCCTTTGAGTACATTGTCTTTGAAAAACACATACGTACCCGAGCTATTCTCGCGGCCATAGAGAATAATGCGCGCATCGGCACCACCTACCTGTTTCCAGTTGGTGATTTCGCCTTCATATATTTTCCGCACTTGGTCGAGTGTAAGTTCGTGCACCGAGTTTGCCGCATTGAGATAGATCGACAAGCCATCGCGTGCGGCTTTAATCTCTACACCGAGCGAATTATAGCGCTGCTTCAGTTTCTCCACTTCTGCTTTTTTCATCGGGCGCGAAGCATTGCAGATATCGGTTGTTCCATTGATAAGGGCAGAGATGCCCACACCGGAACCGCCGCCTGTCACCTGGATGCTTACGTCGGGATGCTTCTGCATATATAGCTCTGCCCATCGCTGGGAGAGGATAACCATTGTATCAGAACCTTTTATAGTGACGACTTCCTTGGGCGCGGTAAAACCAAATGCCAGTATCGCGGTTACCAAGCCTGCAAGCAGTTTAGTCATAAAACTTTCTCCTGTAGATGAACGACAAAGATAAACGATAAGAAATTTCGCGGTACTGTATGCACCGCGCAGATACGGACATTAGAATTTGTATTGAGCGCGCAGAGTAAAGACATTGTCTTTTACATCGCTTTTGTACGGCACGAGTTTGCTTGTGGCCGCAGCATTTACTTCTTCGTTTTTCACGATTTCGTAGAACGCTGTAAACTTCACATTGGCATTCCAGTGGAAAATCCAGCCGAGGCCAATGGTGCTGTACTTAATATCGGCTGCGCTCAGTCCATTGCTCGACTTGCCAATATCGCTGCCTTCCACCTTCGTGTTGGGGTCGAATACATCGTATTTTACAACGAGCTGGTTCACAAGGCCGATGTTCTGCACAAAGTACACATAGTAGCCACTTACATCGCGGTTGACTACGGCATCGCTACCCGAGTACACAGCACTGCCACTGGGAACGCCGGGATGAGTACCTGTTACATATTCGCCGCGAAGCGACACACCACCGAGCAAGGGAGAGTCGTAATAAAGCTGTAGATCGGCACCCACATAGGAGCGGTCGAACGAAGCATTAAGGTTAGCAGCCGAAGAATCGAGCACAAGGCCGGGGCCACCGGATACTGTGCCAAAATCGTACACAAGAGCCGAACGGCTTGTCACCTTGCCAGAGTAGACCGACACACCACCGTCGACAGCGAGCCCGATATCGGAAAAGGGAAGCTGCATACCGAGGCGACCGATGAAATCTTTGTTGTTGTCGTTCTCTACGGCGGTGCCACCAGTACCGTTGAAAATCCCTGCGCGCAGATTGAACATGCCGAGAACGCCTTCCTCTTCGTCGAAGGAAACACCGAGCTGCACACCGAGGTCGCGCTCGCCGGGAAACAGCGTCTGGGTAAAACGCGCTCGCTCGGGCGATTCGCGCTGGCTGGACGAATAGCCAATCTCAAAACCAAACGGGCGATTGAACACGCCAGTGGTCAGCGAAAAGCCACGCAGCCACGGATCGGTAATCGTCGTGTAGGCGTCTTTGATGCCGAGCCCCTTTTCTGTTACATCAAACTGCAACACAAACTGGGCGTAGTCGGCTGTGTATGCAGCTTTCAGCCTGCCACGCCGCACCGAAAAACGATTGTCGATGTTTGAGCCAAATGTACCCGCAGAAGCGGACCCCACCGGAAACAATGAATTGCCAACCGTATCAGCCATCTGATACTGAGCCTGTACATACCCCGAAAACTTGAGTTTTTTTAAGGCGTCGAGCGTGGATTTCATTTCCAGCATCGACTCGCCCATTGCTTCTACTTTGCTGCCGATATCTTCGGACGAATCTCCGCCCGACTCTTCATCACTGTCCTGCCCGAATACTGGTGCTCCATACAGCAATACTGCGGCAGAAAGCATGAGAACCCATTGTTTCATAAAGTCCTACGTTTGTGATTAACGGACGCGAACGTGTTGAATTCTCTTTCGCTCCTGCAAAGGCCCAACCGGTTGCAAGTGCCTTTGCTTCTCCACACAGAGATATTCTACGCTCCGCAATTGATGGGTGCAAAAATACATGATGGGATTATTACCCCTCTGTTAAATTCCCGTAACAGGAAGTTTACAATTTCTTTACACAGAGGTTACGATAGATTTATTAATTACGCGTGTTACGCGCGCATCATGTTGCGGGGTGTGCTACCGTGTACGTTGCCGTGCGAGAGGAAGTATGGAATAGCATTTTTTTTCTAAAAAACGGGCTTTTTAGCATAAGAGTTGGTGTGGCACGGGCGGCGATGTCCGTGCGTTTAGTCGCTGTCACCGGTCGCAATTCCGTCGCGACGAGGGCCGAACTGCCACGCGGCGGCGGTGCTGCGCGGTGCGAAGAGCCACAGCAAGGGCAAAAAACGAAGCGATACAGCTTCTTATCGCATATTTTTTTTTGCGGTCAGGGCAATAAAAAACCCGGAATACAACATTCCGGGTTCAAAAACAGACATTCTATACAATGCTATCAGCCGGGCAAGTGGCGTTCAAGCTCGGCTTTCAGAGCATTATACGGCAGAGCACCAGCAGTACGCCAGAGGATCGTACCTTTGGAGAATAGAATCAGCGTAGGAATGCTGCTGATCTGGTACTGCGATGCGATAGCGGGCTTTTCGTCGACATTTATTTTTACAACAAACATCTTCCCTTTGAACTCTCCTGCGATGGCCTTGAGCGTAGGCGCAAGTGCATGGCACGGCCCGCACCACTCAGCCCAGAAATCTACCAGAACTGGCCTGTCGCTCGTTTGCAGGAGCTGATCGAACGAGGACGGCAACGACGTTGTGTGCATAATAACCTCTCTACCACATAAGAATTCCGCCCGCGAGATTGCTTGCATTATAGCCGTGTTCACGGAGATAGGAACACGCGTGAGCGCTGCGAATACCGCTGCGGCAATAAACAATTATTTCTCTATTACGATAAGGCTCCAGCTCGCCGATGCGGTGCTGTAGCTCGCCAAGCGGAAGGAGCAGAGAATCGGGAATATTGCGTTCGTTGTGCTCCTCGGGCCTGC
Organism: Ignavibacteria bacterium UBA7675; assembly: GCA_002483085.1. Classification (GTDB taxonomy): domain Bacteria; phylum Bacteroidota; class Ignavibacteria; order Kapaibacteriales; family UB7675; genus UBA7675. The sequence goes on from DLHF01000072.1 coordinate 27,945, forward strand.
GCACGTCTAAAAGAACGAGATCAGCACCAGCCGCAAGGCGTTTTTTCAGCTCTTCGGGCCGAATAGCGGGAACACCTGCAAAATCTGCATACTCTGCATACATAACAAACACCTATAGCAACAGTGAGAGATTACATTGATTTGCGAAACAGAGCCAGCAGTTCTTTGCCTGCACGCGCCGGATGCGAGTCTTTCGGCACCTCCGACCTAATGAGCTCAAGACCAACAGCGGTGAACAGTTGTTGCGCTTCTTCTGGATCGATGGCAAACGGAGGCCCTCCAGTTCTTCCATCTGTAGGAAAAAGCAAGGCAACAAGCCAGCCATCCGGTGCTAACGAATCGGCGAGCACCCGAGCGTATTCCGCTCGCCGTTCCGGAGGCAACGCGCAGTAGCATGTATATTCCAACACTGCGCTGAATGTTCCCGTAAAGCGGTTCTCGGGCAAAGCAAATACATCGGCCTGCACAATAGCGACGTTCACATTGCTGCTCACGGCATTGTCCTGAAGCACTTGCAACGGTTCAGCAGCGAAGTCAACGGCTGTTACGCGATAGCCTGCACGCGCAAAAGCAAGAGCATCGTAGCCATAGCCACAGCCGGGCACGAATAATGTCGCTGCCTGCCCATGCTGCACAGCAGACACTGGAAATTCACCGCGCAACCTCAACCCGCGAAAGACCGGGGTTTCGTCCTTCATATCCCAGCCAGTTTGCCCAGAGGCATATCGTTCGGCCCAGTAATCAGGAGTATCAATACGGGCATTGTCGGTAGGCATGTGCATACGTGTTATGTGTTCAGGCATTTGCCGATTTGCACTCGGAATATTTTCTGCAAACGGTACTCGTGCAATTTACATCAATTTCCGTATTTTGTCGTGCGCGTTTTTTACAGGATCAACATCGTTCCTCATGAAGAATATCTGGACTATCCTCCGCATCTTTGCTGTCACAACGGGCTATTCAAGCTTCGGTATCGTTCTCTCGCTTTTCAGCAACTGGCACGAGAACTTTTTCAAATACGCGCGCAAATGGGCTGAGAGCGTCTTGCGTATTGCGGATATTACGGTTGCTGCCGAAGGCCAGAGCAATATGCCAGCTACCAGTTGTGTGTATGTATGCAACCACGCCAGCTTGTTCGATATTCCGATTCTGATGGCAGGCATCAACGACGACATACGCATTATGTATAAGCGCGAGCTTCGGAAAATTCCGTTTTTTGGCTGGGTACTTGCGCTCTCTCCGTTTATCCCCGTAGACCGCACCGATCCACGCGACGCAATGGCAGGTATCGAGCGAGCAGCGGCAGCTATACGCGAGGGTACGTCGGTTATTATTTTTGCTGAGGGCACACGCTCGCCCGATGGCGCACTTGGTGCGTTTAAGCGCGGTGCCTTTGTGCTCGCCGTGCGCGCACAGCGCCCTATTGTTCCTGTGGCAATTGCAGGTAGCTCGGCCATACTCCCCTCGAAAACATCTCATATTACTCCGGGGCATGTGCGTATCATTCTCAAACCGGCAATAAGCGCGCCGCCAGCCAGCGACCGGGCTCTTGAGAAAGCTCTGATGAACGATGTACGGACAGCGATTGCAGCGGCGCTGGATACGGCACCACAACCCTAAATCCGCTGCGTACCGCGCTTTGGCAATGGTGTTTTGCCGCACAGATATGTATATTTGCAGAAGATCGCGCAATTCGCATGAACAACACGTGCGGTCTTGCGGGCGGTGACAGCGACGAGCAACACGAACAACACGCCCGCGCAATGATTATATCCGATATTGATACTACTATGAGCATTAACCGCGAAACTATTGATAAGATTGCCTCGCTGGCGCGTTTGTCGTTCACCGAAGAGGAAAAAGACGTGTTCGTGGAACAGTTCCAACGCATTGTGGAATATGTGGACGTTATTCAGTCGCTCGACCTCGACGGCGTAGAACCGCTGAAGCACATAGGCATCGGAACGGAAAATGTATTCCGCGACGACGTTGCACAGCCTTGTATTCCATTGGAAGACGCGCTGCAAAATGCGCCAAAGCGCAATGAGAGTTTCTTCAAAGTGCCGAGGGTACTGGGTTGATGGCGGTTGGAATTATACCCGCGCGCTACGCTTCCGTGCGCCTGCCCGGTAAACCGCTTGTTGATCTCAATGGCAAAAGCATGATTCGCCGTGTGTGGGAAGGTGCTACAGAATCTCGCCTGCTCGAACGTGTGGTTGTGGCTACCGACGATGAACGCATCGCAGAGGAATGCCGTAGCTTTGGAGCAGAAGCTGTCCTGACATCGCCCGAGCTTCCAAGCGGAACCGACCGCATTGCAGCGGCACACAAGGCGCTACACCGGGAATACGACATCGTAGTGAATATCCAGGGCGACGAGCCCTTGCTGCGCGGTGCGCTTGTCGATAAGCTCGTGCAGGCTCTTGCCGATAGTGATGCCGATGTAGCAACTCCTGTTACTCCTCTCACTTCTCTCGAAGAGCTCAGCAACCCAGCCGTTGTGAAAGTTGCGATGAATGCCGCAGGACGCGCACTGTATTTTTCACGCAGTGCGATTCCCTTTTTCCGCGACGCAGACATGGCACACTGGCCCGAACACTATCCATACCAAAAGCACATCGGATTGTACGCTTACCGCCGTGCAGCATTGGAGCGCTTTGTAGCTCTTCCTCCTTCGTTGTTAGAGCGCGCGGAATCTCTCGAACAGCTTCGTTTGCTCGAAGATGGCGCGGTATTTCACTGCGTGCACACCGACAACCGGCTGGTGGCCATTGATACCCCTGCAGACGCCGACCACGTGCGCGTTCTGTTGCGGGATAGAGAATAACCACACGGTTCCATTCCTCCTTGCCATTCACCGCCGCTATCAGGCAACCGTGGCAAATGCCTTGCACAAGCTATTTCAGCTCCTTACTTCATGTAGTTTCGTTTCTGCCATAGAAAATCTGTGGCACGGGCGTCGCTGGGTCGTCCGTCGCATCGCTGTCACCGGTCGCACCTTCCGCTTCTTGTCTGCCCAACTGGTACTCGCACAAAAGAACTCCAATAGCAGCGTATCCGGCTTCGCCATGATGACAGCTATGTACAAAAAAAGCGCGGGGACTAAAAAATCCCCGCGCTCTTGTTTTCCTGAAGGCTGAGCCTTCGATGTTATCTCGTAATCACCATTTGGCGGCTTTCTACATACGGACCCGCGATAAGGCGGTAGGTGTATGTACCTGAAGGCAGCTCTGTTGTAGTGATACGCACTCTGTAGGTACCGGCTTCGCGAACACCATCCACGAGGACTTTCACCTCTTCGCCAATGGAGTTGTACACAGCCAATTTCACCGGAGCATCAAAAGCCACATCGTATTCGATTTCGGTTTCAGATGCCGAGGGGTTTGGCGTATTCTGGCGCAGTGCAAACGCCCGTTTGTACTGAATACCACGGAAATCGCGCACGCAAAGCTCGTCGAGCAGGAGTTCGCCATTCACCGTAGAAGGCACAACACACACGGCGCGATTGCCGAGGTCGGACTGTGCAGCGTTCAGCACAAGAGGCAGTTTGTCTTTGGCCGAAAGATAGACGTTCATTTTCAGTTTCAGGAACACGCCTTCAACTGACAGCGGGCTACCCGTGTTCTGCTTACCTCTGATCGTGATCTTGCCGCGTGCATCTTGTCCATTAGCGTCTTTATCAGGTTCAATGGCGACATTCCAGCCATTCAGCCCCGGAGCGCTAAAGTTGCCATTGTAGCGCAACGCATCGGGATCGTAGGAAAGTACAAGCACGAACTCGTTGAGTTTTGCCTCGGCAATCTGACCGGAAACATTGAACTGTAGTTCAGTTTCCTCTTTCGGCAACAGTTTCTTGGTACTACCCACTACCGTAAAGGTGACGGGCACTGTATAGCCCGTACCAGTCAAGCGCGCAATATTCTTCTGATCAATCGGAGCATTACTTACCACCTCAACATTGAGATCATAGGGAGATGCGCCATTGCGCGGTGCGAATGTCACCGTGAATGTCCTCGTAGCACCAGCCGCAAGTATAAACTCAACCGGATTCGACAGAGGATTGCCGTTTTCGGTAATCGTGTACACAGCAGTGTTGCCCGTGTACAAGAAGTCCGACACGATGAGATCGCGTGTACCTGTGTTTTTCACTGTGAAAGTAGCTGTTTTAGTATCGCACATCAGCACGCTACCAAAGTTGATATCAGTCACATCAATACCGGGCTCACCTTCTGTATAATCACAACCTTTAAGCTGAGTTTGCACGGGCTCAAAGAAGTCTCCATCGGCATTGACACCATCGCCGGGTTTGGTATCGGCTACAATCACTACATCATCAATGTAATTTTTGATATTGCCAACATTGGGCCCTGTGTACGACTGAGTCGTTATATCGGCTGTGAAGTACGCATTAATAGTAGCTGTTGCACCAGTTGAAATGACAAGCGGGTCAGCCGGTGTCGGCATTTTTTGTCCCGGACCATCAGCTCTCAGCTCAAACGCCGACGGAAGTTTCGGCAGTGTCACCGACTGTACAACGAGGTCTGCTGTCATACTGGTATTGGTAATTTTCACCATACCAACCTCGGTAGAAACCGTACCCTGTTTGATACATTCAAACTCATCGCCTTCTACTACAATGTGCGGCAGAATACCGTTGCCAATCGCTTTACCCTCAACAACAGTCTCGGAGTTAGCATAGGTCGGAATGATAAGTTGTTCGTAGGATGTCTCGGACTGCGGAATAAATTTTACGGTAAAGACAATGCGATTGGTCTCTCCTTGATACAGCGGAATTGTAGTCTTAAAGTTCGTCAGATCACCTACCGGAGCAAGAAGATCAACATTGGTAGTACCATCAACTTTTACACTGATCACTTTCAGGCTACTTACATCTCCTGCCGTATGGAAGCCTGTTACATTGAGCGTAAAGTCACCAGTATTAGTCAGAATAATATCAGCACTGTGCACAGTATTCACGCGTTTATCACCAAAGTCAACAACTGTGATTTGCGGGCCGGGATCCTGCGCCAGACCAGTCCATTCCGATACATTGTCATTCGATTTATCTTCCGAATCAGCATCGGAAACGAATGTCACATCGATAGTCTGTCTGCCTGTTTCTTTAGGATCGTAGCACAGCGTTTTTACTGTCACTTTCTCGCCCGGCTGCAGAATAATGGGCAGAGGCGGTGTCATGGTTGTGAGATCCAAGCTAAAGGGGGCTGCAATATTTTTGAGTTCGGTAATCGTAAGGACATCCGTACCGGTATTCTCTACCAGCAAAGTACCGTCTTGATTAGTATTACAGTATTTTGTCCCTACCTGATGCGTTCCTGCATCCCAGTCGCCCACTTGAATATGCGGCATCACGCCCTGCCCTTGTAGCCAGCCCAGTGCAAACTTACCGCAGCTCGCTTCGGCAAATACCGAATCAATATCGTATTCATCCTGTTTCTTGATTTCTTTTGTCGGCGTGTATTCGAAATCGATATCAATTTCGGTACCTGCAAGCACAACTAACGGGAATGTCGTTGGTTGCAGAATCTTGAATTCCTTGTTCTTTTTCAGCCAAATATTTTTGACTTCAACATCGCGCTTTGTAGGATTAACGATCTTAGCAGTAAGAGTTTTAGCCGTTTTAACGCGCACTTTGCCAAAGATTACAGAATCGGGCTTCATTGCTACAAGCTCGGCTGTATAGCGAACACTGTCGATTGCTGTATTCCCAGCTCTATCCATTACATAGTACAGAGCAAACGCATCCTGTGACTTATCTTTTACGCGTAGACGGAATTCAAACACTTCGCGACGCGGTTCAATATGGATATTATCCACATCGGCTGTAATCAGTTCAAGCGCATAGTTGTAGCTTTGCTCCAGATCAAGCTCAATCTGGTTGATACCAGTGTCGATTTGGGTAGAATCCTGAGCCTCATTGGGCTCTTGATCACGCTTTTCCGTTGCAGTCACCAAGTAATCACCACATTCGGCCACCGTGTCCAGCAGCGGTTTCAGCGTATCGAGCTGATCGAGCTTATTGAGCGCCGTAGCCGCAGGCCACAGGTAAGAAGCAAAATCGGCAAATCCATAAATAACACCACCAAACGGCGTCTCGCCCTTAATATGGTGAGGGCCAGGGGGCAGTTTCACTTTTGCCCAGTAGATATCAGTATTCTGAATACGGTTGACAATAAACGTCGGGTTGGAAACCCACACAGGCTTGCCGTCGATGGTGATGGTCTTGAGCTTTTCCTGCGTTATGTCGTTGGTATCACCAATAGCCAGAATATTAAAATAGTTATTGACATAAGCCACGTTTGCCGGCGTCTGAAAGACTGTTTCAAGTGTGTACTGTTCTACAGGCACACCTATTACCATCGCCGGGTCAAAGATTGAATTGCCATACCACTCAGCGGAACAAGCGTACTGCATCACAAAGATTGGCTTGTCTGCAGTCCAGACAGCTACTCCCTTAATCGATGTAGAAGGAGGCCACGTATTTTCCCTCTCCATGAAGTCGCCAGCATCTTGCAGAGTACCTTCCCACGTGTAGGTAATATTATCTTTCAGGTCTGTATAGCGACACTTAAACTTCGTATTTTTCTCTTTTGCAAAAACCCTAAAGAAGTCTCCTCGATTGGCTTTCGACTCCAGTTCAAGCGTTACATACCTTTTCCCCCAGCTTGATATTGGCGGAATCATCTCCACAAGGTGATCGCGTCCGTTATTAGGTGAAGGAAACGAAGGAATCATTGTACGTTGGTGAAACGAGAAAAAGCCAATAGGCTTACTCGCCGTCACCACAGTACCGCTGAAGTCAAATTCATTCAGAGTCTGGCCATTGCCTCGCACCATGTATGTCTGGCCGCGTTGCAATGTAAACTTATAGGGTGTACCGAGCTTCTTACCTTTTTTCGTCCGGCCTGCGGGGTTGCCATTATCAGTACCTTTTAGCGTGAACTGCACCTGTGTGTTGTTCTCTTTAGCAACAATAACAAACCCTCCGCCCCAAGGCGAAGAGCTAGCGAACTCACCAAAATCGTACAGACTCATGTGCATATACTGAGTGCCCCATACAGTCGTGGGCAGTGCCAGAAAGCCATCAGCGCTTACGCTTTTGGCATTCAGTGCATATACAGAAATTGGCTGATCGGATATAATATGGATGCCTTGATTGCTGGCTCTTTCATCGTCGCGAATCTCCCAAGCCCAGTTCGCAGACTTATCGGCAGTAGTAAACGTTGTAATCTCATAGGCTTTTACCGGTTTAGTCGTACTAAAGCCAGAGCCAGGATGTTCGATGGTGACTTTAGCATTTCTACTGGACGTTACATAGATTTCCAGCTCCAGCGCAGGATAGCCACCGTCGAATTCATTAGGCGGGATAGTAATCCAAAACTCACGCCCCTGCGCCGAATTATTCAGCATCTGGGCAGACGACGGTATTTTTTTTGCAATAGTGCTCTTATCCTGCTGCGCATTCGCCAAAGGCGAACATAGTAGTAGTATAATGAGCGCAAACGCGTACAAACGGTGCATTTCGAACTCCTGTTGGTTTAAAGATGTATTTATGTATGAACCTCGGTAATGTTCGGTGTACAGTCACCCAGCCAATCAACCAGTCCTTGTTAGCCTACTATATCAATGCGGGTAAACCTATAGAAAAGATTATTTCCATACAAGGGACTTATAAATCCATGTAAAAGATGCGTAATCTTACGGTTTATTGCAAACCTTATTACAATTGCAAAACAAGGCAGTGATGGTTATCACTGCCTTGTTTTTATTCATCCGAAGGTATTCAGACAGAAAGTGTAATGATTGCGGAGTTACTTGAGGTCTTCAAGCGGGGTCCGAATAATCACCTGTACTGTACGATTGTAGAAGCGGCCTTCCGGAAGTTCGTTGGTGTACAGAGCCTCGTCCTCACCTACTCCACGCGAATCCAGTGTACCGTATTTACCGCCAGTTGTAGATTTAATACCAGTCTGGACAGTTTTGGAACGGTTTTCCGACAGGCGTTTGTTGTGGTCGTATAAACCAACAACATCTGTATGGCCTACAACTTCGATTTCTGTGCGCGGGAATACACGCGGGAACACATATTCTTTCAGAATACGCTCGTTGAGCGGTCCGGCATCGAATTTGTCAAATGGGAAAAGGATAAGGCTGTAGCGCTCAAGTGTTTTTTGCGTGTCCTTAGCATAAGTGTTCTCAATAGTCGTAATGCGTTTAACCTTAATAGCCACCGGATCGGAAATACACTCGCGGCCAGATGTACTGGTGACAATCAGGCGTGCTTCATAAGGGCCGGGATTAGGTTCCTGCGGAAAATCTCCGTTCTCATCTTTCCAGTCCCATGTGTACACTTCCTCGTTACGGCCAACTTCACGGAGTGTCTTCCAGGGTTTGCCATTGCGTATTACTTCAATACGGCGGGAAGCCACGATGCTGTTGTCGATACCATTATCCATTGTGTAGTTCATGGTTTCCGGCGAGGGAATCAGCGTAGGATCAACATCAAGGATAGGCTTGATCACTTCCCAGCGGTCGCAGAGCAATTCCACACGACGGTTCTCTACAATACCAAGCGAGTCCCTAATATTGGAAGGTGTTTTCGGCAGATCGCGAATGGTAATCGTCATGCGCGAGGGATCGATGCCCCATACATCTTTCAAATAGTTATACACACCTTCTACCCGTTCTTTAGAAAGACCGGGACGTTTTTCCAGCGAGCTACCTTGGTCATTACAGCCTACCAACTCAATTTTAGCATCGGGGAACTTGCGCAGGCGATGGCCATAGATATTGAGCACGTGATAATACTTTTCAAGCGTACCGCCGCGAATTGCTTCGTCGGAGAATCCTTCGGTTTGAGCCGGGTTCTTGAAAAGCACATAGCGCGAAGGAAGCTTGCCTTCGCCCTCGCCAAAGAACACATAGTTCAGCAGCGGATAGAGCGAAATAGTCTTGATCTCCTGTAAAACCAACCCTTTGAAATTCGCGATATCGGGTTGCTTGCCAGCATTTTGCTTGATATAATCAGCAAAATCCATTTCGGCATCAATGCGGGGTTTGCGACCCAGCTTCAATTGTACCGGCGGAATATCAATCACTTTTTCAGATTCGGACTGGTTCTTTGTTTTTTCCGGCTTGTCCACCCGCACAATCTCGGTTACTTTACCATAGGTGGGATTTTCGGCTGTAATTTCGAGGTTGAGAACCTTGATAGAGTCTTCAGGACGCCCAAAATCCATATTGCTTATAATAATGCCGAATTCTTTCAGCCCACCAGCAGTAAGCGTATCGCGCTTTACTTTTTTGGTGACGGAATTGGTCATTGTTACAACGGCGGGGATATTCTCGTTGCTACACTCGTCAATAACTGTACCAGTAATATTCACAGTGCGGAAAAAGCTCGGCACAAAAGCCATAAAGATATCGTATCCGCCCTGATAATGAGCAAGGTCTTCGCGCTGCGACGAGAAGTAGAGAATGTCGCCAGAAGCGGGTAAAGTAATGAACGCCTCGTCCTGCGGAGTGTTAATGGGAGCACCAAGATTCACAGGCTTGCCCCACTTTCCATTATCTCCCAACTGCGAAACATAGAAATCAGTCCCACCCAGATTTGGGGTATGGCCATCCGACGAGAAAAACAGCGTCTGATTATCGGCACTCATAAACGGCGCCCAGTCTTTTCCCTTCGTATTAATAGAAGGACCAAGATTCACTGCGGGCTTCCATTCTTCGAGATCGAAGTCGTAGTCGGTGTACCAAATGTCAAAGTCACCGTCGCCACCAATAGCGCCCGGCCTGTTCGACGCAAAATAAATCCGGCTTTTATCGGCAGTAATAGAGGGCTGGGAATCCCACGAGGGGGAGTTCACATTACGACCCAGGTTACGGGGCCGTCCCCACTTATCGCCTTCTACTTCCACAATATACAGGTCGCAGCCACCGATACCATCGGCACGGTCACAACCGGTCAGGATAAGAGTTTGCTGGTCTGCCGAAATTGTCGCAACGCCCTCGTGGAGCGAGGTATTTACGCCGAGATCGCCATAGGTAGTTGCCGTGTCGATATTATATGGCTTATTAAAGACAGTATCATAGCGATCAGCTTTTTTTGCTGCCCAGAAATCGTCGGATGGATCGCCATTAGCAGTTAATTTGCTGCCGCGACGGCGGGATACATAGTACAGTGTTTTGCCATCGGCACTAATTGTAGGCGCAAAATCGCGGCCATCTATGTTAATAACAGGTCCGAGGTTAATAATACGTATGTTCTTCGCATTGAGAATGCTCTCCTCCTCATCGCTTTGCGGTGGCTGAGGTACATTATTATCAGTTGGAGCCTCGGATATTACAGCGGCATACAAATGCAGATCGGACGACTCCGCCTGTCTCACCTCTTGGCTGGCCGGTGCAACAGCAACTTTGCCATCGCTCTGGGAAGAGCCGGTTTTATTCTGAGGTATCATTGACATTGGCAAAGAGAGGAGTATCATTCCAATGCAATAAGCCAGTAAGTGTTGCATATTCGTTTACTATCCCAAATGATTAATAAATGAAGATTATTTCGAATGACAGTCTTCTTCTTGTTGTTGTTTGTCGCATTTGAGGCACAGCCGCGGTTCGTTAGTCCCCATCCGAAGGAAAGCAAAACATTGAGGAAGAATTTAGTTAAATTTTCGCATTAATGCCGAAAATTTTTACTGCCGGATTTCCTTTGTCTTACCTCTACCATATCATCTGGTTAGCACGATAGCCAGACGCTATTTTCTTGACGGAATACTCCGCCGGCATGGGTTACCTTATAGCCAGCTATTTATAGGTTATTCATTGCTACATTGCATTTTTTGCACACCTGCTCACGCACCTACTTCTCATATCTGATTTGTATAACCACACGACCCACACACCTGCTGGTACAGAACCTCTCGCATGCCAATTAGGACGTGTTGGCACATCTCCACACCGAAGATGGGAGGCTTACTACTCTCTTATATCGTTGTTTTTGAAAGAATAACCAAGGTTACAATTTAATAGACGCTGCAATCAGGAGCTGCGAGGCACGAATTTTAAATGCTTCTCCATTTTTGGAAAGCGTTGTCAACGGAATAACATACTGATACAGAGGCGTAATCATCAACCTGTCGCTTATGCGAATGTCCACACCAAAACCTCCTGCCAGCCCTAGCTGGAACGCTTGTACATCGGGTAAACTGCCGTCTTGGAGTGTGGCCTGACTTGGATTGTCTTCTGTAAAGCTAATATATACAACCTGCCCGTCGTCGAGAGTTACGGTTTCCTGTGCAGCTTTTTTAGTGTGCGTAATATGCGATGAGAGAATAAACTGTGGCATCAGGCCGAGGTGGATAAAGCTCTGCCACGCAGGCGACCATTCAACGAAGGGAGTGAACGACAGCAGCGAAAAATCGACGTCGGCTTCGTTGCGGAACAAGATGGATTCTTTCAACGTTTGACCCGGTGTCGACGAAGGTATATCGTCGATGAGTTCATATTCATTGTAGACAGCATTAATATTCCGGTGCTCGTAGGCAGCGCGAATACCATAGGCAAAGGACGAGGTGCCTATTCGCCGCCTAATCATGGTGCCAATCATAAAGCCTGTCTGAGCTCCTCCGGTAAAACGGCCACAACTGGTTTCCAGAGTGCCGTCCTGCATGTGGAAGCTCGGCCCAAAAATTATTCCGATCTCGCCAGGAGACGTGCGCCTGCCAGGAACTAAAGGATCCGACAGTGTGGAGTCCTGTGCAAGAACCAAACTACTACCTGTAAGCAGACAAAAGAGGACGGTAAAGATGCGATACATAGCTGTGATCGACTGAATGAGCGCCTTGTGTAACTGTGCGGGTCGAAGTTATTAAACATTTGCATATCGTGCAAGTCTATATTCGATTCCACAAGCAGTCGTTTTTTACCAGACAGATGCTATCGCTGCTACCGATCATCAACAAAAGTGGGCTGGTAGTTTCCGCGCAATGTCTCTGTGTGAGCAAAATTATCGGGGCTCTATAGACGTCGATACAACGCAGTGTTGCATATTGCATAACTTTGGAAGCCAAGCCAAGAGCTATTTATATATCGGCAAAAGCTAGGCAGCGTTCTGCTGCAAAGGAAAAAACAAGGGCGTGGGCGGTAGCCCCAAGAGCGATCTGATGGCGGCGAGGCTTGGGCTGCTTTGAGTAATGGCTGCGGTAAAGCCAGGCAACAACGAGGCGGTAATGCAGCGCGGTGCGCTCGTCCGCGCATCATTCTTATGATAACTCAGGCCAAACGCGAGGGTGTCAAGCGCAGCGCAATACTACTCTTTTATAGTATAGTCTTACAGATTTACAGACGCAGCCAGATAATTGCCGCTGAATTCTATGCGCCTTAGTTGTAATATTATTTTTGATATTAAGAACATTATAAAGCACAAGAAGATGAATACAGTACATACAGACAAGAACAATCCTGAACGCAATGATACTGTAAAGAACCTCCCGGAGATAGCGCGGGAACACGACAACGAGACTCATTTACATGCTGGTACTCCTTTGTATGGAGGGGCACGTGGAGCGGCAATCCGCGTGCTATCGCGGATCGACCAGAGTGATTCCTATTTAGACAAAGTGTTAGAGAAAGAATTAGAGAACTCGGAGCTCAGCAGTCTCGACAAATCGCTGCTTACAGAAATCGTCCACGGCGTCGTTCGCTGGCAAGCCAAGCTGGACTGGGTTCTGACTGGTTTTTATCATGGGGAATTCACCAAATGTATTATCCCTGTGAAAAACGCGATGCGCATTGCGCTCTATCAGATTATGTTCCTTGATAAGATACCCCCATTTGCCGCTGTCAACGAGTCGGTAGAAATCATCAAGCGCATAAAGGGTGTGCGTTCGGCTAATGTTGTCAATGCTGTACTGCGTAATATTCTCCACCACATCGACGAAATCCGCTATCCAAAGCGGGAAGAAGATATTCCCCGGTACTTTGCTATTGTGTATTCGCACCCGCAATGGATGGTAAAGCGCTGGCTTGAGCAGTTTGGCGAGGAGCAGACCGAGGCATTCCTACAGGCCAATAATCGCCGCCCTCCTCTTACTTTACGCATCAACACGCTTCAGACCTCTATACAAGATTTCACCGATATGCTGCAGGAGCGCAAGGTAGCTTTTTCCGTTTCGCCCTACGAAGAACGGTCGATTATTATGCAATATCTGCATAACATCCGGCATTCGGAAGCGTTCGGCAAAGGAATGTTCTCTGTGCAGGACGTCAGCGCCACGCTTGCGGCTAGGCTCGCCGCTCCTGCTCCTGGTTCGCTGATTTATGACCTTTGTGCAGCTCCTGGTGGCAAAGCAACATTTCTGGCCGAGTTGTCAGGAGACACTGGCAAAATTATAGCTCTCGACAAATACGAAGCCAAGCTGCGCTATATACGGGAGAATGCCCAGAGACTAAAGCTGAACTCTATAGAGGCAGTAGCTGCCGATGCCCGCACCTTTGCACCTGGCGAGCTGGCCGACGTCGTTCTGGTCGACGCTCCTTGCTCTGGAACTGGTACACTTTCTAAAAAGCCAGACATTAAATGGAAGCGGGAAATTCAGGATATACGCGTTATGGCTGATTTCCAGAAGCAACTGCTGGCTCATGCTGCATCATTAGTTCGCCCAGGTGGCGTATTGGTGTACAGCACCTGCTCGGTTGAGCCAGAGGAAAACACCGCAGTAGCAGAGTGGTTTCGCCAAAACTTCACTCACTTTACATTAGATAACGCCGAATCGTATCTTCCGACCGAAGTGTGTAGCAATGGCTATATGCAGATGTTCCCACATGTTCACCGCACAGATGGAGCCTTTGCAGCGCGATTTGTCCGCCAACCAGACACCCCCTTGGAATAAAGTAACTTTTGCTCGAACGCAGGGTTATTAACCATAGCAATCTTTCAGTTCCCTTCCTTTGCTGCCCGGCGAATACTCTGAAAGACAAACCGTTATCTTTCTTAAAGATAGTGGTGTTTCCCCCTTGATTTTCAGAAAAAGTTTCGTCAACTTACGAATTGGCATTTCCGGGGACGGAGATCTAATAACGGAAACTATATTCCTGCTATATTCTATTAATTAACAGCTTCTATTCGGAGGACAAGATGAGAAAACTGTACCATCTGTTGTTGCTCTCCGCAGTTGCATTGTGTATGCTCGGAGCTTCTGCAAAGACAGCATTCGCGCAAACCACAACTGTAGAGATTACGGAAGGACGAGAGTTTTACTTTGGGATTCCCCATTGTAAGCGTCCCACAGGCGAAGGCGCACGCGGCGTTCCAATCCAGCTCTGGGTCGGTTCCAAAATCGACAATACCGTTACGGTCGAGGCTCCAGCTCTCGGCTTTGCACAAACACACAAGATAAAAGCTGGCACTGTTAAAATTATTTCCATTCCTGAAGGCCTGATGAATACCGAAAGCGAGATTAGAAGATCGTATGGTATTCATGTGTCGGCTGTCGATCCTGTCACCGTCACCTGCTATCTTAGCTATAAGGTGTCCGGCGAGGCATTTGCTGTACCTTCGGTGGAAACAGCAGGTAAAAAATACTTTATCGCAAGCATGTGGCAGGATCAGACCAACGAATACAAACCTGGTCAGATTCTGATTGTCGCTACAAAAGACAATACAAAGGTAACGTACACCCCCACAGTGGATACCGAAAGGATCAAGGCTAAGAAAATCGGTAGCGTAACGCTGCAAAAAGGCGATACGTACCTTATCCAGTCCAAAGTCCAGCCTGCATATAACCAAGACCCCATGACCGACCTTACGGGTAGCTACATTGAATCGAACAAACCCATTGTCGTGTTCTCTGGTCATACAAAAGGTGCCTATCCTCCCTTCAGCTCAACGATGCTCGGTATCCCGGCTAACTTCATGCGTAATATGTACCTAGATCACATGCATGCAGTTGAATTTCTCGGCACCGAATATGTGATAGCTCCTATCCAGTACACAAACCGCCCGTACAACAACGCAGATATTCCCGGTGAAGGGGATCTGATTCGTTTTGTTGCTTCGCAGGACGGTACCGACATGTTTGTAAGCAGAAACGACGGCACAGCGCCAAAGCTGCTCAAGTCTGGCATGAAAAGGGGCGATTATTATGAAGTAATTACCTTCAAAGATGCAGCCGTTTATACTTCGTCCAAACCAGTGCTTGCAGTTCAATACGGCAAGTCATGGCGCGTAAGTGTTGTTCCTCCGATTATCGACCCCTCCGGTGGTGATGGGTCATCGGCCAGCCGCAAAAAAGAACAAATAGCCAACCCGCCGCGCAATGGCGAAGGTATGATGTTTGCTCTTACGCCAGAATCGCAGTGGTCGTCCCATGCAATCTTCCGTTCGCCGGAAGGCATGAACAACTTCGTCAATATTACTTTCCGCACAATCCACACCGACTCGCTGAAGTTCAACAAAAAATACTTCAGAGCAGTCTTTGGCTCGAAAGTGCATGAAATTCCCGGTACGCCCTATAGCTATGTAGCAGCAATTAATGCTTCGGGCGAACATCAAATCGAAGCGGATTCCGGTTCCGGAGCTAAATTTGCGGCGTATGTATATGGCAACTTAGATGGCACAAAAGATGGCTTTGCCTATGGCTATCCTGTTGGTGTGAACTACGCTCTGAATCTGCCCCCCGCTCTTATCGAAATTACCGATAATATGATTTGCGGCAATGTAACAGGCAAAGTCGAAATTATTCATCAAACCCCCGATTTTGCAGGCCTGTTCGATATTCGCCTCGATAAGACTCTGTCGAGCAACTACACGCTTTCGACAGTACCCAGCCCCATCGAGACTGGCTCGGACAAGGCTGAATTCGCGCTTACACTGATCGATCCTACCAAAGACGCTCATGGCGTGGTGTATGTCATCGACCAGACTGGACAGCAGATTACTCGTACCTACGATTATATAGCTGAAAAAGTAGAAGCTAATCCTACATCTGTGAAATTTGGCCCGCTGGCTATTGGTGCTGAAGAGTGCAAACAAATTACTCTGACCAATCCGACCAAAGCTGATGTTGTTCTCAACGGCCTTGAGCTGAAAGACAACAGAGTAGAGTTCACAATTAAGAATCCGACGACATTCCCGGTTACCATACCCGCAGGCGGTAGCATTACCATTGATGTATGCGGTAAAGCTTTGGCAGCAGGCGAAGTGAAAGATTCCGTTCGCGCTCTGCTTACTTGCTACAACCCCATGATCGCTGAGCTGAAGCTCGTAGCAGGACAGCCGAAAGTAACGATGACAGACTGGAATTTTGGCGATGTTCCTGTGAACATTGAAAAATCCAAGCAAATTGTTATCGAGAACATTTCCGAAGGCGATATTCAAGTTGAACTCTATTCAGTAGCATGGCAGGATAAAACCCACTATCGTACTGAAGGTCTGGAAAATGACAAATTCCCGATTATCCTGCCGAAACGCGGAGATACCTACACCTTTACGGTGTACTACAAACCCGATCAGGTGGGTGTACAGAACGATGATGTAGCACTATTTCAGTGCAATACAACCATCGATAAAACCAATTCAATCTGGCAGGGACGTGGCATTGATGCAGGCCCGTATATCACAGGTAATGACTGGCTGAAGAGAAGAATCAACCGCGGTCCGTACCCCTTTGATCAAGGTAGCTTTGGCATCGCAGGTAATACCGGATTTAAAGTAGAGCGCCTTGAGCTTGATGGCGCCGCACAGGATGTTGCAGCTTTTACTGTTGATATCGACAGATTCAACAAAGACTACGCAGGCAAAACTCTGCCCGGTGGTTTTGAAGTAAAAGACTTCAAATATACCTTCAGCCCTACGGAAGAACGTGCTTACTCGGTAAAAATCAAGCTGCACGGTACAGCTCCGAATGGCGAGGCTAAAGTTGCAGAAGCTGAACTGCGCGGTATTGGTATCGAAACACATGGCAAGGGCGATGTCCTCGACTTTGGCTCGCACCTTGTAAGCACAACTCCGATCCCGGGTGTAATCGAGGCTTTCTGTACAGCTACCGAAAACGTTCCGATGGAACTGAAATTCAATCCGGCAGATCCGCTGAAAGGCGCCGACGAAGCATACTTCAGCATCGATCCGTCGTTCGATCTGACCCAGACCTATCTGGTACAGCCCGGTACATCTCTCGAAATCCCGGTTCTCTTTACACCTTCGGTAAAACAAGCCAGCTTCAATGCGGAAATCAACGTAACAGAAGATGCTCCCGAAGAAGTTCGCCTGCTCCTGATGGCCAGTTCCTTTACAGAAGGTACTCCGGGCGCTACAGCCAAAGGCGATGAGTTCAACCCGATCTACATTTATACGAACAGCGACGACGGTGTGTACAGCCCGAAACAGTATGGCAAAGTAACTGTTAAAAACACAGGTACCATCGACGCAACGATTACTGGCTGGTCTATTGATCAAAGTAAAGACTATGTGAACTTCACAGAGCCGATAGTAAAAGCACTCCCGCTGGCCGCTGGTGAAACAACCGTCATTGACAACTTTACGTTTGTGAACCCGACTACAGAGCGCAATAACTACGAAGCAACTGTCAACATTACTGTGAAGTTCAACAACGAGCAAGAAGAAACCCTTCAGGCTACTCTGCTCGCAAAAGCAAAAGACCTGCCTATTGAGGTGAGCATCCCCAAAGGCTACAGAGTTGATGCCGGTAAGTATCAGGTAATTGACTATAACATCCGTAACCTCGATGCAAACGAGCCGCTGACAAATGCTCTGATGAACAAGTTCCATGCTTTCATAGACTATGATCAGGCGGTCATCCGCCCCGAATTCAAAGGAAGCAGGGATCTGAAAGATGCTATTCTGCTGAATGGATTGCTTGAAAGCAGCAAAGGTTGGACAGTAGCAAACGCTGAGCTCATCTCTCTGCCCGATGGCAAAGAGCGCCTGAGCCTTGAACTTCGCAACGATGGCTCCAATCCAGTCGTCCTTGGTGGCACAGCTACACAAACGCTGTTCCGCATCTCGGTACGCGGCTACCTCGCTACCGATAAGAACACGGATTTGGACTGCGAAATCCTGCCCGTTGAGCGCCAATTCGTTATCCCCAGCGATGTGCCCGGCGATCTGGCAATCAATGAGTTCTGCGTAGATGATACCCGCGCTATCAAAAAACGCGCTGGCTTCGCTCTGAACTCGATTGCTCCGAACCCCGTAAAAGATCGTACAGAGATTACGTACTCGGTCGCTTTCGATGCTCCGACCCGACTCGTTGTTGTCAATAGCCTCGGCGAAGAAGTAGCTGTTCTCGTAGATGGTGTGCAAGAACCCGGTATCTATACAGTACCGTTCGATGCTACCACTCTCGCGGCAGGTGTGTACTTCTATCGTATCACGGCTGGCCCGTACAGCGAAACCAAAACGATGAATGTCGTGAAGTAATTCGCTCTATCTTGCAAAAACGCCCCTGTATCCACAGGGGCGTTTTTTTTTCGGCCTTGTGCATTCTACACGCCACACCCACAAAGCACCTACTTCCGCCGTCCATATCACCATCCTCTTAAAAAACTTATGTAACTCCTGCTCCTCAAGTGTGTTCTCACGCTGCAACTCCATAGCAAGCAACAACCAAACCCTTTGTTATTTTACATACACCTATTGCGAGGTGCACTATGAGTATCTCTCTTTTGCGTCGACCAGCCCTCTCGTTCCTGTTTTGCATAAGCCTGATAATAGTAAACACGACCTTATACGCAGGTGAAATTACGCAAGAACGGGAATTCTACATCAGCATTCCACATTACAAAACACCGGCAAACAGCGGTGACTATGAGGCTAGCAAAGACGGTCTCGCTTTTGGCTCTCCCGTTGGTGGCAATTATACGCTGAATCTCGAACCCGACTCCATCGCAGTGGTAGCAGCAGCATCTACCTGTGGTGCCGAACAGGGCACGATACATTTTTTTGCCCACAAAAGTGGTAGCCCCGTGGGCCTTTCAGAAATATCGCTGGATAATAGCCAGTCGTTTAACTACAGGCTTACGCCTTCCACTACTGTCGTAGGTAGCAGCACAGTGGGCTTTACCCTTACCCCTATCGACCCTTCCATCGATGCTCATGCCGTCGTTGTTATTACTGATCGCACGGCCCAGCGAGTGACTCATACAGCTCACTACACAGCGCCAAGAGTCGTTGCAGAGCCTTCAGTGAATTTTGGCCTTCTTGCTCTTGGAGCCGAAGAATGCCGGGAAATCACACTTGCCAACCCAACCTCCGAACCTATTGAAATTAGGAATATCGACGTGGCTGGCGGTAATAGTGCATTTACAATTGCCAATCCTACGGACTTTCCCCTTACCATACCAGCCGGTGGTGCCCAAATAGTGAAAGTTTGTGGCAAAGGTACTGCTGTGGGCGAAATGACAGATTCTCTCCGCATAAGCCTTGCATGCTACACGACAACAACAACCACACTGCGAATGCAAACTGGCCAAGTACGTGTAACCATGGGCGATTGGAATTTTGGTGAGGTGGACAAGGAAACGGAAGTATCTCGCGACATCGTTATCGAAAACATCTCCGTTGGCGCTCTGCCCTTGGAACTGTACTCCGTAGATTGGGACGATAAAGTGCATTTCCGCACCGAAGGCATAGAAGACGATAAGTTTCCAATTGTGCTGCCCAATGTCGGCGATACATACACATTCCGAGTCTTTTACCGCCCCACAGAAGCGTCGGTGCAAAATGTCGCCATCGCTTGGTTCACCGGCAATGCTGTACTCGAAAAAACAACGTCGACATGGACTGGTCAGGGCAAAACCACGGTGTCTGTAAGCGAACCAAATGTGCCCCACCTCTGGCTTTCCAGCATTGCCCCACAACCGCTTTCCGGTTCCGGCACTGTACACTACCGCTTGGATAAGCCCGCAAACCTCACGCTCTCGGTATATACAATTCTCGGCGAACGAATTTTGTACACAAATGCAGGTATGCAGGCTGCTGGCGAATACACTTTGCCGATCAACACGGCGAATTTACTGCCGGGGATGTATCTGTGCCGATTAGAGGCAGGCGGACAATCTGCTACGCAATCGCTGCTGATCCGATAGAGCGCTTCGGCCTCTGAAGGAGGCGCCCATGTGGGTGCCCCTACGCTTGGTCTCTGCACCGCGCAGCACCGCCGCTGCGTGGTTGTTCGAGCTTCATCGCTTTTTCTCGTCGTGTAGCCACTGGCGACAGCGGCCACACAGACACTGCAACGGTGCCCGTACAACAAAAGCAGAGGATAAAAAACCATCCAGACTGCAGAAATCACATTAATCGCAATTACATAGGACGGAACACCCAATCAGTCAACTTTTTGCAGGACGGGACAGACAACAAAAAAGCCGGGTTTTACCCGGCTTTTTTGTGCATACTATTGTCAATAGTCCTACAGCGAGCCAAGCGCCTGCTCCACATCTGCCAGCATATCTTCCACATCTTCGATACCACACGACAGGCGTATAAGCCCATCGGTAATACCGAGTTCAGCGCGTGTTTCCGGTGGCACACTGCCGTGCGTCATCGAGGCCGGGTGGCACACAAGAGACTCTACACCGCCGAGCGATTCAGCAAGAGTAAATATCCTGACAGCACGCGAAAAGGCAAGAGCCTTTTCCATCGAACCGAGTTCGATGGAGATCATACCACCAAAATTTCGCATCTGCTTTTTCGCGAGCTCGTGCTGTGGATGCGAGGCCAAGCCCGGATAGTGAATAGCTTGCACTGCCGAATGCCCTTCGCAGAACTGCGCCACCTGCATAGCATTGCTGCAATGGCGATCCATACGCAAAGCAAGCGTCTTTACCGAGCGCAACAGCAGCCAGCACTCGAACGGACCGGGCACGGCACCTGTAGCATTTTGCAGAAACTTCAATTGCTCGGCAATGTCCTCCCTGTTCGTAGCTGCAATGCCGCTCACGAGGTCGGAGTGCCCACCGAGGTACTTGGTAGCCGAGTGCAGCACAATATGCGCTCCAAGAGCAAGAGGCTGCTGCAAATACGGACTCATAAACGTATTGTCCACCGTAAGCAGAATATCTTCCTGCCGGGCAATTTCTGCCAGAGCCGATAAATCGGTGAGCATCATCATCGGATTTGTAGGGCTTTCGGCATAGATCATCTTTGTATTTGGCTGCAGCGCCCGCACGACTTCCGACGCATCACTCATATCTACATACGTGAACGATACACCATAACGCCGCAGCACTTTGTCGAACAGGCGAAATGTTCCGCCGTACATATCGCGGGCAGCTACCACGTGATCGCCGGACGACAGCAGACGCATCACTGTATCGAGCGTAGCCATACCGCTGCCAAAAGCAAAAGCAGCTATCCCCTGTTCAAGCGCCGCCAGATTTTTTTCCCAAGCAAACCGCGTAGGATTCTGCGTGCGCGCATACTCGAAGCCCTTGTGCTTGCCAATTTCTTCCTGCGCGTAAGTAGAGGTCTGGTACAGCGGCACAGTAACAGCACCAGTAAGCGGATCGGGCTCCTGACCAATGTGAATTGCCTTCGTCGAAAATCCTTTATACGTCATACTCATCCTTCAACATAATAAATAGTAGTTCTGTCGCCCGGGAACAGGAGTCCAGGCGAATAGGTAGCTGTTATCAACAGCGGAAACCATTGCACACTGTGCAATACAGGCAGGGCGATTAATCTTCTTCGAGCTCTTCGATGGCCTCGACAAGAGCAACACCGGAACTCGTTCCAAGGCGATCTGCGCCAGCATCTAATAGATCCAACGCCAAATCGATATCGCGAATACCACCCGATGCTTTGATGCGCACGCCCAAACCTACATAGCGCCTCATAAGCTCTATATCTTCCACGGTAGCTCCTCCCGAAGCAAACCCAGTCGATGTTTTGATAAACTCAGCTCCTGAATTCGTAACAATCTCGCAGGCTGTAATTTTCTGATCTTCGTTCAGAAGAGCAGTTTCTACAATCACCTTCACGATTGCGTCGCCCTTGCGCGCGGCATTGACAACCGATTCGATGTCGTATTGTACTATTGCGAGTTCATCACCCAAGAGCGAGCCTATATTCAGCACCATGTCGAGTTCTGTAGCGCCATTGCGTATAGCCTCGCGTGCTTCCGCCACCTTTACTTCAGTAAAAGTTGCGCCGAGCGGAAATCCTATAACCGTGCACACCCTTACCATCGTGCCGATGAGATGCTTCGTTGCAAGTGCTGTAAACGCCGGGTTGACACACACCGAGTAGAAGCCGTAGTTGCGTGCTTCCTCACAGAGTTTGGCAATTGCCGCTGGCGTGGCATTGGATTTAAGAAGAGTATGATCGATGCAGGAAGCAAGTTTTTGTTGTCTTTGCGTGAGCCTGATCATGAATCTGCATGACTTAAGTCGAGAAATACTATTCCGGCGAATTTATTGTACGTCTATGTCTTCTCCAAATATTTTAGGCACCTCGAACTGCGGATGTTTAAACGCCGAAAATAACTGGCCTACGCCAAGCACGATCTGGCCCAGTTTGCGCTCGTGAAAATTGTAGGGAATATCTATACGCATCATCACATATGGCCCTAATAGCTGGTCGTTGTGGATGCGTAGCCCCAAGCCCGCCGAATGGTACACCTGCGCCTGATGTAGCTTGCTGCTCTGGTCCCATACAGTGCCGACATCGTAAAAGAGCGCGCCGGAGAATCGAAAGCTCATAAGGTCGAAATCAGGAAAGAAACGGTATTCGAGATTGGCAAGGATACGGTTGTCGCCGGTGAGTTCGTTGGCATTGTATCCGCGCAGCCCGCTGTCGTTGTCGAGCACAAGCTGCCGAAATGCCGTCCAGTTCCATGCAGTTTGCTGGCGGATACGCGCAGTAAACAAGCTCCGTGGAGAAGTTCTGTAAAAAGCATGGCCGAGAAATTCCTGATATGTGTATCGCGGATCGCTGCCCGCAAA
Source organism: Ignavibacteria bacterium UBA7675 (assembly GCA_002483085.1). Lineage (GTDB taxonomy): Bacteria > Bacteroidota > Ignavibacteria > Kapaibacteriales > UB7675 > UBA7675. The sequence goes on from DLHF01000072.1 coordinate 50,925, forward strand.
GCCACTCCCTGCGCTTACCTGCCCGGATAAGTAGAGATTGCCTGTCATGACCGATTGCTCTACCTGACCACCAGCGTAATACAACTGCTCACCGCCCGGACGAATCGGAACAATACGACCTAGAATAGCTGTCCCCCACGCTCCAGTCGACATGTGTTCCTCGCTTAAGGTATTCAGAAATTGCTCGGTGCGGAACACCTGCTTCACCGAAGAAAATCCCACCAGAATTTTAGCGGCGTTGTCCGTTGCCCGGCGGAAAACATGGTCGATCCTGTCAACATCAAGCGCAGACACATAGCCGGTGATAAAATATCTATCCCTGCGGGCAAAAGCATGAGAATACCAAAGTGTACCGCCTCGCTCCTGGAACGGCAGCAGCAGTACCGTATCCGGCTGGCCATAGTAGAAATCCGATCCAAATGCTCTTGTATAATCGCCGTAGTAAGCGCTGTGGGTACCCAATGTGCGAAACGGCTTCAGAATGTAGGCGTACTGGTCGGTGCGCGAATCGCTGGCTTTTAGCTTGCCGCCGATGTTATACTCTGAACGAAAAATACGCCTTTGCTCTATTGTTAGCTCTCCCTCCGGACCAATATCGTTCTCAGAGCGATTACCGCCGTAGATCGACAAGTGTGTGCCTACGCCTACAAGATTGAGCTCGCGAAATCCCACACCTATGTCTGTTGTGCCACCACCTGTCTGCGCTTTTATATACGGCATGGTCGTCCAGCGCTCCTGCGCTACGACATACAAATCCACATCAAAATCGTTGATTGTGTCGATCTCAACATGCACGTCCTTGAAAAATCCAGTGCCGAGCAGGTTTCTCTCAGTTTCACGCAGTAGCTCTTCATCGAGTAGTTCGCCCTCTTTAAACAATATCTCGTCGTCGATGACATACTCACGTGTATTGATATGCAGCGAGTTCAGCAGAGGGAAAACGAATAACTGTTCCTCTTCCTCCTTGCTAAATACCTCCTTCTGGTCGATATAGATCGAGCGAATGCGGTACTGAGCCGAAACAGTGACAGCAAAGGAGCAAAGTAGTGCGCCCATGAGGACGGCGCGGGCAGTTAATCTCATACACAGCTTACCATAAATTCGAGAGCACAAGCGCGGTAGATAGCCAAATGTACCGATACAGCGCTCCTGTAGAAACAGCGAAATTAGAGAAAATCCTCCAAACTCCGAGCACCCATACAAAACAGCGCAGCAATCGCACTGCCACAGATAAGGAATGCCCATCCTGTCTATAACCCATTGACAGCTCTATTAGTGACGCCAAGGTACTATCCTCTTAAAAAATCATACAACTGATGTAAGGTATTTTTTAGTATCTTGCCGCGCAAAACCGGCGTACCGCACACCCGCTGTCGCCTTTCTACGACCCGACATATTCCAACCATGACTAGCTTCAGCATCGCCCGCCTTGCATTTGTCTTGCTCACAGTTATTTCTGTGTGGCAGTGCCCTCTTTACGCCGAGCACGATTTCGAGATAACAGAAACTATAGAGTTTTTTATTACCGGCAGTAAAACACAGGAATACAAAGCGTACTCGCTGCACAATTTCACGGCGACCTATCTATCGCAGCGCTCCATGGAGCACAACGTATTTACTATAGGGGAATCGTATTATCAAACCATCTCGCACATTGAAGCCGAGCAGGACGACGACCGCCTGCCGAAAAGCGCTTTCACCTATGAATACAACACGACAGACGCTTTTATCTCCGATTTCAAACAGCATAAGATCACATTTCCGAGAATAGTGCGTACAGGACAGTCAATAGCTTACAGTTTCCGACGCGACTACCGGAGTATTGAATTCATACCAATCCTGCATCTTGCCAATGTCGACTACATAAAAGAATTCAAAGTCGTTTTTCACCATCCCGCAGATGTCACCATTCATTTCGACACCTGGTTTCCTCGCACAGTTTTACCGTACTCCATCGACACAACCCAGCCGGAGCAAACAACGCTTACGTTCTCCGGTATCGAACGCAGCTTACCTCTGAAATACTTCCCTTTCAACGATGCGCAGGCATTTATTCGCTTGCAAATCGCAAGAGCAGACACCGAACTCACTCCTTCGACTCCACCGGTATTCGCTGCTTGGTATCGCAATCTATTCGACCAGCAGCCAGCGCTCGACTCGGCGCACAACTCCTTGCTTTCCGAAAAGATTGCTTCGGCGCCGACTAAACGCGATAAAGTAGCCGCAATCCACGATTATGTTCGCAGTACCATCCGCTATGTAGCCGAAGAGCACGGTATGAATGCTATCGTACCGCGCCCGCCATCTACTGTACTGCACAGGGGATACGGCGACTGTAAAGACCGAGCTTTCCTTGTAGCCTCATTAGCTCGTAGATACGGAATAGATGGCGTCTTTATGGCATTGATCAATACATATCCTACTCCGGCTTTTACCGGAACTCATGTAAACCAGTTTAATCATGTGATCTGCGCTTTTGAGGAGAATGGCAGGATAACATTTTTCGACCCAACTCATAAGTACAGCGAGTTTGGCAATACCCCCGAAAGCGATATCGACCGCCCGACTCTTGTGCTCAATCCCGCCAACGCGCGCGTGGTTGCCGTACCGCGCCAGAATACTTTACCCGCTGTGGAAGCAACGATATCAGCAGATATTAACTGGCCGGGTATAGCTACAGCAGTAATTACGCTTCGCAATGGCGCCCTTGCTTCGGCTCTCCAAGCTATCGACAATAAACAGGGTATGGAGATAGAAAATTCGCTCTCTGCAATTGTCACACCCAATTTTCACAAAATTGCTTTTGACAACTTCGTGCTGCAATCCCGCAGCGACACGGCGATAACGCTTACTGCCGACGCAAACCTTTCGTCGTTTATCATTGCTTCGCCGACCAAAAAATACATACCTCATCTGCCGTTCCGCACTGTGGACACAGAACTGATTGAGCGAGATCAAGATAGCCTCGACCTCTATCTCTCATTCCGCGATAATTACGCGCTTACAATCAATTTGGAAATAAAAGGATATGCATCCGAACCAGCACAAATAGCTATGGGCGATATGGCTACAACAGGATTCACAGCTTCAGCCCAGAAATCGGACTCTGGAATGGTGCTGAAATACCGCTATAGCCAGCACACAAAAGTATTCGCCCGCGAAAAGAAAAAAGAATTCATTTCCTTCTGCAAGGATGTGCTGAAAGCCAAAAAAAATATGTTTATCTTCACGAAAACAGAACCATGAAACACCTGTACCTACTCCTGATCTGTGCCACTCTCCTCTCTTCCTGTGGCCAGTTTGCCGCTCCTACTACACACAGCCTTCCTACCCATCCCGACACGCTTGCAGCAATGAGGCTACAAACAGCCGGGTACGAAGAGCAATACGCACGGTACGATGGCGTTTTTCTTATTTCAGACCAATTACACGATAGCCACTCCGCAGGATATACCAAGTGCACGAAGCTGTGCTATCTGGTGCTTAAGCCCGATAAAGAATGGCTTACTACGTTTAAGGTGAATACCGATGAAGGCGAACAACTGAGCGATGTGCATATTTCTATCGTAGCACCCGACGGTAGTGTGCGGACATTTGGCAAACAAGATCTGCACAGCGAAACGTCGTCGGATAAGTCTACCGTGTGGAAACTCGCCTATCCTAATATTTCCAAAGGAACAATCATCGAGGAGAACTACGTTGTAGACCATCCCGGTCATATCGAATGGTCGCAGGATGTACCCCTGCAAATGACTCTGCCTTGCCAGAAAAAGCGCTTTGTCTACAGCTATCCCAAATGGTGGGATGTACAGGTAAAAGCTAATGGTGAAGCAACTCCTGCATTCTACCAAACCGAATCCGACAGAGAAAAAAATAAGACGCTGTTTGTCTACGAAGAGAACATGGTGCAACCACGGGAATGGGAGCCGTATTCCCCGTATTTCAAAGAAGTAGGAAAGTACACCGAGATACTAGTGCACTCTACCAATAAGCAGTACAGAAGCGTAAGCACCGATGAAGCATGGCGGTACTTTGCCAGCCACTACCGCAAACATGTCCTCGATAAGGAGTCGATGTGGTCGGGAAAAGTACGCTCTACCACCGAGGAAATCACCAAACAGTGCTCCACAAAAGTCCAAAAGCTCGAAGCAATTACTACCTATATCCAGCAGAATATAAGCATAGGTAAAAGCTCGGCAGACGACAATTTCTCGGACGTGTTGGAGAAAAAAGAAGCGACGCCCTACGTGAGCACAGCACTGGCAAAAAAAATGTTAGAGAAGCTAGAGATTCCCTCCGACTTTATCCTTATTCATTCCGCACGCGACGGGCACTTCGACATTAACTACGTTACCCCAGATCAGCTTTATATACCGGCGCTGTATGTGGCTATCGACACTGAGCAATATGTAGTATTCCCCTACTACAAAAATGTGCCAATTGATCTGATCCCCGAGCCGTTCCAAAAGCAACAAGCGCTGCGCATCAACGAAGATGGATATAATGGCTTTTTCATAACGCCAAAAGCGCGCGATATCGACAATACTACCGATGAGAAATACACGCTGACCATCGACGAAGAAGGAAAAATTAAAGTCGATGAAGAAAAAACGCTGCGCGGATTTACGGCCTACAGTGTCCGCGACCGGCTCGACAATATGAAGCCCGAAGAAGTCGAAAAAGAAATGAAGGACATGCTCACCTACACCGAGGGCGATATCAAACTGCTTTCGCACGAAGTAATCAACCGCTCAAACCTCCGCGAGCCACTCGTGATAAAGCTCTCCTACGAAATCGACAACCTTGTCACCGTTACGCCCGAAGAAGTACTCTTCCAAACAGCAGGACTGCTTTCGCCAGCGTCGAGCTATATGCAAAAGGCAGATACCGCCGAGCGCAGGACTCCTATTAAAGTGCGCTACACAGAAATGCTCAACAAAGACATTACCATCAACTACCCACAGAGCTGGAGCCTGACAACGGCGATGGAAGGAAGAAAAATCGAAAATACCTTTGGTTCCGTAGAAAGCACAATAGAAATGGCGAGCGGAAAGTTGACCATTAAGCAGCAACGTATTCTGCTGAAAGCAGACGAATCGAAAACAAAGTACCGCGAACTACTGCGGATTATCGGCAAGAATTCGGGCATGGCTGTACCAACACTCATCTTCTCCGCACAAGGCTCGTAAAGGCAAAAATAGATAGAGCGATGTGGCACGGGCAGCTCTGGTACGCGCGCCGCGTCGCTGTCACCGGTCGCACACCCGGTGTCGGTTGGCCAGAAGCTACGCGCCCCCAAAAGCGATGAAGCCTTAAAGCCACGCGGCAGATGTGCTGCGCGGTGCAGAGGCGAACAGTACGAACAGCCGATCCCGCGCAAAAAAATCGTCTATGGCAGTCTATAGACTAAGGCTTCTCTACTCCCAACAGAATAGGACAACCTACTCCGCGTTGATGATTCGTGTGATGGAAAGCCTTCACACAAGAAAAGCACATACATCATAGCACAGATTCGTTGGCTGTGAAAATTATTGTTCATAATTTGCATGCGTCCCATAATAATACGCTGTATTTGTTTACCCCTCACTCCTGCGATCATCATGATTGACATTCCCTTGCGTCGGGCAATTCGCCTGGCACTCCTCTGGCTATTTGTTCCACTGTTGCCGGCATTTGGCTTTGCCGATTATGTGGTACAAGAAGAACACGACTACGATATTAGTGCTACAAATCAGGATACGACAACACTCTATGAGCTTACATCGAGCCACAAGGTACGGACAACGTACCTTTCGCGTCAATCGGTCACACAGCGTGTATTTAAAGTGGGTGAATCGTTCTTTAGCCCAATGCGCCGCCTGCAGGCTTTCCTCAACGATGTATCAGATCGCCGTATCACCATCAAACACGACTTTGAGCAACAACGCGATATTCTAACCTCTGATTACAAGATACATACGATTACGTATCCTGCTATCATCAAGCCCGGCGACATTGCGGAATACACCTATGAGCGCTCTTACAAGAGTATAAACTACTTCCCCTTGATCTCTGTATCGAATTGGGACTCGATCAGCACCTACAGAATTAGCATCCACCATCCCAAAGAGCTCCAGATTGACTTCGACGTATGGTTTCCAAGCCATAGAATTCCTTTTGAAATCGACAGCTCCGACCCTCAGACAACGGTACTCATATTTTCAAAGGTCGGAGAATCTGCATTGATAGACGACCTGCCATTGGACCATACGCACGCCTATATACAAGTCATTCCCTCCTTGCAGAAGCAGCCGATTGTCGCTTCTACTCCTACGGCATTTGCACGCTGGTATCGCTCTTTGTTCGACCAGGAGCCGGTTGTTGAATCGCCTGAATTGGAGCACGTGAAAAAGCTCATAGAACCGCTGCACGACGACCGATCGCGGCTTGCAGCTCTCCACGACTATGTTCGGAAAAACATCCTCTATATAGCCGAAGAACATCAGCTCGGAGCCATCGTACCCCGCCCACCATCTACTGTGCTTACGCGCCAGTTCGGCGATTGCAAAGACCGCGCTTATCTTATCTATAGCCTCGCCAGATTTTTTGGTATCAAGAATGTCTATATGGCGCTCATCAACACCGAGGTTCGGCCTGCTTTCAAGGGGTGCCACATGTGGCAATACAACCACATGATATGTGCACTTGAAGAGAATGGACAGGTGTTATTTTTCGACCCAACCGATACATACACAGCATTTGGCGAGGTACCAGAACGCCTCATAGAACGGCCTGCATTTGTGCTCAATCCAGACAATCCGCGACACGTTACAGTACAGTCTACCAGCAGTGCGCCAACTCTCGACGCAACAATTACAGCATCGGTACAACATCCAGATCAAGCACATGCGCGCATCATCGTGCGTGGCAGCAATCTTTCCCGCGCCCAATGGCTTTTAGACAACTACACCATGGACAGAGTAAATACCGATATGTCTCAACATATTGCAGAATACTTTCGAGCCATAGCCATTGGCAACCTCGCTGTTGTGATGCGAAGTGATACAGCCATCGAGTTCAGCGCAGATGTAGATTTGTCGCGATTCTTTCTTTCATCGCAAGCACAGGTATTTATTCCATCGGCCCCATTCCCACGCGTAAGAAATCAGTTTATCGACCGCTCCGAAGACTCGTTAGACATCAGCCTTTATGGCTGCGATAATATCGCTCTGGCTATTGTACTCACAGCACCGGGATATCGTGCAGAAGCTACCTCTGTTTCCCTTGGCGAAGGAACGCCCGGCAGCTTTACAGCAGCAGTAGCCAATGTGGAAGACCGCATAGAAATCCGCTATCGCTTTATCGAAAAGAAGCGTATTCTCAGCGGCGAAGAGAAACACGCTCACATGAAATTTTGCGTCGACTATCTCCAGCAAAAGAAAACTATGTTCACCCTTACCGGAGGCACACCGTGAGATCAGTTCTTCTATATACCATCTGTGCTTGCACGCTGCTGCTGTATGGCTGTAATACATCGTCTTTAGTGCGGATCAATTATCCTCCTACTTCTACCCTTGCGCTTCAGGCATTGCATGTGGATGTGGCATCCTACGAAAAACGCTTTAGCGCCGACCACCATCCATCTGTCTTTCTGGTGTGGGAGCAGGATCAGGAGATAGGAAAGCAAGCCTCGCGCTACTATGTGCATACAACACATCGGCAACAGTATCTTGTGCTCGATCCGTCCAATGAGTGGTTGTCGCAGTTCAGACCTAACCTCGAAAAGAACGAAACGCTTGATAAAGCAGTGATTTCCATACGCTACCCTGATGGCACAGTACAGCAGTTTACAGAAAAAGATATGCGCGTAGAGAAGGGATCGGAGTACACATCGTATAAGCTCGCTTATCCAAACGTATCGCGCGGAACTGTGATTGAAGAATGGTACACAACTATACTCTGGCATAAATACGGCTACCTTCCCGACAACCACGAGAAAAAACTACAATTTTCCGTCCCCGCCGATACAGTGAGATATCGCTTTATATCGCCAGACGGCTCAACTGTCCAGGTCAGGCAAATGACCGCCAATGAACGGGTTCCATATACAGTGCACATTGATGATACGGCATGGGTAAATGTTCTCACCTATGAGAAAGCTCACGTCCCTGCTACCCACAATGAACCGTACTCGCCATATGACAATGAGTACCGCGATGGCCTTGATTTCCGACTGAGCTCAATCGCCAGTGGCTTTTCTAATCAAGGCATTCAATCTTGGGAACAATTTGCAGATGGGTATAAGGTATTGCTTACATCATCGGCATTTAATCTCAATGATGCGGAAGACATCGTAGACAGCCTTACAGCATCGTGCAAGACCGATGAAGAGAAGCTCAGAGCTATCGTTGCCCATGTCCAGCGGGAATACCAAAGCGACAACGATGCCGTCTATTGGGCGATCAATGGGCAGATGCTTGGGAATAATACAGAAATCACCTGTTTTACAATATGGTTGTTGCGGCTTGCGGATATAGAAGCCGAGCTCGTGTTTATTCAACCAGAACAGGAAGGATATTTCGACCCGACGTTTTATTCTGGATATCAGTTCTACTCCCCTGCATTATATGCTGATATCGGCGGTAAACCCTTCTTTGCACTCCCCTACTGGAAACATGTGGCCGTAGGATTGTTGCCCGACAATCTGCAAAACAGACCCGCACTCCGCATTACGGAGTCGGGATTCAACGGATTCCGGCAAACGCCCCAGAGCGACAGCGCGATAAATACTACCGACGAGCGATTTGTCGTTACCATCGGCACAGACGGCAAGGCAATCGTGGAGGAAGAACGCCGTCTTCGCGGCTTCGATGCACAGGAACTGCGCGACCAGCTCTATGAGCTCAACCCGGAAGAATGCACCAAAGAACTGCGCGACATGGCGACATACATCGATGGCAACACCCGCTTTCTCTCGCAGGAAGTCGCCTATCTCAATGAAGCCGACAGTGTACTTGTTATCAAACTGCGCTATGAAGTGGATAATCTGGTCGCTATGGCCAACAATACAGCGATACTGCAAACAGCGGGCTTGCTCGCCCCACAGTCGCTTACCACCGCTCCGGCTGTCCCCAAACGGCACAATCCCGTAAAGGTACGGGTGCCTTGGACAAAGAACCTCGATATTACAATCCGCTATCCACAGCAATGGAACTTGCGCTCTGTTCCCAACAACTACAACGTGGCTAACCGCTTCGGCGTGTCGTCGGGCAGCTTTCAATCTGCACCCGGCGTCCTGACTGCCACACTACGGCAGGAAGTGCACAGGGCAGACGGGAAAGCAGAGGAATACCGTGCCCTACTTGATATCATCGGCGACCAGGCAAAGCCCGCAGTGCCGCCGCTCGTGTTCTCCGCGCAGGGATTGTAACTGTTCACAAAAAAGCCGGAACACGCTCTGCGTACTCCGGCTTTTCGATAATGCCACATGTGTGCCTGCAATTACACCTGCATTACGCCCTGTTTCCACTCCGGAATGTCGTCGTTGTGCGAAGCGCAGGCAAGAGCCCGAGAGATCACATTGCGCGTAGTTACTGGCGAGATAATACCATCCACCCACAGGCGAGCAGCAGCATACTGCGGCGTTGTCTGTGCTTCGTAGCGGTCTTGTATTTCTTTGAGCATAGCATTGCTATCTTCCTCACTTATACTTTTGCCTTCGCGCTCCAAGGATGCCGTGCGAATAGTGAGCAGTGTCTTCGACGCTTGCGCTCCTCCCATCACCGCAATTTTTGCCGATGGCCATGCGTAAATGAACCTCGGGTCGTAGGCTTTTCCGCACATGGCGTAGTTGCCCGCGCCATAACTATTGCCAATAACAATAGTAATCTTGGGCACGACAGAATTTGCAACGGCGTTCACCATTTTTGCGCCGTCTTTGATAATACCGCCCTGCTCGGCACGCGTGCCTACCATGAACCCCGTTACATCCTGCAAAAACACCAAGGGTATAAGCCGCTGGTTGCAGTTCATGATAAACCGAGCAGCCTTGTCGGCACTGTCGCTGTAGATCACCCCACCTACCTGTATTTCGCCCTTTGCCGATTTGACCACCGCTCGATTGTTGGCTACAATGCCAACAGCCCATCCGTCGATGCGCGCATAACCGCACACAATGGTTTTGCCGTAGTCGGGCTTGTATTCGTCGAACTCCGAACCGTCGATAAGGCGGGCGATGAGCTCGTAGGTGTCATAAGGTCGCGTCCGGTCGGCTGGTAGAATTCCCCAGAGCTCTTCAGTATCAAAAGCAGGTGCCTGCGGCTCTATACGCGAAAAAATGTTTTTGCGGCCTTTAAGTGGCGAGAGCTTGTCAATGAGCGAGCGGATGGCATCTAAGCACTCTGCGTCGCTGTCGAACTTGCGGTCCACAACTCCGCTGATGCTCGAATGCATCGTAGCACCGCCAAGTGGCTCTATGCCTGTCTTTTCGCCAATAGCAGCTTCTACTAATGCAGGGCCGGCAAGAAAGAGGCTCCCGGTTCCGTCTACGATCAGCGCTTCATCGCTCATAATAGGCAGGTATGCTCCACCGGCTACACATGGCCCCATGATAGCGGCAATCTGCGGCACGCCCATAGCCGAAAGCTTTGCATTGTTGCGAAACTGGCGCCCAAAGTGCTCCTTGTCCGGGAAAATTTCGTCCTGCATGGGCAAGAACACACCGGCGGAGTCAACGAGATAAATGATCGGCAACTTGTTTTCAATAGCGATTTCCTGTGCACGCATGTTTTTCTTGCAGGTCATCGGAAACCATGCACCAGCTTTTACAGTAGCGTCGTTGGCTACGATCACACACTCACGACCGTGAATCATGCCAATGCCCACGACTACGCCTGCCGACGGAGCACCGCCATACTCTTGGTACATCCCTTCGGCGGCGAACAGCCCCACTTCCAGAAAATGGGATTCTGCATCCACAAGATGCACAATGCGTTCGCGGGCTGTAAGCTTGCCCTTGGCCTTGTGCTTTTCAATTGCGGATTTCCCTCCGCCCTTTTTAATAGCATCACCACGAGCATCCACACGGCGCCATACATCTTTGTTGGCGTCGGCGTTGATATTGAACTGAAGCGCCTGCTCAATGGCAGAACCGATTATTCTCGACATAGCACAACAATTGGTAAGAGGAACTGCATCAAAGCATTAAAGGTACGGAATTTTTCTGAAACTGTGGGAAGGAAATACGCGCAGTTTCGGCGCTTTTTGCAACCCAGCGGGTTTTAAGAGCATACCCCATGCACTCTATGAAAAATTCTCTTGCAAAGTTTAAATAACATGTGTTATATTTACAGCGTTATATAACGTACTCGTTTTTAAAATAAGACCGTTAGCGGTAGGTAGTATGGACATCGGTGTGTAGAGCTCAGCTACGGCATGGGCGCTTCTGTCTCCGAACTCCCGTCTGGCCTCTGCACCGCGCTGCACAGCCGCCGCGTGTTGTTCTGCCCGCCGTCCGCGTATTGTTCTGCGTGGCAGAATGCAGCGTGCACAGCTCTGCCACGAACTTCTTTATCAGCGGAGATGGCAGCCCACTCCGGCAATTTATATTGATATGCCTCCTACAGTCACATTTACTAAAGAACTTATCGTAAAGACAGCCTGCGATCTTGTAGAGGAACAGGGCTGGGAAATGCTCACGGCGCGCAATGTGGCCGCCCGCTTGTCGTCGTCCACAGCTCCTATCTATAGCTGCTTTGCGTCTATCCAAGAGCTCCAGCAAACTGTCATCGACAGCGCGCGCGACGTGATGATAAAGTGCACATACACAGCATACACAGAGCGCCCGTTTCTGAACCAGGGTACGGGAATTGTCGTATTCGCCCGCGAACACCGGGAATACTTCCGGCTTCTGTTTTTATCAGACAAAGCGCCAAAGCTCATTCCCGACCTCTACAGCCAGGTGCTGCACGATATGCAGCACGATGATCGCTTCAAGGGCTTTACCGACGAAGAATGTGCAACGATCTTCAACAAACTCTGGATGCTAGCTATCGGCATGGCTACCCTCGCATTCAACCGCCAACTGCCTGATAACTCTACAGAATACATCATCAGTATATTTCTGGAAACCGGTTCGCTGATTATTCCCGACGGCATCGCAAAAATTTACGCGCACCGCTCTATGTGAAAATTTTTTTACCCTATTAAATAACGTCTGTTACACAACAGTGGTTTTATAAAAACAATATTCATAAGTGAACTATGGCAACGTTATCTCAACGCGTGTTGATGTACCTGTTCTTTGCAGCAACACTGGCAAGCCTCGCCTCCTGCAATAGCAACGCGCTCGACGTCGGCGAACCGGGCAACCTCGTTCCGCACACCGTCGATGAAAACCCCGATCTCCCCACGCTATCGCTGAATGGCTCACAGTTCCACATCGAGACATTTGGAACGCCCGGCAAGCCGGTGATCGTCTTTCTGCACGGCGGCCCAGGTGGCGACTACCGCAGCCTTCTGCGCCTACAAGACATGTACAATGGCCACAGCCTTGCCGATAATTATTTCCTTGTGTTTTGGGATCAGCGTGGCGCTGGCCTCTCGCGCAGGCATGCAAAAAGCGACGTCTCTATCGACATCTACAAAGAAGACCTGCGCCAGATTGTCGAGCACTTTTCGCCCAGCGCGCCAGTCGTGCTCATCGGGCATTCGTGGGGAGGAATGTACGCCACGGCTTTTATCAATGAATACCCGGCTATGGTGCGGGGCGCCGTTCTGCTCGAATCCGGCCCGCTTACCGGGGCACTATACGAAGAAATTAAGACTCGCCTCATCTCGCTCGACTTCTTCTCGGAATGGCTGAATGATTTTGCGTGGAGCCAGCAGTTTATCTCCGCCGACGACCATGCCCGATGGGACTTCCAGCGCCTGCTCGGTATGAAGCAATCGCAGCCGGAATACTACCAAGACATGAACACCGATCCGGCTCCCTTCTGGCGATTAGGCGCAGCAGCGAACCAATATATTCTGGAAGATGGCATGGACGACAAGAGCCTGATGACCTACAACTTCGCAGATAAACACCTGCCGGACTTTACGACAGAAGTGCTATTCGTAGCAAGCGGCAACAACACAGTGATTGGCCGGGAATTTCAGGAACGGCAGCGGCACTTATACCCACAATCGAGATTAGAGGTTATTCCCGGCTGTGGGCACGACCTCCAGTGGAAAAAGCCAGCCGAATGTGTAGTTGCTATTAGAACATATCTCAACACTCTTCCCTAATTTTTTCTTCTTACAGCAGTAGGAAACACTCATGCACATATACAGACTTTTCATCCTCGTCCCCGCGCTGATACTGGCGTTTTCTGAGCTCTTTGCACAGCCCATCAATATCTCGTCGGTAACAGCACACGAACAGCGCATCTACGCCCAGTTTGGGCTCGACGACGCGTTCACAGCCACGCTTGGCTACTTGTATGCCCTGCCTATCGGTTCGCAGGAACAGCCGCTTATCCTTTCCACCGAGCTTGCGCTTCCCGTCGCCGAGTTCGACCTCCGCGACTACCGCACAGCCATCAGCGCCAGGTACACGGCGCTGCGGCACGACAACATCGCGGCTACAGCGGGCGTGGGTATTGTAGCACGCGGCACAGACAACGATATTTTCAGCGCCTTTAACATCGGCGCACGCGCCGAGATGGAGCTCGGCTACTACGCCGATGGCTGGTTTGCGGGCACAAGTGTACAATACGACAAAACATTAGCCAGCCACATCACCAACAGCGACTGGTACCGCACCTACTTTTTCCAAGAAGCAAAGGACGGCTGGTACGGCTCCACAGGCGGGAATTTCACCTACAGCCTGCTCGGCGGCTTCGCCGTTGACCGCTCGGAACTTACGCTTCAGGCGGGTTTCAGCACGACCGAGCACTTCCACCTGCCGTTGTTGTCCTGGCACGGCACACTTGGCTACAGCTATCGCATATAGAAGCTGGCACCAGAGAAGCTATCAAGTACCGCCACAGGAGGAAAGCGGATCGATCTCCTGTGGCACACGCCCGGCATTGCGCGGCGCAGTTCTCTATACAATTCACTCTGCACCGAGGGCTTGGCCTCCGCACCGCGCTGCACAACTGATGCGTGTTTACCAGCCTTCAGCGCCCGGCATTGCGCGGGTACAGTGCGAACAGCACACCGGCGGATGTGCGACCGGTGATAGCAGCTATCAGCACGAACTCCACGCCCGTGCCACAACATCGCCCCGCGCACTCTGCCAACGCCTGCAGCACCTTCGGTAGCCAAAGCACACAACAGAATAGCGCACCCCGCCGAGTTCCCGCCAATGGGTTCGGTTTTTCCAATTCTTTTGAGTAATTTTGCAGACTTGAATTCTAAAAACGAGTGATTTCCTATATATGGAGCTTGTCATGGCAAAAACGGCGACGAAGTCGAAAAAAACAACCGAAAAAGTGGAAGTCAAACCCAAGACAAAAGGCAAGGCAGCGCAGCCTGCGGCAAGCGTTGCAGAGGTAGCAAAACCAGCAGCACCGAAGCGCGCAGCAGCGAAAAAAACCGCATCTGCGGACGAGCCGAAAAAAGCGGCACCTACCTCCAATGGCAAAACAGCAGCAGCAAAATCTTCCGGCAATAAAGCTGCTGGCAGCAAAGCACCGCGCAAAGCCAGTGCAAAGAGCCAAACAGTGATGGCCACTGGCAGCGGGGATGGCGCAATGGACATCAAAGAAGAAGTAGTGGTGAATACGGGCGGAGCGCAATCGCCTGAGCTTTTTGACCCTACAGGTTTCGACAAAGAAACGATCATCGACTGGTATCGCACGCTGCACCTCGGCAGGCTGCTCGACGAAAAAGCAGGTAAATACCTGAAAATGGCCAAAGGCTGGTCGTACCACGCCCCCTACGCCGGGCACGATGGCATCCAGCTCGCCATGGGCAAAACATTCCGCCCGAACAAAGATTTTCTCTTCCCTTACTACCGCGATATGCTCACCTGCTTTGCAGGCGGCATTACTGTGGATGAGATCCTGATGAACGGCCTCAGCAAAGACGCCGACGTAGCCGGGGGCGGACGCCACATGAGCAACCACTTCGCCAAACCTTCTATTGGCATCCAGAACGGCTCGTCCTGCACAGGCAACCACTCGCTGCACGCAGTGGGAACAGCACGCGCTATCAGCAAATACAACGGCGACGAAGTAGCTATCTACTCTGGTGGCGAATCGGCCTGCTCCGAAGGTTACTTCTACGAAGCGATCAACGCAGCATCGCGCGAGCGCCTGCCCGTGATCTTTGTGATCCAGAACAACCGTTTCGGTATCTCTGTCCCCGTAGAAGAGCAAACGGCTAATGTGCAAGTGTCCGACAACTTCACAGGATTTAAATACCTGAAAATTATCAACTGCGACGGGCGCAACCCGTTCGACTCCTACCGCGCTATGCAGGAAGCCCGCGATTATGTGCTCTCGGGTGAAGGTCCGGCAATGGTACATGCAGACTGCGACCGCCTCGGTTCGCATTCCAACTCCGACAACCAGGAGCTGTACCGCGATAAAGAGGAAATCGACGCAATGAAAGTGCGCGACCCGCTGGTGCGCTACCGTGCGATGGTGCTGAAGCACAACTTCCTAACAGAAGACGAGCTGAAGGCAATTGAAGACGAAAACAAACGCACGCTCAACGACGCAGCCGACAGAGTGGAGCCGATGGCCGATCCCGCTCCGGAATCCTACAAAGACTTCCTCCTGCCCGATTCGATTGTGGGCTACAACGATACATCGGAACAAGGCTACACGAACAATCCCAACGAGCAGCAGCTTACATTGCGCGAAGGTATCAATACCACGCTTATCGAAGAGTTCCGCCGCAATCCCAACACGTTCCTGTGGGGCCAAGACGTAGCATCAAAGAAAAAGCAGGGTATTTTTAACGTCTGTAAAGGTCTGCTCGACGAGTTTGGCAACGACCGTGTATTTAATGCACCTATTGCCGAAGATTCTATCGTAGGTACAGCCAACGGCTTCAGCCGCTACCGCGAAGACATCCGCGTTGTAGTAGAGGGCGCAGAATTTGCCGACTACTTCTGGCCTGCAATGGAGCAGCTTATTGAATGCTCGCACGACTACTGGCGCACTCGTGGGCAGTTCTCGCCGAACATTGTTATTCGCCTTGCCAGCGGTGGCTACATTCAGGGCGGCTTGTACCACTCGCAGAACCTCGATGCAGTGTTTTCGCATTTGCCCGGTATTCGCGTGGTATGCCCTGCCTTTGCCGACGATGCTGTGGGGCTGATGCGTAATGCCATGCGCTCCAAAGGCGTTACCATGTATTTGGAACCCAAATTCCTGTACAACTACCGCCCTACCTCTGCATCTAAACCAAGCGATGACTTTATCGTTCCGTTTGGCAAAGCAAAAGTGCGCCGCGAAGGCAGCGACCTCACACTCATCTCCTACGGCAATGCTCTGCACGTGTCGATCCGAGCACTCGAACAGCTCGAAAAAGAAGGTGCCAACGTATCGGTAGAGCTCATCGACTTGCGTTCGCTTGCTCCGTGGGACAGGCAGACCGTGTTTGAGTCGGTAAAGAAAACCAATCGCGCAATCGTCGTGCACGAGCACTACCGCAATGTAGGCTTTGGCGGCGAGGTAGCATCGGAAATCGGCGAAGAGCTGTTCAGCTATTTGGATGCACCTGTGATGCGCGTGGCATCGAAAGATGTACCTGTTGGCTTCGCAAAATCCCTTGAAAGCGCTGTCCTGCTACAGCCGCAAGATGTCGTGGATGCGATCCGCCGCACGATGAAATACTGATAATAACCCATATTCGGCACAACCCTGCGAGACTGCTCGCGGGGTTTGTCGTTTATAAGCCGTAGAGACGCCTTTGCAGGCATCGACGGAATATAGAGCAGAACACGGGATTCTTACAGAATAAGAGCGGCAAGTGCGATAAGCATGGCAGTAATGGCAAGGCCAATGGAGATCGTTCGGAGCGTGGCGATGTTTTTTTCTAATCCTTTTACTTTGTCGCGCAGTTGTTCTACTTCGCGGCGACCGGCGTAGGCACCGAGCGAAGCATCTATCGCTGGCAGGGGGGCTGCGTGAGTTGCAATTGTATGCTGAGCCTGAATTGAAAGCTGGGCGTTGAACAGCTTGGTTTCTATACGGTGCTCAGCTTCTTCGATCATGGTCGTTACAATCTTTGTAGTCTCGTCAACGATGTATTTCGTTTCGGTGACTTTATTCTTAAACTGGTCGATATCGTCCTGCACAAGCCGCATCTCGCGTCGATGCAGATCGAGCAGGCCGACCAGCTTATTATCGAGCACCCGAATATCATCTTTTATCTGCTGGAACTGCAAAGCAACTCGGGTCTCGAAGTGATGATAGCTTTCCTCGGCAATGCGTTTTATCTGATTTTCGCTTGTCCTGATAATTTTTTCAATTTCCTTTTTCTGTGTTTGGAGCACCGAGCTGAGCTCTTGAAGCGAAGCGCGAGTCTGCTCTATAGTACTCAACTGGTCGTAGAGCGCATTCAGAGTAGAAGCCTTGTGTTCGAGGGTGGAAAGTGCGCTTCGCATGGTGTCATCGACTTTCCGGAGGCTCTCTTGTCCGGCAGCATGCACAAAATCACACTCTTCGCGCACCCGTTCTCCCTGGGTCGCAGTAGTGCGTGCAAGCGTATCAAGCTCTACCATGAGGCGCCCGTAGTCGCGAGCCTGCTCGCGTATCTTATCGAACAGCCCGGCAACTTCTGCGCTTATGGATTTGGATGTAGACTCGCCTGTTGACATAATTTTACATATTCTATAAAGAAGCTAAGACTTTCGCACATCTTTTCTAGCAAATACCGTTCTACCTGAGGTATAACTTCGGATGAACTACTGTAAAGCGCATCGATGATATGGCGCTGGTATTTTTCGTCCCAGTCAAAGCGCCTGCTCATATATTCTTCCAGAAAGGGTGCGAGTTCCCCTATCTCGGCAAGCTCATCAAAGATTGTGGAAAACGAGAGCTGCTCCTTTTGCTCAATGTTTGAGGAGTTCTGTTCGTCATTCATACGGCGGATTCTAAAACCAGCAAGGCATAATATAAGGAAATCCGTTTTTTATCCGGTAAAGTGCCGAGATCAGCCTAACAGGTTATCGGTTGTTTAGATTAATTCTTGAAAAAACCTCCATTTAGAGGTATTTTCTCTGTACAAAGTGAGCATGAACACGGATAGTATAGCTATGAAAGACTCGACAATAGACAGCAAATTAAAAGGACTGCTGGAAGATTGTCGCAATAATCTCCCCCGGGTAGACGAGAAATTGATCACCCGGGCATTCCATTTTTGCATAGACGCCCACGGCAAGGATTTGCGTGCTTCGGGCGAGCCATTCTTTTTTCACCCCATCGAAGTAGCGCGGATTGTAGCGCGCGAAATACCGCTGGACGATATATCGGTAGCCGCAGCACTGCTGCACGACGTGGTGGAAGACACCGAGTACACCCTGCGCGATATAAAAGAAGAGTTTGGAGAGGTGGTCGCTAATATCGTAGATGGTGCCACCAAAATCACCGATGTCTTCAAAAGCCATGAGGTGACACAGGCAGCCAGCTATCGCAAGCTACTGCTTTCGATGGCAAACGACGTGCGCGTTATCCTTATCAAATTTGCCGACCGCCTGCACAATATGCGCACGCTTCAGTACCTTTCGCCGGAGCGGCAAAAGCGCATGGCGCGGGAAACCGTAGAAATCTACGCCCCCTTTGCCCATCGCTTTGGTTTGGGAAATATCAAATGGGAGCTCGAAGACCTCTCATTTAAGTATTTGAACAGGCCAGCCTACGACGAGATTAAAAATTCGCTCAATACAAAGCGCGAAGAGCGGGAAAAATATATTCGCAAATTTTCTACGCCTATCGAGCAGCGCTTACAGGAAAACGGTATCCGATTCGAGATCAGTGGGCGGGCTAAGCACCTCTACTCGATTTACAACAAGGTGATGAATCGCGCCAAAAGCCTTGATGAAATCTACGACCTCTTTGCTGTGCGTATTATTCTCGACACCGACAATGTCAACGATTGTTTTGTGGCCTATGGTATCGCGTCCGATATTTATACACCTGTACCAGAACGGTTCAAAAACTACATTTCGGTTCCGAAGAAAAACGGCTACCAGTCGCTTCACACGACTGTCGTAGGCCCCGAAGGTAAAAAAGTAGAAGTGCAAATCCGTACCCGCAAAATGCACGAAGTGGCCGAGCGAGGCGTTGCAGCGCATTTTCGCTACAAAGAAGACGCTAACAGCTCGTATGTAGAAGACCGCGAATTAGAGGAATGGGCTAGCTGGGTACGCGATATATTTGAGAACGCAGGCGATGAAGCTCCCGAGCAGTTGTACGAGAGCTTTAAGCTCAATCTGTACCAAGATGAGATATATGTGTTTACGCCCAAGGGCGACCTGCGTATTCTGCCCAAAAATGCCACACCTGTAGACTTTGCTTTTGAGATTCACTCCAAGGTGGGCTACCACTGCATCGGCGCAAAGGTCAATGGCAAAATTGTTCCGCTCGACTACAAGCTGCAAAGCGGCGATCAGGCAGAAATTTTGACCTCGAAAAACCAGACACCGAACAAAGACTGGGATCGGTTTGCAGTAACACACAAAGCGAAATCGCAGATACGCAAATTTCTGAAGGAAGAAAAACGGCAGAAGCAAGAAGAAGGCCGCGAACTCTGGCAGCGCAAAGCACGCAAGCAAAAGCTGCATATCAACGAAGACGAGCTGGAAAAGCTCACCCATTCGCTGAAGTTCGAGAACCGTACAGACTTCTACTACGCTTTGGGTAGTGGTGCGCTTGATGTTGATACAGCCGCTGCAATGATTGAAGAACGGCTCAGCAACAACTCTACAAAATCGGGTATCGCAACCGAATCCGTTACCTTTAACTCCTTTGCCAATACCGCGCGTACCGAGGCCAATGGCATCAGCATCGTAGGTAATAATTCCTCTATCCTCTACTCCTACGCCCGCTGCTGCAACCCAGTCCCCGGCGATGATATCCTCGGCATCGTAACAGTGGGAAGTGGCGTAAAAATCCATCGGCGCTCCTGCCGAAATATCCGCTCGATGCTCGACACGATGCGCCCGCGTATTATCGACGTAGAATGGTCGTCGGCTGAAAAAGGCGACTTTATGGCGGCTATACGGATTACCGGCGAGGACAGACCGGCTATGCTGAATGATATTACTTCAGCTATTGTGTCGTACAACAACACAAATATCCGCAGTGTAAACATCGACTCGTTCGACTCTGTGTTCGAGGGTGTGGTAACTGTATATGTAAAAAATACCGAGCATCTCGACCGCGTATTTGACAAGCTGCGGAAAATACGAGGTGTAGAAAATGTCGAGCGATTTGAAGAATAATGGCTCTCTTCTTGGGCTGCTGTAAGCACTTGGTTTCTTCGGCGGGAAACTTCTGTAGTCGTTAGGTTGTTCTACACTCGTCTTCTCAACAAACTACAGGCGAGGGTTTTCTATGCAAGGTTGGTCCCAACGCCACAACATTGGTGCACTGCTGGCAATAGCCGCATGCGTATTTCTTACAGGTTTTATCGGTGCACAGTTCACGAGCACATCGGTGAATTCTTGGTACACTACGATCCAGAAGCCGTCGTGGAACCCGCCATCATGGGTATTTGGCCCAGTGTGGACAGCACTATACATCCTGATCGCTGTATCTGGGTGGCTGCTGTGGCGCAGGAGAGCCGCTCCTCTGGCACGTACTGCACTTATTCTATTTGCAATTCAGCTCGCGCTCAATACATTGTGGTCGGCGTTGTTCTTTGGTATGCAAAGCCCGGGGCTCGCGGCAGTGGAAATTACTCTGCTTTGGCTTGCTATTGGAGCATATATTGCGACAGCATTTCGCACCAATCGCACAGCCGCTTGGCTCTTTATTCCGTACTGGCTGTGGGTAAGTTTTGCAGCAGTTCTCAATTTTACTATCTTTTTTCTCAATTCATAATAGCTCCATGCTGGAAGCGATGCGATAGCCCCATGAAGAGAACCGCTTTTATTTCCTTGTTTCTGATAGTGCTCTGCACTGTATCTCTGCTCTATGGCAATAATAGCAACAACACAGATACAGAAAGCATGCTGCGCCAAGCCCGCATGCTATTCTACCGATCTGTGGAAGATGAGAAGTATATCAGCAGAGCCGAGGCTGCATTCCGCAAGCTCATGGACCACAATAAACAGCTCCAAGGCAGAGCCATAACGTATCTCGGCGCTCTGACAGCGATCAAAGGCAAACACGCCTTCTGGCCACACGATAAATGGGATCTTGCCAATGAGGGTATCGAACTCATGGACAAGGGTATTGCTATGGCTCCGAATGATGTCGAATCGCTGTTTATTCACGGTAGTACATGCTATTACTTGCCGTTTTTCTTCCACCGTGCCGACGACGCCCAGAGGAAATTTCGCAAGATTGTACAGTTGCTGCCCCACCAAGAAATGGAGTATGATGTAGAAATGCTGCACAATGTTGTCGATTTTATTGAAACAAATGCCGAACTCAGCGAAGCCGAGCAGCAACAGATCAGCAGCCTGCGCCGGAAACTCGCTACCCGCAGAACACCCGAAGGATAAATAGCAGCGGGAATAAAGAATTTCTGCTTACAACTGTGCTGTATGCCCAATAGATAAGTGTTAGCTATGAACATCGAGTATCTGCTGTTGAACATTCTCATCCTCGCTGGTCCGATGGCGCTGAGCTTCGAACCAAGGATACGGTTTGCTTCAAAATGGCGGCGCGTCCTCGCTTCGATCCTGCCACCTGCTTTGCTTTTTATTATCTGGGACAGCAATGTCACCAATCACCATTGGTTTTTCAATCCATCCTACACACTCGACATGCGGCTGCTCGGACTTCCAATCGAGGAATGGATGTTTTTTATTACAGTGCCCTACGCCTCGCTGTTTGTGTGGGAAAATATACAACTGTACCTGCTCCACCGCAGAGTGAAATGGCTGGCAGCTCTGCGATTTCTGCTCCTAGGAGCCTTACCGCTTGGGCTTGTGCTCTATGGCAGTGGCCCTGAGTACACAGCTCTTGCGCTGATAGCAATGGGCGGCTGCGCTCTGCTCGACCGCGCTCTGCACACCGATATTTTTCTGGATGTGCGCTACTATGTATTCCTCGCAGTTACAACGATACTGATCCTCCTGTTCAACGGCTACCTTACAGCGCGCCCTGTAGTGCAATACGCTACTCAATACCAGCTCGACTACCGCATCATTACCATACCTATAGAAGATTTTTTGTACGGCTATGCCCTGCTTACTGCGGCAGTCGTCTTGTATGAAGCATGGAAGAAAACGGAGAATCATGGCTAAAACGATTGCAGTGATTGGAGCAGGATTAGGCGGCTTGAGTGCTGCTGTGCGGCTCGCCCACAAGGGATACCGTGTACGCTTGTTTGAGCGCAACAGTACAGTCGGTGGCAAAATGAATATCCGCCTTGCCGGTGGCTACCGCTTCGACACTGGCCCCTCGCTGCTTACCATGCCATTTGTCGTCGACGAGTTGTTTGCTTCCTCGGGATTTCGCCGCGAAGACTTTTTTGAGGTTCTTCCCATCGACCCAATTTGCCGGTATTTTTACCCCGACGGCACTGTGCTCGATACCCATGCAGATACCGAACGAATGATGCAAGCGCTCGCGGTAATATCGCCCCGCGATGCCGATGCCTATAAGCAGTTCCTGAAGTATGCCCAGCGCATCTACGACACGACTGCCGAGGTATTCCTCTTTACGCCAATTCACGAATGGAAAGAACTGCTTCGAGCGCGCTATCTGCCTACCCTGTTCGGCCTACGCCATATCGACGCATTGCGTACAGTACACCGCAGCGTGTCGTCTTTCTTCAGCGACCCGCGTATCGTCCAGCTTTTCGACCGTTATGCTACCTACAATGGTTCTGATCCCTTCCGCGCACCCGCTACGCTCAATATCATTCCATATGTAGAATATGGATTAGGCGGCTACTACATACGCGGAGGAATGTACCGGCTTGTGGACGCACTAGTGGAAATTGCCGTCCGGCTCGGCGTGGAAATCTACACAAATGCCGCTGTGGAGCGCATTCTGCACAATAATGGCCGTGCGACAGGAGTATTAACAGATGGTCAGCCCATCGCCGCTGATGCAGTGATCTGCAATGCAGATGTCGTAGTAGCTCACAGCGAGCTGCTTGATATTCCACAGCGTGCAGAAAAACTCCGGGCACTCGAACCATCCATTTCCGGCATGGTCTTCCTCTGGGGAGTGCAAAAAAGTCATGCGGGGCTCGCACATCATAATATTATTTTTTCCAGCGACTACAGGCGGGAATTCACACAAATATTCGACCAGCACGCGGCGCCAGACGACCCTACGATATACATATCTATCACCGCAAAAACAGATCCTGACCACGCGCCTCCCGGCTGCGAGAACTGGTTTGTGCTGGTCAATATGCCTTACCTTGCACAGGGACAGGACTGGGCAACAATCGTGGCAACAATGCGAGCAACTGTTCTGGCCAAACTACAACAAAACGGACTCGACATAGAAGAGCATATAGCACAGGAAGAAGTATTTACACCCGAGGACTTTTTCTCATTGTACGGAAGCAATCGCGGCAGCATTTACGGGATTTCTTCCAACAGCCGGATGACAGCATTCAAGCGCCCGTCCAACCGCAGCAGAGACATTGCGGGATTGTTTTTTGCAGGTGGCTCTACCCATCCCGGCGGTGGCGTTCCCCTCGTATTGCTTTCCGGCAGCATGGCTGCCGACATGGCGAATACATACTGCACACTATAGTGCGCGGATAGCGCATGCTTTGCAGCAGAACCATACCGCAAGTGCAGCACACCGCCCCATCCATAGATAATTCCTACCATTCAGTAGATGATTCCTACCGTTCCGTAGATGATTCCGGCTGTTCACTCAGCGGCAGTTGGAGAGGAATTGTGCAGCAGCTATACTGCACCTGCTCTTTTACTGGCAATCCCCCCCATTACACAAGGATAGAAGAACTCCCACTCTTGTGTGGCACAGGCGCTTCTACAGTTGTTTATATGGATAAAATTTACGGGAATGCTTGCTTCTAAACGCGGCCGACGTCCTCGCATTTGTTACCGTAGGAACGGTGCGAGGACGAGCTTACGATAACTGCGACAGGTGACAGCGACTACACGGGCGCAACAGCGATGCCTGTGCTACAGAAATACGCAAGTGAATGTACTAAAAAAACAGAGCGGACAACTAACGCCGCCCGCTCTGTTCAAACAGGTAATTAATAGGTCATGAATGGAAAACCTGCAAGGGATGGTACCGAGGTGTTTCTATATAGTAAACACAGCTCTACCAGTTGTAACAACGAGTCTGTTCGGCGGATTCGGCGGCGGCACCGGGCCGTTAAATCCGATGGCATACATTAGACCTTGGTAGATCACGCCTGTCACCACACAGCCTACGGGAATGGGCACATTAATCACAGTATTAGGCAAAAGGTTAAAAGGCCCGATCGGACCACAGCTTGTAGAAATGAACACATTGTTCACTACGACCGGAGTGCTATTACCGAGATAATACGCATGTGCTTCTTCGGTTGTACCAACCAAAGTCACAACAATAGCAAAAATAAGACCGATAAGAATTTTCATAATGGATTCCCCAAAATAAAGAATGTATAAAAAAGGAATAGAGAACTACATTTGGACAAGCGCGGAAGTATTTATAAGAATACTGCTCTTGCAGGCGTTACGATCAGTCTATTGGGCGGATTCGGAGGAGGTGCCGGACCATCGTACCCAACCGGGAAAAACATCATTTGGTAGATAATACCAGTTACTGTACAAACGGCTGGAATCGCCACCGGCGTTACAGTACCAGCGGGCAGATTATACGGACCAAATGGTCCACAGGAAGTTTGTATATACACACCTGCTACGGCAGCGGGGCTACTATTGCCCAGATAGTATGTAATTGCTTTTGCTTCGGTTGCAGCACCAAGCACCACAAGAAGAATAGCACAGACAAGCCCACTAATAAATTTCATATGAACTCCTACACGATAGAACTATAAAAAAGATTTTGCGACACATGGCTCGATGTATTCGAGCCTTTTTCCTCTATGGAGCTGTTATTGAATTTCTGCACTGTCTATGCCAAACACACCAAACACAAGGAAGTTCGGGGGATTCGGCGGAACAATTGGTACAACCGTACCGGCGGGCTGAACTGGATAGAGATTGCCATTGACATCGATATCGGTGACAAAACATCCAGCGGGTACTGGCCATGTAAAGCACTGGCCGGGAACAAGCAGCATAGGGCACGGTGCAAGAGTTGTGCTTATGCCACCGCAGTCGGCGATCAGGCACACATTAACTGCAACCGGGCTGCTATTGCATATAGTATAATTTTGCGCCTTTACAGCAGCCGAGCCGAACACGGCAAAGAGCATGGCGCAGAGAAGAGCACTGAAAAATTTCATGATATAATCCTGATAAAAATTATACAAAGAAAAGAACTCATTCAGCCACAGAGCTGTTAGTTTGAAATATCTGCTCCGTTCAAGCCAAAACATATCCTGTTTGGAGGATTTGGAGGTGCAAGCGGTAGACAAACGCCAGGAGCTTGAATTGGATAGAGCGTACCATTGACACGAACAGCTACCGGAGCACATCCCACAGGTACAGTCCAGGTTTGTCCTACCCCCGTAGCAAGCGACACGGAGCATGGAGCAAGTAGAGAAAGGATACCGCCGCAGTTAATTTGCAGACAAACACTAACAGTAGTACCGGGACTGGAATTCCAGACCGTATAAGGAGTTTGTGCCTGCGTGCTCGACGAGCCGAGCACAGCAAAGAACAGAGTGCAGAGAAGACTGATAAAAATCTTCATAGAATACATACAACTAAAGATGAAAAAATGACACTATGCCACATAGACAGACTGGTTCTCCACAAAAGAAGCACACATACGATCTCTATGTGAGCTATAAACACCCGAACACTACCGTATTACCACCTGCACAACAGCAGCTCCACCGGAGTAGCAAACCCAGTTGGGCGGTGGTGCAGCTACAGGATAACAAAACGGGAAAGCAGCGGGCACTGGATAAAAAACACCGTTTACTCTTGTGCCCGACACCACACAGCCTGTAGGCACATTCCAGGTAAAGCACGCACCCGGCGCAATGAGAGCAGGGCAAGGTGCAAGAGTACCTACAACTCCACCACAGTTCACATGAATACAAACAGCTACTGCTACTGTAGAGTTATTGCAGACAGCATAGATTTGCGCCTGTGCACTGATCGAACCGAGAGCAGTGAGCAGAATCGCACAAAGAAAAGCACTAAAAAATTTCATACTTATTCCTAATGATGGCAGTGATTAAAATTTATCGATAGAATATTCTTCTCGTACACACCGAGAGCCTGCACGGCGTGCGTACAGGCTCTCGAAAAGAAAACAGGCCTATTGAATACGAACCTGAGGCACTCCTCCGGTATAGCATACCCAATTGGGCGGAGGTGCTGCTACAGGATAGCAAAACGGGAAAACAGCGGGCACTGGATAAGCCACACCATTCACTCGTACACCTGTTACCACACAAGCTGCGGGAACATTCCAAGTAAAGCATGCACCGGGTGGGATCATCGCCGGGCAGGGAGCGAGAAATGCCACGGCGCCACCACAATTGACGCGCACACATACTGATACTGGAACATTAGAATTATTACAAACAACATACGGTTGTGCCTGTGCATCAGGCGTTGGGCTGAGCACAGCAAAAAGTATTGCGCAAATAGCGCCAATGAAAAATTTCATAATAGCTCCTAAAAAATAATAATGATGAATTGTGTTTTCCCCTGATACAGCGCTGGCTGATAGATATCAATCTCGTCTCCCTGATGCCAGCAACAAGGAAATAAAAGCCTGAGCGAACAATCCGCCCAAACTTCCCAGCACAGCAAAAATTCTACCGGATAATCACCTGAGGTACACCACCTGTATAGCATACCCAGTTCGGCGGAGGTGCGAGCACACCATAGCAAAACGGTATAGCAGCGGGCACGCCATAGAAGACACCGCCAACAGTAACGCCTGTTACAACACAAGCAGCCGGAACTGGCCATGTAAAGCATCCGCCGGGCGGAATAATAGCAGGACAAGGGCCAATATTGACAATCACACCACCACAATTGGCCTGAAGGCACACAGCTACTGGAACTGTGGTATTATTACACACTGTGTACGGCTGTGCCTGCACGGACTCTGTAGCCGCAATGCTCAGCACCATGATGAAGGCTGCAACAAGTAGCCCTGTGAGTTTGTTGACAAATTTCATAAAAAACCCCTAATGAAGAGTAAATGAAAAATGGGAAATGGGAACCTGCTGCAAGGCTTCCCCGGCCAAGCAACAACCGATACAATAGAGTATCAGCTTGGGAATTCATGAGACTGCGGATAACAGCAATAGTAAGGAGCGGAACAAAATCCAGTAAAAATTTGGTACATGCGTGGGAACACCTAATAAATTTCCAGACAACGGTGAACCACCGGTTCTGTGTGTGGATTGCGAGGTGTTGTCTACCACTGAGTACTCTCTGTATAACAAGATTTTGCACTATTGCTGTTGATATACAATAGAGAGTTGCACACTGCTGTACAACCCTCTGTTGAAATTGGACATGCAACTCCAGCACGGCAAACAAGAGCATACACAAACAACACATAGAGCAATGGACATTGCCTCGTGCTGTCTGTGTATCTCGCCCTCATATTTTCTACTTGCTATGAAAAACATCGGGTACATAGTTCACTGTGCATAGAGTGTTGCAGAAATCGTGTCATTGCCGAGTTGGCTTTGACTCTTTATACAATGCTTAACTAATGGCCACAATGAAGCACTTGCGCTCTTTTGCAATTGCACAAATGCCCGCGCCGCCATGTACTACCAGAATGTAGCGCCATTCGGCGTTACCGTAACACCATTCGGCGGATTAGGCGGAGGAACAGGACCTGTATAGCCTATAGGAAAGAATGCACCGCGAAACATAATTCCCGTTACTCTACAATTGGCAGGAATTGGGATGTTAATTGTCGCAGGGCCTGCAGGAAGGTTAAAGGGGCCGAATGGACCACAGGTCGTCCGGATAATAATACCATTCACCGGGACAGGCGTGTTGTTGGTTAGGAAATACGCCTGTGCGTCTGTTGTCGTACCGACAACTGCAAAAAGAATAGCGCACAAAATACCTACAAGCAGTTTCATATGATCTCCCCGAAACGATGGAAAAACAATTAATAAATAAACACCATCTATTGGTGTAGCGACTGCACAATGCCGATGTACAAAGAGGCGGCACCGCATTGTTTCTACAGGTAACGCCTTTGCCCTTTACAAAGCATTATCAGATATCCACGAACAGGGCTTGGCACATCATACCCCAGAAGTCTCTAACTTGATTGCTGCACGGTGCAGGTGTAGCCGCAAGCGCAAGTAGTCCTTGAATATGGGCTTATCCGTTATCAAGTGATCCAGCAGTATTTTCTGCTGTACCTTCTCCACTTGGCATCAGAAGTCTCTGATGCCAATAATCCAACTATATATAAATACCACTCATACCATAAGTGCCGCAGCTTACTCCCCTGTCGCGGCCCTTACTATACTAATAGTGCATGTACGAACCTCACAGCATGCTGTCTACCAGGAGGTGCAGGAATCATGTGATTGCCGCAGAATACTATTACAACTTTGCAACTGCGTAAATGTCCATATCGCAGCCTACCAAAATGTAGCACCGGTGGAGGTTACCGTAACACCATTCGGCGGATTAGGCGGAGGCACAGGACCCGAATAGCCTACGGGAAAGAACATCCCGCTGTACAGGATACCTCCCACGTTACAACTAGTCGGAATGGGAACGTTAATTGAGCTAGGCCCCGGGGGAAGGTTAAAAACCCCAAATATACCGCAGCTCGTCCGGATCTGAATGCCATTCACTGGCGCCGATGTGCTGTTGGTAAGGAGGTACGCATGTGCGTCTGTTGTTGTACCAACAACTGTAAAAAGAACAGCACACAAAATGCCTACAAGCAGTTTCATATTATTTCCCCGATAGGATAAAAAAAGGTTTATGAACATGCCACTATCAATTATTAGTGTGGCAACTATGCAATGCCGATGTTCCTTCTCCAAATGGTATCGGAAGACCCCAATACCAATATTCCAACTCCATATAAATATCTCTCATACCATAGACACGGCAACGCATTCCCCTGCCGTAGTTGTCGGTACACTGCTGCTGTGCGACAACTACCCTTTCCCGTACCAAATTACAGAGCACCGCAGCAAATTGATATAGGAGCATGGCGGATTCGGAAGTAAGAAGATCACCGTTTTAGCAGTAGGAAATTGTCCGATATGCCTATCGGAAAATTCTTACTCTTCAGTCTTTAACATCAGCTTTTTAGCTACGCTCCGGAACGAACTCGCAAGAAGCTGTGTTATAGCCACGGATTTCCAACAACATCCCAGTGAGAGTTATGCACAGTATTGCAGTAGTAGGTTCGGGGTTTGGCGGTCTGGCAGCAGCTATACGACTTCAAGCCCGGGGATTTCAGGTGACAATTTTCGAGAAAAATGAGCGCGTAGGTGGCCATGCGTCGCAGCTCGTAAAGAATGGCTATACATTCGACATGGGCCCTTCGCTTATTACTGCTCCCGATATTATTCGCAGTGTGTTTGCAAGCGCGGGGCGGCGCATGGAGGACTACCTCGATCTTATACCATTAGACCCGTACTACCGCATTTACTTCCACGACGGTACGTTTATCGACTACACAGGCGACGCCGATAGAATGAAGCAAGCAATGGCGCAGTTCCATCCTGGCGATGCTGCTGCCTACGACCAGTTCATGGCCCACACTCGCAAGATTTACGACGCCGTTATTACCGATGGCCTAGGAGCTACGCCGTTTATGGACCTTGGTACAATGGCGAGCTTTCTGCCAAAAGCGCTTCGTCTGGGAGCTCTCAAACCCGCCTACTCATTTGTAAAAAAATATTTTAAGGATGCACGCCACCGCTTCTGCTTCTCTTTTCATCCGCTGTTTATAGGTGGCAATCCTTTCCGCGCTCCGTCGGTGTACCTGATGATACCGTATTTAGAAAAAGCAGGCGGAGTGTGGTTTACCACCGGCGGTATGTACTCGCTCGTGCAAGCGTTCCAGCGCTTATTTACAGAGCTCGGCGGCACTATCAAAACATCATCGGAAATACAACGCATACTCGTGAGCAATGGCCGTGCATGTGGTGTAGAAACAATATCGGGCGAACAATTCGCCTCCGATGCCGTGATTTCCAATGCCGATATTGTCCATACCTACAGCGATCTCATCGCTCCGGAACAGCGCCGTAAATGGTCGGATCGGCGCCTGCATTCTACTAAGTATTCCATGAGCGCCTTCCTGCTGTACATCGGCGTAAAAAAACAATACCCGCAGTTGCTCCACCATACGCTGATACTCTCAGAGCGATACCGCGAGCTCGTGTACGATATATTCGACCGGCACATTCTGCCCGAGGATTTCTCCATGTACCTGCACGTGCCTACTCGCACCGATCCGGCAATGGCGCCGCCCGGCTGCGAAAGCATGTACGTACTAGTACCAGTTGCCAATCTCGCGTCGGGAACAAATTGGGAAACGACAAAACACACCTATGGCGAGCGTCTGCTCGACTTTCTGGAAAAAGATTTTGGCATGGAAGACCTGCGCGCAAACATCGAAGTGTTGGAACTATTTACGCCCGATGATTTCCGCACAGAGCGCAATTCCTTCCTCGGCAGCGCATGGGGCGTAGAGCCGCATTTACTGCAAACTGCTTATTTCCGACCGCACAATCGCAGTGAAGATATCGAGCGCCTGTACTTTGTGGGAGCAGGCACTCATCCCGGCGCAGGAGTTCCGGGCGTGCTTCTTACTGCCGAAGCGACAGAAAAGGTACTGCTCAGCGATTTTGCCGCACACGCAGGAATTCCGGCTTCATCGGTCGGAGCAGAAAAAGCGAGATAAGGCGCTTCGCTCTCCGTTCTGGCGCTTTGTCTCTGCACCGCGCAGCACCGCCGCCGCGTGGCCGCCCGGCCTCAACCGCATTACTTGGCGCCAGGCAGCCGGGCAACAGATAAGCGGGTCCTGCGACCGGTGACAGCGACCGGGCTCCCGGGCAAAAACGCCCGTGCCATATAGCTCAACATGTTTGATTGATAATTTCACAAGAAGCCATTAACGGTGTGTACTGGTAAATACTATGCAATTCTGGAAAGAAGACCACTGTAAGCTCGACTTCGAGCACGCGCGCAGGCTGACGGCGTTCTACTCGCGCAGCTTTTACTTTTCGGCGTGTGTATTGCCGCGCAATGAACGCTGGGCAACGTTTGCTGTGTATGCTTTTTGCCGCTACAGCGACAACCTGATCGACAACCCTCGCGAACGCTCACAGCAAGAGCTCGTGCAGGAGCTCGACATGCTTGCCGAAGAGCTGCACACAGCCTACCGCACAGGCGAGTCGGAACACCCCATTGTACGGCCTTTTATTATTGCAGCTCGACGCTATGGCATTCCATTAGAATATCCGCTCGACTTGATAAAAGGCGTGCAGATGGACCTTACGCACAAGCATTACGACACATTCGGCGAGCTCTCGGTGTTCTGCTATCGCGTGGCAGCAGTGGTAGGGCTGATGATGACTCATGTGCTGGGCTACAGGCACGACTCCGCCTTCGACTATGCTGCACAGATGGGCATTGCTATGCAGCTTACGAATATCCTGCGCGATATCAGCGAAGACAAAGACCGAGGCAGAATTTATTTACCACGCGAGGAAATGCAGCAGTTTGGCGTCGCCATAGGAGATATTATAGGTGAACGTATGACACCGCAACTGCGCGAACTCATGAAGTTCCAAGCAGAACGTGCCCACCAGTATTATGGCCAAGCGCAGGAAGGTATTGCTCTTCTGCCCGTCAATACACAATTTGCTATCTATTCGGCGAGCAAGATATACAGAGGTATTCTGCACAGGCTTGAATTGCGCGACTACAATCCGTTTCTCGGGCGCGTTTTTGTATCGCAGAGCACCAAAGTTGGAATTCTTCTGCGCGAAGTTCTGCGCTCGAAAGCTTTGTCGCTCCAAGAGCGTCTACACGCGTTCTCGCC
Organism: Ignavibacteria bacterium UBA7675; assembly: GCA_002483085.1. Taxonomy (GTDB): domain Bacteria; phylum Bacteroidota; class Ignavibacteria; order Kapaibacteriales; family UB7675; genus UBA7675. The sequence continues at coordinate 83,198 of DLHF01000072.1, forward strand.
AGCCAGATAACAAACGAGTGCGCGCATTCTGCAACAAAAAACAATGATGATACAGGCCCGACACAGCCGCACGGCAGAGCGTATTTTTGAAGTCTATCTACGCTCTCTGTTCCGCCGCCATTTCCATTCGCTTGCTCTGCTGGGCGACATACCGGCTGTGCACAGCGAGCTGCCCGTCCTGCTGCTTCCTAACCACAGCACATGGTGGGACGGATTTTTTGCCTTTGCGCTGAATAAGCAGCTCTTCAAGCGGCCTTTTTACCTGATGATGCTCGAAGAGCAATTACAAAAGTATCGTTTTTTTACGCGGTTGGGTGCGTACTCCGTTCGCCCGGGCTCCCCGCGCTCAGTAGCCGAAACTCTTCAGTACACGGCTTCGGTACTCAGCGGGCAACCACCGCCGCTTGTGTGCATGTTTCCACAGGGCGAGCTTCTTCCTTCGCATATTCGACCGCTGGGATACCGCCGTGGTGCAGAGCACATACTCACACGTGCAAAGGCTCCCCTTACCATTGTCCCCCTGGCCATACGCTGTGAGTTTCTCGGCGAACAGCTTCCCGATGTTTTTTTCCTGTTTGGCTCTCCGCTTGTATGCAACGCTTCATCGGCGCCAAACGCCGAGCTTTTAGAAACAGTACAGCACAACCTGCTGGCCGACCTCCAACAACGCATCATTGCAGGCGAACGGGGGCACACTCTGCTCAAGGGTGGTGTATCAATCAACAGCGTTGTCGACGTGCTGCGCCGAAAAAAGTAACATCGCGCATTGCAATGTTTCCGCTGCCCAACGTATTTTCCGCTCCCAACACTGATGTATCACAAGAACAACAACAATGAAAGCTGTTATTTTTGACATGGACGGTGTGCTGGTCGACAGCGAGCCTTTGTATATCAGCATGAACCAAAAGTTCTTCCGCGAGCTCGGTGCCGATATTTCGATGGAAGAACACCAGGCATTTGTTGGTATTTCCGCCGTCGCTATGTGGAGCTTCATCCGCGAAAAATTTGCGCTCTCTGCTACTGTGGAGGAACTGGTTCACAGAGAAAAAGAATTGAAATTTCAGCTTCTACAAGAATCGAATCTGCAAGCGATAGAAGGCACACCCGAACTACTGGCAGTTCTGCGCGACAGCGGTGTTCCTCTCGCTCTTGGCACTTCTTCTCTGAGAAAAAACGCCGATCTGATACTCGGCACCATTGGTCTGCTGCCATACTTTGATGTACGAACAACAGGCGAAGAGATAAAGCGCGGCAAACCCAATCCCGATGTATTCCTGCTGGCTGCCGAAAAGATGAACCGAGCTCCACAGGAGTGTATTGTTGTCGAAGATTCGGCAAATGGAGTAAAGGCCGCAAAAGCCGCAGGAATGATATGTATAGCTTTTCGCAATCCCAACTCTGGCTATCAGGATATCAGCGCTGCGGATTATATCGTGGAGGATTTTGGCAGCCGCACAAGAGAGTTTATTACAAGGTTGTGTGCCCGTTAAACCAGCCCAGCGCCGTGCATTGATAGAAAGAGCAGAACTACTCAGCGTTGCCCCGGTGCGTTTACCAATCTATTATTTCGTCCAACCAACAAAAAAAGCCCGCTCTGAGGCGGGCCGTATAAACCTATTACGACAGCACATTACCAGCCGAGCAACCACGCAAAAATCAGCGGTGCTACAATAGTAGCGTCCGACTCAATCACGAATTTTGGCGTGTTGATGTCGAGCTTACCCCACGTAATTTTTTCGTTGGGCACAGCGCCAGAGTACGAGCCATAGCTCGTTGTCGAGTCGGAAATCTGGCAAAAGTAGCTCCAGAACGGCACATCGTGCATTTCCATATCTTGATACAGCATCGGCACCACGCAGATCGGGAAATCGCCTGCAATACCGCCGCCTATCTGGAAAAAGCCAATGCCCTTGCCACCGGAGTTTTTCGTGTAGTAGTCGGCCAGCCACACCATGTACTCAATACCGCTTTTCATGGTCGAGGGCAGAAGCTCGCCCTTGATACAGTACGAAGCAAAAATATTACCCATTGTGGAGTCTTCCCAGCCCGGGCAGATAATCGGCAGATTGCGCTCGGCAGCGGCAATCATCCAGCTATCCTTTGGGTCGATCTCGTAATATTGCTCCATCTCGCCGGAAAGCAGCATTTTGTACATGTATTCGTGCGGTAAATACCGCTCGCCACTGTCGTTGGCCTGCTTCCACAATTTGAAAATGTGCTTCTGTATGCGGCGGAAAGCTTCTTCCTCCGGAATACAAGTGTCGGTAACGCGGTTAAAGCCGTTTTCCAGCAGTTCCCACTCATCTTGTGGGCTCAAGTCGCGGTAGTGCGGCACGCGCTTGTAGTGCGAATGCGCTACAAGGTTCATAATATCTTCTTCGAGGTTAGCGCCGGTGCACGAGATAATGTCCACCTTGCCCTGCCGGATCATTTCGGCAAGCGATTTGCCGAGCTCGGCTGTGCTCATTGCGCCCGCAAGCGTTACCATCATCTTACCGCCTTCGGCCAGATGCGTTTCGTAGCCTTTCGCTGCATCGACAAGTGCCGCTGCATTGAAGTGCTTGTAATGATGTTCGATAAACTGGGAGATCGGTCCTCTGGTCATTGCAGTTCGTAGGATAACAATGCAATAAGAGCGCGCGGCTTACACCGGCGGCGGATTAAGCTGCAAAATTACGCCCGAAAATGTTCCTCCCAAAGAAGAATCGCTGATAGGTGGCACAGCCGTCTTTGCGGCGCACGGCGCGGCGCTGTCACCGGTCGCACAATCGGAGCGTGAAGTTCGCCCTTCTGCGCCCTGCTGATGTTCTGCATTCCCCTATAGCTCGTTGCCAATACTTCCGCCCCACTCCGCATTACATCACCACTCCGCTTGGCTCAGTCGCCACCTTTTTGCACTTTTGTAGCACTTTTTCCTCTATGGAGCATTTATGACAGCAACAGGACAACACTTCAAAGACCTCTTTTCCCGGCAGTCGGCAGTGTACAGGCAGGCTCGCCCGGGCTATCCAGATAGCCTGTTTCGCTGGCTGGCCTCACTCGTACCAAAAGACGCTACCCTGTGGGACTGTGCTACGGGCAATGGGCAAGCTGCGGTATCGCTTGCTCAATATTTCCCACATATTATCGCTACTGATGCCAGCGAGGAGCAGATACGCAATGCTGTGGCTCACAACCGCATCAGCTATCGCGTCGCTCCTGCCGAACACAGCGGCCTACCCGATAGCTCCGTAGACCTTATCACCGTGGCCACCGCCGCGCACTGGTTCAACCACGACGCTTTTTACCAAGAGGTACACCGCGTGCTGAAGCCCGGTGGCGTGCTCGCACTCTGGACATACCACAGCACTACTATTGCGCCCGATATCGACGCCGTTGTAGCTCGCTACGAAACAGGCATATTAGATGGCTACTGGGCCAAAGAAATACGGCATGTAGCCAATCGCTATACAACGCTCCCCTTTCCGTTTCCCCTGATAGATACACCTGTGCTACAAAGCCAGGTACTTTGGACATTAGAACAACTGGCGGGATTCTTCATGAGCTGGTCGGCTACACAACACTATATAGCTCTCAACCGCTCAAACCCCCTCGATCTTATAATGCCCGCGCTGCAAAGCGTGTGGGGCGACCCCAGCCAGAAACGCGATGTGGCTTGGAATTTGGCGATCAAAGCAGGACGAAAACTGCCATAATTCTCTCCAAACGGGAACCAGATGCACAAGGGCTGTTGTTTTTGGTGCTTCTCTGCTATCGGGAACAATTCACAGTCTACAGGCCGTTTGAGGAATAAAGCTACAGAGACGAGGAGCTCAGATCGAGCAGCTCAATGTAGCTGGGCGGGTAACAGCGGCAGCGCACAATGCTGTACAGAAGGAATGATGAATACTTATAGGATAAAACTACTTGCGTTGTATCTGTTGCTCATAGCGGGGGGATTGTGGCATGTGCTGCATGTATTTCAGCATACAATGCAGGTGCTCGCTGTTCCGATGATCGTTGGTATCAGCCTGTGGCTTGCCTACGAATACTGGCATTTATACGCTCTTCCTCTGCTTATCGACACTCAATCACCGCGCCTGCGACAGAGGAATTTTGCGCTGTGGTGCATAGGCGTAGTAGCAGCGGGAATTGGCGTAGAAGCCCTTGGCGTGCGCACCGGCTTGGTATTTGGGCACTACGAGTATGGCAGTCTCCTTGCGCCGTTCATAGGCCCGGTGCCGCTGGCCATTGGTTTTGCTTGGCTTGGCATGATGCTGTGCTCTGTTGCCATTGTCACCCGCTCAACACCGCGCTCCCTGCGCCTCAACCCATTTGCCGGTGCGCTGATGACCGCTCTGTTTATGATGATTTTTGACGTTCTGATGGAGCCCGCAGCAATAGCTCTCGGCTATTGGCACTGGTTTGGCGAAAGCATCCCGCTACAAAATTATATCGCCTGGTTTGGCGTGAGCTTTGTCTTTGCCTACATAGGCTTTCGGCTCCAATTGTTCGCAGGAAAAGCCCCGCTTGTAGCTCTCCACGCCTATTTTGCACAGGCATTGTACTTTGCGCTTGTAGCCATAGGAGCCTCATGAAACCACATGATACTACCACAGGTCTCGCTCTGGCCTTTGCTCTTCTCAGCCTCTGGCTCGCCAGCCTCATCTGGCTTCTTTCCGCCGATCTCAATCACTTTTCTCTCGCCTTCATCCCTGTAGCATTCCTTCTGCAAACATTTCTCTATACTGGCCTCTTTATTACCGCACACGACGCTATGCACGGCACAGTAGCGCCCGGCTATCCAGCGCTCAACCGAGCTATTGGCAGTGTAGCTATTGTGCTGTACGCGCTCTTCGACTACCGACACCTACAGGCCAAGCATTTTGAACACCACAGGCACCCCGCACGCGAAGGCGATCCAGACTACCACGATGGTCGGCACACGGGCTTTATGCGGTGGTACGCGCATTTTATGCTCGGCTATATGTCGTGGCGCCAGATAGTAGGCATGGCCATTGCGTTCAATATCCTCCACCATCTCGCAGGTATTCCACTCAGCAATCTGCTGCTATTTTGGGTAGCGCCTGCCCTGCTGAGCACCGCCCAGCTTTTTTACTTTGGCACGTATCTGCCTCACCGCCAGCCCGCCGAAGGCTACGGCAATCCGCACCACGCCCGCAGCAGCAACTATTCCGCTGTGCTGTCGTTCCTCGCCTGTTACCATTTTGGCTATCACTACGAACACCACGACCATCCATCAGTACCCTGGTGGCGCCTGCCATCACTACGACAAAACACCCAACTCCGTAAACGAACTGTTGATAATTCCCCGCGCGACACTACAACTGCATAGCTTCACAAGTAATCCATCACACCGATGACATCAGCTTCCGCTATGGTACTTTTGCACAGCCGAAAAACAATGATTACTTGCTATTTTCCCCGCAAATGATATTTTGGGACAATTCTACCGGTAGCCCCAAGCCACTGGCTTGCTTCATAGAATGGAACTTCGATGAGAATGTTGTCTACTATACCAGCTTTTCCTGTTGCAGACATGGATAAAAGCATGGCGTTTTACTGCGACAAACTCGGCTTTACTCCGGGCTACCGAGAAGCAGGTTTTGCGATTATTTGCCGCGATCACGCAGAGCTACACCTGTGGTTAGCCAGCGACGAAAGTTGGCGCACGCGCAAGCACTGGCAGCCCATTGTATCGGGTGCAGAGTCGTTTATCGCCGGTACGGCAAGCTGCCGCATAGGTATAGAAGGCATCGACGAACTGCACAGCACTCTTCAGCCGCTGGGCATCATACATCCCAATGGCCCGCTGGCCGACAAATGGTACGGTCTGCGGGAATTTGCAGTGCTGGACCCAGACAATAACCTGATCACGTTTTTCGAGAGTACCCATCGGGAAAAGGCATAAACAGCCGCTATTGGCTGTGGTAAGCACGTAGGATGACGGTCGAGATAGAGTATCAGCCATTTCAATACAGTTTTGCATATATTCAGGAAAACCGCTATGTGGAAAGAGTTCAAAGCGTTTATCGCCCGTGGCAATGTTATGGACCTCGCCGTGGCAGTAATCATAGGTGCGGCATTTGGCAAAATCGTTACCTCTCTTGTCGATGGCGTGCTCATGCCTCCCATTGGCATGCTGCTTGGCAAGGTTGATTTCTCCAATCTATTTATTGTGTTAGACAGCGCAAAAGGCATTCCAGCCTCTGTAGCAGATGCAAAAGCACAGGGTATTCCGGTGCTGGCATATGGCGCGTTTATCAACGATATTGTCAACTTTTTGATCGTCGCTTTTGCCGTGTTCATGGTCGTAAGGACTGCAAACCGCCTCAAGAGCAAAGAAGAAGCGCCCGCTGCCGAACCAACGACGAAAGATTGTCCGTACTGCCTTTCGGCAATTCCGATCAAAGCCACAAAATGCTCGCACTGCACGGCGGATTTGTAAATCCAGCGTCGACAACAGAACACCTTTTTGTTTCTCATCAGTGATGTAGAAGGATTCGCTCATGCTTGTTATCGCGTTTATTGTTCTCGTGATTGTCATTGTAAAAACAATGAATCCGAAAAAAACAATGTGGCAGAAGAAAACAAACCGATCTTCAGCCTCCGAGCCCGAATGTTCTCATGTGCATATTAGCCGGGTGTACAGTGTCTTTACACAAATGGAAGCACAAGCTCAGGAAGGAAGTTTCGCTGTTTTTGTGTTTAGTTCATCGGATCGACCCGCTCCGAATGATGCTGTCAATCTACAGTTCTCGGTGGAGAATTCCCATGCTGGCTTTGACTGGCTCTTGCGAACACCGCGAAATATTGAGGATCGTTCGCGTTTCGTGCAACTGGCAGAGTCTATGAACTACACAGTAGATCAGCGACAAAACAATGGGGTGCAATCCCTAAGGGTAGAAGGTAATAATCTACCGCAGCTCTGCGTGGCAATTATGCAGGAGCTTTATGGGCTGAATCTCGATGATAAAGTCTACCTGTACACGATGGGTTTCGACTGGCAAGAATGAGGGAATTTCCCCTGCTTTTTCCCCGCCCCGTATCACGCCAGTGGCAGCTCGATAATAAATGTGGCTCCCACCCCGGGGCGGCTGTCGTACCGCACATTGCCATTCATGCTTTCCACTAATTTTTTTACAATAGAGAGCCCCAGCCCTGTTGAGCTTTCACCCCCAGTTGGCCGGGCATCGAGGCGTGCAAATTTTTTAAAGAGCTTCTCGTAGTCGGCAGCAGCAATACCGGGTCCGCTATCCTGTACTTCTACCCGTGCCACAGCAGCATCCACCAACACACGTATAAAAACATCTGTGCGATAAGGCGAGTATTTTATAGCATTCGACACAAGATTGTCGAGCACTTCCAGTGTGTACTCCCAGTCGGCATACACCAGCACAACATCCGGCACCGACTTGCAATGGATATGTATCTCCTTTTCGCGCAGCCTGATTTCATAGTCGTCTACCACTGAGCGAATAGCTTCATTGAGGTTGAACGCCACTGGGTCCAGCACCATTTTGCCAGATTCTATCATATTGATATCGAGCAGTTTGGCCACAATTTGCCCCATGCGCAGCACTGTTTGTTTCATGCGGCCTATCTGGTACAGCACGTCCTGTGCAGTCATGCGCGACCAGTGATTTTCTACGAGCGAGAGCGCCATAGAAAGCCCTGTAATAGGATTTTTCAGGTCGTGCGCTACAATGCCCATCAGCTCGTTTTTCTCGTTGTTTGCCTCGGTAAGGTCTTGGTTCAGCAGCTCTACTTTCTGAAGGGCTTCGGCGAGCTCTACATTTTTCAACCTGTAAATTTCCTTCTCTTTTTCTGCCTGTTCGGCATTAAACCGCACCTGCATTTCGCTGATCGCCTGTAAGCGGCGCTCGTTGATTACGCTTTCTTTTATCCGGACATATTCTTGGTAGTGCAATAGCGCTGCTTCTGCATTCCCAGCGCGAGCCTCAGCCTTGGCGAGCAGTTCGCAAAGCTCATACTCCGCTTGGCTTATACCGATTTCCTGAGCTATTGCCAAAGCCTGCCTGTAGTACTCTACTGCCGAGCTGATTTCCCCCTGTGCAGTACGCATATCTCCTATGGCTCGCAGAGTATCCATGCAGTTTTTACGGTCGCCGATTTCATACGCGATGTTATAGCTCTGTTCAAAAAACACAAGCGCTTCTTTGTACTGGTGCGTGCTCATGTATATCTGCCCGGTGTACAATTGTGCAATTGCCATCTTTTTTGTATTTGCCTGTGCCTCGAAGAGCTCCAATGCGCGATTGCTGCACAGAAATGCTTCGTCGTATGCCCCACGGCGGTTGTTGTTCCACGCCATATTGAGCAGCGTATTAGCCTCGCCGATCTCATCGCCGCTGTTCTGGTAAATCCCGAGTATATGATACTGATACTCTAATGCCTGGTCGTACTCGCCAAGCGCCATGTGCAGGTTGGCAATATTGCTCATGATGCTTGGGTATATCCTGTGGTCCTGTTCTTGTTCCATCAGGCGCAGAGCATGCAAATAGTGCTGCATGGAGGTGTCGTACTGCCCTATGAGCAAGTAAATGGTAGCAATGTTGGTAAGTGTACCAGCCATGCCAGCAACATCTATCTCGAAAAAGCGCTCTCTTATCCCCAGCTCTTGTCGGTAGTAGTTGAGCGCCCATTCGTATCGGCACAGCAGATGGTGCGCGAGCCCCAAGTACCGAAAGGCGTAGCGCACGCCTTCCATGTCCTGAATAGAAGTAAAAATATCTAATGCCACGGTGTAGTACGGCAGAGCTTCTTCAAATTTTGACTGAAGGTGCAGCACACAACCGCGAAAAAATTCGGCGTATCCTCTACCGCGCATGTAGTTGACCACTTCAGAGAGATCGCCGATTTCCGTGGCAATTTCCTGTAGACGAACAGGATTAGTGCGAATATGATGAATAGCTTCTACAATTAGCGATTCGATATGCCCGACAAGTTCGTCGTAAGAGCGCGTATCGTCTGGAGCTGACGACGGTTGTATCATAGCCCTTGACCCCGTAGGGAATTATGCGCTTTTGCGCAAAGATGTAGGAGAGAAAGTCCACAGCAGCGATAGCTTAGCAGTGCTCCTGTACGGCACGAGCACTTTTTTGCTTCACTTCAATACATACTTCCAATATAGCACGTATAGCAGAGCGCTTCTGCTTCCGGCTTCGCCTGATTGGTCATAAGCTCGTCTGCCGCACTGTTTTACAGTCATGCTACGCGGACGAACGCACCGCGCAGCAATTTGCATAAAACTATGTGCAAACGAACACTACGTGCTTTGCCCAATTCTATCCGCCACAGCCTGCACAACTGGCGACAGCGAACCAGTGCCAGAGCAGCGATGCCTGAGCTACGATCTTTTTCACAAACACGGTAGATAATCTTGGGAAATATAGCTGTAGAGCAACAACAATTCGGCCAGCCTGATAGCTATCTGCACACGCCGGGGTGGCGGAATTATCACAAAATCTCTTCAGGAGCTCCCCCGGATACGAACCGAACAGCCACTTTGCGTTGCATTGCTGTTTTTCTGGGAATTGCTGCAATTATACTCGGTTAAAAAAGATATTTCAAGGACTATTTTGCACTCCTGTACGTTGCAAGGCCACAATGCGAATTATGGAAAAATATAGGCTCAACGGCGCATATCCTCGCTCTTGTCCATCCTCCCACCTGTTCCGGCAATCAGCAATGTGGCGGCTCTATAACAGCAGCCACACCGCAAGTACAAATACAGGCAAGAGCACAGGCAGGGCAAATACAAAAATGTACCGGAAAAAGCTCGGCATTTTTATGTTGTTGTGCTCGGCTACTGCCTTAATCATGAAGTTTGGTCCGTTGCCAATATATGTCAAACTTCCAAACAGCACAGCGCTTACAGCTATAGCCCACAAGATACGCTCGGGTATGCCAGCTACCATGTGTTGCGATGTAAGCCCTTGCTCCACAAGCCCGAGTGCCAACGAGTAGAATGTAACGGCTGTTGGCGTGTTGTCCAGCATACTGCTCAGCCCCCCTGCGGAGAAGTAAAAGTGCAGCGGGGTTGTCACTCCAAGCGCTTGTGCATTACTCTCAAGGTACAGAATACACGGCACCATCGTTACGAAAATTCCGAGGAACAAGTACGCTACTTCTTCGATGGGCTCCCACGTAAAGCTGTTAGAGATACGCACCATACGCGGCGTAGTTTTCAGCGAGAAAATAGCTAGCAAAGTAATCACAGCCTCGCGTATAAACCCCGCCCACTCGCCGGCAAACAGAGTGGGAAATGTTTGCTTATTGAGAAATGCTACGGCGAGTACAACACCCGCCAGCCAGAGAAAATTGAGCCGTCCTTTGATACGTATCGGGCTTATATTGGTGCGCTCGGCGAGCTTCACTTCATCGCTTTCCCTGCGGAAATAATAACTATCCACAGCAAAGTAGATCGTAAGCAAGAGCGTATTAACAAACAGCCACACAGGAAAAAGCGAAAAGAACCAAGTAAATGGTACGCCGCGCAAATACAGCATGAAAAGCGGTGGATCGCCCAGCGGCGTGAGCAAACCACCGCAATTAGCTACAATACCGATAAAGAACAATATCGTGTGCACTCTGTACTGGCGCCCTTTGTTTGTGTGCAGCAGTGGTCGTATTAGCAGCATGGCAGCACCTGTGGTGCCCATCACCGAGGCCAGCACTGCGCCCAGCGCCAATATGCCGGTGTTGACCGCTGGCCGCGCTTCGATATTGCCATCGACGAATATTCCACCCGTGATAACAAACAGCGCTCCCAGCAAAGTAATAAACGGCACGTAGTCGAATACAAGCGAGTGCACTATTGCCACAGTAAGATGGTTGGCTATCAGGAAAAATATTGCAGGCATGCTCAGCAATACGGATATAAGCAGTTTGTTGCGGTTCTTTTCCCAAAAATGCGTCGCTGCCAGCGGTAGTACCGCAATAGAGCCGAGCATCAGCACAAACGGCAAAAGAGCAAACAGAGGAATGTCGGTTGTTGAATGCATAAGAAATAAAATTGATAACAATGTCAATACATCAGTGCCTCGGTGCATCTTCGTCGTCGTGCTCTTCTCTCTCCGGCAGCGTGTCGGGAAATACGACAGCCTCGTCGTCGTCCGCTGCTGCTCCATGCTCTGGTATATCTCTTGGTGCTACTCCGGTGACAGGCAGCACACGCCGCAGGTACAGCAGGCCTACAACTGCCGACAGTAGCGATCCGATGATAATGCCAATCTTTGCTTCGTTGAGATAAGTAATCGAACTCTCGTAGGCAAGGCTCGCGATAAACAGCGACATAGTAAAACCAATACCGCCAAGCATAGACATGCCTAAGAACTGTTTCCACGAAAGGCTTTCCGGCAACGAAGCCAGCCGGAGCTTGGAAGCAACCCACGAGAAAAGAAAAATGCCCACTGGCTTGCCAATGAACAATCCGGCTACGATGCCGAGCGTAATGGGTGTGCTCAGGTTCTCTACAAAGCTCGCTCCTGATATCACAACGCCTGCATTAAAAAGCGCAAAGAGAGGCATAATAACAAAGTTTACCCAGTTGTACAGTCCCTTTTCGGCACGGCGCATCGACGACTCTGCCAGATACAGACCCCGGCCAATGGCGTCGAATGTAATATATTTGCGGTGCACTCCCAGCTTGGCTTGGGGGTCTAAAACACGACTTCTCTGTAACAGCATCTGCGTATCGCTAAAGAAATGGCGAAGGGAAATGGGTGGTCGCGATGGAATGGTAAAGGCTACCAGCACGCCCGCAATGGTGGGGTGGATGCCAGAGTTGAGAAATGCCACCCACACAAGAACGCCAAAAAGTGCATACACGCCCAGGTTGCGCGCGCCCAATCTGTTGAGCAGGTATAAGAACCCTATTCCGAGCAGGCCGAGCCCCAGAGCTACAAAGGATATATGCGAAGTGTAGAACAGCGCAATCACCACAATCGCGCCGAGGTCGTCCACAATGGCAAGCGCTAAAAGAAATATCCGAAGAGCCGGAGGAACACGCTTGCCAAGAAGCGCCAGAATGCCCACAGCAAAGGCAATGTCGGTAGCCATGGGAATCCCCCAACCGCTCATATACGGAGTACCGGCATTGAACACGACAAACGACAGCGCTGGCACCACCATTCCGCCCAATGCGGCAATAGCTGGTAGCGATGCCTTTTTCCACGACGAAAGCTCGCCGTGCAAAATCTCGCTTTTGATTTCCAACCCCACAACAAAGAAAAAGATCACCATGAGCCCGTCGTTGATCCAGAACAAAATGGGCTTGGATATGATGCCGCTGCCAATACCAACTGTGAGCAACGTGGTCTGCAAAGCTTCGTAGGAGTCGGCAATGCCGCTGTTAGCCCATACAAGCGATACAACGGCACAGAACATGAGCAACACCCCACCTGCTATCGGTGAATGTGCAAGCCGAAGGAGAAAGCTCCGAAAACGGTCTAAGGCACTGTCGGCGTAGTTGTAGTAGTTTTTTATATCCATTGTCCTGCTCCTTTGGTTCAACATTGCCCGTGTGGCCTGTCTACCTCACGGCTTTTGCGCTCTATACGAGCTTTTTCTGCGGTTGTTTAGCACCGAAATACACTAAAACACATAGAATTTGACGTTGTTTGCCATTCTGCTATGAGCGCAAACATCCCTGCTCGTGCGCTTTTCCTCCGCACCGCGCTGCAACAGCCGCCGTGTGTGGCCCACGCTTCTGCGCCCTTGCACAAGGCGCTGGAACAGCCACAGAACGGATGTGCGACCGGCGACAACGCCGCGCCGTGCGCCAAACCACGCCCGTGCCACACACAGAAAACCGAGAACACAACACTCGCCGATTGCGTTCCCAAAGAAAAGCCGCAGGAGCATGCCTGCTCACGTCGGATTTAAAATACGAACAGCGGGTAGGAAACCCCGCCCGCTGTCCAAAGTAAGTCATTGTAAGCAATACATTAGAACGACTGAGCGACCAGCCTGAGCGAATCGGTAATATTGGAAATAATCACAGGCAAAAGACCGATGATAAATACGCCTGCTGTTGCCACAATCAGCGTAAGCCCTGCAAGACCAGCTTTTGCTTCGTACTTTTCCACACCTTCTTCGGGGTCTTGGAAGTACATTGCTACCACAAGGCCAATGTAGAAATACACCGAGATCACCGACGACAGCACACCGACAAGAGTAAGCCATGTATAGCCAGCCTCGATAGCTGCGGTAAACAGATAATATTTACCAAAAAATCCCGCAAACGGCGGAATGCCTGCCAGCGAGAACATAAACACAGCCATCAAAGCAGCGAACAGAGGATGTGTTTTGCTCAACCCAATGTAGTCTTTAATCTCAAGATTTTTTCCGGCTTTTGTTTCCAGCACAGACACAACAACAAAGGCACCGACCTGCATAAACAGATATGTCGCAAGGTAGTACATAGTACCACTCAAACCGCGTTCGGAGTTTGCTACCAAGCCCATCATAATATAGCCTGCGTGAGCTACCGACGAATAGGCGAGCATGCGTTTGATATTGGACTGCACAACGGCGCTGATATTTCCTACGAGCATCGACGCTGCGGCAATCACAGCCAGAAGCATCTGAATTTTCGGTGCATTGGCAGGCATCAGGATAGAGATAAGGGGCAGAAAAGCGCTAAATGCAGCAGCCTTGCCAGCCGTGCTCATAAACGCTGTCACCACTGTAGGCGAACCCTGATACACATCGGGCGCCCAGACGTGAAACGGAAACACAGCAGCTTTGAACCCCAAACCGATAATCAAAAGACCAATGCCGATAAGAAGAAGCGTGGGAAACTCTACAGTGCCACTGGAAACTGCTGCGCTAATAGCCGGAAAACCCAGCGACCCAGTAGCGCCGTAGATAAGCGCCATACCGTACAGCAAGAATCCCGTGGCAAAAGCGCCGAGCAGAAAATACTTAAGCGCTGCTTCGATGGAGAGAATCGACGTGCGAAGATAGCCCGCCAGCACATAAAAGCTGATAGACATAACCTCGATGCCGATAAACACGACAAGCAGGTTGTTCGCATGCGCAATCAGCATCATACCGCTCACAGCGAACAGCACCATCGTGTAAAATTCATCGAACTCGAAGTTATTCCGCTCCAAGTACGGATGAGCCGAGAGCATCGTCATGATACCACCCAGCGCAAACAGTATATCGAAAAACGACGGGTAGCCGCCAGTCTTGATCATACCGGCAAAGCCAGTACCTTCGTGCTGGAACACGAGCACAGAGGCGACTGCAACGACGCCAAGCGCAAGAGTCGAAAAGAGAAGGATTGCGCGCCTGCTGTCCTTTATAAAAGCATCGAGAAGCATGGCACCAATAGCCGATGCAGAGATAAGAAACAACGGCAGCGCAGCGTAAAATTCATTCCACATGGATGTGTCCATTGTTGATACTGTTATCGACGTTGATTGTTGACCGTTGAACCGTTAGTGCTGTTCTACCATCGCAGGCTCTGGATGCAGATGTGCCCTGTCGTTGGTAGTGCGCTGTTCGAGTTCTTTTGTGAACGCCGTTGTGCCGCGTGTAGCCGACTCCACTTTGCCGACAAGCGCACGCGTGGATTGCTCGGAATATTTCATGAATGTCGGCGGATGAATGCCAATCCAGATCATAAAAATAGTTACGGGCACGAGCTGAAACCACTCGTTGGCGGTTAAGTCGTGCAGCGCCTGGTTTTTCGGATTGTCGTTGGTACCGTACATTACCCGCTGGAACATGATAAGCAGATATACAGCCGCAAAAATAACGCCTGTAGCTCCTACGATTGCATAGACCCACGTGTTGAGGAACGGCGAACGGAATGCGCCAAGCAGCGTAAGATACTCGCCCACAAAACCATTGAGCCCGGGCAACCCTACCGATGCAAACATTGCGATAGCGAAAAACACACCAAACACGGGCATGATTCTCATAATACCGCCATACTCCGACATCTCGCGTGTGTGGCGGCGCTCATACAGCATACCCACACAAAGGAACAGCGCTCCGGTAGAAAGACCGTGGTTGATCATCTGGATGATTGCACCCTGGATGCCTTCCGGTGTCATAGAGAAAATACCGAGCACAATGAACCCCAAGTGGCTCACCGAGGAGTAGGCTACAAGCTTTTTAATATCGGTTTGCACCATCGCTACAAGCGCACCGTAGATAATGCCTACCACGGCCAGCGTGCACAGCAGCGGAGCAAAGTATTCTGAGGCTTGCGGAAAAAGTTCCAGATTGAAACGGATAAGGCCATACGTACCCATTTTCAACAGCACGCCAGCCAGAATCACCGAGCCAGCAGTGGGAGCCTGTACGTGTGCATCGGGAAGCCACGTATGCAGCGGGAATAGCGGCACTTTGATACAGAACGACAGAGCAAACGCCAGAAACATCCAATGCTGGGTTTCAGCCGGAATCTGCGGCCCAATATCGCGGAGAATGAGCAAATTCGTTGTAAAGGAACCTGTAAGCTCCTGTGCGTACATGCCCAACCAGATAATGGCAATAAGCATGAGCAGCGAACCAACCATTGTATAGAGGAAAAACTTGACCGCCGCGTAAATGCGCTGCTGCCCACCCCAAATACCGATAAGAAAGTACATCGGTATCAGAATCACTTCCCAGAATACATAGAACAGGAACGTGTCTAATGCCACAAATACCCCTGTCATGCCAAATTGCAGCAGGAGCATCATAATGTAGTATTCTTTCTGCCGCTTATGGATGGAATTGAACGAAGCGAGAATAGAAATCGGCATGATGAACGTTGTCAGCATGACGATAAGCAGCGACATACCATCCAAGCCAATGCGGAAACCGGCGTCGAACTGCGGTATCCAC
Organism: Ignavibacteria bacterium UBA7675; assembly: GCA_002483085.1. Taxonomy (GTDB): domain Bacteria; phylum Bacteroidota; class Ignavibacteria; order Kapaibacteriales; family UB7675; genus UBA7675. Next base: position 99,068 of record DLHF01000072.1, read on the forward strand.
GTCTGCTGAATTACAAATTGAAGCCCTGGATTCGAGGCATCGAACCCAAGCCATACAAAGATTGAGCAGACGAAGGTAAGAAGCGAGAACGCAAGCGCAGAGTACCGAATACCCTTGCCCATTTCCCTGTCGTAGAACAACAGAGCAATAGCGCCTGCAAGAGGAAGAAACAGCGTCGCTAACAGTGCTCCCATACAATGTGTCGTTTATCGTGAAAAGTTGAAGTTCAGAACGAATTACGGCTGTTTATAGCTGTACAAGCAGCCAGCCGATAACGGCCACGATACCGATGACCATGATTAAAGCGTAGTTCTGCACAACGCCTGTCTGGATTTTGCGAAGGCCTTCTGCCGACATACGCACCAGCTCCGCAGAGCCGTTTACCATCCCGTCGATAATTTTTACATCAAAAATCTTCCACAGGAATGCGCGCGAGGAGTTGTGCAAAGGCTCGACAATAGCGCCGTAGTAGGCTTCATCTACATAATATTTATTCCACAAAAGTTTGCGGAAACCGGCAAAAGCTCCGGGCTGTCCTTCTGCTGCGTTGTAGGCATTGGTGTTATACTTGCGGCTGGCAAGGAAAATACCAGTAAGCGCTACTAACAGCGAAAAGCCCATCAGCCCCCACTCCATTGCAGCCGTGCCATGATGCTCGTGAAGCTGGGCATTAGCCGTAGCAAAGACAGGTGCCAGCCATTCCTGGAGGTAGTTCGGTATATGACCAAAAGTTTCGCCTATAACGTGGGGAATACCCACAAAACCGGCTACGGCAGAAAGCAAAGCAAGCACCATGAGCGGAAGCGTCATGGTAATCGGCGACTCGTGTGGGTGCACATGATGATGATCGAAGCGCTCTTTACCGCTAAAGGTAAGATGGTACAGGCGGAACATGTAGAACGCCGTGCACAGCGCTGTAATCACGCCAATACCCCACAGGATATAATTTCCCGATACAAATGAGTGCCACAGGATTTCATCTTTGGAGAAAAAACCGCTCAGCGGGAATACGCCCGCAATAGCAAAGCACGCAAGAAGAAATGTTCGGGAGGTAATAGGCATGTATTTTTTCAGACCACCCATTTTCTGGATGTCCTGCTCTTCGTGCATAGCGTGGATCACCGAGCCAGAGCCGAGGAACAACAGCGCTTTAAAGAACGCGTGTGTCATCACGTGGAAAAACGCAGCCGTCCATGCACCGACGCCAAGCGCTAGGAACATGTACCCAAGCTGGCTCACTGTCGAGTATGCAAGCACTTTTTTGATATCGTTCTGCACAAGGCCGATTGTAGCAGCCCAGAGCGCTGTAATTGCACCTACGACAGCAACAACTGCCATTGTTGTAGGTGAAAGCGAGAACAGCGTAGCATTGCGCGCTACAAGAAAGATACCGGAAGTCACCATTGTAGCAGCGTGAATAAGAGCCGACACAGGTGTCGGACCTGCCATAGCATCGGGCAGCCATATTGCCAGCGGGATCTGTGCCGACTTACCAGTACAGCCCAAAAACAGAAGCAGCGTAATGGCCGTGATCATTGCACCGCCCATCGGAAAAGTAGCCACAGCAGCGCTATTGATATCTGCATAGTTCAGCGAACCAACCGCTGTGTACAGCAGGAACATCGCCACGAGCATGCCGAAGTCGCCAATACGGTTCACAATAAACGCTTTTTTAGCGGCATCGCCCGTCCAGATAATCTTTGTACCCTCGAATTTCCTGTCGTACCAGAAGCCAATAAGCAGATACGACGCCAGCCCCACACCTTCCCAGCCGAGAAACGTAACGAGGAAGTTGCTGGCCAACACGAGGTTGAGCATCATAAAAATGAACAGGTTCAGATAGGCAAAAAAGCGGTAGAAGCTGCGGTCTCCATGCATATAGCCTATGGAGTACAGGTGGATCAAGAAGCCGACGCCCGTGATAATAAGCGTAAAGAGAATAGAGAGCTGGTCTACCTGGTAGGCGAGATCAATCGAAAAGTTGCCCGCCTGTATCCATGTAAAGATGTGGACAATCGAGCTGCGATTTTCTTCCGGCATGCCAATCATCGACAGGAAGATCATCAGCGCAATAATGAATCCACTTCCAACCGTTGCGCTGCCGATAAACCCGATCAGCGCCTCGTTTTTCAATTTTTTTCCGAAAAGGCCCAGTACGGCAAAGCCAATAAGCGGCAATAAAGGCACGTAGGCAATGAGGTCCATCATAGCAGAGTCTCAGAATGTAGAAAGTTGGTCTATCGTTCTCCTGTATTCCCGTTCGAGTACGGCGCGGCTGTCAGGCCGGCACATTGGGATTGTCGATAAAGTCGAGTTTTTCAAATTCCATTTCTAAATCCTGATAGTGGATACGCATGGTCTCGTCCACAATCATCATGGAATTACGCTGCACTTTTATCCAGTCGGAACGCCGCGCAGTCATCGGCTCGGAAGCAATGATAATAGCTGTAGGCTGGCCTATGCTGGGCTCCATTACACACATCTCGCCACGGCAGTGATATTCCCTGCCGTACATGTAGTACAGCGTAGCTGGCTGCACACTCGGGTTGGTCGTATAGCGCGTGGCAACAATACTGTTGCCGTTCGTCACTACAATATTCAGATATGAATGCGAGCGAACGCTGTTTTCAACAAGAAGAGCGCTCAAGTCCTCGAACATTCGCCCCACTGCATACACTATTTCGTCGCAGGACACTTCGCCGAACGGATCGCGGATATGATTGAGAAACAATCCAAACATGTGCTCTGAGTCGGTCGAGCCGGTAATCGCGTCGTAGGCGGTGTCGTTGAGCGAGCGAAGAAGCTGGCGCCGGATTCTTTTGAACTCCCCGATCATGCCATTGTGCATGAACATCAGCTTGCCGCATGAAAACGGATGAGAGTTCATTTCCTCCACCGGCATCCCGGGCGAAGCAGCGCGGATGTGGGCAAAGATCAAGGGAGAATATATCTTCTTAGAGAGATTGCGCAGGTTGCCATCGCTCCACGCAGGCTTGATACTGCGAAACACACAGGGTTCGTTGTCGATTTCAGGTGCGTACCAGCCAATACCAAAGCCATCGCCGTTTACTGTCACCGACATTTCCTCGGCCTGCATGCTCTGGGCAATCACAAGCGAGAATTTGGGCTTGTACAGGAGATCTTCAGCTAAAACCGGCGAACCTATATAGGCCAGAAATCTACACATGCACTGACTCTTGGCATGAAAAAAATCGGCGCTTCAGCGGAATAAAGCCACCACGGCAACAGGAATGCACTGAAAACAGGCGATTATCCCGAGAATTCACACAATTGGCCTCAAAGTTAACAATTGGCGGCTGATTCCCCAACGATTAATTTACGCCGTAGCGCTTCACCTACCGCACAACAGTAAATTTGCCTGCCAACTGCTTCTCTCCTTCTTGGCCTGCAACAGTTAATCTATACACATAGACTCCCGGCAATAGACCCCGCCCCTCGGTGTCGATGCAGTTCCAGCGCGCGGAAAATGTTCCGGGCTGCCGCATGCCAGCTACCGGCGAAGCGAGTTTCCGGCCAGCTATATCGTAAATATCAAGTGTTACTCGGCTAGCTGTTGGCACATCGTACTCGAAGAATACAAAATCGGTACAGGGATTCGGGAATGTGTGCACGTGCAGCCCAGACGGTTCGTCTGGCTGCTCACCAGCAGAGACAACCAAGCTAATATCGAGCTTATACATCGAGCGCCCGTGTGTTCCGACTACCATATATTGTGCATTGGGATAAATTTTTATATCGGCTACTGGCACTATCGGCATTCCTGTGCCGAGCGGCTCCCATGCCCCGCCACCGTTGAAGCTCACAAACATGCCTACATCCGACCCCAGATAGAGTACCGAAGGCCGGCGTGGGTCGATGGCAAAGGCGTTGACGGGCGCGGCGGGAAGATTGGCAGAGATATCTTCCCAATGTTCTCCCATATCAGTTGTGCGGAAAACATACGGAATCTGTTCGCGCCACTTCAGGCCGGAATAGGTAATATAAGCGGTAGATTTATCATAGGGATCGACCACGATACGCGTTACCCATCGCTCTGGTAGTGAGGAGGAAATATTCTGCCAGCTTTGGCCGTAATTGCTGCTCACCCACACATTCCCATCATCGGTACCGGCGTAGATCACCCGCGAATCGGTAGGCGCTATGGCAATAGTAGTCACCGTGCCAATCTGGCTGTGCCCAATGTGTTTTCCCAAAGGATCAGAGATCGCCACCCAGTCTCCAGCAGCATTGTTAGTGCGATATATCCGCGTAGTGCCATAGTACAACGTCACACGGTTATTCGGGTCCATAACAACAGGAGTCGACCAGTTGCGCGGTTCTTCGTCGGTGGGCGGTATGCCGTTAGTACCCCACTCGTATTCGATATTGTCGCCGGTGTCGAAAAGCCTCCACAATCCGCCATATTGCGATTCCGCGTAGATCAGGCTGGGATCGTCGGGGTCTACAATTACATAGAAACCATCGCCGCCGAGTATGGACTGCCAGTCGTCGTCCTGTCCCGATATCGTTCGTATCGTGTTGTTGTCTTGGGTACCGCCGTACAGGCGTTCAGGATTTGAAAGGTCTATTCCCACCTCATAGAACTGGGTAATCGGCATACCTTTTATGTGCTCCCATGTATCGCCTCGGTCTCGCGAGATACTGATACCGCCGTCGTTTCCGACAATAATATAATTGGGGTTCTTCGGGTGAAATGCCAAAGCGTGGTGGTCTACATGCAGCCCTGTCTCGAACATCTCAGCGTATCCCTGTGTCATCCAGTTCTGTCCATTGTCGTCGGAGCGCGCAAAATCAACGTCGAGGACATACACTCTGCTGTCGTCCTGCGGGTCTACGCGCACTTGCCCAAAGTACCATTTAAAATCGGCAGAATCTTTCCCCAGCGCTTTCGTAGGATCGGTCTCATTCCACGATTCACCATAAGTATCAGAGGAGAACAGGCCGAGATGTTGGTATCCATCGCTGTAAAAAGCATATACTTTCCCGGTGACAGGAGCTACTGCAAGGCCGATACGCCCCACATTGACCGCTGATGAGTTGGGCAGCCCAGTAGAAGGCTCAAGCCGTTCCCATGTATCACCGCCGTCAAGACTGCGGTAAATACCACTTGCACTGCCGTAGTGCATCCTCTTCTCGGGCCTGCGGCTTCGCTGCCACATCGCAGCATAGAGAAGGTCTGGCTCGGCAGGATCAAATGCGATATCGACTGCCCCTGTAGAGTCATTTACAAACAACACCCGTTTCCATGTCTCTCCGCCGTCGTCTGAACGCCAAACGCCTCGCTCTGGATGCGGTAAAAATGCCGAGCCAAGTGCCGCTACATACACACGCTGCGAATTGACAGGATGCACGAGTATGCGGCCAATAGCATCGGTTTTCTCTAATCCGAGATGGCGCCACGTTGCACCGCCATCAGTCGACTTAAACACGCCGAGCCCGGGAAATGCGTTGTGCTGGCTGTTGGCTTCGCCCGTGCCAGCGTAGATTATCTCTGGATTGCTGGGATCGACAGCGATATCGCCCATAGAAATCACGGGCATGTCGTCGAACAATGGCCGCCATGTTCTGCCTGTATCATCCGACCGAAAGACACCGCCTTGTGCAGCAGCAGCGTACACGATGGCAGGATTCACCGGGTTGAATTCTATATCGACAATACGACCACCAATATTAGTAGGTCCTGCCTGCTGCCATTCTGTAGAAGCTATTGCGCCGCCTTTGGCATGCGCTCGAACGCGCAATGCTTGTGCCTGCCGCACTGCATCTAATCTCGCCTGTGGGTTGATAACATCAGATGGGTAGGCTCTCTGCTGCCACATCCATTCTGCTGGTCGCTCGCGCATTTCTGCGCTCTCAGCCTCGACATCGGCGCTATCAGAAGTACGAGAACCAGCCACAGAATTGCTGGTGAACAAAGCAAAAGCCACAATACTAACGGTCAGTAGTTTGCTGGTCATGATGTATATAGGTGGAATAGTTAAACATAGGGTTGCCACACGACGGTCCTACAGTAGCTTGAACAGACAGCGCAGGCAGTTTCGGCCATGATATATCCGAGCTCCTGCTCATTAGAGAATACAACAGCCCGAAACTACAATATACACCGCGCATAGTCCGCATAGCAATACACCAAAAAAGCTCTCTATGCTCGCTACGCCAATACTCGCCGCATTAGCGTACAAAGCGGAGCCACCACGCAACAGATATGCGGCTGGCAACAACGACGTCGTCCGCGCATCATTCTCATGATCGCCGAGTACCGCCCATACCCATTTATTCGCCAAAAAGTTCGGACACCTTATCCGGCAGACGGTGGCCTCACAGCCGTGAGCAAAACGTCATCGCCAACACGCGCAACATCTACAAGCCGGAAGCGTTCGGCCTGCTCTAACGTGCTGGTACTCAACCGCCCAAATGTCTGCAAACCATTGCCAATAACAATAGGCGCGTAGAACAGCCGGAGTTCGTCCACAGCACCAGCCCGCATGAATGCAGAATGAACAACAGCACCACCTTCTACCAAGACGGACGCTATGCCGCGCTCGCCGAGCACGCGCAATACAGCGTGTGGTTCCAGAATACCAGTCCCATCGCTTTCTATGGCGAGTACAACCACACCCCGATCCTCCAGCTCGCGAGCAGTGCCCGAAGCAGCGACATCGGCAGTACATACAACAATCGTTTCGGCGCGGAGTGGAGTGCTGAACATTTTCCTGTCGGCAGGTAGGCGCAGTTGTGGAGCGAGCACAACGCGCTTCGGATGCCGACCTTCCACCATACGCACAGTCAGCTCGGGATCGTCCTTCCGCACAGTATTTGCGCCTACTACTACGGCGTCGATTTCCGAGCGCATACGGTGTACCAGCATGCGGCTTTCCTCACCTGTAATCCAGAACGACTGCCCGCTCGCAGTTGCAATACAGCCATCAAGCGACTGGGCAGCCTTGAGCACAACATACGGTGTCTTTTCTACAATGTACTTGCTAAAGTAGCGATTTAGCCAGCGGCTTTCCTGCTCAAGCACGCCAGTGACCACGTCGATACCGGCATTGCGAAGCCGCTCTATTCCCTGCCCAGCCACCTCCGGGTTGGGGTCCATCATTCCCACTACGACTCGCCCTACTTTGCGCTCGATAAGCATATCTGCACAGGGAGGTGTTTTACCGTGATGCGAACAGGGTTCGAGGTTGACAACTACAGTCGCCCCTTCTGCATTACCACCGGCATTCCGCACGGCATCAACTTCGGCGTGATCGCCACCGTACAGATGGTGCCGTCCTTCGCCTACCACCCTGCCATTGCGGAGTATCACACATCCCACAAGAGGATTCGGGCTTACGTATCCAGCGCTTTGTGCCGCCAGTTCGAGCGCCCGCGCCATTGCCTGCTCATTTGTCATGTGGTACTTTCCAGCTAAAAGGAATCACAACAGAGTATGGCGAAGGTCGTGCAGGCAGCGTCAGTACCACATTGTATTTGCCCGGCGGAAGCGGCTTGCCTTGTGCGTCCATACCATTCCAGGGAAGTTCATAACGCCGCACTTCGCCAATGTTTTTTGGTTCGACAAATGCCGTCATTTGCATAAATATCTGGGCTTGCGACGAATTCCACACAGCGGTGCCACTTTCGCTGGTAATCATAACACGCAGCCGCTCCGACGATGGAAAATACTCGCCGTTGATCATTCTTTTTCGCTCGGCCAGCACAACAAAAAGCGCCGAACTATCGGTGGAGTCTTCCACCCACCCTTTCAGCTCCAGAGCGTGTAGGGAATGTTGGTTCTCTGTAAGAGGTGGAAGCGAAAAGCCCTGTTCAGCAGCATACACACGCCCCCCTCGTACCGTGATAAGCGTCTGGGTATATATGGAGTCGAACGGTACACCAAGCGCATTGGTCCAGCGCGACATCGCTTCTAGCGCCATGGTCTTGGCGGTGTCGTTCTCTACAGAAGAAGAAGCAAGCGTATGGTTTACAGTGTCGAGCAGGCCGCGATCAGGATGATACAGCAGAGTACGCACTTCTCGGATATTGCGAACAAAGCTTACTGCGGCTCCTGTGTCTGTGCCGGTTCCCGCAATAGTCAACTCCACGCGGATATCGCCGCCTACCGAACGTATTAGGTCGATGTGGAAATCGGCAGGCGGAGGCGGATATGTAGTTGTTTTCACAGTATCTCCACTGCTGCTACATCCTGTAGCCATACCCAGCAAAACGAGCACTGCCCCGTAGAAAAGAATATTCATCATAGTTTGAAGTTCTGTTAGTAGAATGAAGTTGTCTACCGTTCTGTTGCAAGCGCACGCGCCTTCGCTCATGCGTTTTGTCTTTGCACCGCGCAGCACCGCCGCCACGTGTTGTCCGCTCTTCTGCGCCCTAGCGCAAGGCGTAGCAACAGCCACCGAACGGATGTGCGACCGGTGACAGCGACGCCCCGTAGAGACGCCCATCCGGGCGTCTCCGGCAGCCACGCCCGTGCCACAACATACGGAATCGAGAACACAACCATAGCCAGCTTCGATGGCCGAAGTATAAACTCGTGAAAACTAATTACGATGCGGTACAGCCAGCGAACCTCGCAGTACAGAAGCAGCCCAGCGCACAGCGATAGCTCCAAAGTACACATTTACTGGCAAAACCAGCACAGCAGTGTTTACATCTTCCTACTCTGGATGTGTCAAACTGCGGCAACACGCTCGTATCCATTCTTCTATGGCAAAGCTCCCCGAGCGAGCAGCTTCGAGCACTTCCTCGTGCGACAGCGCAGCAGCAGCAGTTTCGTGCAATGTATTGCTGATAAGCGAGCAGCCAGCTACGAGCATACCGCACGCATGTGCACATTCTGCTTCGTGGATAGTCGACATACCAATAGCTTGCCCTCCCAGTAGGCGAAAACAGCGCACTTCGGCAGGGGTTTCGTAGCTCGGCCCAGTAACACCGAGATACGCTCCTTCGCGAAATGCTACACGCCTGCGCGTGAGCTCGCGCCCGATAGCTCTGCGTAAGTCTTCGTCGAAATAGGTGGGAGGATGGCTGTACGACAGCGGAGTGGCGTAGAGCCATCCGCGACGAGCAGAGCGAAATGTCATATTTATAGTATCTGCAATAAGCATGATATCGCCGGTATGCCAGCCCGGCTGCAATCCGCCTGCGGAATTCAGCAAGAGCGCGGTGCGGGCGCCGAGCAGTGCCGCCAAAGCAACTGGCGCAACAACATCTTGCATCGCAGCGCCTTCGTACAGGTGAATCCTGCCGGTAAGCACCAGCAGCGATACGCCTTCCACTATGGCATGCCGCACCACACCAGCATGACCAGCTACTGTAGGTTGAGGGAAATCGGGGAGTTCGTTGTACGACAGCACTGGCTTGGCACTCTCCTGCAACAGCGAGCTCATGCCCGATCCCGTTACCACAACAGCATCCACTGGCACCGGCAATATCCTGCGCAAAACTTCTGCACTTTTCCCGAACTTCTGTTCGAGAGAAGCGCGAAAACGCTGTGGAAAACGATTCTCGACAGTTATGTTTTTGCGTTGTAGGTACTCTGATCCCATGTGTGTAGAACTTCCCTTATACAACGAGATTGACGCGCTGTAGGAGTTTGGGAAAGACATCATCACTACTCTGCCTGTCGCGCACAGAAAGCGACTGAAGCACAAAGCCCGATTGATTAAGGCCGCGTGCCAATTCATCGCGATACTGGTCGATAAACTCAGCGTCTTCGGGTGTATCGGCCAGAATAGTAAGCGACAACATTTTTTTCACAGCAAAGCCACTGGCGGTTATTTCGCCGAGAGCCGACATTTCCGTAGTAATGCGAAATGCTTGTGGGCCTTCCTTTGTACCCTGCTTGTCGGCGTCGATCTCCAATCGACCAGCGATCAGGTCGGTACCCAACGGCAGCAAAACATGAAACACGAGTGCTGCATGGTGCTGTAGTGCAAAGATATTGTACAATTGCTGCGCTTCCATCGTCTCCATCACACCTGCGGCGGCATCACGCACAAGCAGGACACCCGGGTCGGCAGCCGATTCGGTCTGCCCCATAAGCTGTTGCAGCAAACCATACACGCTTCCCTCTACTGCACTTGGCATAGAAAACCTGCGAAACACATCGCGCACCGAAGTAAACGAACTTTGCACAGCCGCTATGAGGGAATCAACCGCGCCTTTTGTAGGAGCAGCATCCGACGCCTGAAGAGTGGCAATATGCCGCTTGATGTTCTTTCCACCCACAAAAAGCGACTCCATCATATTATAGAACTTGGGCTCTATAGGAATACCGGCGTCGAGCATACGGCCAATAATCTCGATTTGTTCACGCAGCGAGGCCGTGCCGGGCGGAATCGCAAGCCCTGCCAGCACATCGCGCACGTCGCCAGCCGTAAGCGTAGATTTCATACCACGCAGTGCGCGCACTGCTTCCAATGTCACCGGATTGGCCTGTATACCGAGAATGCGCACGACATCGGCTTCGTGAAGCTCGGTAGCAGTACCAGCTACGGCGTGCACGGTAAGCACAGGAGTAGGCTCAATAGCCTGGACACGAAACATCACGGTGTCGCCGCCGTGCAATTGCCCGGCAGGAATCACCGCATCTACTATACCCGAAGGCAACTCTATGCGCGCAGCCGTAGCGGACAACAGCTCTACTACTGTTCCGCGCACAATGTCGCCCACATGCAGGACAGCGGCGGGGCGCTGCGGCACCGGAGTGTCCCGTTGTCGTACCGATGGCTTTGGTTCCTGGCCAACCGGAGAGATCGACGACGGCCCTTCGAGAGAACTACCCATTAAGCGCCTTCCGGTAGATGTTTTTTTTTAGTATCTTCCGGGCAATGTTAATTACAACTGTTGATAAGCTCTATGAATACCCGAATCCCGGAAAATAGAAAAATTCCCGCCAACGGACAATTGCGGTATCTACTTCTTCTGTTAGGATTCATGCTCGCAGCATGGCCAGTAGAAGCATCGGCACAGCGCGCATGGCGAATGCTGTTAAATACCGAAACATTCTCTGTGGCTGTGAATCCCTTGAACCCACGTACACTGTATGCTGGCGGCAACGCCCGCAAGGTCTATCGCTCCTACGATGCCGGGCGGACATGGGACACACTGGCCGTAGGATTTATCGACGGCAATGGCTGGTTCTCCAATGTCTTTGTCCATCCAGTCGATACCAATGTCGTACTGGTTGGGGGATCGCAGCTCGGCACTGTGCAGCGCAGCACCGATAATGGTGTTACATGGACAAAAGTCCTCGATCCTTCGCCCAACAACATAGCTCTGAACGGCGAGGTCATCATCGCAAAGCCCGACAACACCGATACAATGTATCTGGGAGGGCTCAACCCGGCGGATATTTACCGCAGTAGCAACCGAGGCGTCACCTGGGATTCTATCTCCACTATCGAGGATGTGCCCTTTCTCTGTACGCTCACGATCCGCACCGACAGTACAAACGTCATTTTCGCTGGTTGTGCCGATGGTATTATTCATAAATCGACAGATGGCGGGCGAACATGGTACAAGACTGTCATGATTAAGAATATCGAAGACCCTTTTCAGTCGCTTGAAATTCCCAAAATCGTGATGAGCAAAAGCAATCCAATGCTCGGCTATGCAACAGTGACATGTTTTTCGCCCTACAGCCTGCCTAATGGCGGACTGTACCGCACAACAGACGGCGGGGAAACGTGGAAACATTTTGCATTTGCTGATACAAGTATGTGGTCGCTGGCATTGGGTGGAGTCAACGACGAGTATATTTTTATCGGCGGTTTTAGCGCCCATGAGCTGATTCGCGGCGCGGGTATAGTGCGGGAAATCGGCAGTACGGGCTCGCTCTGGTTAGACCTCGACAATACCATTCCGTGGCAGCCCGGCAACCACGGAGGTATTCAGAATATGTGGATGATGAAGGTATCTGGTCCTGCAGCTATACCCATTGTGTATATGGCAACTGAAGCAGGGCTCTTTGTGTACGATGATTATGCAGTATCTGTACCGGAAACCTCTTCTTCATACGGAGTTGCCTTGTCGCTCTCTCCCGATGGTACTGCAACCGCCGTCCTGCCCGACTGGTGTACCGAGCCATTTACCCTGCGCTGCTTCGACATGCTGGGAAATAGCGTTGGTACGTTTAGTGCAGTTGGCCCCGGTCGCCACCAGTTTGCATTACAGCAGCTTTCTACAGGCCGCTATTACTTACAGGTAATCTACAAAGGCAGTATTATTGGGTCTGTGCTGAGCTCCTATAGCCGCTGATAACCAAGCATACTCATTTGGCACAGTAATTGCCCTTTAACTTCTGACTACGGGAAGAGTTTTCTGCTGTGTTTACGAGGCTGGATGATAGCGCGTGGAAGAAGAGAGCGCGTATCGACGGCAGCAGTATGCTCCCCGTTGTGTACATTCATACATAGAAGCTTTCCTCCTACTATCAGGTCATGTATATGGCATCCGTAGGCGACATACTACGCGAAAAACGCATCGAACAGCATCGCAGTATTGAGCAGGTTGCAAACGCGATAAAAATACGCGTAAACATACTGCATGCAATTGAAAACAATGAGTTGGATGTGCTCCCGCCTCCGTATGTAAAGTCCTTCGTAAAAACATACGCCCGGCTGCTGGGGCTTTCTGATAGAGAGGAAATTAAAGGATTTATAGCATCGCAAGTACAGACTCCAAAGACATTCCGCACAACCCCGCCTACCTCGGAAACAGCTCCCGCCCCTAAACCCGTGGTTGTTACCCGAGCCAAAAACGAAGACTATCAGCCCCCCGTTTCTGCACAAGACAACCCTCTTTCTGCCATTGACTCCCAGCCGCGCTCTAATACCCAAGTCAATATTATTGTGTCCATCGGCCTTGTGCTCGGTGCACTCGCGCTTCTCTACTACTTTGTTTTCGACAATAGCGGGGAAACACAGGTGGCCGAGCAATATCCGCCCCCCACTCAGCCCATTGAAGTAGGTACAAGCGAACCGGCTACTGTAGAAACAGCTATTCCTTCGGTCGATTCAGCAGCCGTTGAAGCTGTAGCCGAACAGGACAGCCTCATTCTGGAGGCGCGAGCTACCGATAGAGTGTGGATCAGCATTGTGGCGGATGGCAAGAGAAGCTCACAGATGACACTGGAAGTCGATAATACCTACCGATGGTCTGCCGACTCCATTTTTACGCTGTCGCTGGGCAATGCAGGCGGTGTACGGTTTACTCTCAATGGCAAACCTCTGAAACAAATGGGCAAAACGGGAGCTATTGTGAGGAATATTCGTATTACGCGCAATGGGGTGATCTCGTCCAGTTCGCCGTACACCTCTTCTGTTACAGCAAGGTCTACAGCAAAGCCGCGCCCGAGCACAGCAACCCCACAGCGCAGAACACCGGTTTCTATTACGCCCGTTGAAACCAAAGCGCCACCTCCTTCCATTCCCCCTGCCGAGAAACACACTCCTATCAAAGACTAGCTCTATAAGTGCTGCGAGCACAAACAACAACAGCAATAGAAATACCCACTGATAGAAACTGGCTCACGTTCCGTTGCGAGCGCACGCGTCTTCGCTCATGCGTTTTGTCTCCGCACCGCGCTGCACCGCCGCCGCGTGTGGTCCACACTTCTGCGCCCTTGCACAAAGCGCTGGGGCAGCCACAGAACGGATGTGCGACCGGTGACAGCGGCTAAGCGTGCGCCGAGCCACGCCCGTGCCACAGCATCTATGATCGAGAACACAACCTATATAATTTTACAGGGAGCAGCAATGTACAGAGCAGATGTATAAAGGCTGGCTTATAGCCCGATGCGCACGATATCGTGTACGCGAATCACGCCTACGCATCTGTTATAGCTATCGACAACGGGCAAAACACTAATTTGCTTCTCTCTGTTTTCCATCAGAGAAAGGGCTTCTCCGAGAAGAGCCTCAGGTGCTACCGTAACTGGCCGCAAAGTACATACGTCCGCTGCTTTCAGCGAGGTAATTTCTTCGTGCTGTTGCAGCGCACGGCGCACATCACCATCGGTAATAATACCTTGGAGTTCTCCCCAATTATCAACCACACACACACAACCCAAGCCTTTTCTGGTGCTTTCAATTAAGGCTTCGCGAAACGAGGCATCAGGCGCAACAACGGGCAGGTATTCCCCACCGTGCATAGTTTCGCGAACGCAGAGCGAGATATTGCGACCAAGCTGGCCGAGCGGATGCCGGGCAGCGAACTGGCCAATGGTAAAATTTTTCATACGGATAAGAGCCGCAGCAAGAGCATCGCCAAGCACAAGAGCGACAGTCGTGCTCGACATTGGAGCGGCATTCAGCGGACACGCCTCACGCTCTATTGAAGCATCCAACACAATATCAGACAGCGCGGCAAGCGGTGAATCGACAGCACCAAGCACGGAGATTACTCTTATACCGCGCGTTCTTACAGGCGGAATTAACTTTAGCAGCTCTGCGGTATTACCACTTTTAGACAAAAAGAGAGCACAATCGCCCGATTCGATAATACCAATATCGCCATGAAGTGCTTCTACGGGATGGAGAAAGACGGCGCTGGTCCCTGTACTCACTAATGTTGCGGCAATTTTTCGGCCTATGAGACCCGACTTACCAATACCGCTGACAACGACCTTATTTGCGGACGCCATCATTTCCACAGCGGCAGCAAACTGCCCATCGATACGCTCTGCTGTTCGCTGGAGGGCGGCCATTTCTTCCAGCACCACACGTCGTCCTTCGGTGAGAAGCTTATCGTGCAGAATGTCTACTTCTATACTCATACTGTCTTTCGGATGTGTTGCACAACGTCTTCTACTTCCCTTACAACGCGATCGGGACGAATATCGTTCATACATGCGAACGTCCCAAGCGGGCAGTCTTTTTGTCCATGAATAGAACAGGGTCTGCACGCGAGTTGCTCCATCTCCACCACTCTGTCGTTAGCACCTTGTGGAGCGAAGCCAAACATAGGCGATGTAGGGCCAAAAATAGTAATAACCGGACAATGAACAAGATTGGCGAGGTGTGTTGGTGCGCTATCGTTGCTCACCAGAATATCTGCGCGTTGCAGCAGTGCCAGAGTTTCCGGCAGGCCAGTCTTCCCTGCGAGCGAAACAGCTCCGGACTGGGATGCGATACGGCTGCACAGTGTTTCGTCGTCGCGACTCCCCGATAGCACTACATTCCAGCCTATTTCTAATAATCTGCGGGCAGCATCAGCCATATGTTCTTCGGGCCATCGTTTCGTAGGCCAGATAGAGCCGGGCGCCATCACCAGCAAAGGCTTGCCTCTTCCAATCCCGGCTTCGGCAAGCAGCATTTCCACCCGGCGTGTCGCTTCATCGGGAATGCGAAGCACAGTAGTAGGCGGATGCAGTACGGCATCGCGGGATACATCGGAAAAGGAAGCAAGAAGGGCAAGATTACGCTCTGCTTCGTGGAGGTGGAACGGATACCGAACGCGCTTACTGTACAAGAATGAAAGCGCGCTGCGGTCGAAACCGACCGAATACCTTGGATGAGCAAAAAACGAGAGCAGAGTTGTTCGCAGAGAGCGATGCGGAGCGAGAAGACAATCGGCATGGTCGTGCAGTTCCTCTGCCAGCAGCCGGATACCGTTCCATCCGCGTTGTTTGCCACGCTTATCATATGCAATAACGGTATCTACGGCTGGCACACACGATGCCAACGCAGCACCAGCGGGCGTAGTAACAAGAGTAATAGCTGCATGAGGATGTATATTACGCACAGCTTGTACTAAGCTGAACACCAATGCAACATCGCCGATAAACGCAGTCTGGACAATAGCAACTCGGGGGAAATCGCAAAGAGCGCTCACTGGTTCTCTCCCGGCACGTGTTTCCACCGCCTGTGCTGCCACACCCAAAGCTCGGGACGGCGGCGGACAGCCTCTTCCAGCATACTGACATGTCGCCGCGTCAGCTCTACAATACCTTCTCTGTCGTATTTCAAGTCTTCGTGCGGTACCTGCTTCAGATCGACATAATACGTTCCATCATCCTGCCTTTCGGCAAAGCCCATAATAATAGGAGCACCGAACTTAAGCGCGAGCACTGCAGGAGCTTCGAACGTAGCAGCGGGACGGCCAAAAAAGGGAACAAATACATCCTTGTCCGCAGTTGCACTCTGATCGGCAAGCAACGCTATTGCACCACCCGACGACAATATTCGCACCATATCGCGGGCTGCTTTATACATAGAGACAAGTGTATTGCCTGTGCGTTGCCGGTAGGAATTGAGCAGGATATCGGCGTATTCGTTGCGCTGCGGTTTCACGATCACCGTAACTGGGACAGCAGCAAACAGCGGAAGAGCGAAGGCCAGCATTTCCCAGTTGCCATAGTGTGCAGAGAGCAAAATCAACCCTTTTCCCTGCCGTGCTGCATCTTCAATAAGATGGAGTCCATCGTAGCGGATCATAGATCGAATATCGGCATCGGAAAAGGACGGCAAAGCGAGTAGCTCGGCCAGCGTAATTCCCAGATTATGGTAGGAAGCCTCGGCAGTCTGCCGAAGCCACTGATCGGAAGAACCAGGAAAAGCACGGGAGAGATTATCTATCGTAATAGCATAACGTGAAGCACCTATTCGGCGCAGCACTGTGCCGAACAGCCGCCCGAGTCGTATCCTTCCCTGAGTAGAAACGGTTCTGCTTATAACACCTGCGGCTCGCAGGAGTTGTGTAATCAGCCAATTGCCCACAATCGATTCCTACTACTTCATCAGCGAGAAAACTGTGCGGCACCCATAATTTCCGCAAAACGTTCATACCATTCCGGCTCGGACAGTTCGTTCTTGGCTGTAGAGTGAACCAATGTGTAGTCCACACCATTAAGCTCTACGAAGCAGAACTGCACGCCACCCTGAATAGCGTAATAGTACCAAGTTGCGTATGGTTTGGCTTCTGGGCTGTAGGGCGCGACATCCACCTTATCAGGTTTGCCATATTGCCGTATCACGCGACCTCTATCGGTGCGCCAGCCCGGGGTTTGTAATGTCGAGAAATAGGTGTTCGCATAGTTAATCAATGACTCAAAATCTTCTCTGGCTTTATTGCCCGGTATTGCTGGGTCTGGATCTCGTTGTTTCCAGTACACATACAGAAACTTGCGTTGTGCCGTAAGGTCTGTCAGCAGGCCGTATTTACTCTGTTCATGCGAAGTAATCAGGGGCTGAATTTTTTCGTATTCCTCCTGTACACGCTCTTGTCCCATCGTAGAAAATTCGCTCATTTCGTAGTCTTGGCTTTCAGAGTACAGAGAGAAGGTCGGAAGTTTAGCCGAGTTCAACACGTAGAACTTCCTCACACCTGTTGCAATCACCGCAGAGGCTTCAACATCAGTAATATTCACCTGAAAATAGTACACACCACTTGCCAGCGTATCCAGAGGAAGATTACCGTAGATTGGCAACCCGTCGGTAGGAGTATTTTGTTTCTGATTGAAGCTCAGCAGAGGGCGTCTGGCAGCATCAAGCACAGTAAAGTGGAGATTAATACCAGCGGGGGAAAATGTATGAGCATTGTACACTTCAAAGTAATACGGCAGCAGCACACCCATGTTCAAGCTATCTTCCGATACTTCTGGTAGAATATACTGGGCAGAAGGGTTGGGAATAACGGTCATCGAACCTTTCGTATAGGCGGGATTCGCCCCTTCTTCCGCAGGCTCGATGGAGGATGCGAGTAGAATCTCCGACATAGCCAGCCTGTCTGTTATAGGACTTGTCACAGCAATTAAAAAGCTACGCGACAGAGAATCCTGCCTATTGGCCATATCGGCAGCGACACAATCCACTCTATACTTGCCCGGAGCCAGCGCGAATTGTTTCACGCCTATCAAATTCCGTACATCTCTGCTGCTGGCTACTGTGGCTGTATTAGCAACAATCCACTGTTCGCTTTTTACAAGTGTTCCTGCTGTATCTTTAATAGATATCCGGAAGTACATCTCGCCAACAGAGCGTCCATCGCGCTGCTTATAGACAAGTGAAGTATCTGGAAAAGCATAACACCACTCCCAAAGCTGCCGCGTTGAGTCATAGCGAAAAATAGTAGCATCGGCATCAAGCCGGATGCTGGGCTGCTGTGCAAAAACAGATGGAACCAGCACCACTGCGAGAAGTAGGAGAAGAGATTTCATAACGCCCCGTCCGCATATAGCGTGAAAGAACAGGTATTGCCGGAGAACCACTATTACGTTCAGCCGGTCGGAAAGATTACAGTAAGATCGAACAAGCCTTGTTTCTTGTGTATGTCCGATCTGATTTTATCGGGTTGGAAAAAAATTGCCGTTGAAAACGCAGGCTTTCAACGGCAATTTTTCATGAGCTCAGCGGTTGCAATTAATAGAGATTGATATTGAGGCTCAATCGATTGAGCAACCCAAAATCCGTCGTGGGATTGATCGAATAATCAATTGATCCTTTAAATCCGCCGCTCTCGTATTTCAGGCCAGCTCCAGCAGCAACTCCAAGCTGCTCTTGTCCAACGCGATATCCAGCGCGAACCGACACAAAGTCATTCCATGTATATTCAGCACCTATAGCGTATTGCTCGGGTGCGTCCGACAATGTCTCGAAATCGGCAGCTACGACGAGTTTATTCACTTCATCATCTTCGAATACATCGGCAGCAATACCAGCGCGGAACGACAGAGGCATGGAATAGGTTTTGGCAACAATTTCCGTTTCAGTCGGACGCTGTCCAAGGCCAGTAGTCGGCTCTGTTGTAGCAACAAGATCCTGACCGCTGTAGCGGAATTCACTGCCGAGGTTGTTAATCGAAAAACCAATGCGCAGACCTTGCAGGTCTGTGCGATACATAGTTCCGATATCGAACACAACGCCAGTACTCGACACACTAGAGAAGCTCTGCTGCACATATTTACCAGTAATGCCAAAGGAGAACTGATCGGTAAGCTTACCGCCAAACGTAAGGCCAATGGCGAGATCGGACAGCGAATAATTGGTACCTGTGCCATTCGGATTCTGCAGTGTTGTCACAGGAATATCACCGCTGGTAAACGATGTAATACTGATAGCAGCGCGATATTGCTCGCCAACAGGCATTGATGCAGCTACAAAATTGTGCGACAGTCCTGCAAACCACTGCGTATAGGAAAAGTTAGCCGAAATGCCCTCGACATCCGCAATACCGGCAGAATTCCAGTAGATCGAGGTAATGTCGTTCGACAGCCCGGAATAAGCTCCACCCATCCCGGTAGCCCTAGCACCAACACCGATCTTGAGGAACTGTCCGCCTGCCGAACCGACCTTCGTCTGCTCGTCGGCGGCTGTACTACTACTTTGTGCGAAAGCCGTTCCCGAACCGAGTACCGATGCAGCGCACAGAGCAGAAACAAGTAATCTTTTCATTGTATAAGACTCCGTTTTTTTCAGTGAAATTTGTTTGTACACGGTCGGCAGGCCAAATACCTGCCGACCGCCGATATCCTATCCTACTCCGGTACCAGACGGAAACCACCCATAACAACGGTGAATTTCACAAGGCTTTCAGCTCCGTTAGGAGTTTTGATTTGCGCAATAAGCGTCTGGCTACCTACCTGCTGCTGGCTTTCGCTGATGAGATTCCATATCTCAATAGGATGATTACCGGGCTCTTCCACGGCGAGATCATCGTGCTCGATGGTCTTGATAAGATCACCGGCGATATTGTAGATAATAATCGTACACTTCGGCGGAAGGTGCGTCAAGTACAGACGGCCTGCATCAGTCGTTGTCTGACCAATGTGTGTTACATAGTAGGGATTCGGTACAACTTTCACCTGCTCAAGCATCTCGTCGGTATAATCCGCGAGAGCGGGGAAACCGTTGGAGATATTCACCGTAAATTTAGCATCGGGTTCCGGGAAACCAAGAGCTCCACCCAGCAACGAGAATACAACTTTGTCGCCTGCTTCAAAATCTCTGGTCGGCTGATCTGTTTGTTTTGTCCACTGCGGAGGCGAAGCCTTGCGACCACGCTTATTGGCAAAATCCATAGCAAATTCAGAACCGGAAGCCATAAGAATATGAACAAAGTCAATGACATCGCTCCCGATGGTTGCGGACAGATAGTAGCGTCCTTGGGTTCCTATGGGAATACCTTTGTTCTGGCTATTAGCGATACTGCTAGGACCCGCTGCCTGTTTTGGACGATCTGATACAAGGTTATCGCCATTACGGCCATTGACCCAAGCATAAGCTGACAGGTTATACGTGCCAATCGGTACGTCTTTGGCATCAGGCCATGCGGTTCCATTAGCATCAATGTTAGCTATAGTAAAGTGCGGCACTACTTCTGGATAGTCCACGAGCACCTTCTGCCCCGTAGGAGAAGGACGCTCATACGATACAAGGTTTTTAACCTGAACATTGAGATAGGCTACATTTGCTGTTATAGTTCTCAGGTCGCCCGCACCACCAAAAGTAAGCGACATATCCTCACTGCTACCGGGTAAGAACTCAACTTCGTACTCAGCCGGACCATTGTTATTGCCCTGCCATCTTCCCAAGCCGTTTACAAATGCAGTATCAACAGTTTTAGCTCCTGCATTAGAGAAGCGGATATTAGCATCAGCATCTCCCTGCGCAACATAGCTTGTATCAGTGCGGTAGATACCACCCCACTGTTGGATAGCATAGTCAAAGGCAAAACTGAAAGCACCTTTGATTACCTGATCCGGAGCATAAAGGAACGATTTAGTTGTCACGGTTCCGGTTCTGATTGATTTCAGCTTCGAGTCCGATACACCAATACCCAGCGAGTCATTACCAGAAGCAAATATCGCTGCATTTTCGCTGAAGTTATTGGGGAAGACATCATAGGATGCCAGAAGACGACCTTCTGTCACATCGCGAACATCCACCTGGCGACCATAAAAGCCATAAGGTGTTGCGCCTGCTTGCGAGAAGGGAAAGCGAGCAGCACCCCAAATAGGCGTAAACGTCACCTCAAGAGTGTGTCCACTAAAAAGCTGGCGCAAAAGATCGGCGTCTTCTACCGGGAAACGGAAATTGTAGAAACCAGCAAACTTTTTACGGTCAGCTTCGCTCATTACAATATCAATTTTCGATTCCATACCAGCAGGAGGCGCCATAGGCGTTGCACGAATCAGGTTCTGACCATTACGACCCGAGTTATTCTTACGCGGCGACAAAATACTCTGATCACCTTGGTCATAAGCGCGAACAAAGTAGTAGTAATCGACGTTGTTGATCAGTCTCTCGGTCGTGCGGAGGTCAGCGGTCTCATCAATCTGGCCGTTTTTGTTATCATCACCGATATCGACATATGTCCGACCATTGGTAACGCTGTCCATATATTTATTTATGAACGCAATAGCCGCCGGCATTTTGCCAATGTCGTTGAATTTGATCTCCGCATAGCCATTCTGAATATACGTGTACAGATCGCTTACAGAATTTTGCGGATTAGGTACGTTCGCCTTATTGACTTCGATTGTACCGCGCAGCAGACCTGTGAATTCAGCCTGTGTCAGCGAGTTGAAAAAATCAGCCCATGCACCATTGCCGAAACGCTCTACAGTGTAGATATTTTTGTTTGTGCCACCCAAGCTCACAATACGCAGAGAGTCGATATACGGGCTCAGAGTATCATCAACTATTGAGCGGGCACGCGAAGTAAGAAACGGCGAAGGGAGAGTCCACTCGGCGAGTTTTTTCCATCCAAACGGACGAACGTCCGCGTCATACGGTTTTTCATCGACGTCAAAATCGGTACGGCGAGCACGGTACAGAATGTATCCCATGAAGTCCAGACCGTTTTCAAGTTCATCAACGGACTTTTCCGATGCCTCGTCCCAGCTTACAACTACACCATTATTAAGCGGTGTCCAAGTAGCATTGGCACGATCTGGAGGAACTGGTGTACGGAAGTTATCATCGTACACGCGCTGTGCAAATTGGTCGGTACGCACAAGTTCTCTTGTATCATCAGCAGATCCTGTAGCGTCCGATCCGGAGGCTGTACGAGCAATAATGAGACCAACGACAACACGTGCAGTGTCGTTCGGGTAGAGATCAAACGGGCCTGTGGCCATCAGGAAGCGTTTGTCTCCCGGACCGTTGTCCCCTTCCTTCACGCCAAGAGTCATAAAGTCATAGCGTGCACCATCATCTGTCGGGTCATTTTCGATTACCCAGTTACGGAAGGTTTTCAGACCAGGACGACGGAACTCACTATTAATAACAGAAAGCTGCCTGTCGGTAAGGGCGCGCAGGCGACGGTGCATCAAAAGATCGGCCTCACCAATAGCATTTTCTGCAAGCAGGCTATCGTAGTGTACTTTGGCCGAGTCTATATAGTTCGAGAGGCTGTCGATCTCGGCTTGCGTCAGGTCGCGATCCGATTCAATACGCTTGTCTTTATTGACAATCGGGCTCTCTAAGAAGTCGAATCCGATATAACCAAATCCTTGTCCTGCTTCTCCCTGATTACCATCAGTCCATTGTACTGCAAGGTTCAGAGACGGATCTTCTTCGTAGTAACGAACACGGTCATTGCTGGCACCAGCTTGTGTATTCGGTGCCTTAGCAATGTCCATATCCATTGCAGGAGCCATCCAACAGTCGCGCAGGGTATCTGTAGAGCGATTGATAATGGTATAGGCAAGGAACATGAAGTTTCGGTACTGACCAAAGCCCCACGAATACGTCGTATGCTCGATATCAAGGCGCATCGGATAGCCGCGTTTTCTGGCCTGTACCTCTCCACCTTCATAGTAGCGGAGGTCCGTATCCTTAAAGGTACTGAAGATATCTTCTTCAGAAATATAGGCTGGTCCTTTGGGGATAGCAGTAACATTCCGCTGGGAAATATCATCAACATACGTACCCAGATATCGCTCAGACTTCAGCGTATCTTTTGCTTGGCCTGCATCCCAAATAGGCCAGTTCGGGCCATCTTTGGAGAGAAGAGGTGCGCCATCACCGCCGAAATCTGTAGAAAAATATGTGCGGTATTTCTGGATTTTATCAGCTTCAGCTACAATTTCATCCCCATCTCCTACCCTGCCAGGGACAAACCACGACTGGCCAGAGTTGGGGTTGTAGGAAATAGCTACCAGTTTATTAAATGAGTCATCAACACGCTTGAGTGCTGCGAACCAAACACCGCCACCAAAGATATACTGGTTGCTGCTGGTTCGGGGCCAGAAGCCGCCACCTGCATTGGCGTCGACGTTCAGACCAAAGATACCGTAGTTCGTTGTATAGAAGCGGATATTGCTGACAGTATTTTGCTGCAAATCAAGCAGTTTACCTGTGCGAAGCACTTCTTCCTGAGAACGCTTTTTGCCGGTACTTTTAGGGTTGGTTCCGGCGAGCGCGTCAACGCCTGTACCTAACAGGGATACCGTTGCCGCAGCCAGAGCCAACTTAAAGAAGGATTTTCTCATAGTGAGCCTCAATATGAATAATTATTCGATTCTCTTCTGGATGTGGTTAATAACAGTTTGTATTAGAACTTCAGCATCACACCAAACGACACCGTGCGCGGGCGCTGGTAGTTACCCTGACGTGCGATCACGTCTTCTACAAACTGCTGATATCCCTGATAACGTTCTTCCTGCGTAACAACTCCGTCTTTGTTATAATCGACTGTTTCGTTGTACAGGCGATTTCCATAGTTGTCATACTGGGTAGCATTGACCGAAGCCGGGTTGCTTACATCGCCATCTTTGTACCAGGAGGCGCTGGAGAAGTTGCCAATCTCTCTGGAAAGCAAGCTGCCGTCGTTGTCCGGGCCACCACCACGCTGGTAGTATAAAGTAGGTTCCGTGCGGTTCAGCACATTGATAATATCTGCGAACAGAGTAACAGTTGTATTACCCATCGTTTCGCCAAAAAGATCTTTCAGAGGAATGTCGCGCTCTATACGGCTGTCGATTCTCCAACTAGAAGGCTGACGGCTGCCGAGATACTCACCAACCTGACCGCCTTTTGCACCAAACAGTGTAAAGGGTGTGCCTGTCTGGAAAAATCCATCAAGGGTAATGCGTGTGTGTTCGAGCAGCTTAAGGCCAGCAACTGTCGGACCTTCATCATCGCGCCATACAAAATCTACTGTCGCGTTCAGGCGATGAGTTCTGTCAAACTCCAAGTAGTATTCGCTTGCTGGGAATGTTACTTTTTCGTTTGTGTACTGGTCGTTACCGTTGAGAACTACAAGCTGATACTGTGTTTCGGCACTCGAAGATGTACCACGAGCTCTGGCCAAAGTATAGCGCAGATTAATGCCAACATTATCAGTGGTAAGTCTTCTCAGGCTGATTTCAATACCACGGGCATTACCGTAGTCGTTGGTTTTGTAGATCGAGTAAGGCACATTGTAGATACCAGCAGTCGGCACCACATATGCAAGACCAACGATGTTATACATGTCGCGGAAATACGCCGTAACATCAAACACAACATTGTCAGTAAGCTGGTTGGTGTACGTAATCTGATACATTTTTACAGTCTGGGGATTCAGGTCGGTATTACCGATAATCTGGTTGCCACGCAGTTGCGAGCTATTAAAGCCATCGAAGTAGTTGTTAAACGGCGGGCGCTGGAAGAATACACCATAGCTCAGGCTGAAGTTCGAGCGATCTGTAATAGGATAAGCAATCGCAATACGAGGGCTCACACGGAGTTTCATTTTTGAATCCGAGAAAGCTTCTGTATTAGTAAGCTGATCCTGAATAACTACAAATTCATTCTCGATATTCGATCTGTACAGCGAGCGGGTATCTACAAGGTCTACGCGCACGCCCGGGGTAATGATGATGCCTTTGTACTTGATTTGATCCTGCAGATAGACAGCAGCTTCGATCGGCTCATAGGGCTGGCTTGTGACTTCTTTGATGTTTTCAAAGTCTGTGTAGAAGTTGCCGCCCCACTCATCGGTGTACACATCAAAGAATGGGTTGGAGAGCCATGGCAGCGAATTCTGGTGGCGTGTAAGCGAATAGATTCTCATCTCAAAACCTGCTTTGATGAAGTGATCAAAGCTTTCACCATCAATCAGGTTATTATAGTTACCGTCTAGCTGCAAGTAGGTCGACTGGCGGAATTCAAAGGATCGGGAATTACCACCACTCGTAAAGAAATCCGGCCCGACAAGCCCATAGGGATTATTAGACGATGTATTATCTTCGCCACCTTCAAAGTAGCCGGTTAGGGGATTGCGTACAAAAAGGTCTTTTTCTAACAAACCATCTTTTGTGAACTGTGGGCTGCGCTCAAACCAGTACTGATCGAGAGCTTTATCGTTCTTGGAAATAATCTGACCCGTTGATGGATCGGTAAATCCTTCGTCGCGCGGTTCCCACACACGGAAAGGACTGAGCAGGCCGAGCGATTCAAAGTCTGACATTGTAGCATCGAGATATCGCTTGGAGCTCTCGAATCTGTTTTTATTCCAAGAAAGCGTCAGCTCATAGAAGCTGCTCTCGTTCAGGCTCTGATTCACGCGGACATAGTATTGATCAAGGATCTGGTTGGAAACTGGCTGCTTTGCACGGCGTTCTTCTACAGAGTTCAGGCTGCTGTCAGCCATCATGCCGAAATCATTCAGATAGAGCCATCCCCACGACGAAGTTTCCCAGCTCGACACACCACGTGTCAAACCAACTTCCATATTGATCTGATCAGTAATTCTCGCTTTGATGTTAGCATTGAGGTTCTGTATCCACAGTCCTTGATCGGGCATGGCACCGAGATTATTCCCCGAAGGGTCTATCACAGCAAGACCGTTGTTACGGTATTTCTGGGTCTGGTATTTACCCGCAAGATAGAATGTCATGCCATCTATCAAAGGAATAGGACCGCCGCCGCCGAATTCATAAATATTTTCACGGGCAGCTTCGTACTTCAGTCCGTTGCTGGCTGAACCATACAACCCCGGGACATCAGTCTTAAAACGCAAGTATCCTTCGTAGCGGTCGTTTTTACCTGTTTTGGTTACGGCATTTACCACACCTGCAAGTGCATTGCCATACTCAGCAGAGAAGCCGCCGGTAATAACCTGTATTTCCTCTGTTGCTTGGCTGCTAACAGTAGGATAATAAGCTGTAGGAGACGATCCCGTACCGCCGCTAAACTGGTCGTTAACGTCAAGACCGTTAATACGGAATTGCGTTTCAGAAGTCCGGCCACCGCGAATATTAAAACCGTTACCACCAGTCTGTACACCAGGCTGCTTTGCAATCACGGCCTGTACTGACTCGACAGGAGTATTGGTGAGTTCAGTTACCTTACGCACTGATCCGACTTTGTTAGGATCAGCTAACTTATCAGCAGTAATGGTAATCCCATCTGTCACTTTAGCATCGGGGCTCAGCGAAGCATTGATTTTCGTCGTCTCGTCAGGAGAAATACGCACTTGGGTGGTATAATCCTTAAAACCCAGCGACTTGATCCGCACGGTGTAGGAACCGGCATTAACTTTTAAAATGGTAAACGAACCATCAGGCTTTGTATAACCACCCTTGGTAGTCCCTTCGATCAGCACTGTCGCTCCAACAAGCGGGTTCTTCTGGTCGTCGGTTACTTTACCCGACAGGATACCATAGATACTCGCATATGAAGCGACGGGAATCAGGACAACTCCCAGAGTAATCAGGAGTAACCTATGTAGCATCGCAATCTCCTTGAGTTTTGGTCACCGGTTGCCCGGTTTCCGGGGTTATGAATCAGTTAGCAGTTAACAATCTTTGACTTTTTTTGTAGTACACAGTACAACCCAGTTAGTCTGTGCAACCTTTTTTCCGTACAAGCGTATTTCAGACGCTATTAGAAGTTCTCACCACGGATACTTCTGCCATAGGCAGAAGAGGTATAATAGTGCCTTGCATCGTAAGTGTCGTTCCTACCGAGATAGACACAATGTTTTATTTTTTGGTTACACTTCCTTTATGGGAGATATCCGGACATACCTGTTACGGCTTTTCACACAATTTTCCGCTCTTGTCCGGCACAGGTTCTCTGCCGCCAAGTATCAGTCACAGGCAATCACAGGCAAGTTATCGTACAATAGAAAGAAGCCCGCTCTTTGTTAAGCCCGGAGTTCGGACAATACAATAGTATTGCCCGGTAGCAAGTCCGTGCAGTTTTTCTCTTGTAAGAGGTATTGAATGCTGTCCCATCCCCAGCACACCTTTAAAAAGCGTTGCAACATTTGCCCCTGTCATTGTATAAAGCTCAATCGACACGCTCGAAGTAGCCATCATATCGACAACGATATAGCTATTATCTGTTACAGGATTCGGGAAGATTTTAACAGAAAGATCGGCGTCAACGCTGATTGAAGGCGATGGCACAGAAACCGGTGTTGCTTCATTCAGTAAGTCCACCGGCAATGCGCGAAACCGCACTACGGATGCTTCAAGAGATGTCTGATGAATAACACGAATGCCTGGCGTTGCGTCCGACTGATATCCTATATACAATTTATTATCGACAATATTAGCCAGTGTTCCATACAGGCAATCCATGGCCGTTGGTGTCAGATTAACAGGCAAGGACCAGTTGTGATTAGAGGGTTTATGGGTTGCGTAGATGTGTCCGAATAATGCATCGACCACAACTGAACCATTTCCCTCATCTATGGATGTCTGCTTGCTATCTCCGTTTTGAACAGATGTGTAAACGCAATATACTGTACCATCTACATCAAGCCCCAACTGAGGGTAGCACGAATAGCCTGCCCCCGTGCCATTGACGCTATTGGCTACAAATCGCCCCTCTCCGTTCCATTCTCCTCCGGCAGGAGGCCCCATGTGTTCTATTTGCGAGCTACCTTCCTTTAGATATCCAAGTCCCCACGTGCGAAAGTATTTGCGATCCGTGTAGAGGGTGTCTGTGCCAATCCTTTGTACTGTTCCATCCTTATCTATGCCCCTCCCGCTTATAAACGTAGCCAGAAGAGACACAACCACATGAGACATTCCCTGCTGGTCTATAATGATGTCCATCTGTGTACCTGTAGTCTCCACAGTATCGGATACGAACAGCACCGTATCGCCTTCCATCTTTTCTGTAACACGATATGTATAGACAGGTTCGTGCAAGATCACAGGGTTCAGCCAAGTTTGCCCTGACGTAAGCGATTCTCGCTTCCACAACCGATGTTCGCTATCCGCATAGACAATCACAACCTTCGAGCCATGAGCCGCAATTGCATAGCTATCAAACCCGGCAATCCCCGAAATAGCTCCTCCGGGAGCAGATGCTCCTGTCAGCAGAATCGGCGTCGACCAAGACATGCCCCTATTTTCCGAGTGTGCATATCCCAGTTGACCAGACTCAGCTCCGCTGCTATAAGCAAAGATGAGATGCACGACATCTTCCCCGTCAATAGCAGAGCGAAAATACACTGTTGCACCGAGATTCTGCGGTTCTGTTGTAAATGCAGTATAGGCTGTGGAAAGATTTTTCGAGAACAAGAGTGGTGCATGGGCAGCAACCCCTACACTGCCATCAGCAAACGAAGAAATAGAAGGCCAGCCGGAACGGCCAGTCTCAATTCTTTTCCAGCCAATTGGCAGTTCGACAACGTTGGGCGTCTCCCCGCTCACGTCAATTACTCCCAGATAAGTCCCCCGCAGGCTCTTGCTCTGCTCCGATTCCACATCAGCCATCCAGACCATCTGTACATCTTTAGTAGCGGGATTGTACACAAGGCGCTCTGGCATGGACTGACGTGTCTGAAGGTCGATATACGTAATACCAACAGAATCGCCTAGTTGTTCGGCAGTAAGGACATGCGGCAGTTGACCGGAAGAAGGCTGGCTATAGAGTGTGCTAGAGATAGGACCGCCGCATAACACGCCCGCCAGAAATAATGAAGATGCTGCGCGTTTGCAGATTTGCAGGAGTCGAATCATCGGAAATGATATCAGTAGTAAATAGCTATAATATTACGAAGCAGCAATATACGAATACTGTCGTGCCTATCAAATATTACATCGTATTTTTTATTAGGTATGGGATGTGTCCCAAACAGAGCAGACAATGTGAGCACGCCTGTAGTATTAGAGATGAAGTTGGAGGCCGTAAATAATGGAAAGGCTGGTCTTGACGGTGCTAGACTTCGGCGTTACATAGGGCGTGCGCAGCATCATTCCGCGAGCGTCTACTCCTACGGAAAGCGATAGGTTGTCGAGCAAGCGGTACAATCCTGTTGCCCGGACATAAGCCAAAGCTCCGTCGTTGGACCCACCTGCGCCAATACGCCCCTGTAAAGAAATTCGCTCGTTGTGCGTAAACGTGCGCTCGTAAAATGCAGCTCCCCACCAAGTCTGCTTGGGGAATAGTTGTAGGTCTGTAATATATTCGCCATTAGGATGATCAGGCAGAGGAGAAACATCGCTCTGTCCCTGGATATCCGCATTTTCCCCTTGAACTTTCATAGCATAGGGCTTACTGTCATAGCCATAGGGGTCGCTGTTTCCGTCCCAGCCATTAGCATTAGATGTATTGGGAATAAATTTCTGAACAGGTCGGGCATACGTAAACCAGAGGTATCCCACTTCAATCCCTGCATTTTCGGACTCGCCAAGCGAGTAGGCTAGGCTCTGCGATATAAAGGATAGCCCTAATGGGTCACCCGATGCAATATCGAGAACATCATGCCCAAAAGTAGTCGATAAATTCACTTTATCGCCAAATGCCATTCCACCAAACATTGCACCAGAGAACGCCGAAGCTGGCAGAGAAGCCGAAATTGTCGAAAATCGTGAAGGGTATCCAGCACCGCTTGTCATAGCTGCTGCTAAAGGTATCTCGCCCGAGGAATTGAAGTCGCGGTTCATACTGGCTGGAGCAACACCGGATTCAATTTGATTGCTGTAAGAGTTACCTGCCTGCTCTTCGCTTACTATCGAATGTATTGGTAGCTGGCTATTGGAAGGCGGAATTTGTGCGATCTCCTGCTGACGGCTAATACGGCTATTCCAAGCTACTGCATTTGTACGTCGGCTATCTACGCGCGCAGTACTTCTGTTGTGAACACCGGAAAGACGATCACGATTCAAAGGCTGATTATTCGCACTCTGAGCCTGCACCTGCTCACCACCAATACCAGCAAGATGATTAGTGTGCCGTGTAGTAGTAGGCGGAACTTCAAATCCAATAGAGCTTGTAAACAAAGGAATAAGCACCGCTACAAGACCAGTCAGCACGCGGGAACCTGTGGAGAACAACGACAGCAGACGTTTCTCTTTTTTCTTGTCTGGCTGGGGTTCAGGCTGGTTGAGGATGGCCATGAGAATACGATCCTCCGTCTCGCGCACTAGCTGAGAGGGAGGCGATATCTGAACCGCATCTTTGCGCAGTGCATGATGTAGCGATATCGACAGGTCGAAGGTGCTTTTTGCATCAGGATTCCGCGACAACAACTGGCGCAATTCCCTGTCTTCGCCCGATGTCAGCTCACCATCCAGATATTTCGTTATGAGAACCTCAAGCCTCATGGCGTTCCTGCACGATTGGAGAGAGAATTTTTCGTAAAATCAGACGAGCTCTGTGTACCCGAACCTTGGCAAGAGAAATATCAATGCCAATAATGTCAGCTATTTCCTGATAGGAATACTCTTCATATTCCCTCAGCAGCAGCGCTTCCCGCAGCTCAAACGGAAGCCGGGCAATCGCCTTGTCGATGCTGTTACGCATAATCACATCACTTTCGTCCAGTTTGTTCGTAGATGAAAGCGCCTCGTGATTCTCTTCGTTGAGGCTATCAAACGTCTTGCGGCTGCGGATAAGATTCAGACACGTATGGCGGGCAATTGTAAATAGCCAGCCCTGAAAATTAGTCCCGCGAAAATCCCTGCGATGCTCGTACATGCGCATGAATGTTTCTTGGAAAGCGTCCTTGCCAGCAGTTTCATTACCCATCAGCTTGATACAAAAACGATATACTCTCTGGTGGTAGAGCTTATAAAGAATATGGAACGCTTCGGCACTGCCTTGCTGGAACTGCTCCAGAGCGTTCTTGTATTCTTCGTCGTTATGTGAGTTTTTGAAGCGCATAACCACCAATAGAAAATATCGTTAATTGTATTTCGGCTTCTGTACGCAAGACACCAAGGGTATAAGAAAGGTTACAACAGTTGTAAAAAAATTTATATAACGATCCGGCGCTAAAATTTTTTGCTCGCCTCGTACAAAGTTTGCTTTTCAGTCTCAGTGAGACTGCTATAGCCATACCGCGAAATTTTGTCGAGAATTTTGTCGATTTGTTCCTGCGTTATCTCCTTCGTTGGCTCAAATAAACGCTCCCCTTCTGCTTTTTTTGATTCCTCCGGCGGAGCAGTGCGAAACCAAGATGGCGCCGAGGAAGTTGTCGCTTGCCCTGCTCCCGGCTCTACGCGGTACAACCGGCGGCGCTTCTGGAACGACGAATTTTTCGACCCACGGCCAAACAACGAACCAATTTTGTCGAAAAGCGAGTAAATTTTCAGAGTGTCGCCAAATTTCAGGAGGATAAAACCTACGAGAGCACCGCCGAGGTGAGCGAAATGCGCAACACCGCTGTTGCTGTTCGTCAGGCCTGCTATGAGCTCTACAGCCGCGTAAATAATCACGAGAATGCGGGCCGGTATCGGAAACAGAATGGGAAACATGATGACAGGCCTGTCCGGAAATGTAAGGCCAAAGGCCAACAGTATTGCATAAACACCGCCGGACGCACCAATCATTGGTACAGCCGGTACACCAAGAAGTGGCGTTACAATAAGATGCACAATCCCGGCGCCAACGCCGCTTATCAGATAATACACTAAAAACCGACGCGATCCCCACACCGCTTCTAACTCTACTCCAAACATCCACAGGGCGAGCATGTTGAAAAAGAGATGCATGAACCCGCCGTGCAGGAACTGAAACGTAAGAAGCTGCCAAGGATAGAATAATCCCGTGTCGCCATTGGTAAGCATTCCTCCTCCCAGTGGAAGAAGCGCAAAGTACTTCTCAACAAGCAGGGAAAGCGGTACACCTCCATAGGATAAACCACTGAGAAGCGCATCCAAAAGAAATATCACCACATTGCTGATGAGCAATGCCTTAATCATGGGAGGAAAAAAAGAGAAGCGACGGGGAGCACCGATGCCGCTGTCGCCGTAATATGTTGCCATGTATGTCTGCCTGATTATAATAACCTGTCGAATCGATTCCCACAGCAGCCGTAAAATGCTGTGTGCATCTGCCCAATTACCGCTTCAAAGTACGGTGCATTCCGTGCTTTATTGCATCAAGATGCCACGCTTTACAGCCGTGCGCTATGCAGACCACGCTGGACTATACAGCCGCGCACCAAAGTTATGCTTTGGCCTTCTGTCTCCGATTTCCGTTCCGGTTATCGTAAGAACGATGCGAAGACGTCGCACCGCGCTGACGTCCGCGCATCAGTTACCGTAAGAACGGTGCGCGGACGAGCCGATGATAACTTCCATCCGCCGCGTGATTAACCGTCCCCAATCGCGACTGGGTATCGTAGCCATATGCAGAACAGCGACCGGAGTGGCTCCGCTGCCACACTCATGCCTATGTTCCTGTCGATACCTATCAGCTTTGATTGCAGGCGCAGAGGTGCCTCGTGTAGCTATTTATATTAGTTGTACTAATCGGTTCCGGCGCGTTACGCCTTGCCTGTCTCTAATGCCGCAACGCCAGGAAGCTCTTTCCCTTCGAGAAATTCAAGCGATGCACCGCCACCAGTAGACACATGCGTGACCGCGTCGGCCAAGCCAAACTGTGCTATTGCCGCTGCGGAATCGCCACCGCCGACAATCGTTGTGGCACCAAGCCGCGTAGCTTCGGCAAGAGCCTCGCCAACAGCACGCGTACCAGCTTCAAAATTACTCATCTCAAATACTCCCATCGGTCCGTTCCAGACAATTGTCTTCGCAGCGATAATCTCCGCTTTATACTTCTCTATAGTTGCAGACCCGATGTCCAGTCCCATCCAACCTTCTTCGATAGCGTCTACACCCACAATTTTGTGCTCGGCATCATTGCTGAAAGCCTTGGCTACGACAATATCAGTAGGCAGCAGCAAGCGCACGTTCGCCTGCTTGGCATCGCGAAGTATCTGGCCAGCGAGTTCTACCTTTTCCTCTTCTACCAATGAAGTGCCTATAGGCTTCCCCATAGCCTTATAAAAGGTAAAGATCATACCTCCGCCTACGAGAATGGCATCGCATTTCTTCAGCAGGCTGGTAATCACATCAATTTTACCGGAAATTTTCGAGCCGCCGAGAATAGCCACAAACGGTCGCTCGGGCGATTCCACAGCCTCACCAAGATATTTCAGCTCTTTTAACAGCAGATAGCCTGCTGCATGCTCTGCTACCAGATGCGCCACGCCTTCTGTACTGGCATGTGCTCTGTGTGCCGTGCCAAAGGCATCGTTGATATACACATCGGCCAGCGCAGCGAGCTTTTGCGCGAATTCTTTGTCGTTAGCTTCTTCTTCGGCATAAAAGCGTAAATTCTCCAGCAAAAGGATGTCCCCATCCTGTAGCTCCTGCACTGCGTGCTCGACCTTTTCGCCAATACAATCATCCACAAACCTGACTTTTTGCTCCATCAGTTCCGACAGCCGTTCGGCCACAGGAGCAAGCGTGTACTTTTCATTGCGCTTTCCTTTGGGCCTGCCAAGATGCGACATCAGGATTACTTTGCCCTTTTTCTCTATAACGCGCCGAAGAGTAGGCAGCGATTCGCGAATACGCGTATCGTCGGTAATGGCCCCCGAGTCGTCCTGCGGTACATTAAAATCCACTCTTACAAGTACTCTTTTTCCCGAGAGATCAAGCTGGTCTATGGATGTAATCATAAATATCGGTATATGAAGATGGAAAAATTTAGCGATTTCTGCTGTACTACTGCCTACCAGCACAAGGCTACAAATTGCAGTATAGAAAAAAGTCCTGAAAAACTACTGTTTTTCAAGACTTTCCCGTCAAGGTTAAGTAACATTGCTGTTACTGCGATATTTTGATCGCCAAGTCCACAATCCGGTTGGAATAGCCCCATTCGTTGTCGTACCAGCCAACCACTTTCACCATTGTACCGCTGGTCATAGTCGAAAGACCATCGAAAATACAGGAATGTGCATTGTGAACAATATCAGTCGACACGAGCGGATCTTCGGAATATTCGAGAATACCATTCATAGCGCCAGCAGCAGCAGCTTTAAAAGCGGCGTTAATTTCGTCTTTGGATGCTTCGCGGCTAATAATCGCTGTAAAATCCGTCAGCGAACCATCTGGAACCGGCACACGCACAGCAAAACCATCGAGTTTACCTTTGAGTTCCGGCAGCACTTCGCCTACAGCTTTTGCAGCACCGGTTGTCGTCGGAATAATGTTGATGGCAGCCGAACGAGCACGGCGCAGATCGCTGTGGGGCAGATCGAGGATGCGCTGGTCGTTTGTATAAGCGTGCACAGTAGTCATAAAGCCCTTTTCAATGCCAAAGGCATCGTGGAGCACTTTTACCATTGGAGCAAGACAGTTGGTTGTACAGCTCGCATTGGAAATTACTTGTTCTTCGCCGGTAAGCACTTCGTCGTTTACTCCGAGTACCACGGTGGCATCGACCTTGTCTTTGGATGGAGCAGACAGGATCACCTTTTTCGCGCCATTGCTTATGTGCTTCATGCACTCTTCGCGCTTGGTAAACACCCCAGTCGATTCGATTACAACATCGACATCCTTCCACGGCAGGCTCTCAATCTGCTTTTCAGCGGAGATGGGAACACGATTGCCGTTGACAATAAGATCCGTCCCGTCAACTTCTACTGTACCGTCA
This sequence comes from Ignavibacteria bacterium UBA7675, assembly GCA_002483085.1. GTDB lineage: Bacteria > Bacteroidota > Ignavibacteria > Kapaibacteriales > UB7675 > UBA7675. Next base: position 133,930 of record DLHF01000072.1, read on the forward strand.
AAACGACCGTGTACAGAGTCGTACTTCAGCAGGTGTGCCAAGGTCTTGGCATTGGTCAGGTCGTTGATGCCTACAAATTCAAACTTACCCTTTTCGGCAGCGGCACGGCGAAACACGAGGCGCCCAATGCGTCCGAACCCATTAATAGCAATACGAATTGCCATAGATCGCTTACTCCACAAAAGAATGAACAAGTGTACCGAGATCGTAAATTTACGAAACCAACTGCCAATTACCAAGATAAGGACAGCATATGTGCTACCAAGCCATAGCCTGCGCGCGCCGTATGCGAGTTGTTCAACGACGCTTTTTTAGCTATTTTGGGATTCTTCCTTATTGAACTCTTCTCTCTTCACACTTATTGCGAGTACAGTATGGCTTACGAGAAACTGACCCCGCCGGCTTCCGGCGCAACCATAACCGTCAATACGGACGGAACTCTCAACATTCCCAATAATCCGATTATTCCCTTTATCGAAGGCGATGGTACCGGCCCGGACATCTGGGCTGCGTCGCAGCGCGTGTTTGATGCAGCAGTTGAGAAAGCGTATGGCGGGGCGAAAAAGATCGAGTGGTTCGAAGTGTATGCAGGTGAAAAATCCAACGAGGTCTACGGCGAAAACACATGGCTCCCGGACGATACATTAGAAGCCATTCGCAATTACGTAGTAGCTATTAAAGGGCCTCTTACTACGCCTGTGGGCGGCGGTATTCGCTCTATTAATGTGGCTCTGCGCCAACTCCTCGATCTGTACGTGTGCTTGCGCCCTGTGCGCTGGTTTCACGGTGTGCCCTCTCCTGTAAAACACCCTGAGCTCGTCGACATGATCATTTTCCGCGAAAATACGGAAGATATCTACGCCGGTATTGAGTTTAAAGCGGGCGACGACGACCAGAAGAAAATGATGGATTTCCTCGCTGAAAATTTCCCCAAATACTTTAGCAAAATCCGCTTCGGGCAGGAAGCTCCCAGCGAAGTTGGTATCGGAATCAAACCCATATCGCGCCCGGGTACGCAGCGCCTTGTCCGCGCCGCCCTGCGCTATACACTGATGCTCAATCGCAAATCGCTGACACTTGTGCACAAAGGCAATATTATGAAGTTCACCGAAGGCGCTTTCCGCGACTGGGGTTATGAACTCGTAAAAAATGAATTCAGCGATGTTGCGGTGTCGTGGGAAGACTGCGGTGGCAATCCGGGTGATAAGCTGCTTGTAAAAGACGTTATCGCCGACGCATTCCTACAGCAAATCCTGACACGCCCGGCAGAATACGATGTCATCGCTACGCTGAATCTCAATGGCGATTATATCAGTGATGCTCTGGCCGCACAGGTAGGCGGTATTGGTATTGCTCCGGGTGCAAATATCAACTTCGACAACGGCTTCGCAATTTTCGAGGCCACACACGGCACAGCGCCCAAGTACGCCGGTCTCGACAAGGTCAACCCCGGGTCGGTTATTCTTTCCGGCGAAATGATGTTCCGCTATATGGGCTGGAATGAAGCTGCCGATCTGATTATCAAAGGTATGAACGGCGCTATCCAAGCCCGCACTGTCACCTACGATTTCGCACGCTTGATGGACGACGCAACAGAGGTAAAAACCTCTGAGTTCGGCGATGCCGTAATCAGCCACATGGACTGATCGTAAGAATATCCTTTATGATGCGTAGAGGCACTCCTGTGGGGTGTCTCTACACGTATAAACCAAACCGGAATGTGTATCTGATGATGAAACAACTGCTCTTGCTGTGCGCTGTCTCTGCGCTGCTCTTTTGTGCAAATGGATGCTCTTCCCCGGAAAATAAGCCGGGCGATAGTGCTGCTGCTCATACTCTTCGATTCTGGCACTTCTGGAGTGAACCTACACAGAAGGAAGCGCTAAAAAAAGTTGTGGCAGAATTTGAAAAAGAATACAACTGCAAAGTAGAACTCACCGACCTGAGCTGGAACGACGGTAAAACAAAACTGTTTGCGGCGTTCAACTCCAATACCGCACCCGATGTTGTAGAGCTCGGATCGGATTGGGTGGCGCAGTTCTCTGCTGCCGGTGTTCTGGAAAATCTCTCCGACGATAGCCTGGACTTCAACAGCTTCGCCGATTTCTCTAAAGCTCCCGCTATGTACAAGGGCGCTGCCTATGCTGTGCCTTGGGTAGTGGACACACGCGTGTTGTTCTACAACAAAGCGCTGCTGCGCAAAGCTGGCCTGCCTGATACTCCTCCGGCTACGATGCCCGCTCTTCTGTCAGCAGCCGAGCAGATCAATAAACTGAGCAATGGCGTCTTTGGCTTTGGTGCTAATGGCGACGACCAGCACCGACTGTATAAAAAAGTATTGCCCTTTTTCTGGAGTAATGGCGGTCGTATTCTGGACAATAGCGGCAAGCCAGTTATCAACAGTCCGGAAAATATAGCCGCTCTCGATATGTATCTTTCGCTCGCTCGCGCTGGCATGATGGAAACGCAGCGCCAGCTCGACAACGAGTTCCTGAAAGGCAATATCGGATTCTGGATTTCGGGATCGTGGCTGCTGAGCAAGCTGCAAAAAACAGACTCAACCATCGACTATGGTGTGATGATGATCCCGCCTTTTACAACAGGTGGCGCAGGGTTCTCCTTTGCAGGTGGCGAATACCTCGCTGTGAATGCACGTGCAGAGCACAGCGATCTCGCGAAAAAATTTGCACGCTTTATGACCGACGGGAAACACGCTCTCGCTTTCTGCCAGTCGGTGTACGATGCGGGATTTCCTGCCAGCAAACAGTATATCAACGATCCGTATTTCCAATCGGTGCCGTATCGCACAGTGTTTGCCGAGCAGCTTCAGCACGCGCAAATGACTCCCGTGCATCCGCAGTGGTTAGACATCGAAAAAATTATCGAAGATGCAGTGGTCGAAGCTCTGTTCGGACGCCGTACAGCACAGGAAACGCTGAATGCAGCTCAAGGGCAAATAGCCGCATTGCTCGCTGGCAATCAGTAGTCCTCCAAACCGCACAGATAACTCTACAAGGGCGCTCTCGGGCGCCCTTTGTTTTTATACCCCCTCATCTGGCTGGCCGCTTCGGTCTTCGATGCTCCTTACAGTCTCCGCACCGCGCTGACGTCCGCGCATCATTCCGATGATAACTTCCACCCGCCTCGTGGCTGCTCGCCCGTCCTCCGCACCTATTGCCGCCTTGTATTCGTCTGCACATAGCGACAATGCAAAGGAACCACAAATGCTACAAGCGCTCTGCATGCTGACGGCGCTGCTTTGTGTTTTCCCGGCGACAGGCAATCGGGCAACCACGCGGCGGCTCGTGCGACCGGTGACAGCGACCATGCGTTTGGACAAGACGCCCGTGCCACCTACCCATTCCTGCAACAGCAATAACCACCCATGCTCTGTCTGATGCTATGCTTTGCAGTGTCCCCACCGCCCCCTGTGAAATTTTTTGCCGGTTTCCCCCTTCTTCGCACAGAAGCACAATCTTTTTGTTACGTTTTTTGCATCCTCTGTCTGGTATTCTCCGTACAGGCGTCAAGGAATTTGACCTTTGGGGTCGATAAGTAGTAGTTTTGCCCCGGCTGAACGCCTATCAGCCCTCCCACCGCCTGGGAGTCTTCTCTTTCCTCTTCATATCTCAAAACCGGCATTTCCTTATCGCAGCGGGCGCCGCTCTCCGCTGTGATGAATTTCTGCATCCCTACGCGCTGCACGTGGGCATACACGCCTTTGTGCATACGCATGGGGAGTAATAGGAATGCAGGCACCGGATGCTTCTGTAGCATCGCGGTCGCCCGTATATTTTTTTATCTTCATGAAAGGATTCGTATGAATCGTTTGCGAACACTTGTAGTGTGTACACTACTTGGAGTGGCGCTGGCGGCACAGGGACGTTTGTGTGCGCAGCAAATCGTGCGGGATGTCGTGTACGACGACTCGCTTGTCACCTCAAAGCACTGGTTTACAGGGTTGTGGACCTGCAACGGCGGCCCCACGCTCGATACGATGTCGACGGCGGCACACTACAACGGCCAGCGTTCAATCTCTGTCTATCATTCGTGCATCGGAGGCTGGGGAGCCTTTGTGCTCAACCGGCGCATGCCCGGATGGGTAAGCGTATGGATGGATACAGCCGAATACAAAAACCTCGTGTTCTGGTTTAATCCCGGCTCTTCGACAGCGGGCGACAGCTCTTTGGCAATTTTTACAGGCGACAACGGAGCACTCTTGTACTTGCGCGATTATCTGCCCTCTGCATTGGTGCCTAATCGCTGGAGAAAAATTGTCATTTCCACAGCCGACCTGCGACCCGATGGCAGCCCGTTCTGTGCGCTGTACTTCTGGAATATGTCGGGCGAACAGACACAGTATTACCTCGATGGCATTGCATTCGACCGCTATGTTGCCGACCCGTATCCGCCGCAGATTCCCAGCCTGACAGTTGCTAATCGCGGCTACTCTACCGTGACAATTGCCATGACAACCAACGAGCCTACGCGCTACGAAGTGAGCTATACCAACAACGGTACCACGCGCCAAAAGTCCATCGAAACATTTGCTCTGACGCATTCTATTGTGCTCGATAGCCTTGTACCTGCGACCTCGGTCGGCTACAGCATTGCGGCAATTGATACGGCTGGCAATCGCACAAACCGAAACAACCGCACCACATCCACGCGCGCATTGCCCGTGCCTTCGCTCATATCGCCGTCGAACAACGCCACAGTACGCACATTTTCAGCACTGCTGAAATGGCGCACCACGGCTGAAGCATCGTCATACACTGTACAAATTGCTCAGACATCCGACTTCGCCTCCATCCTTCGGGAAGTAACAGGCATTGTCGATACGACGCTGTCGGTGGGCGGTTTGCAAAATGGAGTGCACTATTGGCGCGTGCACACATCAACGCCGCATGGCAACAGCAATTTCTCGGCAGTGCGCAGCTTTACAATGAACATCACGCAGCAAGTGCTGACTGATATTATCTACGATGATGCAGTAAACTCCGACTGGCGCGTGGGTGTCTGGGACTGCGCGAATGGAACCGTAGCAACTGATCCTGCGGTATCGTCGCCGCGCTATGCCGGGCAATATTCCTTCGGCGCTACACATACATGTAATAATGGCTGGGGTGCAGTGGGATTCGACCGGCGCAACGACGACTGGACGAGAATCACCTATATGTCGCCCGGCCAGTACCGCGTCCTGACCTTTGCCATTAATCCCGGCAGCGACACAGCAGCCGCAAAACAGTTATTTCTGTATCTCGACAACGGCAGCGCAGGCCAGTTTTTGAGTGCGTTTCTGCCGGTAATGCAGCCCAACCAGTGGCACACAGTGCGCGTCCCTATTGCCGAAATCAACCAGAACAACGAGCCGTTCTTCCGTATCTATTTCTTCAATGAAGGCTCGCTTAGCCCGAAGTATCATCTTGATAATATTGCATTAGAATACGTCATCGACACAACACCGCCGGTTGTAAGCAATCTGGCTGTTGATAGTATTATGGCCGATGGCGCAGTCATGCGCTGGACAACCGATGAACTGGCGAACTATACGCTCGCGGTGGCAGGTGGTGGGCAGACCATTAGTCTACAATCGGATGCCTATGCACAGAGCTTCCGCGCTTCATTATTTGACAGGCTCCAGCCCTCGACAACCTACAGCTATCGCCTTGCAGTAGCTGATTATCCGGCTAATGGCAGACCAGCCAACACGACAATACGCAACGGCACATTTACAACGCTCGGCCCAGACACGACAGCACCCGTGCCGCTTTCGCAGAGCGTACAAGCTACAGGTCCGGCACATGTGGCTTTGAGTGTAGCCACCAATGAACAAACGCGTCTGACTGTGCAATACGGTGTTGGTTCCTATAATCAGACAAGTACCGACAGCCAACTGCTCGCTTCGCGTGTATTTGAAATTCACGATCTGGCACCGAACACAACATATCAATACCGGTTAGTGCTCACTGATAAGTTCGGCAACAGCAGCACAATTGCGAGCGTTCCACCGTTTACGTGGGCTACTGCTTCGATCACCGGTGTAGCAGTAACAGTAAGCACCGAAGAGGAGAATAGGCCAATCAGTCCGTACATCTACGGCACGAACAACAACGACGACGAACTGCGGCTGAATATGGCATCGCGGCGCTTGGGCGGCAATCGCCTGACGGGGTACAATTGGGAAACGAACTACTCGCACGCGGGTACTGACTGGTTCAACAACAACGACGACTATCTGCCCTGGAAGGCCGGTATTCCCGATGGATTACACCCAACGCCGGGCATTGTACAAACAACATTCCACGATTCCTCGCTCGCGCGCAGTGCTCCCTATACGCTGCTCACGCTGCAAGCCGCAGGCTATGCGGCTGCCGACGAAAATGGCACGGTGCCGTTTGCACAAACAGCCCCGTCTTCGCGCTGGAAACAAGTGCGATTTAAAAAGAATGCACCGCTGAGCCTCGCTCCCGACACAACCGACAACTACGTGTACATGGACGAACAGGTGAACTTCATGGTCAACCAGTTTGGCGGAGCAAATACAGCCACAGGTATCAAAGGGTATTCTGTAGATAACGAACCCGATCTCTGGTTCGACACACACGTGCGTATGCATCCGCAACACGTTGGTGTTCGCGAACTAACTGGCAAAACCATCGACCTGGCTACAGCAGTAAAAGATGTCGATCCAAACGCCGAAATTTTCGGCCCTGCTTCCTATGGATTCTACGGATTTCTCACGCTTCAGGACGCCCCAGACTGGCCACAGTACAGCAGTTATGGTACATTTATCAATGCCTATCTCGACACAATGCGCCGCGCGGAGACCGCTACCGGACGCCGCCTGCTCGATGTGCTCGATCTGCACTGGTATCCAGAAGCGCGTGGTATCAATTACAATGGCGGCAGCACGCGTATCACCGATACAAGCGCCGCGCCGGGCATGGCGTATGCACGTATGCAAGCGCCCCGTACCTTGTGGGATCAGACCTATACAGAAACAAGCTGGGTACGCGACTATTTCGGCAACCAGCCGTGGGCTCTTCTTCCTTGGCTAAAACAGTCCATCGACACCTATTATCCCAGTACAAAACTCGCTATTACGGAATATGCCTATGGCGCTCCGCAGCACGTCTCCGGTGGCATTGCTGTGGCGGATGTCCTCGGTGTCTTCGGCAAATACGGTGTGTACATGGCCAATCATTGGGATCCGGTGCAGCAGTACATTGCTTCGGCATTCCGCATTTACCGCAACTTCGATGGCGCCAACAGTGCGTTTGGTGATATCAGCGTGCGCGCACTCGCTTCGGACGTAGAAAATATTTCCATCTACGCCGCCAAAGAGAGCAATAACAGCGCCGATCTGCATTTAATTATCATCAACAAACACCAAACCGAGCCGCGCATGGCGAATGTCTCTATCGCTTCGCCGTATAGCTTCATCTACGGCAATGTGTGGGCATTCGACCGCCTCAGCCCGGCTGTTACAGAACGCAATCCGGTTATGTCAATTGTCAATAATACGTTCTCGTATCAAGTAAGCCCGATGTCGGTGTATCACATTATTTTGCACAACAACGGCACGCCTTCCGGCAGCCCGATTACGACAGGTTTATCGCCAGCACAGGACAACGATGGTATCGCGATCAGTGTCGCACCCAACCCCGTGCAGGGTTTGTCGGTCGTAACAGTAAATCTATCAGGTGTGGCTCCGGCGCGCCTTGCGCTGGTCGACGCTCTTGGACGCGAAGTAGCAACGCTTGCGGCAAATCTGCCGTCGGGATTGCACTCGATAGCGCTCGATGCCCGCACTCTGAAACTGGCACCCGGTGTGTACTTCTGTGTAGTGCAGGCTGGCTCCACACGCTGTGTACATCCTGTGGTAATTACACAATAACCGCTGCCAATTCCATGTACATGACAAGCAGGGGGCACCAAGATGTCCCCTGCTTTGTTAGATGCTATCCGACTGATATCAGCAAAAGTCATTCGATGGTATTGCACATCATATCGCTCCGGCCTCTGTCCCGGCTGTGGTCTCCGCACCGCGCGGCACATCCGCCTCGTGGTTGCTCCACCGCCATCCGCGCATTGCTGCCATGAGCTCAAAAGCGACGCTCACGAACCACGCTGATTAGCCAGATATGTACAGTGCATCTTCAATGTTTTCTCTTGCGACTACCCGGTCGCTTCAGTATATTGCGACCACTCAGTCGCTTTTCAACACATGGACAACACACTATGGCTCTCGTTACTTTTTTCAATCTTCGGCAGGAACGGCAGAAAGAGATTATCGACACTGCCTTGCGGGAGTTCGCCCTGCACGACTACGAAACCGCTTCGCTCTCCGCGATTATCGACGCACTTGGTTTGGCGAAAGGCAGCTTCTACAGGTATTTCAAAAACAAAAAAGCATTGTACCTTTTTCTGCTCGACCACGCCATTCAATTCAGAGTAGAGCACGACAAAAAAGTATTTGAGCACTATAACGGCGATTTTGCACAGCGACTTACACAGAATTTTGCGGCTCGCATTCAGTTCGACCTCACCCATCCGGTGTACAGTGCCTTTCTCTACAACGCATCGCAAGCAAAAAACTCCGAAAAGCAGGATGACATCCACAAGCTGGTTCTGCAAAAAATACTCGCCATCCTTTTGCCGATAGTGGAACAACAGCAGCTCGTGGGTGTATTACGCAGCGACATCGAGGCATCTGTCATTGCCTTCTATATTGTACAGATACAGCTTTCTATCTACGACTACTTGGAATTCACCTACAAATTTCGCTTTCGCGACCACATACGGGACAGACGCCCGCTGTTCGATCTCCCTGATCAGGACATACAAACAACAGCCCATAACTTCAAAACGCTTCTGCTCAACGGAATAGCAGCATGATTGCCATAAAAAACCTCATGTACACCTATCCGGGTGGTGATACGCCTGCGGTACACAACCTCACATTCTCGATTGCTCCAGGCGAGGGGTTTGGATTTTTAGGGCCCAGCGGTGCAGGAAAAAGTACAACGCAGAAGATACTCACACGGCTACTCGACGGCTATGAGGGGTCGATTACTGTCCTCGGCAAACCGTTACAAGAATGGGATCAGAAGTACTACAATTACATAGGCGTCGGTTTCGAGCTACCCAATCATTATCTAAAGCTGAGGTAGTCTCAATTAATGCTGAA
>DLHF01000002.1:0-140797 GCA_002483085.1 Ignavibacteria bacterium UBA7675
AACAGAGCTCACTGGCACAGATTTGTTCACAATTACCGCCACTTGTGCTTTTACTGCGACGGAGCAAAACAGCAGCACAATAGCTATATACAATATTCTTTTCTGCATGATTTCTCTCTTTCGGTTGTATTGAATTCGGTACTTAAAGAATTACACTTGGTGCGATCAGAAAAATACGCTAACACCGGCGTTAATAGCATTCTGGGTGCTCGCCAATGTAGCCCCATTGGCAGAGAATTTCAGAATCCGATGCTGGAGCTTGAGCACGACTTGGTCAATCGGGCGGTAGCCAGCACCAAAGGATATAACCTGAAAACCATTGGTAAGCGACTTTGAGCTATTATCTTCCAAGTAGTTGTACTGCCCGTACACATACAAATCGGGGTTGAAATTGTACATCAGTGTTGCGTAGTAAAACATCTTTTCCGCCTTTGATCCCACATTGCCCGGCGCAGCAGCCAAACTATCCAGAGTCTTCTGTTCCAAATCAGACAGCTTATCAACCACACTGATAAATTCGCCCTGAAAAGTAAAGCCAGCAATCGAATACGAGAGATCGGCCCCTAATCGCGTTCTGGGTACATCGCCTATTTTTTGGCTCTTAAGATTATCGCGGTCGTAGGTACCGGAAACGCCAACATTCAGGTCGCCCGTTAAGAATCCTAATCGGCCACCGATTAGCTTGTAGGTCGTGGTATCCACACCGCGCTGCCCTGATGTACCACCATTAATATGCGCTTTGTCGCTGTTGCCCACATAAACGGCGTAGTCGAATTTGCTGTCGCCAACTGGTATAAGACCATTCACCTGCAAGAATGCGCGCGCAGGGATATAGGCTTCAAGGTTGAGAGCCGCTGCAAGCGTAGCCTCATACGCCGTAGGACGACCAACATAGGGCAAAAGGGGAGTCTTGTTTTTGATCTCGTTCAAGTAATTGAACTTGGGAATCAGAAGACCAGCTTTTACGTTAAAAGCATCACTGTGTCGGTATCGCATCCACGCTTCTTCGAGGTTCAGTCCCCCCCAGTTCCGCTCGCTTGAGAATGAATTCGTGAACTCTAAATTGACCAACGTACTAAAGTTATCATTGAGATTCTTATTTAAGAAGATATTCAATTGCTGCATAGCAAAACTGTTGGTTTCCGAGAGTGTTCTGTCACTGTTTGTGCGTTTTGCATGAACGAAATTCGATTGGAAGTAGCCGAAGATGTCGAGATCTTCCTGAGCCAGACCTTGTGCAGAAAACGAGGAAAAAAGAGCTACAGCCAGCAGCAAAGAGTAAATACGTTTCATAAAGGCTCCTATAATTGCTTATTAGATTGAGAATCACTTAATAGTCACAAATACTATGCTGGCTACTGCTGATTCCGATGATACTGAGTACAGAGAACACGTATATGTATATCCGCACTACGCGAGAGAATAGGTTAAAACAGCTTCAAGGAATATCAAATCAACGACGGAGCAGCAGCATAGCGAACACAACAGAACATCTCTACCAATTCATTACCATGTGTCAGACATGGGGTACAGCTTATCGCTTCTTTTTACTATCCAAATTGATTGCTTATCCGGCACATGCAACTGATGATACAGAGCGAGGGACGGGTAAAATTCGCCTGTCGGACACATTAATCGGTACAGGCTTTTCAAGCTTGAATGCAAAATTTCAACGATATTACTTTTTCGACGGCGGGTACATTTTTTGTTTCGTTTTCGCTACAAATACCGGCTTCTTGTATGCAACGAAGGAGAAAAGCCGCTCCGTTCACAGGAACGGCTTCTCGGACAATTAATACTCAGCGATTGCATACACCGGATAACTATTTATTATTTAATTGTAGCAACAACTTTGACATCGCCTGTCACCTTGTCTGCACTTACATACCCAATTGCTCCGGGTGTTGAAGCGACTTTTTTCACAATCTCATCGTCCGACGCCAATGCTTCTGGAGCTTTTCCTTCACCAGCAAGCTGCACGCGCATCCATACTTTTTTCATCTCTGCTGCGGGCTTGCCTACATAATTGTAAAATTTCGATTTCGTATCGTCATCGCTTTTTCTGTCGTAGACGACAACTTTTGAGCCACCCCAATCTTTAGTCGATAAGGAATATATGTCCAATAATTTCGCCGCCGAAAGGGATGATGCCGATACGGATTTATTGACAATAACTGCCACTTGGGCATAGCTGCTTGCTGTGTACAGCATAAGAACAATAGCTGATAGAAGTAATTTTTTTATCACGGGACACCTCGTTGCAAATATTGATGAAGAATGACTATACAATTAGAAGAATACACTTGCAGCGAAGTAGAATGAATTCTGCGTGTACTTCGCGCGCTCATAGCCTCCGTCGTATCTTCCGTATTGCGCCTTCAGCACGATCTCATCGATCGGACGGTATCCAGCTCCAACATTAATACCTTTGAAACCGGTCTCCCAAAAGCGGCTACTTTTGTCGTCCATGTAGCCATAACCAGCGTACAAATACAGGTCGGAGGTAATGTTGTAAGCCAGATTCGCATAGTAGAATGTCTTATCAAGGCTTGGAGCATACGAGTACTTAAGTATGGGGTGGGCTCCTACAGAGTCGAGTTTATGCTGTTCAGCATCGCTCAGAGTATAGCGCACCATAATCATCTCGCCTTCCAGCGTGAAACCAGCAATCGAATAGGAGAGATCGGCGCCCACACGCGTGCGCGGTACTTCTACTATTCCAAAAACAGCGGCAGGTTTTTCACGGTCGTATGTACCCGATACACCTATTTTCAAGTTGTCATAGGTAAGCCCTACACGACCACCGATCATTTTATAGGTTGTGGTATCTATGCCGCGTTGGCCTGTACCGCCATTGATGTGTAGCTTATCGCTGTTACCGGCATACACCGCGTAATGAAACTTCGCAGCATCAGCAATGGGCAACTTGCCATACACCTGCACAAACGCGCGATTGGGAACGTAGTTCTCAAGGTTAACCAGCGTAGCAATCGAGGCTTCGTACACCAGAGGGCGAATGATGTAAGGCAAAAGAGGTGTCTTGTTCTTAATTTCGTTGAGATTGTTGAACTCCGGGATAAGCATACCAGCTTTCACATTAAAAGCATCGTTGGCAGAGTACTTCATCCACGCTTCTTCCAGATTCAGCGATCCCCAGTTGCGCTCGCTGGAAAAGGAGTTCGTAAACTCAAGGTTAATAAAGGCACTGAAATCGTCGCTCAAGTTTTTGTTCAGAAACACATTGAGCTGCTGAACATTAAATGTGTTCGATTTCTTGCCTACAGTAGAGTCTTCGGGTATGCTGTGAAGAAAGGAGGCTTGAAAATACCCAAAAATGTGCAGGTCATCATCCTGGGCGGCACTGTTTTGTGCGGAAAAGGCAAGGCTCATGCCTGCGATTAACATCGCTTTGTAAAGTCGTTTCATGGAAACTCCGAGGTTTGTTAGAGTTTGGGCAAAATGAACAATATGTAGATACAGCCGCTGTGCTGACGAACACACGCAGCTATGTCGGAAACACAGCAATCGAGAAAAGCGAACAGAGAAAGTACAGTAACCCTAAAGAAAGAGATCGTCTTGCGTAGGCACTCTTATGAATTAAATGGTAATAACTGCATCCGTGGGAACAACACCTATCTACAGCTCCTTGCACCTTTACAATTCCCACACTACTTCATATACGCAATACATTGAGAACTATCATCTCAAAGCGGGCACCGAATCATCCATGAAGAGCCTGGCTTTGGGGAAAATGTGGCCACAGTTCAATTAATCGGTCTACCTGAATCAAACTTGAATAAAAAAAATCATTAGCGCATAAAATCTTCGTTACAACCATCGTTTTGTGTTTCTTTTCTCACACTTTTGATTTCTTATTTCTCTTGGCACTACAGCATCCATCGGATAAATACTTCAGCTTTTGCCTCGCGCATCGCGAGTACGGCAGCATATTTATATTACGATATCCCGCCTGTCGAGCATTATTTTCGGTGGCTACAGCTCCTTTGGAATAAGGGTACAGGCCATAAACACAGTATAATGACACGAGGCAAAAAGGATGCCAAATATTTCCATTATCGGCGATTTTTAAAAAAACTCTCTATTTAGCCCCATACGACATAACGAAAAAGAAACAAGCCGTCCCGATTCGGAACGGCTTGCACTTGTACCTATGTCGAACAGAAAGTGTTATTGCATTGGTACTTCTATAACGAGAAGCTCGGCATCACTGCTTGCAGTTACGCTAAAGCTATCGCTTGCCTCGATACCAAGAGCATCACGGCGACCAAGCTGATCGCCTGCAACCTCTACATTGCCTTCTATGACAAAGAGATAAGCTCCGTGGCTGGCGCTGGAAAGTGTGTACTCGGCAGTTGCACCAGCCTCTATCGACGACAGTGCCAGCCGGGCATCCTGATTGATCCACAGTGTCTCCTCCGACTGCTCGGGCGCCACCACTACTTGAAACCTATTTTTCCTTTCCGCAGGCGAGTACGCCTTCTGTCCGTAGCGAGGTTCAATATCCCGCTCTTTTGGATAAATCCATATCTGTAAGAAGTTGATCTGCTCGTCCGCAGAGTTGTTGAACTCCGAATGGCGCAAACCCGACCCAGCCGACATAATCTGGACATCGCCGCTGCGGATGACGCTCGTGTGCCCCATGCTGTCGCGATGTGCCAGCGCCCCGGAGAGCGGAATGGAAATAATTTCCATGTTGTTGTGCGGATGTGTGCCAAACCCACCGCCGCCCTCCACAATGTCGTCGTTGAGCACTCGCAGCAGCCCAAAATTCATACGCGACGGCTCGTAGTAGTCGGCAAAACTAAACGTATGGCGGCTTGTAAGCCAACCGTGATTGGCTACACCTCGGGAATTGGCACGATGAAGCGTCGTTTTCATAGGAAACTCCTGATACATAAAGAATGGTTAGATTGCCCTGTATTCGCTGTTCGTTGTATTTCGTGCAAAGCGTTGCGTCGCATTTCGCAATTTACGTGTTCAAACACGAATATAGTATTATTTTTGTTTCAGACAAGAGAGCGGGGTACATCCGAAACAGCACAATTGGTAGTGTTGCGTTCATCCAAACAGCACAAAAAAGGGAGAACCTATGGCTCTTACCGACGGTGTGGGCAACACACAGCTTATGGAACTCAGCCGCATCGTCTCCCAACTGAAAGCACAGCTACTGGCAAGATGGGGCTGCCGATGGCAGTGTACTGGCTTATTCCACTATTATTTGGCGCTTTTTGTTTTTCTTCTTGATTGCTGATAATCAGTTTTTTAATTTAGGACAAAAGAGTCTTAAATATAAATCTGCGTACTCATGTTGTTGTCAAAAAGCTGTGTCTATGGTCTGAGAGCTTCTGTTTTTCTGGCTCTCCATGCAGATAGGGAATACATTCCTATCTCGGAGATATCGGAGAAACTGAAAATCTCTTTCCACTTTTTGACAAAAATTCTGCAACTGCTCACACAGAAAGGGTTGCTGGTGTCGTACCGGGGTCCTCATGGTGGCGTGGCTCTTACCCGTCCGCCCAAAGAGGTCATCATTTACGATGTTGTCAATGCTATCGACGGCGACGAGATATTTACAGGCTGCATACTGAGCCTACCCGGCTGCGGCAATCAAACTCCATGCCCCATGCATGAGAGCTGGACGCTTGTACGCAACAAGATCCGCACACTGTTTCTGACGACTTCCTTGGCTGACCTCGCCAAAGGTGTAAAGGACAACAATCTACGGCTCGTGGATATCGAACAGCTTATTTCAGCCCCCGCTGATAAAGTCTAAAATTTTTTACTGCAATTTAAGATATAATACTCTTAAATCTTATTAAGGAGATACGATGAACTCTACAGTTGCAAATACACTGGCCGATATCGTCAGGGAAGATTTTCGCGCAGCAACAGCGCTTTCTCGCTATGGCCTCGATTTTTGCTGCAAGGGTGGGCGTTCACTCCAAGAAGCCTGTGCGTCGAAGGGAATTGATCCGCAGGAAGTCCTTATCCAGATAGAACAGGAACAACGCCGCAGCCAAGAGATGGGCAATTTTAGCACGTGGAGCCCAGCGCTTCTCACACGCTATATCGAGCAGCAGCATCATACGTATATCCGCTCCACAGCCCCGGTGATTTCCCAGCATATCAACAAAGTAGCCCGGGTACACGGCGAACGCCATCCGGAGACAGTACGTATTGCTCAGCTTTTCGATAAGCTGTGGGCTGATCTCGAAAATCACCTCGGTAAAGAGGAGTTGGTGCTCTTCCCCTATATACGAGGGCTAGCCGACGGTGAACACCCACATCATTACCCCTTTACTTCTGTATCTACACCCGTCCGCAATATGATGGCCGAACATCAGGTGGCTGGTGAAGATATGGAAGAAATACGGACTCTTGCCAATAACTACAAAGCGCCGGACGACGCCTGCACAACCTATCGCATCGCTTATATGGAGCTTGCGGAGTTTGAACAGGACTTGCACAAACACGTGCATCTCGAAAATAACATTCTGTTTCCGCACGCAGTGGAAATAGAACAACAGAACCAGCCAGATCAGATAAATACTTCTTCCTCTATAAGTCCCTTGCCCTCTACTTTTTAGCAGGATATGTCATGAAACCTTACACTCTTCTCCTCTCCGGCTGTGCCCTTGCCCTTTGTGCAACAACAGCACACGCACAATTTTCAATCCAAGGCGAACTCCGCACGCGCGCCGAATACCGCCATGGCTACACAACATTGCCTGCGCCCGACGCCGATGCCGCCTTCTTTATTTCGCAAAGAAGTAGGGTGCTGTTCGGCTATAAAACTGATAACCTTTCCATCGGGCTTACGCTTCAGGATGTACGAGTATGGGGTGATGAAGAGCTTACAAAAGACGAACCGAGTATTGGCTTGCACGAAGCATGGGCTGATATAGCGCTCTCAAATGCACTGGGTGTAAAACTTGGCAGGCAAGAGCTCTCATACGACGACCAAAGGCTGCTCGGCAGTTCCGACTGGACGCAGCAGAGCCGGAGCCATGATGCCTTGGTACTGCACCTCCGCAGCGATGGCTGGAAAACAGACCTCGGCGGAGCATTCAATCAGAAATCTGCCGCTGTCTTTGGTACACAATACACAACCACTAACTACAAAGTTCTCACCTTCTTATGGCTCGAAAAAGAAGTGGCAACCAACCTCAAATTCTCGCTTATGGGTATTGCCGACGGCTTGCAAAAAACTGATTCGACAAGCGATGTCGCTTTCCGCTATACTTATGGAGGAAATGGCGAGTACAACATAGAAGGCTTTACTCTCAAAGCAACACTCTATGGCCAGTCGGGCAGCGATAGATCCAAAGATATTGCAGCCTACTTCGCTTCTGCTTCCGTAGGATACCGACATGAAAACATGGGCGTAGCTCTCGGCGGCGACCTTGCATCGGGAACAGACGCCTCGGAGAAGGAAAAGAACCAGACGTTCAATACGCTCTATGCTACAAACCACAAGCTGTACGGAACAATGGACTACTTTACCTCGCTGCCGTCCCACACAAAAAATGGTGGCCTGATAGACCTCTATGCAACATTGCTCTACGAACCAACACAACAAATAAAACTGCGCCTCGATGCCCACAGCTTTAGTCTGGCAGCAGATATCGCAAATCCCACATCCGCAGGCCAGACGCTCGACAAAGCGCTCGGCACGGAGATCGACCTTACAGCGACGTATATAGTAAACAACATCATAACAGTCCTCGCAGGCTATTCGCAAATGTTTGCAACGGAGTCCATGGAAGCGATAAAAGGCGGAAGCCGGGATGAGACAGCCAATTGGATATGGATGTCGGTGAGTATCAAGCCAACATTCCTTTAATTAATAAAAAACAGAACTACAAAAGCCCTCCCTAGACGTATCAGGAGCCATGTCATGAACAAGGTACTTATCTCCTTTGGTGTCGTAGCTGCACTTCTTATAGCAGCGCTTACTATCTCGTTTATCGGTGAGTACTCGCCAAATAACGGCGCTTTTTTTACGCCAGCAACAAAAAACGCCGAGTCCAAAATTGAAGGTGAGGAGATAGCACAACTCGCCCACGCGCCAAATGTGCCGCCGCCTATAACCCGTACACATCCCACAAAGGTGATTGTCAATCTCGAAACCCGCGAAGTGGTCAAGAGGCTCGCCGATGGCGTCGACTACACATTCTGGACGTTTGGCGGTACGGTGCCAGGCCCGATGATGCGCATTCGCGAAGGTGATTTTGTCGAGTTCCATCTCAGCAATCACCCCGACAGCAAAATGCCTCATAATATCGACTTACACGCTGTTACAGGACAGGGCGGTGGTGCCGCGTCGTCGTTTACAGCTCCCGGCCATACGTCAAAATTCAGCTTTAGGGCTCTGAATCCCGGCCTCTATATGTATCATTGTGCAGTAGCTCCGGTGGGTATGCACGTGGCAAATGGCATGTACGGGCTCATCCTCGTAGAGCCAAGGGAGGGTTTGCCCAAGGTCGACAAAGAATTCTATGTGGTGCAAAGCGAATTTTACACCGAAGGCAACTACGGCGAGCAGGGGCTTCAAGCCTTTTCCATGGAAAAAGCCATCGAAGAAGATGCCGACTATGTGGTATTTAATGGCTCGGTAGGTGCATTGGTAGGCGATAACGCTCTACGCACAAAAGCAGGCGAAACGATCCGCCTCTTCGTGGGCAATGGCGGTCCCAATCTTATCTCGTCATTTCATGTCATCGGCGAAATTTTCGACCATGTATATGGCGAAGGTGGGGTAAAAGTATCGCAGCAACAGGTACAGACTACACTGGTTCCCGCAGGTGGCTCGGCTATGGTCGATTTCAAAACTGAGGTTCCCGGCACATACATCCTCGTCGATCACTCTATTTTGCGCGCATTCAATAAAGGAGCAATTGGAATGCTCAAAGTCGATGGCAAAGAAAACAAGGACATCTATTCCGGGAAAATAGCCGACGAAGTTTATCTGCCCGAAGGCGGTGCAGTCCAAAAAGTGCCAGCAGAAAAAAGCGAACCAGTGAAAGCACAGTCGCTTGCCGAACGCATGCAATATGGCAAGAACATCTACTCGCAGAACTGCTTGGCATGCCATCAACCCGCAGGCCAAGGTGTACCGGGAGCGTTTCCGCCGCTGGCGAAGTCCGACTTTCTTATGCAGGATAAATCACGGGCAATTAGCGTACTGCTCCACGGCCTCACTGGAAAAGTCACAGTCAATGGCAAAGAATACAATGGTGTCATGCCTGCCCTGGATCTGAGTAACGAACAAGTGGCAAATGTCCTTACCTTTGTGCGGAATAGCTGGGGCAACAAGGGCGATATGGTAACGCCCGAAGAAGTACAACTCGTCCGGTCGTCGGCCAAAGCAAAACAATCAACTTCTGAACACTGATGCGAATACGGGCGGGCGCTGCTCGGCGCCCGCCCCTTTATGTATAAGAAACAGACCATGAAGATTCTACTTTTCATACTGTTGCTGCTGTGCACAGCCTGCCCATTGCTTTTGTCTGCACAAAAGGCGTCCAATACGCCCGAAGGTATGGTGTATATCAAAGGCGGCGAATACAGCCCCCCGCTTAAAGACAATGTCGCCGAGCGGGTGCAGGTGCTGCCTTTTTACATGGACAAATACGCTGTCACGAATGGCGAGTACTTGGAATTTGTACAAAAAAACGCTTCGTGGCGGCGGTCGCAGGTAAAATCGCTGTTTGCGGATCGCTCCTATCTCATGCACTGGGCAGGTGATTTGGACTTGGGCTCGGCTCCACCGAAGGCTCCAGTGACGAATATTTCGTGGTTTGCAGCCCGCGCTTATGCAAAATGGAAAGGTCGTCGGCTCCCCACAACGGCAGAATGGGAAATGGTGGGCATAGCAAGCGCTACAGCCTACAACGCCTCGAAAGATTCGGTGTTTCGCAGTCGCATTCTCTCCTGGTACGCACAACCATCGCCGCAAACACTGCCCAATGTGGGAACAGGCTTCAAAAATATCTGGGGGGTGTACGGAATGCACGGACTTGTATGGGAATGGGTAGACGATTTTAACACAGCGATAGTAACCGGCGATTCGCGTGGCAATTCGGGTATGGAACGCGAGCTTTTTTGCGGAAGTGCCTCTGTGCGTGCCGCCGATGCACGCGATTATGCGGCGTTTATGCGCTTTGGCTTTCGCAGTAGTCTCGGCGCAAACTACTGTGTGCATAACCTTGGATTCCGCTGTGCAAGAGATATCCATACTCCATAAACATCTACACGACATTATTCGGAGAATACAATGAATACCCTTGGTCAATTCGCCGCTGCGGCGCTCGCTGTTGTGTGTGTGGCATGTTCGCCTCGCACCAGTGAAACCGCACCAAAAGAAGCAACAGCCCACGTGCACCAAACAGCAGCACAGGAGGGGCAAGACCATGCGTGTTGTTCTACCCACGAGGCGGCTGATACTGCAATGAGCGAGGCATCTGTGTACCAGCTCGGTACGATATGGACCGATATGAATGGCAAAAACATCAATCTCACGGACCTGCGCGGCAAGGTACGCGTCGTGGCCATGATCTTTACGAATTGCGCTTATGTGTGCCCTCGCATTACAACAGATATGCGCGATATCGAATCGAAAATAGATGTGAGTACACGAAATAACGTCGGCTTTGTTCTGTTCTCTATCGACCCCGAACGCGATACGCCCCAAGCATTAGCAAGCTATGCAAAAAAGATGGAACTCGACCCGTCGCGCTGGCTGCTGCTGCGCAATGATGAAAGCTCTGTGCGCGAGCTTGCGGCAGTCCTCGGTGTGAAATACAAAAAAGAAACTAATGGCGACTACTCGCACTCCATTCTCATTACCGTGCTGAATAGGGAAGGAGAAATTGTCCATCGCCAAGAAGGTCTCGGGCAAGACCCGGGCCAGACGCTCGCGACACTCAACGCTCTTGTGGCGGCGCAGTAGATTAGTTCAGCGAGTAGGAGTGTAGCTTTCCGCCGCAGTGCTGCATGGCAAGAGAAGCCTGTGCTTCTGCCATCAACCGGCGTAGCTCCCGAATTTCCTCGGCGCTGAACACCATCGTAATGTTCGTTGGCCGCACTTGGATATGCACTTTGCGGCGGAAGACTGTGGCGCTATTGGCCTCCTCCCATCGCTGTATGTTGAGCAAACCAACGTTGTTGCAGAAAGCCTCAAATTCCGTCTGGGCAAATCGCAGACAAATATTGCCAAATTCTAACTGCACGACCTTGCAACACCCGCACCAAGTCACTGCCCCGTTCCCGGAACTGCTGAGAAGAGTAGAACTCATAGATTTTTCGTTATTTAGATTTAGTCTAAATTAAGAAAAATCCACCAAACGGACAAGGAGAAAGTACAGGATCGCCAGATCGTGCAATCACGTCAATGGCGGATAAATGTATGCACGGAACCCGTGCTACCAGAAACCACGCGTAGAGTGTATGTACCAACGGGCAATGACTGAACAGCAATAGCCATGGTATCTTTTCCGGCTGCAACATTGTAGGTGCCGATACGCACTCCGAGCAGGTTATAGAGCTCCACCGAGGTTCCTACAGCCAATGGCTCGGGCCAGCGCAGAGAGATAATATCGCTCGCTGGATTGGGAGACACAACAGGGTGAGAATCCCTATTGTGCGGCTTCTCATCCACCGACACCACCAATCCCGCACCATCAATCGCTATCAGTCTATTAGCGGGGGGATTGGCTACAGAAGTAGGAGGTATATTGCCCGGCCAGCGCACAACAATCGAGTCGATAGAAGTAGTAGTGCCCAGCCCCACAGTCTGAATAAGCGGTTGCTGTGCTCCAAAATGCCCTTGCCCGGCGCGGAGTTCGCGAATTTGCGCCATGCCGCCCGCATACACCGTTACCCGCGCTCCAATGGCATTGCGGTTTACTCCTTCCGGAGCAATGAGCTTGACCGTAACATGGTTGTTGCGGGTGCCGACTTCGTTGCGTACAAGGGCGATTTCGCTTACCACAGAGCCACTTTTGCGCCACAGCTCCACAAGCAAGTCCTCGTCGCCGTCGAGGTCGTAGTCGAACGGGCGTACATTGTGCGTTTCCTTCAGGTTGAGCAGCCCAACTTCCTGCGTAATATCATCAAAAAAATGCTCACTGTTCTGGCGCAGAATATAGGTTCGGTCGGTAGTAGGCAAATATACAGCCTGAGCTATAGCAAGGTCGAGCCAGCCATCATTGTCCATATCAAACCAGATTCCGTCTTGATCGCCGAGGTGGTATGAGCGCGGTGTATCGCGCTTGATACGCGCCAAATCCCATTCCAACCGGTATCCTTTTTCAGGTCCCTGATTGATCGCAACTGTGGTGCGGCCTTCATTGGCATCCAAACCGCCGTGCACAAGCACATGTGTAACGTCGATATCGCCGTCATTGTCGAAATCAGCGGGAAGAGCTGCCCACTGGCACAATGCGCGCGGAACTCCTCCATCTACATCACCGCTCATTTTCTGCGAGCTATACCCAGCTTCTTCGGCCACATCAGTAAATGTACCATCGCCATTATTGCGCCAGAGACTACCGCTGCTACGGCAATAGGCCGAGGTCATAATATCAGTCCAGCCGTCGTTGTTCCAGTCGGTAGCTGTAGCACCGTGTACCGGAAATTTTGTCTCAAGCATCCCCGCTTCTTCTGTAGCATTGCGGAATGTGCCATCGCCATTGCCTTTCATCAGAAAATCTTCGATGAACACATTGTTGGTAAGGTCCTGGAACAGCGTAGAAATATAGAGATCGATATTGCCATCTTGGTCGTAGTCGAGAAAAGTAAAACCACCAGCGGGAATCAATCCGAGTTCGTGCAAGCCGTTGTTGGGCACGAGAGTAAAATGCCCCTGGCCGTCGCCAAGCATTACCTCAAAGCGGTCGTCTGGAAAGCTCACCCCTTCTAATGTGTGATAATACGTGCCAGTGACCATATCCATAAAGCCGTCGTTGTTGACATCCGCCATCGTAATCATGTCGATCACTCTGCTGTCCTGGCTCTGGTCGGGGTTGGCAAAAATGCCTGAACCTTCGGTAATATCGACAAATAATCGGTCGTGTGGATCGTCGGATTGCGGGTTCTGTGTGTTGAGATAGAGCTTTGTCAGTTTGTCTCGCTTCGAGATCGTACTCTGGCCATTCTCTAAAATCAGATCGGGATAGTCGTCGTTGTTGATATCGACGATATTGATGCGGAATCCCCGTGCACTTTCTAATCCAGTTTCTTTTGTAGCATCGGAAAACCACGACGTATCCTGTGCATAAAGCGATGAGAACGCGCTGATACCGAGGACTCCGGCCAGCACGGTTCTACAGAGAAGCATACGGTACATTCTTTCTTCCCCGGAATATTGGAACTTCTGTTGCAGCCTCGGAAGTTACAAAAACTACCGACAACGCAAAACGACCTATTGCTTTGCAACCTCTGGCAACAAGGCTGCTGTCGATCTTCTTTCTGCGGAACACAACTATGTCCCTGCCCGTCTTCCTGTTTCTTCTGCTGATGAGCCTGTCGTCGCTGTCTGCACAGACAAGCGACCGCCGACTTACGATAAGCGGCACGGTATCCGACTCCGCAACAGGCGAACTCCTGCGCGCTGCTACGGTGCGGGTGGAAGGCACCCCAACCGGCACGATGACAAGCAGGGAAGGGGCGTATCTGCTGCGCCTGCCGCCGGGCTCTTACACGCTTGTGTTCTCAATGATCGGCTATGGAAAACAGCGCCATACCGTCGTTCTTCGCGAGGAACCAATACAACTGCCAATCGCACTTGCAAGTGCCGACTTTTCGACACCAGAGCTGGTTGTCACCGCCGAATCGCCCGGTATGCTGCTGATGCGCAAAGCTATTGCCCGAAAGCTCCGGCAGCGAGATTCTCTACAAGCATACACTTATACGCTCTATAGCAAGTTTGTAGCAGCTACCGATACGCTTACCGCAGGCAGAGCAAGCAATACCACAGATACAACTATTGTTGCAGTGTTTGAATCCTACTCTCACGGCTGGTTTCGCGAGCCAGATAGTTATTTCAACGAGATTATTCAGCGACGCCAGAGCGCAAATATCCCCCCGCAGGCCAACTTCGTAACGTTTGGCACCAATATTAATGCCTACGAAGACGAAGTGCTGATACTCGGCGAAAACATCGCAACGCCGTTCCATCCAGATGCCCCAGACTTTTACGACTTCGAGATCGAACGCGAGTATCGGCGCGATGACAGCACAACTATCGTGCGTATATCAGCAAAGCCAACTGGCAACGGGCGCAAGCAGTTCAGCGGCACTATCGACCTCGATAAGAAACGCCTTGTCCCCATAGCAATGCACCTGCACCCGAGTAAATCCGTCCAGCTTCCATTCGATGCAGCTATGAATTTTACCCAGTTTTTTGAAGAATTTGACGAAAAATTTCTCATGCCGACGGGTCTGCGTATCGAGGGGTCTATGCAGGCAGAACTGCTGTGGGTGATCAACCCGCGCATTGATATTCTCATAGAAACAATGGCATACGACTATACATTCAACCAGCCTGCCGACGGCGATCTCTTTGAGCGTCGACGAGTAGAAGCTGCTCCAACTGCCGATGTCGTCGACTCCGCTTTTTGGTACGATAATGCAGTGCTACCGCTGAAGCCAGAAGAAGACAGTGCATATCGGGAAATTCAAGCTGTGCGGGACAATCCCGATTCGGTAGAACGGCGCACAGTATTCGATAAGGTGCTGCGCCCAGTCACAATAGTGGTTTCAGCACTTGCCCGCAGACCATTTACCGGCTGGCAGGATATTCTGCGCTATAACCGCATACACGGCGCGTACCTCGGCCTTGGCCTTGTATCCGACCCTACTGAATGGATGACGACAACGGTAAAAGGTGGCTATGGCTTCGCCGATAAACGCGCCTATGGTGAAGCCGATCTTTCCTTGTTCGCCGATAGCCTGCATAAGTACGCTCTGCGCTTTTCTGGCTATAAGAAGCTCATGCGGCGCGATAATCCCTATACTGTCACCCAGCCTACCATTACTCTGATGTCGCTTTTTCTCAAAAATGACTACGGCGATTATTACTACAATACCGGCGGTGAAGTGGCTCTCGAAACAGGCTTTGGACAACTGCGGTTCCTGCGCGCTAATACGTTTGTACGGCCTACGCGACTCGGACTCATCTTCCGCACCGAACGCCATGCTACTGCTTCTAACCGCACAGATTTCAGCGTTTTCGGTGGTTCTGGTCCGTTCCGCAGCAATCCGCCGATTTTTGATGGCGCGCTGCGCTCGCTGTCTTTGGACTTCGCCTGGAATTACCACCCCGAACGCCGATTCGACAATTTTGGGTTCCGTCTCTATGGCGAAATGTCCGAACCATCCGTTCTTCCCAGCGATTTCCGTTTTCGGCAGCTTCAGTCCGTTGTGATGTTTCGCATGCCTACCATGCCGCTCTGGATGCTCGAAGTGCGTCTGTTCAGCGGCTGGTCGTTTGGCGATGTTCCGCCACAGCGTTTTTTCAGCTTGGAGTCGTCGGCTTCGGCGGTGGCTGCTGCTGGCGCATTGCGCGGAATGACTGTAAAAGAGTTCTACGGCGACCGCTACGCCTCGCTTTCGGTAGAGCACAACTTTGGCGAGCTTATCCCGGGCATTCTTCGCATTCCCAATCTCGCGGCTTTTGGCATCGAGTTTATTGCCAATGTGGGCATTGGCTGGTCGGAGTTTTCCGAGCGCACACGTGCCTATACAAGCACTCTGCTTCCCAGTACCCAGCAGACAAGGGAAGGTGTATATTACGAGGCAGGACTTGGCCTCAATAAAATTTTGTTCATCTTCCGTATTGATACATCCGCGCGCTTTTCGCAGGTGTCCTCACCGCGCTTTTTCTTTACGCTCGGGTTTGCACAGTTCTGATAAGAACTTACCTGCCTGTGGTTCGGCAGAATACGCAGAGTAGAGTGTAGCGCTTCGGTCTTCGCCCTCGTGTTCAGTCGCTGCACCGCGCAGCATAAACCGCCGTGTGCTTATGCACCCTTCCACCGCAGATGCACAAAACAGTTCCCAATTCCACATGGCCAGATATACGCCTGACAGCAACAAAGCCGTAAAGCCGCACAGATCAACCGCTCTGGGCAACAATAGCCGTGCTCACATCTCTCTGGCAGAAAAGGACTTATGAAAATCGGCTATCGTCCGAACAAGACAACGGCCTGGCGTACAAACTGCACAAGCACCAGCGCAATGAGCAGCCACACAAACCCAACCTGAAGCACTGTACCGTCTTTTGCCTTTCGGGTAAATAGATCAAACAGATACATTTTCCCGGCGGCTGATACATCCTGTCGTGTAAGCGTGTACCATTTCCTGCCCAGCGACGCAGCGAGATTGAGCAAAAAAGCGAGGCGTTTTTCCTGCATCTTTAGCTCGAATCCCCACAACGTGAGAAGAATCAGATAAATTTGGTACTGATTGCTGCGAAAGACTGCAAGCCTGTTCTCGGGCAAATCGCCGAGATCCGGAAAAAAGATAAAAAACCACGAAAAACCTGCAATCGTAAAGAACAAGCGCAGCATATTCTTGAACACCCGGCGCTGGGGCTCGAACATATTCACGAGTTCCAGCACGCTTGTTTTCTCTCTTTCGCTCAGCGAGGCTACAAACTCCGCATTGGTCAGCGTAGTTTGTTTCTTGAGTTGCTCTACTGTAAGTGGCCGTTGTGAGAACATAGTATAGTTCAGTTGTAGCAGCACATTTCGCCGTGCGCAGCTTGTTTATGAATTTCCATAGCCCATTGCCTGTAGTCGTTCCATCGTCAGCCCTGGCTGCTGTTCGCGGCCATGCGCCATCATGGACTCCACGTACTTGCCTATAAGATCGAATTCGAGATTAACTTCGCTGCCCACGCGCAGCTCGCCTATAATGGTCTCTTTCCACGTATGCGGAATAATCGACACCATAAGGCGGTTGTGGTCCTTGCGCGCTACAGTAAGGCTAATTCCTTCAATACAAATCGAACCGACAGGAATCACATAACGCGAGAACTGCTCGGAAAATTCCACCCAGATATTGTGGCTGGCTTCCAACTCGTCGATAGAATCGACCGTACCCCGGCAATCCACATGCCCTTGCACAAGATGCCCGCCCAACCGGCCACCGAGCTGCATAGCGCGTTCCAAGTTGACGCGGCGCCCCGCAGAAAAGCTGCCAAGCGTAGTTTTTGCAAGCGTTTCCTCGATTGCTTCTACGTCGAATGTCGTAGCAGTGCGCGCCACCACCGTCTGGCAGCAGCCATTCACAGCCACCGAATCGTCTATTTTCAAGTCGTCCATCACAAGCGCCGCTTCAATCGTAAGGCGGCGTCCTTTCCCAAACGGGCGCACAGAGCGCACAACGCCGGTTTCTTCTACGAGGCCGGTAAACATATTACTCCTGTCTTTACTTTCCAGTATAGGATTGCTAAAATACATTCTTTCAACGATTCTGCCACGCTTACGTACAGCAAACCACCCATAGAGGGCTGTCTACAGTTTGGGAACGTACACCGACAGTTCGGGCACAAATGCCGCACTACTATGCCACGTCGCCAACATCAGCAAATTGTACACATAACGCTCTTTCCCCCAATTGCACCTTTTTACACAGAATCGTATTTTTGCGCTCCTTCCAGTTTAATTGCAAAGGAGAAATAGAATGAGCTACGATATGACAGATTTTGAGCAGGATGTAATCGAACAAAGTAAAACGGTGCCAGTGCTCGTGGATTTCTGGGCGGCGTGGTGCGGTCCTTGCCGTGTTCTCGGCCCGGTGCTCGAACGCTTGGCAGAACAGCACAGCGGGGAATGGCGTTTGGTAAAAGTTGATACAGAAAAGTACCCCGAGCTCTCTACGCGCTATGGCGTGCGCAGTATTCCCAATGTGAAGCTGTTTGTGGATGGTAAAGTAGCTGATGAGTTTACAGGAGCACAGCCCGACTATGCCATCGAACAATGGCTGAAACGCAGCCTGCCGGAGAAGCACGCAGCTACGATCCAACGGGCGGAACAGCTTATAGAAGAGCAAAAAACCGAGGAAGCACAGGCTCTTTTAGAATATATTGTCGCCGATTCGCCGCAAAGCGAACACGCAAGAGTACTGCTGGCGCATATGCTTGTCTTCAGTGCGCCGGTGCGCGCTGCCGAGCTCGTCCGCGAAGTCTTGGCCGATTCACCGTGGTTTCACAAGGCCGAAGCCATCCGAACATTCGCACATCTGGCCGAGACCGCCGGGCATCCGGAAACTCTGGCAGACCATCCCATAAAAGAGCGGTATCTGAATGCTGTTCGTGCTTTGGAACAGCTCGATTTCGACACTGCATTAGAAGGATTTATCGAAGTGCTCCGCGAACATCGCTATTACGACGACGATGGTTCGCGCAAGGCGTGCATTGCCATTTTTAAATATCTCGGAGAAGATCACGAGACAACGTGCAAATATCGCCGCACATTCGACAGCGCCCTCTACTAATCCACACATAAAAAACAGCGGGGTTCCCCATCGTAATGAGAAACCCCGCTGCCATCACCGAGAAACAATTTAGTCGGGAACGATGCGAAGCGTTTCCTGGATTGTTTTGCACTCGTTAAATACGAATGTCACGGTCTTGCTTTCATAACCATCCTTCGAGACCGTTACGCTGTACTCCGCCGGAGCCAGCAGACCTTCGCCCATGTACCAGCCGTCGGCATTGGTTGTCCCTTGGGCAACTACTACGCCATTGCGTCGGATCACGACTGCAGCACCCGCAAGCCAGCCGCCATCCGCTACTGTAGAGTCCTTGACGCGCACTTTCAGTTTTGCCGTCTGGCATGAATCCGGTATGTTTTTGGCGAGAATTCGCTGCGTAGTCAAGCTCGTATCGTTGCAGCCGAGTTCTACTACAACTTCGCGACCATTGTAGCCATCGCGGCTGATATTCACTACGTAGCGACCAGCACAAAGATTGCGGAAGAAAACTACGCCATCACCATTCGCGGTTTCGGTAGCTACATGCTGGTTGCCTTTCCAGAGCTTCATCGACGTGCTGCCCAAAATAG
Organism: Ignavibacteria bacterium UBA7675; assembly: GCA_002483085.1. GTDB lineage: Bacteria > Bacteroidota > Ignavibacteria > Kapaibacteriales > UB7675 > UBA7675. The sequence continues at coordinate 19,092 of DLHF01000002.1, forward strand.
CATTTGTGGTAGAATCGCGCACAGCCATGCGGATCACACCATGACAGCAGCTATCGTTGTTCGAGTGTTCGCTCACCAGCAACACCGTGCGGATTTCATTGCTGTTGCAGCTTACTTGCACTTGAAGCTCGCGGCCTTTGTAGGTATCGCGGGTAATACTGATGCCATACGTACCTTGGCACAGCTCCTCGAACACGACATAACCGTCGTTGTTAGCCGTAAGTGTTTTTACCAGCGCACCGTTTTTCCAGAGCTTCACCGTTGCATTGGGAATGGCCTGGTTGGTAAGGGTATCGCGAACGAGAATTTTAATTCTGTTGTTGCAGCAGGTGTCTTGGCCGCCGCTCTTTGCCAGAATATACTTTACAATGTCAATCGTGTCGTTGCAGGCAAGCCGTACATCAAACTCGACAGGCGCATATCCGTCGCGGCTAATGTTCACACCATAGCTCCCTTCGCAGAGCCCACCGATCACCGCGCCGTTCTGCCCGGTTGTTTCCTGAGCTTTGAGCACATTGCCTTTCCAGATTTTTACTTTTGCACCCACAACGATAGCATTTGTAGACGAATCGCGCACAACCACGCGGATCACACCGTGGCAGCAGGAATCTTCGTTGTTTTGTATTGCCAGGAGCTTGCGTGCAATTTCCAGCGAATCATTGCATTCGGCTGTAAAGTTGACTTCCCGGGCGCCGTAGCCATCGCGCTGGATGAGCAGCGAATACTGTCCCGGGCACAAGCCGGTAAAGCGCACAAAGCCATCGTTATTCGTCGTAAGTGTGGTAAGTAAAGCGCCATTTTTTCGCAATTTCACGGTAGAACCACCGAGCTGAGCGTTGGTAAGAGAATCGCGAATAATCACCGTCGCCACGCCATTGCAGCAGGAGTCGTTGCCGTCGTGGCCAAGCGTGCGCATCACAATGTTGAAACCAACACTGTCGCAGTTTTCAATCGCAACATCTTCCTCAACCACACGGAAGCCCTGCTTTGCCAGACGAAAATTGTACTGGCCAGCACACACGTGATGGAAGACGATACGGCCAAGGGCGTCCGTCGTGCCCACGGCTATTCTGGCACCGCCAGTTCGCAGCTTTACTTCTACCCCCTGCAATGCGCCGGAGTTCGCGCTGTCGATTACTGTAAGAGCAAGAGTACCGCAGCAGGAATCGCTATTGTGCAGCAGCAACTTCACCTGGCCATCAAGAGCACCGCTCATGACATCGCCAAAACCGCCAACGAATGACTGATAATAGGGGTGGCTTACCCGTACATAGAGTCCACTGCCACCATTGGGTAGATCGCCGAGCGAGAAATTGCCGTAGTCATCAGTAGTATCATAGGCGATAACGGACTGAATCGAAGGTTTGACATTGTGAACCTCCAAAACAGCACCGGGCACAGCGTGGCCTTCGCCATCAAGCACTACACCCGTAAGCGACACGGGGTCGGTGACAGCAACTGGCGCATCTTCATTACAGGCATACATCACTGCGGCCACACAAGCTAATAAGGCCAGCAACCGCAACCGAACATGAAACAATGTTTTCATAAAACAACTCCTGCTGTAAAATAGACATCAACTACCTGGTCGCGGTAGGATGGGGACGCGCCAAGCCAAATGGTACAAACCTTTGAGTATTACAAATGGTTACAGGAAGAATTTACTGGTAGTGGGGATACTCTGCAACAACATTGTGGAGCTTCGCTATTTCGCGAAAAATCTGTGGCACGGGCGGCGCTGTGGCGTCCGGCGCAGCGCTGTCACCGGTCGCACAACCAGTGTCGATTGTCCGCCCCATATCGCAGGAAAAAGCTATTTTGCGGTAGAACGCTGTAAAACTACGAGGCAGACATGCCGTCCTCCGCATATCCTTCCTGTAAGAACAATACACGGGCGAGCTTATTTAGCTTTCTACATTAAAATCGGGCAGCAGAGGAGTATTGCGTTCGAAGTCGAACAGCGTAAGCCTCCTGAGCCGGTAGTAGGCCACCCAGTAGTCGCGCAGCGTTTGGATATAATTGCGTCGTGCACCGTCTTTTTCATTCTGGGCAACAAATAAGTCATTGAGGTCGATTTTGCCAATCAGATAGCGGTTTTTCGCTACTTCAAAGCGGCGCTGGGCAATAGTATCGCTCTTGGCAGAAAGCTGAACCTGCACGCTGAGCTGTTGGAAACGCATCACCTGGTAGTACACATCTTTTTCAAAAGCGCCTTCTTCCAGCCGTATCGACTCTTCGAGGGCGCGTTTTTCAGCTTTGGCAGCCTCGACAGCAGCGTGTGTTTTACCCCATTGAATAAGAGGAATCTCGAATGAAATATTGAACTGTTCGCGGTCGAGCGGGCTGCGATACACATCGGGAATAGTGCGAGCAGTTTGGTTGAAACCCACGCTCGCGCTAATAGTAGCGCCAAAGTTATCGCCATATTCGGCTTCAGCTATGCGGCGCTCGGCCTCAGTCGTTCGCACGTTAAAATTCAACACATCGCTTCTATACAATCGCGCTTTTTCGAGTGCTACGGCTGGCTCGATCACCGCTTCGGGCACTTTAGCAGGGGGCACAACCCGCACAGGCTGCTGCGGCGAAAGGTCTAAAGCGATTTTCAGATTGCGCTCGGCCAGCTCGTAGTCGATGAGAGCACTTGTAAGCTGTGTACGCGATTCCATCAGCTTCAGCTCGCTTTGCAACAGATCATTTTCAGCTATTTTCCCCACTTCGTACCGTCCTTTCGACAGCCGGTAAAGTGTGTCGTTGACCCCCACATTAAAATTCGCATTCGCTACATTCATTTGCGAGATATACGAAGCAAAGAACTGCTCAGTGATATCAGCCGCTGCATCTTCGAGCGCTTCGGCATACCGCTTTTGTGAAAGCTGGAACTGCAGCTCGGCCAGTTCGCGCGCCCACGACATGGAGTTGTGCTTGAACAGCGGCTGTGTAAGCCCTATTTCTAATGGCGTCGAGCTCCAGAAATACGTATTTCCACGGTCGAACAAGTCGATACGCCGGAGGCCAGATCGCGCATAAATCGTCCCACCAGTAAGCGAGAGCTGCTGGGAAAGTTCGAGGCTAATATTGGAGAACAACTGGCTCTTTTGCTGGAATAGTATTGAGCCATCGGGCTGTTCGACCTGGGTGATTTCGCGCTGTAAGCCCGGCACCGCACCCGTAAGCGAAAGCTGGGGCAGGTAGTCGGCCTGTAGAGAGCGATAGCTCCAGTACGCTACTTCAAAATTGCTCCGCGCGATCTTTACCGAAGGACTCTGCCTATGCGCCAAGCGCAGGGCTTCATCGAGCGTAAGGGTAAGGCTATCGGTTTGTGCAGAGACAGCAGAAACAGCAATGGCAAGCAAACAAACGGCTAACGATAAAAGGCGCATAACACTACTAATTGAGTGATTCCAATACGATGTCCATTCATCCCGGCATTATTCATATCGCAGGGAAACAATCGGATCCTGATTTGCAGCCCGCATAGCGGGAAAAATGCCAGATAAAAGACCGACAAATACCGAAACACTAAAGGAAAGCAGAACGGACACCGGAACGATAATCGTGGATATTTCCGCCCATTGTTCTATCATGTAGCTAATAGCAATGCCTAGACCAATGCCTACAAACCCACCGAGAATACTGATTGTAACAGCTTCACTGATGAATTGCAGTACAATATCGCGCTTTGTAGCACCAATCGCCAGCCGGGTGCCGATTTCTTTGATGCGCTCCATGACCGAAGCCAACATGATATTCATAATACCAATCCCGCCAACGATCAGCGAAATACAGGCAATGGCGAGCAAGACATTGTTGAAGAGGTCGACCGTGCGCTGCTTCTGGGCGAGGAGTTCCTCTGGTACAATTACTTCATAATCTACGACTTGGTTGTGGCGGCGGTGCAGCATACGGCTTACAATATCAGCGGTCGAGACCATGTACTTCGTATCTTTTACACGCACTACCATGCGATCTACCTGATGGTAGTTCTTTTGCTCTGTTGTAGCCTCTTTGCCTCCATCTTCTTCATCAGAAGCACGCGAGGCCAGCAAAATATCCTGCCGGGTAATCAGCGCGCGGTTGCGATAGCGCAGCAGAAGAGTGGTAATCGGCGCATAGATATCCATGTTGTAGTCGCGTATCCCAAGGCTCTGCATACTCTGCTCGGAAACCTTTTTTTCGGCCAGTACACCCACCACCGTCAGCCAGAGGCTCCCGCACTTTATTTCTTTGCCAATGGGGTTTTCTGTGGGGAAAAACCGCGCCTTCACACCAGAGCCAATCACACAGACCGGCGCTGCAAGTTTCAGGTGCTGCAGCGTAAAGAGGCTGCCGTCGGATGTCGAGAAGTCGGTTGATGTAAAATAATGCTGATTAACGCCCACTACATTCGTCAGTTTTTTCAGTCCCGAGCGAATCACCATTGTTTCAATCACAATTTCGGGGCTCACAAAGTCGACTTCTCCCACAACTTGCTGGATGCTCTCTACGTCGGCAAGGTTCAGCCCGGGCGAGTAACGCTGTTTATCAGCCTTTTTCTCGTCCTCGGCTTTCTCTTTTTCCTTGTCATTATCAGTTTTCACGACAGCTTTTACAATGATATTATTAGCGCCGAGCAGTTCCATCTGTTCGAGAATCTCCTGCTCTGTACCCCGGCCAATGGCGAGCATAGCAATGACCGACGCCACGCCAAACACCATACCAAGCGATGTAAGAAATGACCGCAGGCTGTTGTGCAGCAGTGCTTCGAGTGCTATGGAAAGATTGTATCCGAGTTTCAGCAGCATAAAGCGTCAGATAACAGGTCAGTTGTTATTTGGTTTGTTGTTCGAAGCCGCTGTTTTTTCGCCTGTTTTGCGCTTCGGCTGGCCGAGGCTAATTACCTTCGCCTTATCAGCGTCGGCAGGAGTAGAAAGGTACACTTTATCTTTTTCCGTAAGCCCGAGCTCTATTACTGCTTCGTTTTCGTTCATCTGGCCAAGTGTCACCTCTTGCTTTACAACTCCAGAGCCATCCTTTTTATATACATAGGTGACACCGTCGTCGGTGTGCACAGCTTCTAACGGCACAGAAAGTACATTATCGATAGTGGATGTTATAATCTCATTGCCGGTGGTCATAGCAGGCCGCAGCGTGGTATCTTTTGTTTCAATCTGTATTTTCACTTCAAATACTTTCGAGTCGGAGTTTGGCCGTTGCTCGCCGATATTTGCCACAGACGTTACTTTGCCCGACAGCTTCTTATCAGTAACAGCATCGAGAGTAAGAACGACGTTTTGGTCTTTTTTGATTTTCTGAATATCAACTTCGTTCACATAGGTAATCGACTCCATGACCGATAAATCGGGAAGGGTAGCTACAACGGGGTCCCAAGCACTCACAGTAGAGCCAACGACCTTTTTGCGCCCGTTCCATTCTTTAGCATAGATCACCATTCCATCAGCGGGAGCTGTAATGCTGAACTGCTGTAGAATTTCGGTAAGGACGCCCATTTTCTGCTGTTCTTTTGCAAGATCCGTGCTTACTTCAGTCATCTTGGCAACTGCTTGCTGCACCTTGGTCTTGTAGTTTGTCTGCGCCTGCTTATAGGCGCGTTCGGCTTTTTCGTAGTCGAGCTCGGCCTGGCGCTGAGTAGCCGGGGCTTCGTACACCGACTGTTCTTTTACCAATTTCCGCTCTTCAAGTGCGTATTTCAAGTTGGTAAGTTCGTCGCGGGCACTGGTAAGCGTCAGTGTTGTATCTAGCCGGGTCTGCGTGTATTGCGACTGAGCCTTTTGTATTCCCAGCTCAGCTTCGCGAATTTTCCCCATAATTTCTGATTTATCGAGTTCGCCTACAAACTGGCCAGCTTTTACCACGGTACCTTCGGCTATGAGCTGTGCAATTTTCATTTGCCATATTTGCGCGGTGCGAGCATTGGCAGGCCCTTGGATTTCAATAGAGTTTTTCGCCTGGAGCTCGCCGGTAGTCGTCACGCTTACCACGAACTTACCGCGCTTCGGCTGCACGAGAATATCGGATTCAGCCTCGGCTTTGCCCCCAAAGGAAAACCACGCAATCGCCCCTACGACGAGCACACCAATGGCTATGACAGGTATCAGGGTTTTTCTGGTCATGACATCTACACGATGATGAACTGGTTAATAATTGTATAAGCAAGCGTCCTACGGCAGAGACTGGGAGAAGTTTCGTCCCTGTGTACTATACTTATCGGGTTCGGATAAGCACAATTGTCACACGGCCTGTTCCTCGACAATACAGCATAAACACCTCACTTCTGAAAAGCCTATAGCTAAAGCCCACAACAATAGCAATACATCTTTGTACTTATACTGATGTTACGCATAGCCTTGTTCTATAGAACACAATGATTCTTAAAAAGCTCCGCAAACACTGTGTTTGCGTAACATTAGTTTACAAATATTTATACAGGTGTGAAGATGGTACCCGCAGACAGTTTGTTCTGTAATATTCGAGATACTTGTTCGAGTTCTACTCTTGCATCAGCCTGTAGATCAAGGCATCGGGCAATTCCATCTGAATCTGTACTCCATCGCAACTCCATAAAAAGTCTGTAACTATTGTCTGTCCGAGCCTCCAGCCGATAGGCATGGAAATGCATCGAATCGCTTCGTAGCCCCGGATGGGCAAGATGTGAGAAGTTAAATTCACGATTCATGTAGGCCAGCAACTTATCCTGGAGAACTAATACGAGTTTTTTATGTATATGCTCAAATGTTTTCACCTTGTGATGTATTTGAACAAGAATGGTTTTCGCAGTCATCTTCCAGTTAATGCCGTAGGTCTTCGTAAGCATCTCATGTTCATCCTCTCTTGGAATCCCAAACTCTCGTAACAACCGCTGGCGTTCCGGCCAGACAGTACCAGTGGTATCCATAGTTTGCAGCTCAATTCCAACAAAGTCCCTTATTTTCCCATCTCTGGCAGAGACCAAGAAGTAATCAACACTGCCACCCGGAATACTGACTTCGGGAATAAGATGCAACTCATTTCCCGGCTCATGACTTGTGAGTAGATGAAAACAGTCAACAAAAATCTGGCGCTGGTCGATCAGCCGGCTTGGACAGATAATCACGGGCTCAAGTTCTTTTCCATGAAGAACAGTACAAGAACCGATGGCTGTACTGGGATCGCTTTTCCTTACTTTATAGCATTTTTTTCGAAGAAAGGGGCATTGTTGCTCCTGAATGATGAGCGGCCAATCTATTGCACGCTCTGCCGATGAGCAACCAAATAATTCCACAATTCTACTCATAAAGGGGCCGCCAACCTCTCCTGAGAAAGCTCAAGGTATTGGCGAGAGATATCTATACCAATAGATTTTCGGCCCAAACTGCGAGCAACCGAAAGCGCTGTCCCGGTACCGCAGAACGGATCCAATACAATGCCGTTCTCCGGACAGGTCGCTACTATGGGAATGCGGCAAATATCCTCTGGAAACGGAGCAAAATGTACATCGCGCTTTTGTGTGTCTTCTGGAATAATATCCCAAACATCTGATGGTTTACTTCCAAGCGGATGATAGCGAAGAAAATAAAACCCCTTATCTCGAAGCTCTCTAGCACGCCCGGATACTTTTTCGCGATCCGAATGTGTGGCGCGCTGCTGACCGCGTATAACCATGCGAAAATCCGAGATTTGTCCTGTGGCAATGTCCATCAGCATTTTTTCCAGAGCTGTAGTAGCAGCAACCTTTTCTTCGGCACTGAGCGCTGTAGAGAGCTCAATCTGGCGCTTGTAGCGGACACCCGACACACCCGTGGCCGATACAACAGCGCCGTTTACAATCTTTGCCTCGCGAGGTTTTGACCTAATTGCATCGACATTATAATAATATTTTGACTGCTTCACGAAGTGGAATATGTTTTCGTGAATATTACCGAGGCGATCATTAGTGTTGTCCATTCCACTTTTAATCTTATTCCAAATCACACTGTTGCGAAGTATCCATCCTTGGCTATCGGTGAGTTCAAAGGCCACACGCCAAGGAATTCCAAGTAACCCTTTATGCTGATAAGAATCCCCCAGATTAAGCCAGAGCGATCCCTTATCTTTCATCACACGCTTTATTTCCAATATAACATCGGTCAGATGAACAATGTAATCGCGAAAGTCAGACTCAAGCCCGATTCCACCGCCTGCATATTCCCGCTTACCCCAGTATGGAGGAGATGTTATCACAACGTCTATGCAAGAGTCTGGTAGCTGCCGAAGTACTTCTCTGGCATCTCCTAGCATTAAGAGAGGATCACAATGGTCTTCAAGGGAGTAGCGCTCAAAGGCTGTCGCATATGCACCGGATACTATTATATCCGGACTCACTACATACCCGACCGTGGATGCATGGGTGCTTATGGTTCTGTTGTTCATATATGATCTATGCAGTGCAGTCTGAAATAGGCTCGATGCTCACAGTAATTTAATACAGGTTCGTTTCTCAACCATGTAATTACGCTAAATTTACGCTTAAATACCATCCTCAATTCTACAGCTTAACACTTTTTAACACTTGTACTACCAAGACAACACCGAAAAAAATCCGTCTGGGAACCGGATAGAACGATACACTGTTTCTTCTGCTTATTCATCGGACTGTTCAATGTACTGGAAATTCAACATGCGCTTCCTGCTCTTTTCCTGCATTTGCTTGCTCTTTTCTTTGCCATATCGTTCTGTAGCCCAAGTACTGCTCGACGGCGAAACAGGCATGGTATTCAGCGGCTACAACGATATTCGCATTCCCGGAGACAAAGGAACACTGTTTTCTTTCAGCGATGATATCAGCCCCGAACCAGCTCTCTACTACCGGATTCGCGCTGGCTATACATTCGACGGTGGGCATACAGTGTCGCTTCTCGTTGCACCACTCAAGCTCACAGCCAATGGCATCATACATTCGCCTCTGCGCTTCCAGGACGAAGTGTTCGCATCGGGTACAGAGCTCCAAGGTACGTATGTGTTCAACTCTTACCGCCTTTCCTATCGCTACGATGTCATCGAGTCGGAGGCTATGACTCTCGGTGTGGGCCTTACGGCCAAGATCCGCGACGCATATATACAAGTAGAGGGGGCAGGACGTTCATCCCGCAAGTCGAATGTCGGTTTTGTACCACTCATTAATTTTTACTTCGACTGGCGACCACTCGAACGCTGGGGAATCATGGTCGAGGGCGATGCACTGGCTGCACCGCAGGGAAGAGCCGAAGATGTGTTTTTTGGTGTGTACTTCTACGACGATAGGTTCCTTCGCATTAAGGCTGGTTATCGCCTGTTGGAAGGCGGTGCCGACAACGATGAAGTGTATAATTTTACATTGCAGCACTATGCCGCATTGGGGGCAGTAGTGCGGTTTTAAAATATTTAATACGTAGGGTTTTCCTCATTCATTAGTGAACGTTGTGTCTGCTATAAAGTGGTGCTTGGCTCTTACCTTACAACCATTATAAGGTTGAGTCTTGCCTACTACACTTAATAATACGGCTTCTAAACATCCCCCACAGTAAGAATCCTGTAAATCCCGGGTTTATCGCTCTCTCTCCCTGCTATAGTTTGGCAATGATTGTGCAGTGCACTCATGTCCAACTATTGTCATCGCTACTATGTGTATCGTACCCAGTATTCGCTTATTTCTTCTCTGTTTCTTTCTTTTTCTGCTCTCTGTTCCCGCTCTCGCCCAAGAACAACGGCGTATTGTCTTTCGCGACGATTTCAGCAACAACGATCACGCATGGCCAACGCCATCGAACGGAGCCGACAAAGAGGAAGTGCAGGACGGCGTTTATCGCATCAGTAGGACGGGTATCAATAGCCGCTTCTATTGGGTGGATAAAGCACCGCTGAACTCTGCGGAAAACTACAGTATTCGCGCTCGGATTCGCCAGATCGGCGGCCCTACCGATTGGGGCTATGGGCTGCTTTGGGGTGTAAAAGATGCCCAGAATATCAACGCCACCTATATAACCAGCACAAAGTTCTGCAACCTCTCCCGCTGGTACAACGGTGAGTACAAAGCCATTGTCCCTTGGCGAAAAACTGACTCCGTGCACCCTCAAGGCGAGTGGAATCTCATAGAAATTCGCAGGGAAAACAGCGCAGTGGCGGTGTTTGTCAATGGCGGTTTTGCTGCATATGCCACCGTCTGGCAAACACCTCTCTACGGCTCATACATAGGCTTTGCAATAGACAGCAATTCTACAATAGAAGTAGATTCTATTATTGTAGAACAGTGGCCAATCTCGCCGATACGCATAGTGAAAGACGCCGATAAGGTGGGCCAACGCGAGAATCTGGGCAGCTCGATCAATAGTGAGTATATCGAGCTCATGTCGGTAATATCTGCCGACGGAAAAACGCTGTACATCGACCGGCGGAATTCGCCTGCCAATGTGGGTGGCATCAACAATCAAAGTGATATATGGATTGCCACTCGCCGCGACGACGGCACGTGGAATCCCGCTGTCAACGCAGGCTATCCACTCAATAATACAGGGTCGAACTCTGTGATTGCAGCGCTGCCCGACAATAATACACTGTTAGTCGCCAACCACTACAATCCCGACGGGTCGTCCTCTGGGGCTGGTGTGTCGCTTACACGGCGCATCGGCGAACAATGGAGTGTGCCGGAGAACCAAACTATCAGCGGATATATGAACAAGAACCAGTTTGCTACCTATAATCTGGCTCCAGATGGAAAAACACTCCTGCTCGGCATCGAAGACGACAACACACTTGGCGATTTGGATATCTATGTGAGCTTTCTCGCACATGATGGCACTTGGACACAGCCGCGCAATATCGGCCCCGTTGTTAACTCTATTGGCTCGGATTTTGGCCCGTTCATGGCCGCAGATGGAGCAACGATGTACTACGCCAGCGACGGAAAGCCAGGCTATGGCAGCCACGATATATATATGACACGGAGGTTAGACTCCACATGGATGAAATGGAGCGAACCGGAAAACCTTGGCCCGAAGCTCAATACATCCGGTTGGGATGCATATTTTGTTATAGCTTCTATCGAAGAATACGCCTATATGGTAGCTTCGCAACCAGATGCCGAATCCGATGTGTTCCGCATCAAAGTACCCCCGAGTATGAGACCAAATCCCGTTGTGTTTGTATCGGGAAAAGTACTGAATAGCAAAACAAAGCAACCTGTGGCCGCGCACATTGTGTATGAAATACTCGGCACTGGAAGCGAAGCGGGAAAAGCAAATGCCAATACCACCGACGGCGCTTATTCCATTGCTCTGCCGATGAACGAACGCTTTGGCGTGCGGGCGGAAGCTCCCGGATATTATCCCATTAGCGAAGAGCTTTCTACAGCAGCTATGGACAGTACCACGCTGCTACAACGCAATCTTCTGCTCACGCCCATCGAAATAGGTGCCACGGTACGGCTATCCAACGTGTTTTTTGACTATAATAAGTCGGAGCTGCGCTCTGATTCTTTCTCAGAACTCGACCGCCTTGTGGTATTTCTCCAAAACAATTCAGCCATGACAATCGAAGTAAGTGGCCACACCGATGCTGTAGGAAACGACGCTTTCAACCAGACTCTGTCGGAAAAACGGGCAACTGCGGTTGCCGATTACCTCATGAAAAAAGGTATTTCACCCAAACGCCTGCGTTCAAAGGGATATGGCAAAACCAAGCCTGTGGCATCGAATAGCACAGAGGAAGGGCGGCAGCTCAACCGCCGCGTGGAGTTCGTGATTTTGTCGATGTAATCAAGACAATTCTGTAGCACGGGCGTCTTCGGGCGCCCGCTGCATCGCTGTCACCGGTCGCATCAACCGCTTTTCGTCTTTTCCTACGTCCTCCGCTGGTGTGTAACTACTCCACCGACAATCCCCAAACGAACTACAGGGACTGTATATATTTGGATATATTTGGTTTAGGCCAGAACACCATAGCTTTACCTTGTTTTGTTACAGACAGCAGTTCTAGTCTTTCCATCTCCAAGAGGTCTGTGCGGGCAGTCTGATAACTTATATGATGTGCTCTTTTGTGGCTTTCCACAGTGTAGAAGGCATCCGGATTCTTTAATAAATTATTAAGCAAAGCAATTTGACGGTGGTTTAACATACCGCGCAAGCTGTCTGATTGCTGCACCACACTTTGTAGTTTCTGCCACTCCTGTACTTTTTTAGACAAATACTCGTGGAGACTTTCTATTGCTCGAACTATAAGCCCCAATTGATTAAGCATAAAATAAGTTGCGTCATTACCATCGGTTTCCGTGTACAAAAAAGCCCGTCCATACTTAACCGGAGCCTTCTTGATAAAGTGTGAAATCGGAATATATTCCGCCAGCCAGTATCCCTGGGAGATCATGGACCAATAAAACAAAGCTCTCGCAGTCCGACCATTTCCATCCACGAATGGATGATCATAAGCGAGCCAGAAATGTGCAAAAATCGCTCTGATCACAGGGTGGATGAAACCTTGTGTACCTACACCGTTGGCAAAATCACATAATTTCTGCACTCTATCCGCTATTTCCGCAGATGATGGTGGAGTGTGTAGAATAGTACCAAAGTGATCCACGACATGGATGTCATCCGTCTCCACCCTAAATCGGCCAGAAGCCTCCGGATCATCTAATGTAGTGTATGTTACTATTTGCTGTAGCTCCAGAAGCAAAGCTGGAGTAAGTGGTTTTCCCTTTTTAGTTTTTACATACTGCATGGCAAGGTAATTATTATAAATCATTTGCTCGCTGCGGTCACGAGGCTTTCTGTCATTATACAACATTTCCTGTGCGACCTTGCGTGTAGTAACAGCTCCTTCAAGCTGACTCGAAGTAATAGACTCCTCAACTAATGATTTAAAAATAAACCTATCTTGTGTTTGAGGAGTAATTATATTCTCAAACGATTTTCCCTGGAGGGTTCCCGCTGCTTGCATATCTATAAAATGCAGCATCTCTGCCATAGCATCCACATAAGCATATACAAACGGCTCTCCTTCTTTAGACAGAAGGGAAAGCTGTTTATACTGGGAAACCCGTGATAATTTGATCGCAAACCACCATTCTTCCACAGAAAATCCATCTGGCGGTGTACGATGCCTTAACGTATCCCAATGCTGGTATTTTCGATCTGACAAATTGACACGATCCTTTTGAAATATTTTAGTGAGAATATCGGGTGTCAATCGCAATTCCGGCGGTGTTACAGGAATCTTCATATCGCTTAACAGATAGTGGTTATAGCCACAACTAATAGTTAGTACCAATTTATTGACAAATTAGCAATTACAATTACAACCACAACTACTAATTACTACTAATTACTACTAATTACTACTAATTTATGACAAATTAGTAGTTACAGATAACAACACATCCAGGCCTCTGCCAAAAAAGAACAGAGTTAGCACTTCGCAGGAGCTGTATGCTCGCACGGCCCCACCCGTTCCACCTTTAAAACACCACGGGCGAACATCGCTGCTCGCCCGTGTGCCATTGTTACTACAGTACGGGAATCTATCAGGAAGCTTTCATCGAGTTAGTCACCGAGTCATCGACAGTCGAAGCAAATTCCTGGAAGTTGTTTGCAAACAGATCAGCCAGGTGTTTTGCCTTGGCGTCGTAAGCATCTTTATCTGTCCACGTATTGCGCGGGTTTAGAATTTCCGAAGGAACACCTTCGCAGCTTTTCGGAATAAGCAGGTTGAAGAACGGTTCGAGCTCAAATTCCACATTGTTCAGAGCACCCGTAAGAGCAGCGCGCAGCAGTGCGCGTGTGTATTCGATCTTCATGCGTTTGCCCACGCCGTACTCGCCGCCGCTCCAGCCGGTATTGACCAACCACACATGAGCGCCGTGTGTATTCACTTTTTCTTTCAGCAGATTGGCATACACAGCAGGTTGGTGCACCATAAACGCAGCGCCATAGCATGTAGAGAACGTCGCTTGCGGTTCTTTTACGCCTGCTTCGGTACCAGCTACTTTTGCTGTATAGCCAGAGAGGAAGTGGTACATCGCTTGTTCTGGTGTGAGCTTTGCAATCGGAGGCATCACGCCAAACGCATCTGCCGTAAGGAAGAACACATTTTTAGGATGGCCACCAGCATTGCTGGGTACGATATTGTCCATATTCTCACGCGGATACGAAGCGCGTGTGTTCTCTGTAAGGCTGCGGTCGGCAAGGTCCACGCTGCGGGTATCGGGATTGAAGCCCACATTCTCCAGAATCGTACCGAAGGTTTGGGTCATTTCAAAAATGATCGGTTCGGATTCTGCCGAGAGGTCGACGACCTTCGCATAGCAGCCGCCTTCAAAGTTGAAAACACCATCATCGCTCCAGCCGTGCTCGTCGTCGCCGATAAGCTGGCGCTCCGGATCGGCAGAAAGCGTGGTTTTACCAGTACCCGACAAGCCAAAGAACAGAGCGACATCGCCATTGCTGCCGGTGTTGGCCGAGCAGTGCATGGGGAACACATTGCGGAGCGGCAGCAGGTAGTTCATTACTGTAAAGATCGACTTTTTGATCTCGCCAGCGTATTCGGTGCCACCAACCAGCACAAGGCGCTGCGAAAAGTCCAGCACGATGAATGTACCGCTACGCGTGCCGTCAATCGCCGGATCGGCTTTAAAATCGGGAACGGATACTACCGTAAAGCCCGGTGCAAAATTTTCGAGTTCTTCAGGGGTTGCGTCGATGAACATATTGCGGGCAAACAGGCTGTGCCAACCGTATTCGGTAATAATACGCACCGGCAGGCGATACTGCTCGTCGGCACCGGCAAAACAGTCCTGAATGTACACATTGCGATTCTGAAGATAGGCGAATACACGCGCTTTCAAGGCATTGAACTTTTCCGGGCTGAACGGCTTGTTAACCTTGCCCCACCATACATGGTCTTTGCTGTCGGGCTCTTCTACAAGAAACTTGTCCTGTGCCGACCGCCCGGTGAGAGCGCCGGTATCAACAATCAGAGCACCGTGCTCAGAAATTACGCCTTCTTCCAGATAGACAGCGTGTTCGTAAAGTTGAGCGGCGTTGAGATTGACGAATACTTCCCCACAGCTTTTTAAAAGTTCATCGTGCGACTGCATACACGTACCTGTGAATAGATGAGATAAATCGTTGCGAAAAAGGAGAAAGTACAAATATCGTACTTTTCGCTGGAATAATCGTTAGGAAACTTCTGGAAAATTTGTCACCTCGTTACCCCAAACGGCTGTAGCAGCAGGGTAGCCCGAGCCCTTTCCCAGCCCCTCGAAAGGCTACATTACACATATTTTCCAGATTTCGCCTGCCAGTGTATTACTGCCACTTTGCCGGGTGTGGGATTACAGGTAAGTTGCGGCTTCTACTTTTTTTCGATGTTATAGCTCAAACTCTTATGGCAGGCCCAGTTCTTCATCCATTCTGGTCGTCCGATAGCGGTGCGCCTCTTTTGCAGCAAGCCTCCGCACTCGCAGAACGCCTTGATAGCGATACCCTGCGCATGGTGGCTTCTCTGCGCTCGTCTTTTCCGAATCAGACACCCGAGACTGTTTCCCGCGCCGTGGAAATCGCTCTTGCCCGGCAAAAAGCTCGGGTGTACGGCGAATGGGTGCACGCAGGTCTCTTTACACGCCAAAGTGTAGAACAGGCTACATATCCTCTTATAGCAAAGCACCACGCTACGCGCTTTGCAGGCTGCCGTATTGTGGTAGAAATATGCACAGGTGCTGGGTTCGATACCGCAGCTCTGGCAGCAGTGGCCAAGCGCGTTGTCAGTATCGAGGCCGATAGCGAGCTGGCGGCATTGGCACGGCACAATCTGGCTGTGCAGGGAATTAGCAATGTGGATGTTGTGGAAGGAAAGGCGGAAGACGTCGTTCCCACGCTCGATATGGCGCAGGTCGATGGTATCTGGGCCGACCCTTCGCGAAGAATCGGTGAAGGACAGCGAGCAGAATCGCCCAACGACTACGCACCACCACTATCCTTTATAATAGACATAGCAGGTATAATAGACATAGCAGGGAAGAGGCAGTGCGGTGTCAAAATTGCTCCGGCAGTTACGCTCGATCCCGTACCCGCAGGCTGGCAACGCGAATGGATCGGCTATGGTGGTGAATGCCGCGAGCAAGTGCTCTGGCTCCGTGCGCCAGTGGTGGATAACACCGTCTCTCTTGTCGATTGCGGCGCCGTCTTCCTGCCTGTCGTCCATGTGCAGCGCAACGAGCTCGTGCTGCATATTTCCCCCGAAAAGCTCTCCGGACAATGGCTCGTGGAGCCGCATAATGCAGTCGTGCGCAGTGGTGTGCTCCACTCGCTGTATGCCGAAGACAATATTGGCCTGATAGATCAACACATCGCCTATGGCATTTGTCCTATCCGGCCTTCGCCTTCCCCCCTGTACACGACATTCCATATCGTAGAAGCCTTTGGTTGGAACGAAAAAAAGCTCCGCCAGCGTCTGCGCGAGCTAGGATGGGGCAGCGGAACACAGATTAAAAAGCGCGGATTTCCACAAACGCCCGAGCAGGTGCGAGCCCGGCTCGATCTGCCGCGAAAAGGGGTGAGTGGTACGATTGTGCTTACGCGGGTAGAGCAGGGGCATCTCGTGCTGCTATGCCAACGATAGCCGTGGAGCCGCCGAGCAGAGCATCACTGAATTAAATATATATGTTCATCGGCAAATACCCTTTGGACAAGCGGCTCTTGCGACCGAAAGACAGCGACACCGTGCCAAAACAGAACCCAGCACAGCACACAGAGCACCCCCTGGTAACGTTTTCACTCCCTTGTGGGTACTAATCCCCAATAGTACCTTCCCTTTCCAATAATTATGGAGCCACTATGGCCTGTCTCAATTATCTTCGCAGCATCCAATTGCTGGGCGCTCTGTGCATACTCGTAGCTCATTATCCTGCATCCGCTCAGTGGGAAAAGATCGGGCCACCTTTTGAGATATTTAAAAACGACGGGTTTTATGGATATGCGGACGGTGTATTATATATGTTCGGTGGCAAGCTCGGTACAGGAACATTGCTCACCGAATGCAGTACGCTGAACACTGAAAACCCAGAGGCATGGATAACCAAAGCTCCTCTGCCCACCACACGCATCGGCGGTTATGCGGGATTGTACAATGGGAAATTCTATCTCGTAGGCGGTCTTATTAATTACACCGGCACCCCCACAATCTATAATTTTGCATCTGCGGTATTAGAATACGACCCGGCTACCGACACCTACACGGAAAAAACATCGATACCCCTTCCTGTGTACGAAGCAGCCGGAGCAGTGGTGGGCTCAAAGATTTACCTTATCGCCGGAGGCGCACGCCAAGCAGATAATCCACAGCTTATAGAGGAATCGCGAAAGGTACAGGTGTACGACATGGCGACAGATGTGTGGAGTACTACAACCGATGCGCCCTTTACCGACGAGGATTACAGTATGGCTACAGCGATTGGCAATACAATTTACTATTTCGGCAACAGAACCCAGGGAGAGCCTTATGGCTACAAAGGGGTAGTAGGCGAAACAATCCAGTGGTCGCCGATTGCGGATTGCCCGGAAAAACCCTTTGCAGGAGCTTGTGGAGTGATGGGTAATACTGTGTATATCGCCGGTGGAGCCATTCAATCGGGCAACCCCAATTACGATACCTACTACTACGATGAGCCAAACGATACGTGGATCAAAAATGCGGAACTTCCCGAACCCGGCTTCTTTGTTCCCGTTCTGCTCGGCGATGGCACAGCTCTCTACTACATAAGTGGTACGGGAAATTTTAATACCTACCGCCTTTCCCTTACTACAGGTGTCGCGGAATCAAACGAAGAAACTCCAGCATTACGTATATATCCCAATCCCGCTTCTGAGGCTGTTACAATCGAGCTGCCCTCTGCAGCACCGTGTACTCTGGCTATGTTCTCCGCGCTTGGAGAGAAAGTGCTTACACAAAGCGCCAACAGCAGCACTGCGATGCTCGACACACATACGCTTCCGCCCGGGTTGTACACCGTGCGATATGCCAGCCAGGGCTCTACACGGTACTACCGGCTCATACTTAAATAATATCGGGACAAGACAAAGAGACCCATTATACCTGATATAAGCGGCACCTTTAGTCATGAGAAAGAGGTTGTTATTCCAGACAGCACATTCTTCTATCACCTCGAAAAAAATTGCGGATGGTGCCAGAGCGCGTGATCGCAGTAGTTCAAAGGCTTCTGATGAGTTATGAGCGCACACCTTTTTTTATTTTCAATATTGTGCCGCTGAACACAGGAGAAACTACCAGGAAGTTGCACAGACTACGCGCCTGCGTTAAGTTGTGCATCTGTTGTAGATGCCTTTGTGCAATCGTATCGGAATTGTTATGAAAATCGCAAGCTTTGTGCTGTTCGTTCTGGCCTGCGTAGCGGCACCAGCTCAGTACCCCGACTGGACAAACTACACCAACGGGCAAACAGTACAAGATGTGGAATTGTACGGCGATAACGTGTGGATCGCGTCGCGCGGAGGGCTTACACGGATGAACCGAACAACCGGCGCAATGGAATTCTACAATCATGCTAACTCCAGCCTTCCAGAAAACGACATCAGGGCGCTCGCCGTGGACACCGATGGCACAGTGTGGTGCGGCACAGCACAGAAAGGCATTGCATCGTTCGACGGCTCGACTTGGCGCCTGTACTCAACGAAAAATTCCGACTTGCCCTCCGATATTATCACATCGCTTTCTATCGGCAACAACAATGGTCTGTGGATCGGCACGTGGGGTGGGGGAGCAGCCGTACTACGCGGCGGCGAGTGGACACTCTACACATCATCCGATAGCGGCCTGCCCAACGAGTATGTAACAGCGCTCTACGCCGACAACACCGGCAGGACATGGATAGGGACATATAATACTGGTATTAGTGTGTATAGCAACGGCTTATGGACTACCTATACAAAGGAATCCGGTTTGCCCTATGCTTCTGTTGCATCAATAGTAGAGGGCAAAGATAACCGCCTGTGGATTGGCACTGGCGACCGCATTACAGCAGGAGCTGGCGGTGGTGCAGCCGTATTCGACGGAACAACTTGGACTACATACCAGACTGGCAACTCTCCGCTGCCTCACAATTCTGTTGCCGCTCTCGCTGTTGATGCCTCCGGTGCCGTGTGGTTTGGCACCGCACATGGGCTTGCTAAACTGGAAGGGGACAGTTGGACAGTGTATCAAACCTCATCGGGTCTGCCTGCCGAAAGCGTGCTCGCGCTGGCAACAGCCGAGAACACTGTCGTCGTAGGCACCAATGGAGGTGGCTTGGCTTTCTTCGATGGTACAGCATGGGACGTCCACAATCCTTCTAACTCCGGCCTGCCCGGCAATTCAATTGCCGACCTCGAAACCGACAGCAAGGGTACAATGTGGATAGCAGTGTACCGGGGTGGCCTTGTGCGCTACGATGGCACGTGGACTACGTATCAAGCGGAGTCGTCCGGCCTACCCGATAATCAGATTTACGACATAACCATCGACAGAAACGACATCGTGTGGTGCGTGTCGCAAAATGGTGTTTCGCGGTTCGACGGTGAACAATGGACGACATACACACGTGCAAATTCGGCTATACCTATTAGTAACTTCACCTCTATTGCCGCCGCTCCCAATGGCGATATCTGGGTGGGCAGTTTTGGCTCCGGTGTAGCTCGTTTCGACGGCGAGAAGTGGACACAGTTCACGCAAAGCGGGGGGCTGCCTTCCAATTATATCGCTTCCGTTGCCGTAGACAGCAGCGGCAATACATGGATTGGCAACCTTACCGACGGCAGCTTTGCAGGCTATGGCACCGTCCGCTACGACGGCACAGCATGGACGCATTTTGTAAATCCACCCGTTGAGTCAATTGCCGACATCGGGGCGGATCGCAGTGGGGCACTGTGGTTTGCAACCGATGGCGGTGTAGTTATCTACAAAGAACATCAGTGGACAGAGCACACGGTGCTGAATTCCGGCCTCACCGATAATGCCGTGCGTGCAGTATCGCTCGCAGCCAATGGTACTGCGTGGTTCGGTGCCTTTACCGGAGCTGTGCGCTACGATGGTACAATATGGAGCACGTTTACCACATCCAATTCCGGCTTGCCTCACAATTTCACAGGGCGAACAGCAGTCGATAACCAGGGCAATACGTGGATTGGCACGTCTGGGGGCATTGGCGTGCTGCGGGCACAAACCACCGATGTTAAATATCCCGACAACTCACCTGTGGCGGCAATCCGTATTTACCCCAACCCCGTCTCTTCAACAGCCTTTATTCGGTATTTTGCAAGCGCAGAATCTTCCGTAGACATCGAGATTGCTGATATCTTCGGAAATACAGTGGCTTCCTTTCCCAAGCAGGCCGCCCCCGGCTGGAACACCTTCGATATTTCTGCGGAGCACCTCACTGCTGGTGCGTACATCTACAGGCTAAGCCTCGGCACATCGACCCACACAGGTTTGTTTACTGTCCATAAATAATACTGCGGCCCGTCAGAGCGCCAATGCCGAAGCTCATATATTTTTTCGCTCTTTTTTAGAACATGATCTACGTCAGTTTTTGGGAGCCGGTGATTCATTATTTTGTCTTTTGGCAATGTGTGCCGTTGGCTGCCGGTCGACTCTACGGTTGATTACAGCCAGCCTCGTACACCCGTTGTACAATTGTTATCCTTTTGTTCACTGGCGGCGTTATGAACTGGTTTCGCAATCTCCGGATTTCCTTCAAACTTCTTCTCGCCTTTACCGTTTTCACACTCCTCTTCAGTCTTTCGATGGCGCTTGCACTGCGCGAGTTCGCTTTGCTCAATAATAAAACTACGACCATCGTGCACACGTGGCTGCCAAGCGTGCAGGCGGTAACTGATATGAAAACCAGCATTGCCAGCTACCGGATTGGGGAATACCGCTATCTGCAAAGCAATACACCGGAAGAATTAGAAAAAAACATTTTGTTGCTGGCCGACGCACTGAACCAGCTCAGCCGCGACGAAGAGGTGTATATTCCCATGATTTCTTCCACCAACGAGCAGGAACTGTACGACCGCTACCACAACGAACTCGCCGTCTACCTCGAAATGAGCGAGGCGATGATTTCTATGATGGAAGAAGGACGACAGCAAGAAGCTATTATGCTTATCACTAACAATTCATTCCAGCAGTACGACCTACTTGTCAACGAGCTGCGCGCACTTGTGGACTACAATATCACCAGTTCCCGGCAGGCTGGAGAGGAAATAAATGAAACTTACCGCACATCGGTCACGATGATACTTACACTTATAGCCGTAAGCGTCGTCTGCGCAACAATTATTGCTTTCGGGCTCGCACGCATCATAGGCCATCCCCTACAGGTACTCCGCAATGCCGCAGAAAAAATAGCGAACGGCGATATTGAGCAGTCGGTAGCTATCAACTCCCGCGATGAAGTGGGAATCTTGGCTACATCGTTCAACACAATGATAGCGCATATCCGCGAGGCTATGAATCAAGAACACAGGCAAAAGCAATACCTGGACCAGTGCGTAGAAACAATGTTAGTACAAATGGATCGGTTCGCGGAAGGCAATCTGACAGTGCATCTTGTGCGCCAGCGGAACGACGCAATGGGCAGGCTGTACGACGGATTCAATCGGGCAATAGAAAAAATACGCGCTATGATGCTGGAAGTCGACGGGGCAGTGCGAAACACGTCAGAATCGGCAGAACAGATCAGTGCATCGACCGAGCAATTGGCAACAGGGGCGCAGGAGCTATCGGCACAGACCCAAAAAATCACAGTAGCAGTCGACCAAATGGCATACGCCGTTGCCGACAACTCGCACAGCGCATCGACAGCCGCTCATTTAGCGACATCAAACGGCGAAGTAGCCAGCACTGGAAATCAGGTTGTAGCGCGTACAGTGAGCACTATCAGCTCAATCGCTATGGTCGTCCGCGAATCGTCGGCCACTGTAGAACGCCTCGGCGCTTCGGGAAGAGAAATTGGCCAAATCATCTCCGTTATTGATGAAATCGCGAATCAAACCAACCTACTGGCGCTCAATGCAGCTATCGAAGCAGCACGAGCGGGCAGCCACGGAAGGGGATTCGCCGTTGTAGCCGACGAAGTGCGTAAGCTCGCAGATCGCACGACAAAAGCAACCGGGGAAATAGCGAGCATTATTCACAAAATTCAGAAAGAAACAGCGGATGCAATGGCCGCGATGCAGCGCGGCACACAGGAAGTAGACGAAGGGCTGGTGCTCGCACAGCAGGCGAATGCCTCGCTCGATAGCATACTCACGAGTTCGCTGGACGTCCGGCTAATGATGCAGAAAATTGCTGATGCCAACCAACAGCAGTCTGCTACCAGCGAAGCCATAGCCCGTAGCATGGATAGTATGTCGTCGGTGGTAGAACGCTCTGCCACAGATATTACGCGCATTGCCGATTCTGCTGTGTGGCTTGCCGATGTCACCGGACGACTCAGCGGCCTGGTCAGCCAGTTCAGTCTGTATCGCGATGAGGATGAAGCCGACACCCCCTAACGGCGCTTTTCCGCTTCGTAAAATGGACAAAACATCGTAGCTTGCGTTCTTACCCGTTTGCCAAACAGCAATTCTCATTCTTTTCGCAGAACGCATGGAAAAGCTTTCTCAACTGCTCGACCTTTTTATCCATCTCAATACACATCTTTCGTGGTTAGTCTCCACATTTGGCATTTGGACGTATGTCATTCTTTTTCTGGTCATCTTTTGTGAGACTGGCCTTGTCGTAATGCCGTTTTTACCGGGCGACTCTCTTCTCTTTGCGGTGGGCGCTCTGGCAGCATCTCCGGGCTCGCCATTAGACATTACCGCCGTGTATGGCCTGCTTCTGGTTGCAGCAATTGCAGGCGATACAGTGAACTACATGATAGGGCAGAAGCTCGGCGCAAGACTCCTACAGTCGAAGCGGAAATTCATAAAAAAAGAGCACCTCGACCGCACACACGCGTTTTACGAGCGGCACGGCGGCAAGACAATTATCATAGCGCGGTTCATTCCTATTGTGCGCACTTTTGCTCCGTTTGTAGCGGGCTTGGGAGCTATGAACTACAGGCAGTTTATCATATATAATATTGCTGGCGCTTTTGTCTGGATCACATCGCTGCTGTTCGCTGGTTATTTCTTTGGCGGATTGCCCATTGTTCAGAAAAATTTCTCGCTGGTCATTATGGCTATCATCGTTCTCTCGGTTCTGCCAGCCGTGTATGAATTTATACGACATAAGTTTTTTCCGCCGAAAAGCGCATAGGAACCGCTCATGCCTCTGCTATCTTCGTCCTACGCGCCACCTTTGTTGTTTGCTCACGCCCATGTGCAAACCGTGTTCCCGTCGCTTTTCCGCCGTGTGTCGATAGATTATCAGCGCGAAACTATTCCCACGCCCGACGGCGATGTACTCGACATCGACTGGCTGAAAAAGCCCGGTGCCAAGAGTTGTCTTATTATTACTCATGGGCTGGAGGGCAGCTCGCGCAGTCCGTATGTGATGGGGCTTGCCCGGGCAATGGCGCAGCAGGGCCTCGACATTGCAGCGTGGAATTTTCGCGGCTGCGGTGGTACAACCAACCGCACATCGCTCATGTACCATAGCGGTGCTACCTACGACCTGCACACCATTGTGTCTTTTGTGGATTCGCTTAGCCAGTACCAGAACATCTACATAGCAGGCTTCAGCTTGGGCGGCAATATGGTGCTGAAATACCTCGGAGAGCAGGTATTCCCCATTCCGCCAACGGTTTCCCGCGCCATTGCCTTTTCTGTTCCCTGCGATTTGGCTGCCTGCTCCGAAGCTCTGGCACGCCCGTCCAACGCTTTGTACATGAAGCGTTTTCTAAAACTTCTACGGGCTAAAATACGCGCAAAAATGGAAGCTCTTCCCGGTACGATCAGCGATGAAGGCTATGAGTCGCTAAAAAATTTCCGTGATTTCGACGACCGCTACACAGCGCCAATTCACGGCTTTCGCGATGCTAACGACTACTGGCAGCGCAATCACTGCAAACAATTCCTGCCGGATATTCGCATTCCCACATTGCTGATCAATGCTGGCGACGATCCCTTTTTATCGGCATCAGCTTATCCCACAGCCGAAGCTCTGGCATCACAGCATTTCTACTTCGAGCAGCCGAAATACGGCGGGCACTGCGGCTTTGTCGCGTTTAATCGGCAGAGTGTGTACTGGTCGGAACAACGCGCTGCGGAGTTTCTCCTCGCCTCCGTATAAACAGCAAATGCGCTCTATTGGGAATCTGTGCTTTTTTTACTTGTCTGAATGCAGTATGTCTGCTATTTTCACTGTCTGTAGGCCTTTGGCCTATCAGGAGCTGCCTATGAATCTACTGCGCTATGTTGCCCTCGTTCTCCTTGCAACAGGATGTTGCGAGCAAACTTTGCCGACTATTCCGCCAGACCCCGCTACCGAGCGAATTTTTTATTCCCGTGCAAGCGGCACGTTTTTTAGCATTATCAGTACAACATCCGAAGCAACGGAGCACAGAACCCTTGCGGCTGGCAGGGGGTATATTACGTCAACACCATACCACTATCGCATCGCAGCGGTTCACAGTTCGCCAACTGGCAGCTCGATACTTACAGCAACAACAAGTGCAAAGCAACAGATAGAATTTGCCCCGAATTCTGAGCGACCGGCAACCTGTGCTCTTTCCAACGACGGGACGCGGATTGCCTACACAACAATGGAAGGCAATTTGTACACAGCAAAGCTCGATGGCTCTGAAAATCTGCTTTTGTCGCAAGGAGTCTTTCCACTTGTGCAGCCGTCTTTTTCGCACGATAACACGCGTATTGCATTTGTAGGCTCGACAGCTCCCGGCCACTCGCTGTACATTATCAATGTAGATGCCACAGGTTTGATTAGCCTTGCTCCAAACGCCGATACATCCATGCATTCTTTGATAAGTTGGGCGCCGAACAATAGTTCGGTACTGTTCACCGGAATAGATGCTCTTAATGGAGTACAAATCTATATAGTAAACTCCCAAGGAGCGAACCTGCGCCCGATTACAGCTTCAATAGCTTTGAAAAGCGACCCAATATGGTCGCCCAATGGCTATAAAATTGCTTTTTCGGAAATGACCAATGTGGGCAACTACGATATTTTCATCTGCAATCCCGACGGGAGTGCGATGCAAAATATTACCGGCACAGCAGGCGACAGCGAACGCTATCCGCACTGGTCGCCAGAAGGAACGCGGCTGTTATTCACAGCAAACGAACCGCCGCTTGCTTCGCTCCGCCTCATAGACACCACGGCTCGCACAATTACTACAATTGCTGGCGATGTGTACGGGCGTGGTTTCTGGGATTACTCCGGTCGGTAGCAGCCTAAAGCACCATAAATGTCTCCGTACTCATGCAATAAGAGTGCTTTCCACTTGTCTTTTTTTTCTGTAAATTTTATACAAACTCAACCTACACTTTCCAATACCCCCCGGAGGAATTTTTTTCCTATGAAAATTCGCGGATTACTTTTATGTATTGTCCTGCTGGCTGCAAGCGTTGCAGTTCGCGCGTCGCGTGTCGACGATGCATGGCAGGCGCTGAAGGAAAATCGTCAGGAAGATGCGCTGAGCGCCTTTGAATCTGCGGTCAAAGAAGACCCAAACAACACTCGTGCTTATCTCGGCCTGATGTACTACCACAATATGAACAACAACAGCAGCGGTGCTTGGCAAGCATTTGAGCAGGTGTTGCGCATCGAAAAAAACTACTATCCCTATGCTTATGCCGAGGGTGTGGCGGCGATGATCTACAACACACCCGGCAAAACCGACGAAATTTTTGAAAAACTGCACAATCGCGTACTTTCCGATCCCGAAGCGCCGGGTATGTTGCAAGGGCTTGCAGCCGAACATATCGGTATGCGCCTGCAAAACGATGGCAAAATAAGCGAAGCAAAAGAGATGTTTGCCCGTGTTGGCAGCATTGATACCTGGAACCTCATCGGTCCGTTTGAAAATATATCGGCTTCTGGCTACAATGCTGTCTACGCACCCGAAAAAGAATTCAATCCGTCGGCAACCTATACAGGTACCTCGGGTGTTCCAGTACGGTGGTTCCCGATTACGGCATCGCGCTACGACAGATGGACGGACTTAACACTGTACTTTTACTACTCGCATGCAGTGTACTACGCAAACAGCTTTGTCTATTCGCCCGAAGAGCGTACCGCCGATCTCCGCGTGGGAACATCCGGATTTTTTAAGGTGTTTCTGAACGACGATGTAGTGATGGAAACAGAAGACGAGTTCAACAATGATATAGACACCTACGTTGCTACCGTCAAATTGCAAAAAGGCTGGAATAGGGTGCTGATCAAGTGCGGATATTCGGAGATAGACCGCTGCAACTTCCTCGTGCGGTTCACCGATGCAGCCGGACATCCGCTGAGCGGGCTGAAAACTTCTGCTGAACAACAAGCCTACAAATCGCATCCAGGTACTCCGATCACTCTTAAAAATGTTTTTGCTGAAGACTTCTTCCGCGACCAGATCAAGCAACATCCGGATCGTATGGAAAACTATTTACTCTTGGCCGATTGCTATCTACGCAATGACAAGGGAGTAGAAGCAGAACGCACACTGAATGAAGCGCTGAAAAGCGCGCCGGATGCTATTATTCTGCTCGACCATATGCTGGAAGCCTATATACGCGGGCGCAAATACGATGAAATAACAACTACTTTAGAGAAAATTGCTTCTCTGAAAGTAGATGTGCCCAGTGCACTCCAGTACAAGATCGGCGAGCAAATGTCGAATGAAGAATATGAGCAGGCCGAAGAACTCATCAACCGTTTGGAGCGCTTTATCCCCGGCTCCGAACGCATCTATGCGCTGCGCATTGGCTTGTATTCATCGAAGCAGCAGGTAGAGAAAATTCTGGAAACCAGCGAAGAAGCATTTAAAAAATATCCCGACAATTTTCAGTTTATGAAAATGGCGGCACTTATTGCAGCACAGGTGCACAACGACAAGGATAAATCTTTACAAATTCTGAAAGACTATCTCGACCGCAATTACACCGACGACGCGATATATGCTGTGGCCGATGAATACCTCGACCGTGGAAAATTTGAGAAATGGGAAGAAATGTACCAGAAGCTGTTTGAGCTTAAGCCCGCTTCTCCCGGTTATTACTACCGCATGGCCACAACCTACTTTAGCAAACAGCTCTACGATAAGGCTGAGCAATCGCTGAAAAAAGCGCTGGAAATATGCCCGGCTAATGCTTCGTACTATGCGAAACTTGGCGAGATTTATAGAATCCGCAATGAGGTGGAAAAGGCGAAAGAAGCCTACCGCATGACATTGACCTACAACCCAACAGATTACGATTCGCGCGCCGTGCTCCGCGAAATTGAGGGTAAAAAGTCGATTTTTACGCAATTTTCTTCGATTAGCGTCGATAGCCTCGTCCGTACAGCTCCGTCGTCCGAGGATTATCCGAATGATCCTGCTATTATCCTGCTGGACGACGTAAAGCGCGTGGTGTATGATGGCGGCTCTTCGGAAACGCTCCAAGAGATGCTTGTAAAAGTGTTCAACAAGCAGGGAATTGACAATTTCAAGGAGTATTCCCTTGGCTATAATTCTCACGCTGAAGCACTGAACATTGAAAAAGCTGTAGTTATCAAAAAAGATGGAAGCGAAATCAAAGCCGACATCAGCGGCGGACAAATCGTGTTCAAATCGCTCGAAGAAGGAGAGGCCATCTATATTAAGTGGCGGAAGAAAAATTACTACACAGGTAAACTCCACAATCATTTCTGGGATACGTACTATTTCAACTATTACTATCCCGTTGCTAATGTGCGCTATGCGCTGCTTGTGCCCACGGACTACAAATTCCGCTATAAAGCCCGCAATATGCCTACCGAACCAAAAATTTCCGAAACGGAAGACGGCAAGATGCATTTTTGGGCTTTGAGCAACGAGCCTGCCATCGAATACGAATCAGGTATGCCTTCGCTCGATGAAATTGGCAAAGTGCTTACCATATCCAGCATCGAGGACTGGACCTTTATGGTAGATTGGTACCGCGATCTGGCTCAGACGAAAACACGCAGCACCTACGAAATCGAAGAAAAAATGAAGGAAATTCTCGCTAATAAAGGTTCGATGAGCGAGGATGATATTCTGCGCGAGGTCTATGAATTTATTACTGAATACATCCGCTATAGCAGTGTGTCGTTCAGACAATCCGGCTGGATCCCGCAAAAAGCCCGCGATGTGTATGTCACCAAAATCGGCGATTGCAAAGATGTGGCCACATTGTGTATTTCTATGCTCCGCGAAGCAGGCATTCCCGCCAACTATGTTCTGGTAAAAACTTCGATGAGTAGCCGTGCCGCAGCAGACCTGCCAATGCCCGATTTTGACCACTGTATCGTAAGTGTCGACACAAAAAAAGGTCCGAAAATTCTCGACCTTACGGCCAACAACTTTCCGATTGGCTCTGTTCCGGAAATGGATATCGACGGTTTTGCTCTGCTGATTAAGCCCGGTGTTACAGCTCCGACCCGGCTTACACAGTCGAACTTTACGCCGCGTGCTATTCATGTGAATACCGTCATGACAGTGGAAGAAAGTGGCCATGTCAATTTCGATCAAAAAACCGTTTTCAGCGGGTCGATGAGCGCTTATCTGCGCGACTTTTTCCGCCATAAAGGTAAAAACGAACAGGAAAAAGCAATTATCGAGTCGCTCGGATCGGATTATCCCAATGTAAAGCTCGGTCAGTTCAGCTTTAGCAACCTCGACACTATTACTCCTACACTCGGCTTTAATGTCTCGTTTGATGTGCCGGAGTTCGTCAACGATATGGGTCGGTTTAAAATTCTGAAGTCGGGGTGGGCATATGGTAAATCATCGGACGAAGCCCTTGCATATGAGGAACGCACGTATCCCTACGAGTATTACCCTGGTACTGATACCGTGCGCGAGACATTAGAGATTCGCCTGCCTCAGGGCTATGTTCCTGTCGATCTGAAAGACGCCAACCTGAGCTCGTCCATCGCTGATTACTCGGCAAAGTACAGTTTTAAGAATGGTGTTATTACAGCGACCCGTTCTTTTATCAATAAAAAGAACATGGTGACAACCGAAGAGTTTGCGGCGTTCAAGAGCTTTTACAACAGTGTGGTAAAAGAAGATACAAAGCAATTGCTCATAGAAAAGCAGCCAGAAAAAGAGCAAAAAGGCAAACGCGGTAAGTAATAGGTAGGTGTATATACATTCTCACAAGGGCGGTTTCGACCGCCCTTGTTGTTTGTAGAGCAATTCATGCTGCAAATTTCCCACCATCGCAAGAAGAAGCCGTCTACATCCGAACCTTCACTCTACTTCGCTCTCGCCTGTAGCAGCCTCTTCCTCATTTTCTTCCC
The DNA here is from genome assembly GCA_002483085.1 of Ignavibacteria bacterium UBA7675. Classification (GTDB taxonomy): domain Bacteria; phylum Bacteroidota; class Ignavibacteria; order Kapaibacteriales; family UB7675; genus UBA7675. The sequence goes on from DLHF01000002.1 coordinate 48,525, forward strand.
TTTTTCTACGTGGAAGGCCGCTCATTTTGTGATCTACGTAGATACAACGATTCTGTACAAATACGATCCCAGCGTCTTCGGCCAGTTGCTTCGCTTCATTGTTGATAATCCCAAGTTGTAGCCAGATTACCCCAATGTCCCCTCGCTCTTTTCGGCGTTCTACAGCTTCTTCTACAATAGGCACCACCTGTTGAGAGGGGCGAAACACGTTGAGTATATCAATGTCTCGTGGCACACTTTTGATATCTGGATAGCACACGCGACCAAAAATCTTGTCGGCGAAGGGATTTATCGGAACAACGATATACCCTTGGTTTAGCATATAACCGGGTACAGTATGAGCGGGTTTCCACGCATCCCTCGACATGCCATAGACTGCAATTGTTGTACTATTTTCCAGAATAGACCGTATATCGGGTTCCATCATGCACTCCGCAGAATAATGGACATAGTTAGATTTCCAATAGCACCGATAGGCTTTTTAATCCAAGCGGTTCTACTGAAGCGAAAGCCTCGGCATATCGTACACCAATCTTTGCACCAAAATACCGTGCTCGTGCTTCTATAAAGTCTAAAAATTCAGGTCGCGAGATAAATGTTTCATATGCCTCGGTCGCCTGCTCATGATTTTCTACGTGGAATTGCGTGGAATACGCCCTAATAGCTTCTAATTTTCTGGGGAATTCGTCGGTAATATTTACATAGAAATCAACGGGAAACTCGTAGGTCTGCATATAGCACAACAGGCGTTGTGGTCTGAATGGCTCTTGCCTGCTCCCATTCTCTTCTGTGACAATTTTCGGCAATCCGCTTTGAAACACAGCTTTCCGTACCAACGAATGAACATCCTCGTGGTCGGTGTGCCGGTCGCTTGGCCCCGGTAACAGCAACAACGTTGGTTTGAACATCCGGATAGTCTTGATAATTTTTCGGACATTATCCTCATCAACCTTGATATTACCATCGGGCATGCCGAGATTTACCCTTTCAGATAGATTAAGGACAGCACTTGCTCGATCAGCCTCTTGACGTCGGGTTTCTACGGTTCCTCGCGATCCTAATTCTCCACGGGTACAATCGGCAACGACAACGCTACGCCCTTCGCCTGTTAGTTTGGCAATAGTACCGCCACAGCACAATTCTCCGTCGTCGGGGTGTGTTGCAATGACCAAGACATCAGTTTTTCGCTCTTCCATTGGTCAGCACCCAGTAAGTGAATGAATCTTCGCTACCCGCTGCTCGTGCCTTCCGCCCTCGAATACAGTGGCCAGAAAGGCCTCTACAATTGCTTCAGCGGTCTGCTTGTCTACTAATCGCGCTCCCAGAGTAAGCACATTGGCGTTGTTGTGCTTGCGGCTGAGTTCTGCCATTTCTACGGTGAGGCAGTTTGCAGCCCTAATCCCTTTCAGTTTGTTCGCTGTAATACTTACGCCAATTCCGCTCCCGCATACCAAAATGCCGTAGTCAGCTTCCCCATGTATTATTTTTTCGCAGGCTTGTACGGCGTAGTCGGGATAATCGACAGAATCGATGGAGTGCGTGCCAACATCCTGAACCTCATACCCTGCATGTTGTAGCTTTTCACCAACGTATTGTTTTAGCTCATAGCCAGCATGATCCGCGCCTATGACGATATTCATATGTTCCCTTTCTATCAGTTGTTAAGAATTTGGAATTGTCAAGCATCCCCGGAGTCTATTGCCGGGTTAGAAGTAGTTACCAGTGCGGTATCTTTCTAAAATCGCTGTTTTTAGTGAGTTTTCCATAAGTTTTAAACATTTCCCCCATTTATCCACATTTCCCCCATTTATTGTGTGAAAACCCCATTTTTAAAGGGGGAAAGATCCGCATAAGTATGTGGTAAACAGTGTTTATTCACATACCCTGTTGATAATCCCAATGTTATCCACAATGTTATCCTCATGTTACCAGCGCATAATGTTGAGCTTTTTTCGGCTTAAAATCTACAATGCAACAACTTTTTCCACAAAGTTATCAACTTTTCCACACTCAATTCCGACAACAACTAAAAGTAAACCTTAAATGAAGAGAAGGAAAACATCCATCAGTGCATATGAAAATACATTCAGTTACTGAAAATATAATCATGTTTCACGATTCTACAGTTTTACGGCTTCCCTGTCTGTTTTTTTCTGTAGTAGTATGGAGCTCTATGAACAATACATCTACAAACTTCCAACAAAGCGAGATCGACTTTACTATCCTTGTCCCAACTCCTTTTAAATCAACAAGGTAGGTAGTTTGGATTACGAGCACCTATCAAACGGTTCTCAATTTCTATCCAAATACCTTTTGGGCATTAGCGAGCTTCCAGAAGGTTTTAGGAGCCATTCCTACCCTGGTGGGTTTTCAGCCCGCTATGAGCCTTCCTTGTGCTTCATAGAAGCCCTTAGTGAGTAGCAGGCATAGGCTTTGAGAATATAGTGCAATGACAGCAGATCATGCTTTGGATGCTATCTGTGGAGGTACTGAGGTACTTTAGTCTTTGTCCGCGCTTTGGGTGTCGTAGAAACGATGCAAAGACGAACGCTCTGCGTGCACATACCGCTGCGTTGTTATTCGCAGTAGGCTTTTAAACCATACTACCGTTTCTCTACTTATTCCCGTATCTCTCTTGCCCGGCGTCATACCTCTGATAAATCAAATCCTCGCCATTTAAAACAAAAGCAGGCTGGTATAATACCAGCCTGCCGACAAGTTGACTTGCTGCATGAGCTTATGCTCTGATACGATCGAACCTGCAATATGGGCGCAGCACTTCTGGGACATCTACACTGCCATCCTCGCGTTGGTAGTTTTCCAACAGACCCACCATCAGGCGCGATGTAGCAAGGCCACTGCCATTAAGGGTGTGCAGGAGCTCGGGTTTGCCTGTTGCGTCGCGTCTGAAGCGTATTTGAGCACGTCTTGCTTGGAAATCTTCAAAGTTGGAGCAGCTCGATACTTCTAGCCAGCGTTCTTCGAATGGCGACCACACTTCAAGATCGTATGTTTTAGCGCTCCCAAAGCCCGTATCGCCCGAACACAGTTGTATCACCCGGTACGGCAGTTCAAACGCCTTCAGCAGCGTTTCTACATTGTCTACGAGCGATTCTAGTTCGTTGTACGAGTCCTCAGGTTTCACAAACTTTACCAGCTCAACTTTATTGAACTGGTGAACGCGCAAAAAGCCTTTACTTTCTTTGCCATAACTTCCTGCTTCACGCCGGAAACAGGCCGAAAAGCCGCATAATTTCTTTGTAAGCTCTTTTTCCTGAAGTATCTCGTTTCTGTACAAGTTGGTAAGAGGCACTTCAGCCGTTGGTATGAGGTATAGGTCGTCATCTTTGCATTTGTACATATCTTCCACCATCTTGGGTATCTGGCCTGTACCTTTCATCGATTCTTCATTCACTACCATTGGCGGAAGTATTTCTGTATATCCATGGTGTTCTATGTGGTAGTCGAGCATGTAATTGATAAGAGCGCGTTCCAGCGTAGCCCCTTTGCCTTTATACACAGGAAAACCGCTGCCACTGATCTTGGCACCGCGTTCAAAATCGAGGATATCCAGATACTTACCAATTTCGATATGATCTTTGCGCCACGATTTTTCTTTGCGGGTGCCCCAAGCTCGGACTTCTACATTGTCGTCTGCTCCTTTGCCTTCAGGTACACTTGTATGGAGCATATTGGGAAGTGTACGCACCAACCGATCTACGTCTTGCTCTGTTTCACGCAGTTTTTCATCCAGCTCTTTGATGTTTTTCGAGACACCCTGCATTTCTTCAATAAGGCTGGAGGCATCCTGCTTTTCTTTTTTCAGGCGGGCGATCTCATCAGACACTTTATTACGAGTGCTCTTCAACCCTTCTACTTCTTGGATAAGTTCTCGGCGTTCTTCGTCGCGGCGAATCAGTTCATCGAGGTCGGCTTTCTCATTTTTCTGTGCGATGTTGTTCCGCACTTTGTCGGCATTGTCTCTTACAAATCGTAGGTCCAGCATAGTAAGTATCTATCTATGAATAATAAAAGGTTATTTCAGCTTTTGGGAATGATTGTTCTCTTGTGAGTTTGCAAATTTATGATGTTCGAATAGTAAAGCGAAATATTAATACAGAGATTGTTTTCCAGCTTCTTCCGGTGCTCTTCTCACCCTATGGAGAATGTGCGTTGGTTCCCGTTTTGTTCTATGTATGTATGCTCATGGTTTCTATTATTCGACATGTGTAGCTATTGCTCCCATTCGATGGAATTCATTTTGATTCCCCTATGCTATCCCTTTATATTTGAAGGCTTTGCGCTGTTACAGTTCTGTTCGCGAAGTCGGTTGTTTCATCTATGGACAACGAATGAAGGCGAGCAGCGGTCGGACAATCGCTTATCGGATAGTGCGACCGGTGACAGCGGCTTTCGCGTGGACGAAGATGCCCGTGCACATACGTCTCATTGAATTTTGTAGACTACTTTGAACGATACAGGCATACTTCTTTTCACATTCGGGACTTTCTCGGATGGTGCTTTTGTCGGTAAGATAGGCTCGTCCTATCTACGCTCACGCGCCTCACGCAGCAATCGTTGTTTTATCATCGACAGGCCATTTTCGATGCCACTCATTTTCATACGCAGATCCGTTTCTGCTTTTAAAGTGACAAGTCCACCATGCTTAGGTCGAGGTGCGCTTTGAGCCAGTTGCTCGGTGGTAATTGCTTCAATAAGCTCTTTGTTGAACCCAAAGTAATCAGCTATACGCCTTGCAAATTCCCATCTATTTAGCCAGTCAGCTCCTGCTATATTATAGATACCATAGCGTTTGCGTTTTATAATTCGCTCTACAGCAATGCCCAGATCATCCACCAGTGTTGGATTAGAATACTGATCGTTGACAACCTTCACTTTTTCTTCTTTTTCTAACTTTGTGAGCAGCCAAGTGACAAAATCTTGATGGCGTACACTTATAGAACCGTATAGCACATTTGTACGAATAATGGTAAAAGGTATATTTCCACCCTTACATACATTCTCACTCGCGAGTTTTGTTTTACCATAATAACCAAGCGGATGAGGTTTATCTTCTTCCGTATATGGACCTTTAGCGCCGTCGAATATATAGTCGGTTGAAAAGTGGATCAGGTGGGCATCCACTAATCTGCTCATTTGGACAAGATTTTCGACTCCTTTTACATTGACTACCCAGGCTTCTTGTTTATCCTGCTCACATTTATCCACATTCGTATAAGCTGCAGTGTTTACAATCACCGTAGGACGGATGTTTAGGCACACCTCTCTGATTTCTCTTCTATTTGTAAATCCTGCAATGAGCACATCCTCTGAAAAATCGGGGACGGGTTCGCGCTCTACAAAAAAGAGTTCGTATGGAGTTTCGGCTGTCAATACTTCCTTAATAGCAGAAGCTGTTTTGCTACCTGCTCCAATGATAAGTATCCGCTCTTTCTCTTCTAATCTCATTACTCTTCTATGATGTTTCACGTGGAACAATCGTTGTTCTACCGTAAATAGACAGTCAAAATAGATATATCAGCCGCTGATACGCCTGCTATTCTCGTAGCCTGTCCAAGCGATTGTGGCCGTATCCGTTGTAGCTTTTCGCGAGCTTCTTTTGAAAGAGAAATAATTGTTGTGTAGTCTATTGAGTCGGGAATTCTCTTGTTTTCCTGATCCTGTAATTTAGCAATATCCTTTAACTGCCGCTCAATATAACCCTTATATTTCAACTCAATTTCGCATTGCTCTATAATATTGTCGTTTAAGCCCTCTTCTGCCATATCCGCAACCTGGAGAACCTCTTGCAATCTCACCGGGCCACGCCGAGCAAGCATCTCAATAGACACAGGGCCAGTAATGGGGCTCTCGTTAACAGTGCCGAGGTATGAGTTGATTGCATCACTATATACTTTTGTCTTCTCATACTCTGCGAGCTTGCGGTTGATAGTCTCTTCCTTTTCAACGACTTGCTGGTGTTCACTTTCACTGATAAGCCCGAAGTCCCTTCCGTAGTGAGCTAACCTTCTATCGGCATTGTCCTGCCGGAGCAGTAAGCGATATTCCGCAAGCGAAGTGAATATACGGTAAGGCTCTTCTGTATTTTTATTGACTAAATCATCAATCAGGACGCCAATGTATGCTTCCGAGCGCTTGGGAGTGAATTCTCCATTACCTTTAATCTTAAGAGCTGCGTTGATACCTGCTACCAAACCTTGGGAAGCTGCTTCTTCGTAACCAGATGTACCATTGATCTGGCCTGCGAAAAAGAGTCCTTCAACAGCTTTCGTTTCCAGTGTGAACCGCAATTGATAGGGAAAAAAGAAGTCGTATTCTACTGCATAACCAGCGCGGAGCATTTCCGCATGTTCGAGGCCAGGTATGGAATGAAGGCCGCGAAGCTGAATATCAACGGGTAAGCTCGTGGAAAATCCGTTGACATACACTGATTGGGAATGTAAACCCTCTGGCTCTAATACAATCTGATGAGAAGTGCGGTCGGCGAAACGGTTAATTTTATCCTCTATCGATGGGCAATAGCGCGGGCCAGCGCCTTTAATTCTACCTGCAAACATTGGAGAATCTTCAAATCCTTCACGAAGAATATCGTGGGTGTGTTCGCTGGTAAACGTGTTGTAGCACACGATTCTATTCGCAACGGAAGGAGTACGCCGAGAAAAAGGAATTGGCTGCTCGTCTCCTGGGTGGATTTCCAAGCCGCTATAATCAATAGATGTAGTAGCAACTCGTGGCGGTGTGCCAGTTTTGAGCCTTCCTTTCTCCAAACCATACGACTCTAATAGATCAGAAATTTTTGTGGCACTTTTTTCTCCTACTCGTCCACCTTCGGTAGCGCATGTACCGGTATGCATTATTCCATTGAGAAATGTACCTGAGCACAGTACTACACATTTGGCGGTAAGAGTTTCTTTGTTATCAAGTACGACTCCGTATATTCTGTCGTTCTTAATAAGTATCTCTGTCACTGCTCCCTCTATTATCGCCAGATTTTCCGTCGCCTCTACCATATGTTGAGCTTCACGCGGATACATATCTATATCATTCTGCGAGCGCGGCGACCAAATGGCTGGTCCTTTTGATTTATTCAGCATCTTGAACTGAAGGCCGCTCTTATCAGCAATCTCTCCCATGACGCCCCCGAGGGCATCAATTTCCTTTACTAAGTGTCCTTTCGCCGAACCACCAATGGAAGGATTGCACGACAAGCGACCAATAGCGGCTCGCGACATTGTGACTAATGCCGTATGGCAACCCATACGAGCCGCCGCAATACTGGCTTCGATGCCAGCATGACCACCGCCAATGACGATGATATCAAGTGTATTCATATCTTACTTGAACTATGTTTCACGTGAAACATGTACTGTGCAGAAGGGGGATTTTCCCATGAGTGCGGCTAATGACGGCAAGAGAATAAAAATAGTGATCCTATAGATATTGCATCATAAGAATCTCATCAACATATTCATCTTCTAACTTGAGTGCTCTATACTCAGTCCCGTACTCGAAAAAATTGATCTTTTTATATAAATGATAGGCGGGAAGATTTTTAGAAGAAACCGAAAGCAATACATGTTCACATCCTGCATCTTCTTTGGCCGAGCGCAGTAGATATTCCAGTAGTTTTGTAGCAATACCGTTCCCACGATGCGGTTCTGATACATACATACCCCATATATGCCCTTTATGGCGCTGTTTGCGAAGTAAATGCCTGCATGAAAAGCCAGCCATTCCTACGATATCCCCTGTTGAAGTAAAGGCACCGAGAGCAAAGTTAAAAGGATAATTCTGGAGTTTCTCAAAAAGCTGTTCTTTATCTAATAGCGAAAGAGAGTTGTAGGACTCATAATCGGAGCCAAAAGACTCGGGAGCTGATCGAAGCGCCTCTTTGCGAAAATTGACAAAAGCAGAAAAGTGCGCTTCTTCGAATGGCTGTATAAAGAAGGGAGATGCCATTGATAGTCCTAGAATGTAATGCGAGTTGTAGTACAGTTGTTTACTTATCAGCTTTTTTCACAGTGAACCCTGTATGCAGGGATATCCGAAGATGGGCGAATAGCGAACACAATGATAATGAGAACATGCTCAACCAAGAGGGACACACTATGAGTATAAGGAGTGCTTTGCAGTTGCAAAGGCAATAATGTTGCAGCTTGCCGAAGTGCCCTCTACCGGCGGCTATTCTGGCGGTAAGGATGCCCCGCGCTTCTGCCTGCGATTACCCTGAACATTGTCGGATAAAACACAGCCTTTGCATTCCAATTTCAACCCCATACACTGCCGTGCTCCTGTATGGAAGTGATTGTGCAAATATAAACGTTTTTGGTAGGCAGGAAAAGCGCGTTGTTGGAGAAAGAGGCACAAAGCTGCGGATACGAAGGCTCAAAGACCTTTGAATGATACCGCGATGACAGTGTTTGTGGTGTCTGATGCCATAAGTAAGGTTCTCTTTTGTTTTTACGATCCGATAGATTTCTTTATCTACCCGTGTACTGCCGTTGTGCTGTACTGTTTTCTCGCTAATGCCGATGGTGCAATGCCGAAGTGCTTCTTGAAGACATAGGAGAAATGTGATAGGTCTTCAAATCCTAACTCAATGTAAATGTCTGTGGGTTTCTTCCTCTCGTTCTGAATGAGAAAATAGGCTTCGTCGAGCCGCTTTCGGATGAGCCAACGACCTGGCGACTCGTGGAATGTTTTCTCAAAGTCTCTCTTGAATGATGACAAACTCCGTCCTGTTAGAAAGGCAAAACGCTCCAGACTGATGTTAAACCTGAAGTTGCGGTTCATGAATTCTTCAAGAGCAATTTTCTGTGGAATGCCAAAGTTAAAAAGAACCTGTCCCAGCTCAGGGTTGGACTTTAGAAGTATAAGCAAAAGCTCCTGCCGCTTGATATCTGTAAAGGCCGTGTCGATCTCCTCGGCGCCGCTGTAGTATGGGGATAAGGAGCGGACAAAGCTGTGGATTAACTCGTTATTTTCTACCAATAAAAAGCTACCGTCGTCCTGTGCTGTTGCTGTCGATGCTTGGTGTACATTGTTGTGCTGCTGTAGAAATGCTTCGTCAAAGACGATGAGTATTTTCTCAAACTGCCCTTTGTCTTGGAATTTACTATATCGCACTAACCTGTTCTTTCTAAGAATACAGTAATCACCAGGCTGCATAGAAAAGGTTCTGTGACCGTCGAACACGGTGACAGAACCTTTAGCTTGGTAGAAAAAGATATGCTCGGGAATAAAATACTCAGGCGAAATAAGAGCCGGACCAATATGGCAGGATCGTATATCCGTGTATCGCATTACAGTATATTGAGGTTCTTAAGGCTGTCCACCGTAGCTATGATCGCTTCTTCTCTGGAACGAGGTGTCCAGTTAAGTATGGTTTTTGCCTTTGTGTTCGACATCTTTGTGTAGTACTCTTGTGCAGTATTCGTTAAATCGGCTATCTGGCCTGCAAATGTAGGTCTTTCTTTCCGGACTACCTCAGCAATGTCGTATAAGGACATTACGCCCTCGGCTGTAGCAATGAATCTCTCGCCTTTTGCTTCTGGATGTGTCATTGCAGTAATGTGCATGGCTGCTACATCGCGCACGTCCACAATACCAAAGGTAAAAGCCGGACTTTCTGTAATGCTTCCATTGACAGTGCCGATAAGGTACTTAATCGACGACGATACATCCGAACCGAGAACCGGGCCAAATACTCCCACCGGGTTGACAACCGAAAGCTCCATACTGCCGCCTTCTCTTTCCATGAAATCCCAAGCCGCGCGTTCGGCAACTGTTTTGGACTTAATGTACGCGCCAACAGGAGCATTGATGTCCGACCAGTCTTCTTCTGTGAATACGTGGTTGCCAATTTCTCTGCCATAGCCTACGGCTGCAAACGACGAAGTTAGCACAACGCGCTTCACACCGGCATCGCGTGCAGCTTTTAATACCCGCAGTGTTCCTTCGCGCGCAGGAGTGATAAGCTCGTTTTCGTCATTAGGTTCCCCAATTGGGAATGGCGATGCAACATGAAGCACGTAATCAGCGCCCTGAACAGCTTCTGCCCAGCCATCGTCCTTTGTTAAATCTGCTTCTGTAAATACGACACCCTCAATGCCCGGAGCACCAGCTCGATGGAGCATCTCCCGTACTTCGTTGGCTCGGGACAGCGAGCGTACTGTCGTTTTTACGCGATACCCCGCCTGAAGAAGATAGGCAATACAATAGCTGCCAATAAAGCCGGAACCACCTGTCACCAGCACCCAACCGTTCTTGTTCGTTGTCATGTGAATGTGATATTTATGATACAAAATTTTGAACAGTACAAAATTCTGAAAAAAGCGGGACTCTCACTTTGTTGTACGGCTCAAAGTTTGTTTGCTGTGCGGTTCAAACTGCTTGGAAAAGGGTTGTAATTGCGTTCTGTGGGATGATGGGGGCAGCCGTCTTCGAGCGCGCCGCCCATCCAGGCGGCGCTATGATACGTCGCTGCACCGCGCTGCATGATCCGTTTCGTGTAGTTCGCCCCATCCCGCCCGGCAGGAGTGCGGAATAGCAGAGAAAAGCGAAAGACGGTAGGAAAGCGAAAAGCGGATGTGCGACCGGGGACAGAGCCGCAGCGGATGCACAGAGGTGCCCGTGCCACACATCAATCAATCTGAAAGAAATGCTAAAGGGAAAAGCTGCTATTTTCCAATACAGAAGCGGGCGAATACCTCGTCGAGTACGTTCTCGCTCCACGTATCACCAGTAATTTCGCCGATTTTACGCAATGCTTCGCGTACATCGATAGCGATGAATTCATTAGATGGAGCGGTTTCGAGTGCTTCGAGAGCATTATGCAGCGACTGGATGACCATCTGCAACAGAGCTACGTGCCGTGCATTGATCATCAGGCTGCCTGCATGAGCCATATCGCGACGAGCATACTCGGCAATCAAGGCTTTGACGGCGTCTATACCATCGGTGGTGACAGCCGATATACAAAGCGAAGAAGCGATGTAAGCAACACTTTGTTCATCGAGCAAATCAATCTTGTTCTGTACTAATACACAGGTAGCCGAAGGAAAATCCTGTTGTAAACGCTCTACGAGAGCTTGTGAATGATCGAAGGACAGAGTGCTATCGTTCAGTATCAACAACAAATTACACTGGCGAAGAAGAGTTTGTGCGAGTTGTATCCCCTCGATTTCTATACGATCTTCGCTTGAGCGCAGCCCTGCGGTATCAAAAATATTGATCATTGTGCCGCCGATTACCAAATGTTCCTCAATGTAATCGCGCGTAGTTCCAGGTGTTGGGCTTACAATTGCGCGCTTTTTATTGAGCATAGCATTGAGCAGCGAAGACTTTCCCGCATTTGGGTAGCCGACAATACCCACATTGTAGCCAGAGCGCATAATCTCGGAAGCCTGAAAAGAATCTGTCAATTCCTTGCAAAAGGCGAGTGCAGATACTAATTTTGCCCGAAGTTCTTTACGGTCTATAAATTCTATATCTTCCATGCTGAAGTCCAGCTCTAACTCTAGCAGTCCACAAATCTCTACCAACGACGAGCGGAGTTCGCGCAGGCGCCGAGTAAGGCCGCCCAGAAGCTGTCGTGCGGCTGCGTGCGTGCCCTGTTGGGACACAGAGTGAATAATATCGGCTACAGCTTCGGCCTGTGTAAGATCGAGTTTATTATTGAGAAAAGCGCGTTTGGTAAATTCTCCGGGTTCGGCAGGCCGTGCTCCGGCAGCAATAAGAGCTGCTGACAGCTCTTGAGAGACAATCAGGCCACCGTGGCAACTGAACTCCACAGTGTTTTCGCCTGTGTATGAATGAGGAGCGCGAAAAACTGATGCCGTTATAGTATCGACAAGCGCTTGCTCGGCATCGTAGAATTTTCCATAGTGAATAGTGTGGCTGTCAACTTCGGCAAGAAGACGACTGCCACGGAAACACAGGTCGGCAATAGTAAACGAATCAGGACCGGAAAGACGAATTACAGCCAACCCCCCCACTCCCGGAGGGGTGGCAAGTGCACATATCGTGTCACGAACCAGCATAGTTCTCTTTAAAGAAGTCTGTAATGTACGAAATTAAACAGTATCATTTTTCGCAAATTTCATCCACGAACGACTATGCCCGTGAGTTGTTGCAAACCGACAAGCTGGTAGCTGTTACAGCCGAATACCAGTGGAGCGGTCGTGGCCGCGGCGAAAAAACTTGGGAAGGCGAGCAAGGTAAGAATATTTACTGCTCCATAGGCATACGGCATGAAAAATTATTAGACATGGAAGCGCTGATCGCTCTACAGGCTCAGGGCTGCCTTGCCGCTTATCGTGCTCTCAAGGCGATTGCTCCAAGCAGGCGCTTTGCTCTTAAATATCCCAACGACGTACTGATGCTAAGCTTGGACCGCTCGTGGAAAAAGATATGCGGAGTGCTTGTCGAACACGAGTTTGCGGGTTCGTACTGCCTTACCACAGTTGTTGGTATAGGCATAAATATACGACAGCAAACGTTTCCCCCCTTTCTTCACAATAAAGCCACTTCACTGCTGAACGAAGGCCTCAGTACAGAAGTCGAGCCGGTGATTACTCTCTTGCTCGATGAATGGAAAGCACTTGCAGAACGCTCCCCGGAACAGATTATCGCCGAGTGGAAACGCGAGCTGAACATCGAAGGGAAAATGATGGAAATTGTCGGCGATGGTCCTGGCTGGTTGTCTATGGATCTGCTTCGGGATGGTCGGTTGCGCGCCCGACACACGGGAACAGGACAGGAACGTATCATTGATAATGGAGATTCGCTGCGGTATGATCTCGGAGAATAATATCGCGATAGCTGCAATTGATCTTGGTAATTCAAAAGTTAAAATTCTTCTGGATAAGAGCGATGTAGCTTTTAATTATCATGATGGTTGGGCTGATATCTTAATAGAAATTCTGTTGAAGTCGGAAAATAGCCAAATTGTTGTTGGAGTGAGCTCCGTAAGACCTGATAAGTTTAACGAGTTAAAAAAAATAAGTTCTTTGTATCCTAAAGTTAGAATAATAAATGTTTTAGAATGTATTGCCAATGATCGTGATTGTATTCAGACCTCTGTGCAAGGGTTTGGCGCCGATAGGTTGTTTGGTCTCTACGGCGCATTGCTCCACATTCCCCCACCGCTTTTTACTGTCGACTGTGGTACGGCGATGACGATAAATTTTCTGGATTCATCCTGTGTGTTCAGAGGGGGGGCCATACTGCCGGGCATGGGCTCGCAATTGCATGCGCTCCACGAATTTACCGAACAACTTCCCTTTCTTGAAGCAGTTTCGCCCAGCAAATACACCGGTACGGCCACCGCCGCCGCGATGATGGCAGGCGTCGTAGGTGGTGCAGGCGGTGCTGTGCGGAGATTAGTTGAGAACATGTGGGCAGAAGCGGAAGATTATGGAATTCCGAGAATAATAGTAACAGGCGGAGAGGCTAGCGTGCTGCTGCCGGAATTGGCCGATTGGCCGTTATCAGTGGCGCACTTTCCGCATCTTGTACGCGAAGGAATTTTACACACAACACAGCGCATCATTGAGCGCGAACAACACGGAAATACTCCATGATTAGAATCGCAATACACGGTGGTGCGGGGACCATACTGCGCGAAACGATGACGCCCGAAAAGGAAGCTGCATATACAGAAGCTATGAGGCAAAGCCTTGAAGCGGGGTATGGCATTTTGTACAATGGCGGTACGGCACTCGACGCCGTAGAAGCTGCTGTGGTTGCGCTGGAGGACAACCACCTGTTTAATGCCGGGCGTGGTGCCGTGCTTACCCACGAAGGACATGTGGAACTCGATGCCTCGATTGTGGATGGACGCACTGTTGACGCAGGTGCTGTAGCGAGTGTACGCAATATCCGCAACCCGATTAAAGCTGCGCGTGCTGTCATGGAGCAGTCGGGACATGTGTTTCTCATAGGAGAAGGTGCGGGCTCGTTCGCTCAGGAAATTGGTCTATATATGGAAACACAGGAGTACTTTATCACCGAAGACCGCTTAAAACAGTGGAAACTGCTGCGACACACCGCCCGCAGTGTTACCGACCACGCCGCGACGTCGATGGAGGAAAAACACGGAACGGTTGGAGCTGTGGCTCTTGATGCTATGGGCAATCTGGCTGCGGCTACTTCTACAGGCGGAATGAGTAATAAAAAATATGGTCGTGTAGGCGATTCGCCTCTTATCGGCTGTGGAACATATGCCAACAACCGTACCTGCGCGATTTCAGCCACTGGCTACGGAGAGTATTTTATCCGATCCGTCTGTGCTTACGATGTCTCGGCGATGATGGAATACGCTGGCGTTTCCCTGCCAGTAGCCATCAAGCGCAGCCTCGACAAAATTGCAGCTATAGGCGGCGACGGCGGTCTCATCGGTATCGACGCGGCTGGTAATGTTGTAGCCGATTTCAATAGCGCCGGTATGTACCGTGGATGGTCTGATGATGATGGAACGCTCAAAACGTTGATTTTCGAGGAATAAGACCTGTTTTCTATTCTTGCGAAGGTCTGTGCGGAGGCGGCGATAGAGGTAGTGGTTGAGTAAATGACGTCTGGAATGCAATGGTACGCACTCCCCGCAAACCCGAAATTTTGTCGTGAAGAAGAAGTGTGCTGGCTTCTTCGGCTTGTAATATGTCGCCAAGCGAATTGACTGCTCCACACGGAACCGCGCGGGCGTGAAGCTGTTCCAGCAAAGCAGCCGAGTCCATTTCCGCCACCGCCTCGCGCAGTATGGGCAGTAGCTCGTCGCGATGCAGCACACGGTCGTAATTTGTGCGAAAACGCTCGTCGCTGGCAATATCAGCAAGATTGAGCGCTGCACACAAGTGGCTAAACTGCCTATCGTTGCCCACAGCAAAGAGGATTTCCCTGCCGTCGCGTGTGCAAAAGACGCTTCCATAGGGCACAATCGTAGGGTGATCAGAGCCGAGGCGTTGCGGTTCGGCCTGTGCTATAAGGCTTCCGGCTGCCTGATTGACCAATGACGCTATGCCTGTGTGCAGCAGCGACACCGTCGTATAACTTCCCTCCCCTGTTCGCATGCGGTGAATCAGCGCCAGAAGAATGGCTTCCTTGAGCTGGTGCGCCGCTAATACGTCGATAAGCGCCACCGGCATTTTGAGAGGTCCGCTTTCAGGTGTGCCATTCATTGCCATAAACCCGGATTCCGCTTGGATTACCGCATCGTAGCCGGTGCGTGTACTGCCAGAACCATAACCAGTAATATGTGCGTAAATCAGCTTGGGAAAAGCGGCGTGAAGTGTGGCGTAGTCCAATCCGAACCTGCGCTCGTCGCCCGGCTTAAAGCTGACGATCACAACATCGGCGCGGGCGAGCAGCGACAGCACAGATTGCTTCCCTTCTTCGGTAGAAAGATTGGCCGCAACCGACGATTTCCCCCAGTTTACAGCCGAAAAATACGCCGAAATATCAGAATGTGGGTCTTCCTGTGGCAGTTTCCAACTTCGAGTTACGTCGCCACCTGTTTCGGCGTGCTCCACTTTCAGCACAGTCGCGCCGAGTTCAGCAAAGAACATACCAACAGCCGGACCCGCCAAAACGCTTGCCAGCTCAACAACAAGAAGATCGTGCAACATAATCCAAGTAGATGAATGGAAAAGTAATAGATCGACAATAATCTTTGTTTATTCAGGAGAAACGTCTGTGGCACGGGCGTCGCTGCGGCGTCCGCTGGGTCGCTGTCGCCGGTCGCAACACCGCTTCTCGGTGCCCGTCCGCAACCCGCTTTTTTCAACGCAAAAAGCCAAGATTACTCCTTCGTATTCTCTGTTGCCGCTGCCTGACTTCCCCTTTTCTGCGATGGAGGTCGAACGGCCACGCGGCGGGGATGCAGCGCGGTGCAAAGGCAGAACACAGGAGCGAAGACCGAAGCGCCACCTTGTATTCGTGGATAAAGGCTAACGATTTACAACTGTGCCGCCGCCAGCTCACCGATGCGAATAAGCGCCTGCTCGATGTGTTCCGACCACGCGCACCCGCAATTGATGCGAATACAGTTCGTAAAATCCGTTCCCGCCGAAAAGACGGGGCCGGGAGCAATGCTGATTTTTTCTTCGAGCGCTTGCTGCTGCAAAAGAAGAGCATCTACACCGGCGGGCAGCTCGATCCACAGCACAAATCCACCTGCGGGACGAGTCACCCCCGTACCTTGCGGAAAATGGCGGGCTATTGTCTGAACAGCACGTTCTATTTGGAGAGAGAGAGTTTTTCTCATACTACGCACATGATGGTCGTAGCCTCCATCGCGCAAAAAGCGGGCAACTGTGTGCTGTAGGAGCATAGGCGAAGCCAGCGTACTGGTCATTTTCATGCGCAGCACCTGCTCGTAGTATCGTCCAGGAGCCGTCCATCCTATGCGAAAATCGGGCGAAAGAGTTTTAGAGAACGACGAGCAGAGCAGCACATTGCCCTCGGTATCGAACGACTGAAGATTGCGCGGTCGCTGGCGGTCGAAGTGCAAATCGCCGTAGATATCGTCTTCGATAAGGGGTACAGAGTAGCGCGAGGCAATGGCTACGAGTTCGCGTTTTTTCTCGTCGGGCATCAGGCTGCCGAGCGGATTATGGAAGTTGGGCATTACCAAACACGCCCGCACAGCATAGCTCTGGCATGCCTGTTCAAAATGGCTTGCACACATACCTTCGCGGGGATCGGTAGGGATATGCAGCGCCTTCAGGCCCAGCCCTTCTATAATTTGCAGCATGCCAAAGTAGCTTGGGGATTCTACAGCTACAGTATCACCCGGGCGGGTGACAGACCGCAGGCACAGGCTGAGCGACTCTGTGCAGCCTGCTGTAATAATAATGTCATCACCCGTGAGCGAACCGCCCCAGTCGGACGAGCGAAAAGCGATAAGGCGCCGCAGCTCGGCAGTACCAGCCGTGCTGTCGTATGTATTGGACTCTGGCCTTGCGGAGCGCGCAACATTTGCCAGTGTGCGATACAGGCGCGTAGTTGGCAGCAACAGCGGGTTGGGCGAAGCTGCTCCAAGGGGAATAATGGACGGATCCTGAGTAGCATCCAACAGTGCGCGGACAGCCGTCACCACGCTTACAGATGATGGTCGCAGCGGCGCTCGGTGCATGGCCGGTTCCGGCAATATCCGTTGGCGATTACGCACATAGTATCCCGACTGCGGACGCGATTCCACCAGCCCCATGTCTTCCAGCCGAATGTACGCTTGCAGCACAGTAGAAATACTCACACTTTTTTGCTCGCTGAGTCTACGCACCGAAGGGAGGCGTTCGCCAGGCCGGACAACAGACTGGCGGATGCGCTCCGCCAGTTCCGAGGCGATCTGCTCGTAGAGATGCTGTTCCTGATGTTCCAATAGAGGTTGTTTCATTGAAGCTCCAAACTGTTATGGTTACAAAACTACTATTCTGTATCTGTTATGCAATACAATCGCGATGTAATTTTGTAGAAATGCGGGCAGATAAGCTACAGGGTTGTGGTGTTGCGGTCTGTACATAGAGGTGAAACATTCCGAGCTGCACAATGCACTCCGCATAACATGAGAAGAACAGCAATGAAAAGTACGAGAGCAACAACAATAGCAATTATAGCGGCTTTTGCCGCAATTTACGTGATATGGGGATCGACCTATTTAGTAATTCGCTTTGCCATCGAGACACTTCCCCCTCTGCTCATGGCTGGAATACGATTTGGCACGGCTGGCCTGCTGCTGTTCGGTTTTCTGAAGATTCGCGGCCTACCGCTGCCCACGCTGCGCCAAATAGGAAATTCTGCAATCACTGGAGGTCTGCTGCTGCTGGCTGGCAATGGGATTGTGTCGTGGGCTGAGCAGTTTATTCAGTCGGGCGTCGTAGCACTAATGAGCGCTACGATTCCTTGTTGGATGGTCTTATTCAGTGCAATCGCCGGAGAAAAGAAGCCAGGAGTACGAGAACTTTTCGCACTGGTCATTGGTGCTACAGGAGTCGTACTTCTTACACAGTCGGGTGGTGGTGCAACGCCGGTGCATGGCGCGCCGCCCTGGATATTTATCCTTCTGCTGATTGGGAACTGTAGCTGGGCTATTGGATCAGTGTTTGCTCGGCGTGCGAACATGCCCAAATCGCCATTCATGGCTACGGCTTTTCAGATGATGTTTGGCGGTCTATTCCTCTTTCTGGCTGGATTGCTGAACGGCGAATACGCTCATTTTCATCCTGAGCTTATCTCGCTGCGCTCAGGGCTTGCACTTGGCTATCTCATTGTTTTTGGGTCGATTACAGCCTTTAGCGCCTATGTCTGGTTGCTGCGAGTGGTGCAGCCATCGCGAGTAGCAAGCTATGCCTATGTCAATCCGCTGATCGCCGTCCTGCTCGGCTGGCTGTTTGGCAACGAAACGCTTAATGCCGGTACGGGGATTGCGGCAGTGCTAGTAGTAGTAGCGGTGTTCCTTATTACCATCACACCTGATCTCATAGCAAAAGCCGCAAAATCGGTGGTGCGGTTAGTACGGGGCTTGCGGCGAAACCGAATTCTGTAACAAGAAGCAGCTCTACCATACTTTTTCTTTTGCAGAAAAAGTAAACTGCATAGATTAGCCCGCCATTTTTTCAGTACAATAGAGGCTGCTATGAAAGATGCTGCAAAGTTTACGCTTATCACTCAGGGGATCGTTGCACTATTTGTCGTTGGTATTATTCTGTATCAACTACAGTCGGTGCTTTTACCGTTCGTTATTGCTGTGTTTCTCTCGTATATATTCAAACCATTGGTTCTGTTTCTTGAGCGCAAAAAGGTGCCGATGGTGTTTTCTTTGATTATTGTCCTGATTACCGTTGCGGTGCTAATAGCCGGGGTATCGCTCTTTTTGTATTCGAGCATCCAATCGTTTGTAGCAGCTCTTCCGCATTACGAAGAGCGCATGACCTCTATTATTACCAATCTGGTGCAATACGCCGAGCAGAAAGCGAGGCAGATGGATATCGACATTAGCAGCTACGAATGGACGAGCTTGCTACAGGGCTCGTCTATTACGGGACTTGTCACAACAGGGCTTGGATCGTTTCTCACCTATATCAGCGATTTTGTGCTGATTTTGCTCTTTATGATGTTTTTGCTTGCAGGCAGCGGGCAGCTATCTGCAAAGATCAAAAGCTCTTTCTCCTTCGAACATTCGGCGCGCATGGCGTCTATTATCGAGAATATAGATGTACAGGTACGACAGTACCTTCTGGCCAAGACTCTGGTGAGTGTGCTCATGGGGGTCGTAACGGCGATCATATTAGTGATTCTCGGTGTAGATTTTCCGCTGCTGTGGGGAGTGCTTGCATTTGCCCTCAATTTTATACCGAATATCGGCTCAGCCGTATCCGCTATCTTTCCCTTTCTGCTGGCCTGCCTTCAGTTTGATTCTTTCGGCATTCCGCTTCTTCTGCTCGTGCTGCTGGTAGCTGTTCACAATATTATTGGCAATGTATTAGAGCCGAAGCTCATGGCTAGCAGCTTGAATATGAGCCCGGTGCTCGTGCTCATGTCTTTGCTTTTTTGGGGCTGGCTGTGGGGTATCTGGGGAATGGTACTCGCCGTTCCCATTACTTCCATGATAAAAATTGTCTGCGAGAATGTCGACACGCTGAAGCCGATTGCCGCGCTCATGAGCAGCAAGGTAAACCGGCCTCCCGACGTTGTCACCGTGCGCGGATAGCTATCGCGTAAGGCGGCGAATAATATCGGCGTGCTGCGGAAAGCTGCCTACGAGCTCTGCCTGCTCTGCAAGCTCGAAGTCCAGAAAGTCGAAGCCCGGTGCTACCGTGCAGCCGCATAGAGCAAAGGAGTCGGGATCGGGAACATACGAGCCAAACCAATGTCCTGTCCGAACAACGGCTTGGAAGCGCTCGCCTGCCTCAAGGTTGGAGCCGAGGATGATGTCCTCTCTTTTCCCCTGTTCGTCGATGGTGACCACTACCACTTTGCTGCCCGCATAAAAATGCCACACTTCGTCCGACTGTAGCCGGTGAAAGGCGGAAAATTTGCGGCCTGTAAGCAGAAAATAGATAGACGTGGAAAAGCAGCGCGGTCCGCCGTAGCGCGCAGGCATTGCCGAGCCTTCCACTGTTTCCTGCGAGCGGTACACCTCGGCAAACCAGCCGCCTTCGGGATGGGGCTGGAGATTGAGAGCTCGTATGAATAATTGGTAATCCATTGCTATCTATATAGTTAGGTTAAGAGAAAGCTGTCGATGACGGATGTCTCCGTCGCAGATGTTTCGTTTCTGTTGCTGGGCGCATCTTGTTCTCATGATCATGCGGGGACAACATACCTTTTATTGAGTTCTGTTAAAATCTTCTTCGCAAAGCTGGCTGTTGCACATCGCTCCCGCTTTGTGTCCGCCGGAAGCTGCTATTGCCACTTGGTGCATTCCCGGATGGGAAAGATCGCCCACTGCAAATACTCCGGGCACAGTGGTTTGCTGCATATAATCGACTTGTACAGAGCCTGCTTCGGTAAGCTCGCAGCCGAGTTGTACTGCGAGCTGGCTGTTGAAATGCAGAGCTGCTCGCGCATATGCCGCTGTTCTGTGCAGTACGCTTCCGTCTTCTAGGGAGATGCGAATGCCGTCGCTGTCGTCGCTGATTGCTGCTATCGGTGTTTCTACCACGGAAATACCTTTGTGCACCAGCAGTTCCTGCTTTTCGGTATTGATAGTGCTCGCGCCATTGGTGAGCACGATAAGGTCGGGGTTCAGATTGCGTACAAGTGTGGCGAGATGCAATGCTGTATCGCCATTTGCGATCAGTGCAATACTTGTGTTGCGTAGCTCCCATCCGTGGCAGTACGGACAGTGTACAATCTTTGATCCCCACAGCTCGCTCATGCCCGGAATGTCAGGCAGAATGTCGCGCACTCCTGTTGCAAGAATCACGCGGCGAACACTGTATATTCCCCCATTTTCTGTTGCAATGGTGAATCTGTTCCCGCTATTTTCGACGGAAACGACGCGTTCACTGCGAAACTCGACTGATGGGTACTGAAGAAGTTGCTGCCTGCCAATAGCGAGGAGCTCCATTGGCGAAGTGCCGTCGCGTGTAAAAATATTGTGTGCATGTGCTGCCGGTTTGTTGCGCGGCTCTCCTGTGTCGAACACAACTGTTGTTCTGTTCGAGCGCCCAAGTGTAAGTGCTGCTGCAAGCCCGGCGGATGCCCCGCCGACAATCGCTACATCGTACTCTGCCCTGCTCATTGTATCGCCCTGTCCGTTGTAAAACATGTATTGGAAGTTGCCCGGTTTTCTGTACCACACTGCTTCGGGAATCTCTTATCTCTTGTTTTCCATAGAGGTATAATGCAACTTTGTTGCAAATATGCACGTTTTTTATCTAAAATGCAACTCTGTTGCAATAGTGCGAAGGAGTATGGACGTGAAAACGGCGAGAAAGACCGCTGCTAAAACGAAGATTCACGAGTTGCTCGCGGCATCGAAGACCGCGCTGGCGCACAGTGATATTCAACATATGGTCGGAGGGCTTTGCGATAGAGTGACGATCTACCGCGTATTAGACAGGCTTGCCGAAGCAGGAGCCATTCACAAAATTGTCGACATGGATGGCACGGTAAAGTATGCAGCGTGCCGCATGTGCAGCGCTGGGCACCACCACAACCATGTGCACTTTAGTTGCCAAAAATGCCACGCGCTGCTTTGTTTGGAGAATGTTGTGCCGAGCTATACTCTTCCCGAAACATACACCGTACTCGAAACAAACTTTACGTTATCGGGGCTGTGCCCGCAGTGTGCGTAAAATCCCTCTGCTGTTGTGCGGTTTCCACGCTGTCGGGGCGATCATGTCGTAGAGACGCCGCTTAGCGGCGTCTCTACGACTGCGATACCACCGGCAGCACCCCCACAAATACATCCGTGTTCCTTACGCTTTTGCTTTGCAACAGCGCCTCCAACTGCACGCGACCAGTGATGTAGTTATGCGTTTTGCTGCTGTACCGGCGGTCGATAGAATCCAACGAAAGTTCGCGTGCGATGTCGGTATCGCCGTAGCGGCAGTACACATCCACAGCGATGTCGTTGGTAAACGCCGGCTTTGTGTCCGACTGAGTTTTGTCGTAGTTGTAGCGATAGTGCGATGCCGCTGCGGAAATATCTGCGAGCACTGCCGACGCCGTTGGATGCCCGCCCGCTCCCCTGCCGTGAAAAAATTGTGCGTCGGAATACGGTGTGTGCACAAGCACGCCGTTGTACTCATTGCCAACGCTGGACAGCGGATGATCGAGCGGAATAAACGCAGGTAATACGGCTGCACTCAGTTGCCCATCCTCGCGAGCAGAACGAGCAATTAATTTAATAGTACTGCCGTGCGAACGCGCATAGGCTATGTCTTCCTTTGCAATCGTACTAATGCCATAATTAAACACTTTGTCTACCGGCAGGACAACGCCAAAAGCGTGCGTAGCGAGTAAGCACAGCTTAAATTTTGCGTCGAACGCTTCGATGTCCATCGACGGATCGCTTTCTGCAAAGCCGTTCTGCTGCGCTAGGCTAAGCGCTTCGCCAAACGATAGTCCATCGTGGAACATGCGAGTGAGAATATAGTTGGTTGTGCCATTGACAATTCCCTCGATGCCGTGCACTGCGCCGCTGGGATAGTAGTTTTCCAATGTGCGGATAATTGGAATGCTCGCACAGCATGCAGCCTCGTAGAGAAGCGATGGAGAGCGATCTTTTTGCAGGCCGAGCAGTGTATCGAGATTGCCCGCAAGCATCCGTTTATTTGCTGATACCACAGCCTTGCCGCGCTGCAATGCCTCGGTTGCAAGCGAGTACGCCGCCTCGTGGTCGTCGATGAGTTCCACAACGATGTCAATATTCGGATCGTCGAGAATTTCCTTTGGGTCGTAGGTGAACAAATTGCTGTCGGGGCCGCGGTGTTTGTATCGCTGGCGCACGCACACCTTTTCGACGTGGAACTCTGTATTGTTGCGCGAGAGAATATCGTACAAACCTCTGCCCACACAGCCGAAGCCGAACAATCCTATGCGTACCTTGCTGCTCATGCGCATTTTCTCCTTTCGGTAAAAGAATAGCGTTCCTCAACCGGCGGTCCGGTTTTGTCGTCTAAAAAATTTCCTACGTACTGTTGAAGCTGATCGTATTCTACTAAAAATCCATCATGTCCATACAGCGATTGTATTTCCGCATAACTCGCATTGGGAATGTGCTGTGCTATGAACTGTTGCTCCTGCGGTGGGAACAGCAGATCGGAGGAAATGCCAATGGCAAGAGTGCGTGCGCGAATTGATTGCAGCACATCCGAAATTTCTCCGCGCCCGCGTCCTATGTCGTGCCCATCCATCGCGTGGGTGAGAATATGGTAGCTGTACACGTCGAATCTTTTTACGAGCTTTTCTCCCTGATAGCGCAAATACGACTCTGCCAGATAGCCACCGGAATCGTGGCTGCCCGACTGTGTAGCGAGAAATGTTTCATAGCTGCGATACGATAGCATGCCTATGGCGCGAGCAGCCGTAAGCCCTTTGCGCCCGGCATCCGGCTCTGTTCCGCCAAATGTAGGGTCGGCTTCCAATGCAAGGCGCTGTGCCGTGTTGAAAGCAATGCCCCAAGCGGAGTGCCGCGCATTGGTGGCAATAAGGATGAGGCGATCAAAGACCTCTGGCTGTTGTATCGCCCATTCTATAGCTTGTTGCCCGCCGAGCGAAGCACCGACCAGGCAGTGTATGCGCTCGATACCGAGATGAGTGCGCAGCAGCTCGTGAGCGTGCACCATATCGCGAATGCTTACGTGTGGAAATGCCGAGCGATATTGTTGGCCTGTGAGCGGATTTACTGCCGCCGGACCAATACTGCCATAGCAGGAGCCGATTACATTAGCACAAACAATAAAGTATATATCCGGGTCGAAAATCTTGCCTTTGCCCACAGCGCCTTGCCACCACGACGTGGGATCGGAGTTGCCGGTAAGAGCGTGGCATATCCACACCACATTGCTGCCGTCCTCATTGGGGCGGCCATACGTGTGATACGCAATGTCGATGTGCGGGAGCGATTGCCCAGATTCCAGCTCGAACGGCTGCGGGGAATACAGAATATTATGCGGCATGGTGTGCCTCCTGCTCGGTGGGAATGTGGGTAAATGCTTGGCTGAAATCTTCGATAATATCGTCGATGTGCTCAATACCGACCGACACTCGAAGCATCTCGGGCGAGACGCCTGCTGCACGCTGTTCTTCTTCGCTCAGCCGCTGATGCGTTGTTGATGCTGGATGAATAATAAGCGTGCGCACATCGCCGAGGTTGACGAGATGGCTTGTCAGCTTCAGATTGTCGAGAAATGCCGTTGCGCTTTCGCGTCCGCCGCGAAGAGAAAAATTTAGAACGGCGCTGAAGCCATGGCGCAGATAGCGGCGTGCTCGTGCGTGCTGCGGATGACCGGGTAGCCCGGGATAATTTACATCGGTGACAAGGGGATGGTCGCGAAGCCAGCGAGCAAGCGCGAGAGTGTTGGCCGTATGGCGCTCCATGCGTAGAGAGAGAGTTTCTAACCCCTGAAGGAACAAGAATGCGTTGAACGGGCTGAGCGATGTACCAAAATCGCGCAATATTTCTGCCCGTGCGCGGGCGATGAATGCTGTATTGCCATCGGGAGAGTGAGGGCCAAAACGCTGCCAGTAGGACCCCCCTTCTAACAAATTCGTTGGTTCGCTGAACAGCGGAAACTTACCATTGCTCCAGTCAAAATTACCGCCGTCTACGACTACACCGCCCACGCTCGTGCCGTGGCCGCCTATCCACTTTGTCGCCGAGGCTACAACAATATTTGCACCGTGATCAAGGGGGCGGCACAAAAAGCCACCGGCGCCAAATGTGTTGTCGACAATAAACGGAATGCCGTAGCGCTGAGCTACTTTTGCAATTGCCTCGAAGTCGGGAATTGTATAGCTGGGATTGCCCATTGTCTCCACATACAGCGCGCGGGTGCGCTCGTCGATCAGGCGCTCGAAGTTTTCGTGATAGTCGTCTGTGGCAAAGCGTGCCTCAATGCCAAACCTGCGGAATCCGGTTTTGAACTGGTTGTAGGTGCCGCCGAAAAGATACGGAGACGCAACGAAATTATCCCCTTCCGACAGCAGCGTTGTCAGTGCCAGAAACTGCGAAGCTTGTCCTGAAGAAACAGCCAGTGCGCCTGTGCCACCTTCGAGCGCCGCAATGCGCTTCTCAAAAATTTCTGTTGTTGGATTGGTAATGCGCGAGTACGTGTTGCCCTGGATGCGCATTGCGAAGAGATCGGAGCTGTGCTCGGCATTGTCGAACACATAGGATGTTGTTTGGTAGATGGGTACAGCGCGTGCCCGTGTAAAAGGGTCGACTGTTTGTCCTGCATGAATTTGCAGCGTTTCAAATCGCAGAGAGGAGCTCATAAAATCTTCTGTAAATGTTGGGGAAACTGCTAAAAATAAAAAAGCCGTTCTCGGTGTGAGAACGGCTTGGGAAAGTCACTATATTTAGTAGGATCTATCGCCTTATTCTCACTTCTGCACACGCGCGCATCATCATGCCCATGCACATCTGCATGTTCATCATGGCGCACATGGAAGAAGCGAGAGAAACGATATATCCGGGGTTGTTGACCACTGTTGCTGTCTTGAAAATAGAGATACTCAATGTGCCCACTCTATGGGGCGAACGGGAACAAAGATAATGTGTGGGCGTGAAGAAGTCAAGAACAGAGAAGTACAAGCAGATAGAACGCCATGGTGTGGTAGGCAATAACTGGCGATATTTGCCCAGAATGAGCTATTCGGTATTGTAAAATAATCACATTGCACAGAGCCGTTCGTTCGCCTGCCATGCTGATGGAGAATATATGGCCAATACATTTCGCAATCGGGATGCAGCAATAGCACAAGCGCGGGAGATTATCCTGCGGCACGGGTGGAATTCTACAGTATATCAGTTGTTAAACCCGGGCATGGAATTGTGGTTTTCTTCGCACGACGATGCCGTGGTAGGTTATGTAGAAGCCAGCGGCTTTCGCGTTGTTGCCGGAGCTCCGGTGTGCCGCGACGATAGATTTGCTGATGTCGTAAACGAATTTGAGAACGATTCTTCGCGGGCTAGGCGCAAAGTGTGCTACTTTGGTGCCGGGCAGCGCCTAGCTGATGTGCTTGCTCGCCGGGGTCCTCTCGACCGTATTTTGCTGGGAGCCGAACCGCAGTGGGATCCGCGTAGCTGGGACGTTGTTATCAAGCACAAGGCTTCGCTTCGCGCACAGCTCAACCGCGCTCGAAACAAAGGGGTAGCGGTGGCGCAATGGCAGGCAGAACAAGCTCAGTACCATCCGGAATTGGAGCGTTGCCTAGCTGAATGGTTGGAAACGCGAGGGCTGCCGCCACTGCATTTTCTCGTAGAACCAGAGACACTGAACCGGCTATTCGACAGAAAAATTTTCGTAGCCCGTAGGAATGGAAGCGTGGTGGGTTTCTTGATAAGTTCGCCTATACCAATGCGTAATGGCTGGCTCGTGGAGCAGATTATTCGAGGGCATCAAGCGCCGAATGGCACCAACGAGCTTTTGCTGGATGCTGCGATGCGCAGCTTGGCGGAAAGCGGCGTGGACATCGTGACTCTCGGCCTTTCCCCGCTTTCCCAACGCGCAGGCTTCCTACCATCAGACCCTTCGCCGATTGTTGGCTTGCTGCTTTCGTGGGCACGGCTGCACGGTAGGCGGTTTTACAACTTTGAAGGGCTCGATACTTTTAAGGCAAAATTTATGCCCGAGAGCTGGGCTCCTATTTACGCGATCACAAATGAAAGCCGCGTTACGTTTGCTACCATGTATGCGATTGCCGGAGCGTTTGGCGGTACGTCGCCTGTTGTGTTTCTGGTGCGCAGCATCAGCCGCGCTATTGTGCAGGAGCTTCGCTGGCTGTGGAATCGCCTGCGGCGCCTATGGCGGCAGAACGCCTAAAGGAATGTTGCGATATTATCGAGAGGTAGCTTTGTGATGTTGGGAATGAGTGCATTGTCCGACGGGTAGCCAGCTACCAATAGCAAAAATGGTTTTTCGCGTGCCGGGCGTTGGAGCAGGTAGTTGAGAAAATTCATCGGGCTCGGTGTGTGTGTAAGGGTAGCCAGGCCCGCCTGATGTAATGCTGTAATCAGGAAGCCAACAGCGATTCCCACAGATTCCTGCACATAGTAGTGCTTAAATGTTGTGCCGTCGGGGTGAACCCCGTAGCGCTGCGCAAACACTGCAATCAGCCAGGGCGCGTATTCGAGAAAAGGTTTGTTTGCATCGGTACCAAGTGGCTCCAGAGCATTCAGCCATTCCTGCGGCGCTCGCTCGCGATAGAATTCTCGTTCTTCTTCTTCCGCTGCCTCGCGGATGAGGCTTTTTAATTCTGGGCTGCTTACTGCTACAAAATGCCAAGGCTGCATATTGGCACCGCTGGGAGCAGAGCCCGCCGTTCTGATACATTCTTCTATAATTATGCGCGGTACAGGTCGGTCGGAAAAATCGCGGATAGTGTGCCTGCGCTGCATGTCTCTTCGGAATGCAATTGCGCGCGTTTCCATTTCCGCCGGGGGATATTCGAGGTAATCGGGGATCGGTATAAATCCTGCCATACACACACTACTTTACTTAGTCTGATATTGTTCAAAAAATTATTAATGTCGCGATCTACAGTCGATAACAGCTTTTGGAGCGCTTATACACTTGCTTCCATACTGGTACTCTGGCACCAGTTGGGATCAAAAGCGGCTTGCGGGTATGTTGTTGCTGTGTCGTAGCCTAAGCGCTTGGCTACTGATACTATGGAGCATCCTGCCTCTTTGATGGATATAGTTCGCAGAATGACTTCTCCATATATCGGCCATTAGTTGCCCAAGATTAACCTGCAACCTGTCGTGTGTATAATGCTGTGGAAACCAATTCCGAAAAACTACACATGGCGGCTTGCTACACTCTGAAATCTCTATGAGGAAAATACAGCGGTTGCCTTGCCTGAATACATGTGTAGCTGCCACTATATCCACCAGCGGTAGAGGTCGAAAAGCCACGCGGTGGCGATTGCAGCGCGGTGCGGAGACTTACCACAAGAGCAGAGGCCGAACGCTACAATTCCTCTGATAGAGCTCGTGCGTTTCGCGAGATACCACCAGAATCGCTGCTTTGGGATATGCACCAAAGCTGATCTTGCAATATAGCCTGCCCGTGCCACACAGGTTCATGCAGGCAAAGCAAAAGGAAATGCCGCTGTGGTACTTCTGTTAAAATGCGTTAAAAGGATTGCTCATCCTTCCTGCTCTGTTAAAAAGCATTGTTATTCAGAAAGCGCGGTCGTAGATTTTGTTTTTTTTGCACTGATTACCTTACTTACCGGAGAAGCCTTATGCTCCGTCTTGTCCTTGCCTTGCTATGCTTTTGCGCTCTTCCTCTGGCTGCCGCCTCTACAGTGATTACCGGGAAGCTGACCGGAACAGGCGGAAAGCCGATGGAAGTTGCTCATGTCCATATCGCCGAGAATATGTTCTCTCCGCCGCTGAAAACAGTGGCTGTGGGAAAAGATGGCTCCTATCGCATCGAAGCCGACGATGCCTCGCCCTACCTTCTTTTGCAGTTTACAGGAGGTTCGCACAAGATGGAATCTGTTCCGCTCCTGAGGGAAAAGAAGGAAAATATTGAGCTCAATGTTCAACTACAGCCCAACACTGCTTCCCACAATACTGAAAGTGTGACGGTGGTGAGCGATCAGAATGATTTTGACTTCGGCACCGGAGTAGCTATGGATAAGCAGCCCAATGGCATATACACAGCCGAGTTCAAAAGCGACAACCCCACTTTTGCATACCAAGTGATTATCGCTGGTGAAGGCATTGCTCTGCGCAGTGTAAATGGCACAATGTACGATGAGTTGGTGTACGATGGCGGTGGCGATTACCGCTCTGTGGTCGCTGTAAAAAATGGCACCATAAAGCTCGTGTTCGACCCTGCAAAAATGTCCGCAACAGCAACTCTGCCAATGGTGCAGTTCGGAGCGGGCAGCAAGCACTATGAAAAGTTCTCGCTTGGTGCCAAAGAAGTTGAAGCGCGCAAAGCAGCAATCGTAGCGATGGCGCAAAGCGCTCGCGATGAAGAAAGCTCAAGCGCCCCGGGCAAAGAGCTCAAGCGCACATTAGAGGAAATGGCTGCGCGTATTGGCAAAGAGCAAGATGCCGAAGCTCGCCGCTATCTGCTGTTGTTCTACCTTGAGCTTGTAAATATGACCGAGCTCTCGCGTGAGAAACCCGATCCCGTTGTAGAACGCGTATTTCGCGAAATTGCACCGGAGTCGCCGCTGTGGGACTATGCTCCCGACCTGCACTACTCGATGCTGTACACAGCAGATAGCAAAAAAATTGGCGAGTACGAAGCGGCAATGCTGAAAGCAAATGTTTCTCCTAAAATCCGTCGCTCTACGCTTATGGCTCTGATGTCGCAGGGCTTTAGCAGTGGGAAGGAAAAGGATGGTAGAACCTACTATAGCATGTTGCTCGAAGAGTTTCCAGAATCCCAGGAAGCTGATTATGCACGCAAGGCATTCAATCCCGACCGCGCTGTGAAAAACGGCAATCGCGTTCCCGCTTTTTCTGTTACTTCGCTCGATAAGGCAGGCCAGACGTATTCGAATGAAAGCATGAAGGGCAAGTATTACCTCATCGACTTTTGGGCTACGTGGTGTGGACCGTGCGTGAAAGAAATGGGAAGTCTGCATGCGGCATACGAGAAATACAAAGGGAGAAATTTTGAAATTATCAGCCTGTCGTTCGACGGCAAGCCTGAAGACGTTACAAAGTTTCGCGGTAAAAAATGGGCGATGCCCTGGCTGCACACGTTTGTACAGGGCGGCTTCAATAGCGAGCTCGGAAAAGCGTTTGAAGTGAGCGGTATTCCCAAGCCGGTACTTGTCGACCCGAATGGCGTGATTGTTGCCAGCTCGGAGGAACTGCGCGGCGAAAAGCTCCAGGAAACGCTTGCAAAATTTTTGGAACCCCGTTGAAACGGCAGCCACTAACCGCAGACGGCGGAACGACGGTGTACAACAAGGCCCGCTTTGCAGCGGGCCTTGTCATTTCTACGATGAACTATCTGCTTTATGGGAACTGATCTTTTGCGGCAAGGGCGCCGAGCGAAACCCGACATTCTCGCCGGTTGTATGGGACGTTGCCCGTTGTCGCTTATCGCACAATGGTAAGCAGGCGTGTTTGTGCGAAGCCGTTGCTTTCCATTCTGATGTAGTACCGCCCTGCTGCGAGCTCGCGTGTGTCTATCACAGCAGTGTGATACCCAGCTCCTACAGAGCCCTCCACAGGCGTCAGAACAACAGCGCCCAAGGCGTCATACATTTTTATCGAAATATACTGATCCTGCGGTACAGCATAGCCCACCGAGGTTTTGTCATTGCATGGATTTGGATGATTTTGCTCTAAGTACAGGACTTCTGGAGTACCTTCGCTTACTGATGTAACAGAGGAAATCGTGCCTGTAAAAATTCCGCCGCCGTGCGTAGCAATTGCAATAAAGCCGTCGGACTGGCGAACGCGAATCATGCGAACGTCGGACATTCCAATAGATGTGATACCCTCGCGCACCCACATTGTTGATGCGCCGTTCAAAGCCTGTGTCGAGAAAAGTCCCACGCTTGTGCCCACAAGAAAGACCATGCCACTGCCAGGTGTATGAGCAATTTCTGCCCAGTTGCACGAAGGGCCGGCTCCAGAGCCATCGGGATTTTCTTCTAAATTACCGCCCACGTCGGTCCACGTATTGCCGCCGTTCTCTGTGTAGAACAAACTGCGGGTATTGTAGTTGGATATCACCACAAGCACACGGTCGGCGTCCTGTGGGTCGATAGCAATACACGACACAAAGCCAAAGGGCAAATTGTTGTCGGTAATGCGTACAGGAGTACCTATTCCGGTATTTGCATTGTCGAGGCGGTACACACCACTTCCATACGTGCCATAGTACAGCACATTGGCGGGTTGTGTAGAAACAGCAAGAGACGTGACATAGGAATTGTTTGCAGCAGCAGTTCGCACCCAGTGCCCGGGAGTACCTTTGCCGCTGATACCATCCATACGCCATATACTCTTCACCGACGCCAGATACATCATATCGGGGTCATTGGGGTCGAGCAGGAACGGCGCGATGAACATGAAATTTTCGCTGAGCGTATCGGTGCGGATTTGCTCTATACCATTGAATCGAAAGTCGTTATCAACAGTTGTGCGGCATATGTAGGCGCTCTGAGCCGACACATAATAGGCCGAATTATCGGCGGGGATAGCGCAATAGCTGCCGTCGCCACCTGCCAGCCACTCCCACTCCGCTCCCGGCGCGGGCGAACCATATGTGTGGTTGTCCTGCAAACCGCCGATTACTGTTTGATCGCCGCTTACATACTGGTTAATCGCCACTGTATAGAACTGCGATGTTTCGTAGCCATTGTTAAGCGGTATCCAGGTTGGAGCGGGGTCTTGATAGCTGTCTGTTGCGTGAATACCTCCATCGCCTGCTGTAAACAGCACGGAAGGATTAGACGGCAAGAATGTGATATAATGGATATCCGAATGGTGATTCGGGTACATCATATCTTTCCAACCTTCTAATGTAAAATCGTAGTTGGGATTGTACCCACCAATCAGCTTTGCGCTGCCTGCTGCGCTGAACCCATTGCTGGAGACAAACACATTTGTGCCCGCAATAGCTACGATGTTTTGATTCGACGGGTGGACTGCAATCGCGAGGTCGTAGGAGCCTTGGGA
Source organism: Ignavibacteria bacterium UBA7675 (assembly GCA_002483085.1). GTDB lineage: Bacteria > Bacteroidota > Ignavibacteria > Kapaibacteriales > UB7675 > UBA7675. Next base: position 80,380 of record DLHF01000002.1, read on the forward strand.
GGTAAAACCGGTCATCCAGTCGGTGCTTGTGGGAAGATTCGACGAAAGATCTGTCCACGATCCACCTGAGCCTGAGCCATCGCCGGATGTGTATGTGTACTTGTACAAGCAGTGTCCTAATGGCTTTTGCTCGCTCTCACCGAGAAAATAGACCGTATTTTCATCCGAGGGGACAACTGCCGGAACGATGCGGCGGAACCGCGTAGGAAATGACGACGCAGTAATTTTCGTCCAGGTAATGCCGTTTGTTGAGCGGTAAATTCCCTTTATCGTAGCGCTACCACTATTAGTTGCATTCGCGCTTAGCGTAGCATAGGCAACACCCGTAGAGGTGACGACGATATCGGTCATTTCAGATGGGTTTACCCCAGAAGGATCTGTCCCAAGCACGCGGTTCCATGTTGTTCCGCCGTTGGCAGATCGGTAGATTGCTCCTATCACTGCTGCATATACGATACTGCTGTCCTGCCGCGACGGGTCGATGGCTACGCGCCAGATAAAATCGAAAGCATCTTGTTGATGAGGCGTGCCCGACACTGTGGATGGAAGCTGTTCCCATGTAAGGCCGTTGTCGGTAGATCGAAAGATTCCATCGCCGTTCACGCCGGAAGAACTTCCCGACCGCTCGCCCGTGCCGTAGTACCACACCTGTGTTTTCCCGGGGCGTGTGTCTTGGGCAAGTGTAGTGACGCTGGGCGTCTGGTCGTAGCGCGTTGTTCGCACCCACGATTGCCCGGCGTCGATAGAACGCCACATGCCGCCGGATACTCCTCCGGCAAGCAGATTGCTTTCATTGTTGACATCTATGGCAAAAGCACGTGTGCGCCCGCCTACGGAAAAAGGCCCGCGCGCAGTCCAAGTACCAGCCTGAAGCAGTGGACTTCCTTTGAGAGGGGAAGACATGCGATCGGGCAAATTGGCGCTAAAGGCATGTTCGCGTAAGCTAATATTGGCGGGAATCGTTCCCGTGGCAGGGTCTTTTAGCCGTTCCTGCTCATAGCGGGCGCGGTCGCCGGGGTTGTCGCGGGGAGGCGTAAAAGCTGTTTGTGCATTGGATGTTGCGGCGGGAGCCAGCGATAGAGCCAGAGCGAGGGATGCGCCCACAGCCGTGCGCAGAAAACATCTGTTCATGAGGTTCTATAATTGAAAATGAGAAGGGGACAGCTTATTTATTGCGATGCGCTGTATTCTGCTATGGTCGCAGTCGAATTTTTATCGTGCAGCGCAGCCGATAATGCTATGAGGTAAAACTATGTAAATAAGTTACGGTTCTGCACATACCAGCATGCAGGCGTGTGTCGTCGCGTACTCATTGTACTATCGGCTGCTACGAGTTTTACTTCAGCACGTCGAATAGCTCATCGAGCTTCGGAGTCAGGATTACTTCTGTACGCCGGTTGGCCGCACGGTCTTCTGGGGTTTCTCCATTTCGGACGGGATGGTATTCTCCCCGCCCTGCCGCAGTAATCCTACTTGGGTCGATATGCCCGGAATTCACCATGAAATGCACTACTTCAGTGGAGCGCAGCACGCTCAGCTCCCAGTTGTCGGTAAATCGCGTGCCGCCGCTCACTGGTACATTATCGGTATGGCCTTCTACGAGAATCGCGATATCGGGTTGATTGTTCAGCACAGTGGCGAGTTCCTTCAGGGCGTCTTGCCCCCGGCTGTCGATAGCCGTACTGCCAGATTTAAAGAGAAGTTGGTTGGATAGCGATACATAGACTTTGCCATTGCGGATATCTACTGTAAGGCCGCTTTCGCGGAAGCCCAGCAGGGCGTTGCTCAGGGTTTGGCGCAGGGCATTCATCACGGAATCGCGCGAACGCAGCTTTTGTTCTGCTTCGCGAAGTTTCTGCTCGCGTGTAGAAAGGTCCGCTCGTGCTTTATCCAACTGCTCAAATAAGCTCTGAATTTCTGCCGAGCTGTTGGACTTCAGCGTCCGATACGTTGCCTCAGCCTCTTTTATCGAGCGTTCGAGCGAGTCTGCACGCCGCCCGAGCGAGTCGATGCGCTTTTCCCGCTCTATTACAGTGCCCGTAAGCGTGCGGATACCGCTGTTGAGGTCGGCAATAGTCTTGTTGTTGGCAGCAACTATTGCCTGAAGGGAGTCGCGCGAGGCGACAACGGCTGCGTGTTCATCCTTTGGAACGCCGCAGGCGAGGCAAAGAAGAGGAATAAATAGCGCTAAACGTGAGTATTTCATGGGAGTGTAGGCACGTGAAACATATAGGGCTGGCTAATTTACGGTACTTTTTTAAAGTAAACCAATTCGGGGTCGTCTTCATCGAGATTGTAGATGAGTTCACTGGCAGTAAATCCCTCCTTTAACAGAAGTGTCTGCATCGGGGTGATAGAGAGATTTATAGAGGTGAAGAGCTTGTTTGTTGGTGCCAGCCGTGCAAGGTAGCGGAGCAATGCTGCGCCATAGCCCTGGCGCCGGTGTTTGCTGCTTACTACGATCATAGAAATAAGACCGTGTTCATAGAACGTGTTTTCCATAACACCATAAGCCACCACTTCTTCATCGATCAGGATAATATGGCATGCCTTGCTGTTTACCGTTCTGCAAATAAAATTCCGCCGGGAGTCGTGGACAGACTGTTCGTCTATCTGGTAGAGCATACTAATATCGTGCTCCGACGCTGTACGAAGGGCAATCATAGGATATAATTTGTAGATGTATAATGTATTGCAACACTCGCGTTGCTGCACAAACCTATACATCGGGGCGAGTTCCAGAGTGCGTGGCGCTTTATGCCATGTTGCACAAGCCGGAATGTTCCATCGCTCCGCGAAGCAGTGGTTTGCGCCGCACGTCGGCAGGGTACCTGAGCTTTCAGCAGGACCCCATTGCTGAAAGACCGGACACTATGACGGCGGTGTACGGGCTGCGGTATTGACTATAGACTATCTGGCGGAGCACTCCGGGAGGTTATCAGTGCCTGCTCATCTAAAAGTAGCTACAATTTCACACGGCTATTTGCCGGGCTCCTGACGGGTACGCAACCAATCTGTCTATGTGAATATTCCACAACATCCATGCCGTTATTTTGATGGTATTTGCATCTTTCAGTGTTTTTCGTACTACATGGAGTGATCTTGCTCTGTGATCAGCATTTGTGTGGGCTTGTGTAGGGCAGCCCCGGAGCTTTTGCTATGGCATGGTCTTTCCTTCGGCTCGCCCCCGCAGCGCCGCCCGTGACACAACATCTTGGGAATAGAGAGCTGCACTACGGCAGCGGCTGAAAATGCGCGGTAAAGTGCCGCAGGTAGGGGGCTTGATACGTCATGTGGAAGCCGTGTAGAGCCTCGCGCTGTTCGTGTACTTCAACAATTGCCTCAATGCAGTAGTCGATATGGCTTTGCGTGTACACACGCCTTGGTATTGCCAGGCGAACAAGTTCCATAGGTGGAGCGATATGAGCACCTGTTTCGTCGGAGTGGCCGAACATCACTGACCCTATTTCGACACTGCGGATGCCTGCGTGTGTGTAGAGCGCACAGACAATTGCCTGGCCGGGAAAGTGTGCCGGCGGGATATGGCTGGCAAACCGGCTGGCGTCGAGGTAGATAGCATGGCCTCCCGGCGGCACGAGAATAGGGACACCCTGTTGCAGCAGGTGTTCGCCCAGATAAGCTGTAGAGCGTATTCGATATTCGAGATAGCGTTCGTCGAGCACTTCTTCTATTCCCTGGGCAATTGCTTCGAGGTCGCGCCGCGCCAGCCCGCCGTATGTAGTAAAACCTTCAGTAACAATAAGCACTGTCCTGGCTCTCATAGCGAGGTCGCTGCTGTTCATTGCCAAGAAACCGCCCGTATTTACCATTCCGTCCTTTTTTGCGCTCATCGTACAGCCATCGGCATAAGAAAACATTTCGCGGGCAATGTCGCGCACTGGCATATCGGCGTAGCCGGGTTCGCGCAGCTTGATAAAATAGGCGTTTTCTGCAAAGCGGCAGGCATCGAGAAACAGCGGAATGCCATGCTGTTTCAGCACAGCCTTTACTTCGCGGATATTTTGCATCGACACGGGCTGACCGCCGCTGCTGTTGTTTGTAACGGTAAGCATGCACAAAGGGATGTGCTCGGCTCCTACCCGCTCAATAAAGCTCTTCAGGGCTTCCACATCCATATTGCCTTTGAAATCGCCCAGAAGTTCCGGACGCCTGCCGAGTTCCGTAGGCAGGTTCACTGCTTCGGCGCCCGAGTACTCGATATTGGCGCGAGTGGTGTCGAAATGAGTATTGTTGGGAATAGTTTTGCCCGACCCACCGAGCAAACCGAACAGAATCTTTTCTGCTGCCCGGCCCTGGTGGGTGGGGATGACATATGCAAACCCCGTGAGGTCGAGTATGGTTTTCTCAAACCGGAAGTAGCTTCGCGATCCGGCATAGGCTTCGTCGCCATCGATCATGCCCGCCCATTGCTTTGCGCTCATTGCAGTTGTACCGCTATCGGTAAGCAGGTCGATCAGCACGGCGTCGGACTTCAGCAAAAATGGATTGTAATGCGCTTCCCGCAACAGGTTTTCGCGTTCTTCCTGTGTCGTGACGTTCAGCGACTCTACCATCTTGATTTTAAAAGGCTCGATAATTGTTCTCATAAGAACCGATGTAAGTTGTTGACAGGTAATAGTATAGCTCTGTACTCAACTAGCGTAGCAGAGCTGTGTAAAAGTCAGTTAGTGCACCGGGAAGATCGCCTGGGTGCGGCAAGATACTATAGCCATTCCGGCCAAACATACCGGGGAGATAAAAGCGTGCTTCCGATTCTACTGCCAGCGCATGAACGCGAACGTGCTGTTGTTCGGCTTCGCGCAAAGCCTGTCGTACATCCGCAATGCCATAAGCGCCCTCGTAGCGGTCGTAGTCATTGGGTTTTCCATCGGAGAGCAAGAGTATCCAGCGCTTTGCTGCCGGTTCCTGCACAAGGAGCGATGTAGCATGCCTGAGCGCTGGGCCGATGCGCGTATAGCCCTGAGGCTCAATGGCTCCGAGCCGCCGTCGACCCTGTGCCCATGTATTCTCGAACGACTTCACTGTTGCATAGTGGCAGCGATTCCGCGTGCGCGAGTAAAACCCGTCGATTCTGAACCTGTCATCGAAAGAAGCAAGCGCTTCTCCGAACAGGAGGACGGATTGTTTCTCTACATCAAGTATACGCCTGCCGCCTGTGTAGGAATCGGTGGAGAGGCTGATATCCATAAGCAACAACACTGCAATATCCCTGCGCCTTCTCTGTCGCGATACATACACCATGTCCGAAGGGGTCCGCCCTGCTCGCATATCAGCAAAGGTATTTATTACTTCGTCCAAGTCCGGTTCTTCGCCCGCAGGCTGCCGCTTTACCTGTTCTCGTTCGGTATAGGCGCGCTGGATTCTGCGCCGAAGCGTATGGTAAGTTGCGCTGTGTGTCTGCAAAACAGTAGCTGCATAATCCGGCTGTTCTGCAAGAGCTACAGTTGGGTAGACACGACAATATCCACGCTTATAGGCTCTTTTGCCGGCGTCCCACTCGTCGTAGAGCACACAGGGAGCGTTGCTGTCGGCCTCCCGGCTTTCGGGTGCTGTTGCATTGCGAAACCATTCTGTTTGGTATACCGAATGGGTTGGAGTATCGACGCGCACAGTTTCCCGCAAGTCCAGTTCGGCCAGCGATTCAGCGTGTTCGCTCAGCTCGTCGGCTCCATCCAGATCGCGCCAGTTGCCCTTAAATTCTTCTATGGTCTCTACCTTCTCGAAGCTGTGCATCAGGGTGTAGTCCTGTATTTCCTGCTGATTTACGGCAAGAACTGTCATTTCCTCGCGGGCTGGTGCCCGGAGTTCGGTAGTTGGTGTTGTGGCAGGTACCACCGCAGGGTGTTGTTGCACAGGCGTGTCAATGCAGCTAATCGGTGTATCGGACGGCGACATCCACCTGCCCCAGAGCAGAGAGAGATCAGGTTGCTGCCCGGGGGCCAGTCGCTCCTGAAAGGCTGTTTCTGTGGCGATCAGCCGCCCGGCCACATCCCGGATGGGGGGAAATAGCTGGTACAACCTGTCGAGCACAGCCGGAGCCGTTTGCCGGGCTTGGCTGCGCGACAAGGAAATTTCCCGATACTCTTCTGTTGTCCAATTGAAACCGAGCTGTTGCTGAACCGCGAGGTAGCACACGCGGAAAACGTAAAAATCTACATTGGCCGCGTGCGTAGAGCCATGCGAAAAATTTTCAGGAAGAAAAAATGCTCTGCTACTCCACCCTCCTTCGCGTTCGGCAGTAAATAGTTCGATATTCTGGCCGGTAAGTGCGCGCGCAAGCACGGTCAGACGCCCTTTGAGTCCGGCGAGCGTTGCCGTTCTGGCCTCAACAACGGGATCGATACCAGGCTGGCGAATACGCTTTATCAGCCTGTACAGCTTTTTGAAAATAATCTGGTCGATGTCCATGTATGTATCATCTCCTGTTAGTCAGAAATACAGAGCAGATAGGTCGTTCAGTGCAGCAGCCGTGTCGGCATCGTCGGTCAGGGGCTCGACAATGGCTACACGGCAGGCCAACCGGGCAGGTAGGCCACAGGCAATAAGCTTAGCAGCATCTACCAGCAGTCGTGTAGAGGAGGATTCAGCCAGGCCAAGTTCTACAAGTGCGCGGATTTTTGCAGCGAGGCGCACTAATTTCTCTGCGATCTGGCGCTCTACCTGCGATTCTGCTGCAATAATTTCCACTTCTACCTCTTGGGGCGGGTAGTTCATCGCCAGGCTTACAAATCGCTGCCGTGTAGAGGGTTTTAGCTCCTTCCAGCCTTTCTGGTAGCCCGGGTTGAACGAGGCTACAAGCATAAAACTGTCGGGTGCCTGAAGCGCTTCGTTGTGTCTGTCCAGAAAAAGCATACGGCGGTGATCGGTGAGCGAGTGGAGAGCGACAATTGTATCGGGACGAGCTTCGGCAATTTCGTCGATGTAGATGATTGCTCCGCTGCGGACAGCCCTCGTGAGAGGGCCATCCTGCCACACAGTGTTGGCGCTCTGCACAATATAGCGACCGAGCAGATCGACTGCCGACGTCTCATCGTGGCAGGAGACGGTGATGAGCTCTTGATGCAACCTGTGAGCCATGTATTCTACCAGGCGCGACTTGCCGCTACCTGTGGGACCTTTTAGAAGCAATGGCAGTTTCTGGCGATAGACGTGTTCAAATACCTCTACTTCCCTGCCAACAGTCCGGTAATAAGGCGCTGCTGTAAGCGTATGGCTATTTGTATAAAGTACTGCGTCCATATGTGTTCAAAAGGAAAGCCCGCAATGCAGGCGTAAAAAAATTATGCACCGCCGAGGGCTGCGTGCGATTCCCGCACCGGATAGTCCTCGGTGTCGATGTTTTCCTGGAGTTCGGCTGTCGGTTTTCCGAATTTGATAAAGGTGTAGATATAGAGCACGATACCCGCAGTGAAAAGCGCGGCAGCTAGGACGAGTCCGAGGAAGTGAACTTCAACCTCTTTCTGCACAGCGAGAAAATCCATGCCAAGCCTGCGCTCCAGATATACCTGTGTGATACCGGCAACAGCAAAAGCTGCTGTCATGCCGAGCATGCCGATATTCGACAGCCAAAAGGCGAGCAGCGCAGGCATGGTATTCCACAGCTTGCGGCCAGTCATCAGCGGCATGGTGTAGGAAATAACTGCCAGAACAATCATGGCATATGCTCCCCAGAACGCGAGATGCCCGTGCATAGCGGTTACCAATGTGCCGTGAGTATAGATGTTTACCTGCGGGAGTGTGTGTGCAAAGCCGAGAAAACCAGCGCCGACAAACGACATAATAGCGCAACCCATTGTCCAGTACAGGGCTACTTTATTCGGGTGATTGCGCCCGCTGCGGCGGTACATAGCAATAGCAAACAACGCCATGCCAAGGAACGCCAGCGGTTCTAATGCAGAGAAAATACCGCCGATCCAGAGCCAGTACGACGGAGTTCCGATAAAGTAGTAATGATGCCCTGTGCCGAGAATCCCGGAAAGAAATGTAAGCCCGACAATCACGTACAGCCATTTTTCAACTACTTCTCTGTCTACGCCTGTGAGCTTGATAAGGAGGTAGGCGAGGATTGAGCCCATGATAAGCTCCCATACACCTTCTACCCAGAGGTGAACTACCCACCACCGGAAATATGAATCGACGGTTTGATTGCTGAAGTATATCATACCCGGCAGGTACAGAAGGGCGGCTGATACAAGCCCTACGTAAAGCACAATGCCAGTTGCCGTGTATTTATTGCTGCGCAGCACAGTCATGCCGATGTTGAAAAGAAACAGCAGCACATTGGCCACAACTACATAGTCGAGCGGGCGCGGTATTTCGAGGAATTTTCGTCCCTCCCACCAGTTCATGTGGAAGCCTGCAATGGCGGTAACGCCTACCAGCACAAGCGAGATAAGCTGTATATACGCTAGGCGCGTGGAATACAATTCCCGTCCGGACTCGTCAGGAATGATAAAGTACGATGCACCCATGAAGCCGGTAAGCAGCCATACCACAAGCAGATTGGTATGGGTAGCGCGTGCGGCGTTGAACGGAATCAGGTCGTGGAGCCCGTCCATGCCCATATGTGCAAATCCCATGATAAATCCGTAGACGATCTGTAGCGAGAACAGCAGCATACAGGTCGCAAAGAACCAGTAGGCAACGCGTTGAGATGTGTATTTCATGGCACTTCCTATAGTAAATATTGCATAATTATTTTAGTTCGCTATTGCGTAATTATTTTAGTTCGCCGAGGTACTTCACCAGTTCAGCTCGCTCGTCGTTACTCATTGGCAGTGTGGGCATAGCTGTGCCCGGCTTCACAGCCTGTGGGTCGATTAGCCATTTGTCTATCCAGGTAGTATCACGCCGCGTTCCTATCCCGTCGAGCGCCGGACCGATATTTCCACCATTGCCGCCTACTGCATGGCAGGCTGTGCACAACTGGCTGAACATTGCAGGAGCTGTCACAGTACTGTGGCTGGCTGGAGCCGCCGAAGCTGGTGCGGAGGTCGCCGTCATCTTTAAAACAGGTTTGGCCGGAAAACCATTGAGATTCGTTTCCCCTATCCATTTCAGGAATGCTATAAGGTCGCTGATCTGCCCGTCGGTAAAATGGTATTGCACCATCTTGCGCTCGCCGGGAAACATAGCCTGTGGATCCTTGAGGAACACTTTCAGCCACTGCTCGCTGCGCCGTTCCACAACCTTGGTAAGCTCAGGTGCGTAGTACGCGCCTTCGCCCAGGATGGTATGGCACCCCATACAGTTGTTGGATTCCCATATCTGCTTACCCCTGTCTACCGCCGGTGTAATATTGCGTGCGTGTGTAAGGTCGGGCACCTTTATAAGTGTGTCGACCGTCAGAAAGAGAAAAACAAGCGAAAACAGGATAGTTCCACCGACAAAGAACATCCTCGCCTGCGAGCGCGACATCATAGTTGCCTCCGAATAAAATGAATACAATCCCACATTTAAGACATAATTGTCTTGTTCTTGGGCAAAAAATTCCGCCGCCTGTTGATGGCCGCGGAGCAAGTTTACAGCCGCTGGAAACGCGCCTGGAAAAAGCGCAGATAGCGGGGTTCGTAAGTGATGGCAAGCCCTTTCACATCAAAACGGCGTTCGTACACAGACGCCGCCGATTCGGCGATAACATCCATGTGCGCCTGTGTGTACACTCTGCGCGGAATTGTAAGGCGCACGAGTTCGAGTGCTGGATAGCGATGTTCGCCCGTAGCGGGATCGCGCCCAGCCGATACAATGCCGCGTTCCATGGCGCGCACTCCCGAGTCTATGTACAGCTCGGCTGCAAGCGCCTGTGCCGGGAACTGATCCTGCGACAAATGCTGGAAAAAACGCCGGGCGTCGAGGTACACCGCATGGCCGCCAACAGGTAATACAATGGGAATGCCTTGCTCCATGAGTTTGTCGCCGAGGTACTCTACCTGCCCGATTCGCGCGCGGATGTGGTCGTCCTGCACTGCCTCTGTGATGCCTATTGCCATTGCTTCCATGTCGCGTCCCGCCAGACCTCCATAAGTGTGCATTCCTTCGTACACCACTACCAGATTGCGCGCCTCGTCGTAAATGCTGCGGTCGTTGATAGCGAGAAATCCACCAATGTTCACCAATAGGTCTTTTTTGCCGCTCATTGTGCAGCCATTGGTGTGCGAGCAGAGTTCGTGCAGAATGGAGGCCACAGTGCGATTGCTATAGCCCGATTCGCGCTGCTGGATAAAAAAAGCGTTCTCAATGGCGCGGGTGGCGTCCAGAATGATGCGTATTCCGTAGCTGTTGCAGAGTTCGTGCACGGAGCGCAGGTTTTCCATGGCTATTGGCTGCCCGCCCGCCATGTTCACTGTAGCTGCTACACTTACGTATGGAATGCGCTCCGGTCCGCTGCTGCGGATCACCTGTTCGAGTTTTTCAAGGTCGATGTTGCCCTTAAATGGATGAAGCGAAGCCGGATCGTGTGCTTCGTCGATAATGACATCTGCAAATGTTCCTCCCGCCAGTTCTTGGTGTAAGCGCGTAGTGGTAAAGTACATGTTGCCCGGAACAACATCGCCCTGCCTGATAAGGATGCGCGAAATCAGATGCTCGGCTCCCCTGCCCTGATGTGTGGGAATCAGGTATGTGTAGCCGTAATACAACTGGACGTTTTCTTCGAGATGGTAAAAGTTCCGGCTGCCGGAGTATGCTTCGTCGCCCATCATGAGGCCCGCCCACTGGTAGTCGCTCATAGCGCTGGTACCGCTGTCGGTGAGCAGGTCGATGTACACGTCTTCGGAACGCAGCAGGAAGGTGTTAAATCCTGCATCCTGAATTGCCTGCACGCGCTCTTTGGAAGTGGTTGTTTTCAGGCGCTCAACCATTTTAATCTTATATGGTTCTGCCCAGCTTCGCTTTGTTGTTGTCGCCATGACATCCTCGGTTGATTAAACTACTGAACAATAGGTTGTTTGAGTATGGGGCACGGGCTGCCTGCTTCGGCTGGTTCGTTGCTGTCGCCGGTCGCACGAGCTGCCGCGTTGCTGCATCGGGATTGTGTCGCCTCGATGTAATGGGTTCCCCGGCTTTCGGGGCGATTCCAGGCTGCAAGAGCAACCAGATGCGCTGTCAGCGCCAGGTTGCGGAGTTCTGCCGTCGCTTCAGTAAGAATACCAGAAAACAGCAGCATTTCTGCCTGGTGCAGCAGGTTCATGGTCTCGCGTACAGCGATGTGGAGCCCTCTGTTGGAGCGAACAATACCTACGTGATTCCACATCAGCGTGCCGATTTCTTCGCGCAGTACAGTTACTTCGGCAGTAGTTCTGCCGGATGCCTCGGGCGCTGGATACGGCGGAGCTTCGGGGATATCCTCCGGCCAGAGGTCGGAATCGCTGCCAGCGACTATAGCCGCCCGCCGCGCTGTTACAAGAGCTTCTGTCAGGGAATTGCTAGCGAGCCGGTTGGCGCCATGCAGGCCAGTACAAGCCGTCTCACCACAAGCGTACAGGCCGCCGAGGGTTGTTCGCCCGTCGATATCTGTTGCTACGCCGCCGCATATGTAGTGTGCAGCAGGAGTAATGGGAATGAGATCAGTCGCGGGGTTGATGCCATGTGCCAAGCACTGCCCTACAATCGTGGGAAAGCGGCTGTGGAGGTCGCCGATATGCCGTGCATCGAGTGTGATGCCGGTGGGTGATGCCAGGCTTTCTTTGTACACTGCCCGCGCTGTAATATCGCGCGGAGCCAGCGATTCCATAGCGTGGTAATGCTCCATAAAGGAGGAGCCATCTGCACGGCGGAGCATTGCTCCAGCTCCGCGCAGCGCTTCGGTAACAAGCAGCGGTATCCGTGCCCGCAAGGCTGTAGGGTGAAACTGTATAAACTCCATATCCTGTAGCGCTGCCCCTGCTCTGTAGGCCATTGCTATACCGTCGCCTGTTGCAGTCGGGGGATTTGTTGTACAGCGGAATACTTGGCCTGCACCGCCTGTGCAAAGAAATGTCGCTTTTGCGGTAAAACGGACTATTCTGTGGCGGTCTGCGTCGAGTACCCATGCTCCAATACATCTTTTTTCATGGCTGTTGCCCACTGGTATAAGGTCGAGTGCCAGATGGTTGCGGTACAGGTGTACGGTGGGCCGGCGGCGCACGGCATTGAGAAGTACCGACATCACTTCTCTGCCGGTCTGGTCGGCTGTGTGGACAATCCGATGGCGAGAGTGGCCGCCTTCTCGGTGCAGATGCAGTGTGCCGTTGCTGTGAGTGTCGAACCGGGCACCAAGCCCGATGAGTCGCCGTACAGCATCGGGAGCGTCTTCGATGATTGCTTTTACTACTTCGCTCCGGCACAGCCCATCGCCTGCTGCCTCGGTATCGTGTATATGCATGGCGAATGAGTCGTCGCTGGCAAACACCGCTGCCAAGCCGCCCTGAGCAACTGCCGAAGCAGAGGCTATAGGCTCTCGTTTAGTAATCACGGCCACGCTGCCCATCCCAACTGCTTCCAAGGCAAAGGCCATCCCGGCGATGCCGCTGCCGATAATAAGTATATCCGTTTTTATGGTTTTCATCCTGTTCCTTTCCGTTGTGCTCTTCCACCGATTGGGGCTGGATTGCTGATCCCGTAAGTTTTTCGCTTTGTCTGTCGTTCTATGCTTATCCTATTTCTATCATGCGTTGCAGGGGCAAAAAAGCCCGCTGCTGAATATCAGGCTCCAGTATTACCTCAAAGGCTGGTTGTGCGATGCTTCCCACTGCTTGTAATGCTTCCAGTGTGTTGTGCAGCGTGATCCGCTTCATGTGCGGACAGTACACACAAGGCGTAATAAACTCTCGGTCGGCGTACATGCCGCGAAGAGCTGCTCCGAGGTCGCATTCTGAGCCGAGAATGAACTGCCGGGCAGTGCTTTCTTCTACATACCGGATAATATCGGAAGTGCTTCCTATAATACCTTTGTGCCGGGCAAGAGCTATGGCTGCTGCGTCGCTGGGGACTTCCCAGTGGACAAGGATTTCGGCATCGGGGAACGAATCGCCTGTGGCTGCGAGCCGGGCTGCTGTAAACTGCTCGTGTACTTCGCAAACGCCATTCCAGAGTATGAGCTTTTTTCCTGTGGCCTGTGCAATCGGCACGCTGATATTACGGCCCATGTACAAGTCGGGTACGAAGATGAGCGTGTCCTGCGGAAACGAAGCCGCAACCGCTATGGCATTGCGCGATGTACAGCAGATGTCGCTCTCAGCTTTTGTCTCGGCATAGGTATTGATGTAGGCCATGACCGGCGTATTGGGGTGGCGTTTGCGGAGTGCCTGCACGTCCTGTGCCGTAATACTCGACGCCAGCGAGCAGCCTGCTGCGCGGTCGGGTAGGAGAACTGTGCATTGTGGATTGAGGATTTTGGCGGTTTCGGCCATAAAGGCTACGCCGCAAAACACAATCACTTCTGCGTCGATTGTTGTTGCCGCACGGCTGAGTGCGAGCGAATCGCCTACGACATCGGCTATTCCCCCGGCGCTGGTATGGAGCTGTAATTCCGGCGTCATATAGTAATGAGCCAGTATTGCCGCGTTTTTGCTGTGCTTTAGCTCTCTGATCTCTTCAACGAGATAACGGGAGCCTGTGGAATATGGAGGAAATGATGAAGTCATGATTGCTGTGAGAGTAGGGAAAAACGACCGTTTTGTAGTTCTTTCTGTCTGGAAATCAGATAGCTAGCCAGTAGCAGAGCTCCGGCCACCAGGAGGACAAGTGAGGCGGCAAGAGCTCCATACCGGCCTGTGAGCAGGAGTAGATGCGCTATGCTGTCCGGCAAGAGTTGGTACACAACCGGTAGTGCTGGCAGACACAGAAGCAAAAGCGAAGCAACCATTGCGCTCACTCCCCCACCAAACAGTGTGTATATGCCGATGCTGTGCCGGAAAGGACATACTATGCCCAGCGTTGCCAAAAGACCCAATGTGCCAATACCGAGCATTTTTATATGCAGATAGGCGATAAGCACAGGGCGCGCTTCCCAGAAGTTGTGTCCGGGCAAAAAGGTGGGTGCACATTCCAGAAAAGCCTTGAGTAAGAGAAAAAGAGCCGGTGCGTACAGCAGCGGTTGTCGGAATTCTTTGCGGAATATCCACACGAAATGGAGGTGAATCGCTCCCAGCAGAAGTCCTGCGCCCACTGCTGGTATATATATCCAGTCGGAGAGAGTATGCGCTGTGGAGCGAAGCGAAGAAAGAAGTACGGCAGGTATGTATAGCAGCAGGTTTGCCCGCAGGTGTTTCATGGTCGTATTAGTGTACGTGCCCGCTGTTCCTGATACTGCGAGTAGCAGGCCGAGTACAGCGGGAAGCAGCCAGCCGTCGGCAAACATGTGGAGGAAAAAGTCGAGGCTCATTGTTTTCAGGAGTTCTGCCGAGGGGCTGGCATGCATCATGATAAACGGTAGTGCCCATGTGCCAAGCGATGACAGGAGCAGGCCTGTGATGGCGAGTTTCATTAGGCGAAGAGCGGGAGATACTACAAGGACTTCGCGGGGAAACTGGTGGCGCAATACAAATGCAAAGAAATACCACAGCAGTACATGTATGGTGCAGAATGCAACGGAGAATCCCGCATAGCCCTGCCACAGGAATGCGATAAGAGCACCGGCTGTAGCGTATTGAAGAATTTTGTAATGGAAGCCAGGCTGCCACGATTTTTTGAGTGAACGGCCACTTATCGCCGGTAATACGGCATAGAACAAACCTGTCAGCGCACTGCCCATCCATCCAAAGAGAGCTATGTGGCTATGCGCGTGCAGCAGGTTGCCGAATGGCAGCGGTGGGGTAGTGCCAACTGCAAAACTCACGCGCAAAATAGTTCCGACTGCCGCTGCAGCTACGAACCACCCCGCTGCCGCCTTGGCCCACGGTAGTGCGGCTCCAGTTCCCGCCCCATTCTTTTGTATTCTGTACTCACCTGCTGTCATAATCGTCATGTTTTCGGACTATTTTGTCCGAATTGTGGCTAAAAAAATTACGAATTGGGATTTTCGGGAAATGCGAGCATAAAACGCCGCTCGTTGTTGTGTATTTGTGTCGCTACGCTGCCCAGCGTCGTTGTTTCAAACATTTGGCGCAGGCGCACCCGCTCGACTGACCACGACTCGTGAAGCGGACATGGCTTAGTATGGCCACAACCTGGAAGTTTTAGAATACATTGGGTGAAAACATCGCTGCCGTCAATTGCCTCTACCACTTGGAGCAGAGTAATCGTCGCAGCAGGACGAGCCAGAGCTACACCACCTTTCGGGCTCCGGTAGGAAATCAGAATACCGGCCTGTGTAAGCACCTGAAGAATCTTTTTCAGAAACTGGAACGGTATGTTCAGAGCTTCGGCAATGGTGCCGATGGGAGTGTATTGATTCGTTGGCTGTAGTGCAACGTAAATTACACCCTGAATACCATATGTACAGGTTTTTGATAGCATGGCTATTGATTTTCGGTTATCGTGCAGTTTGTATCCTTAAAAAATGGCATAGCCCGAAGCTGTTCTTCTGCCCGACGAAGCTGCTGTGGAAATGCACTGTCGAAATTGTGTGCTGTTACCGGATCGCCAGCGAGCTTTGCGTAGTACGCAATCCCGATCAGGAGATTGTTCCTGAAAGATTCGATATACTTCCTCGGCCCTGCCGCCGGAGATTCTACATATTCTCCCGCTTTTTTATTCAGATATTCGACGTATAGATTGAGTTCGTTGATGAACATGTGCGGGCGTTCCTCGCTGAAATGAAGGTGTTTTCGGCCATAAATATGCCCAATCATATCTTCGAGGCTTCGTATGCCGGAGAAGTAGCCCAGATTTGGACCCGGGCAGAGAAGTACCGCATTGCTTCGTTTACGCCGCCCACCAATGCCTGTACCTGTAGTAATAAGAGCCGACGACGCTAAGCCTTCGCATAGACAGTCCTTTACGACAATGCGGTTGTATTCTTTGCGATACGCTTCTGGCGATAAATCCTGCTGCTGAAGCTGCTGTATTTTTAGAGCTTGGTATTGCCGCGATCCCACGCAGATCGGGCGGTTTGTAAACTCTGTGTTAGAGGCCAAGTATTTTTTAATGCACGGGCTTCCCGGGCGTCCGGCCTCTATTCGCTGGAGCTTCTGCTGTTCGCTGGAAGTACCTCGCACAGTATTGAAGGGAACGCCAAGCGGCGATATATCACTGGTGTAGTAGTCACTTCTGCGAGCTCTGCACAGGAGCTGTAAGGTGTCGTCGTCGACGGTCGTTGCCTCTGGAACAAGGAGAAAGGGCGATCCCCAGCCTGTGGAGTCCACATTGTAGTGCCCTATCAGAAATGAGTGCTCCTCCGTTGTTCCTATGCCGCCTTGTACTGTAATACGCAGTGGCAGTGTTTCCGGCGGCACGATACCGCGTGTTGTAAGTGCTTGGTGATACAAGCCGAGCAGCTCTTGGTACAGCTCGTTCCGCTGATTCTTGAACTGTTCAAGTATCGGGCCTAACAGCAATCCCTCGGTAGCGAATGCGTGGCCGCCGCAGTTCAACCCCGATTCGATGCGAAATTCCGATACCCACAGTCCCTTCTTCGCTAGCATTTTCCCCTGAATATAAGCAGAGCGGTAGTCGCTTACCTTGAGAATAATCTCTTTGCGCTGCCTGCCGTTTGCATCCGGGAAAAAGTCGGAAAACTGTTCTATATAAGAGTACAACCGGGGATTCATACCAGCCGACAGTACAACCGCAGATTCTACGGTGCTTTGGGCAAACCCGCGCAGGGCAGCTAGTGCATCCGAAAACTCCGGCGGGAGCGCTTCGTCGGCAGCCGTAAAGTTCGCCTTGTCCACTTTAGTCATAATATTGACATTGATGGCGCCCGGGCGAACTTCTTCGCGCAACTGCTGGCACATGGCTTCTTTCTCTTCCGGGATGGTCGTTGCCAGCATAGTGTTGTACAACTGCTTCACGGGCGATGACTCGGGTAGCAGTTGGAAATACCGAGCGAGATCGCTGCCTTCTTCAAATGAACCGCGCTGCATTTCCTGTACTTGCTTGTCCACAATACGCTTTACGAGGTCGATATAGGCGGTAATTCTACGTGCTCGGAAGTCCTCATCTTTCGCTGTAATTGGTGTATATGCCTCCCCTGCCTTTGCTGCGTAATACTCGCGCATGGATTCTGTAAGTACATCATCTACAATCGAGATAACCGAAGAAATACCGTAGCGGGCCACTTTTATCGGTGTGTCGATGGTGAATGCAAGCCCCATGACAGGGATGTGGAATGTATGGTTGCAGACAGTAGACATAACAACTTGCTTAAAGTAATAAGATTAGATACTCTTATATCTCCAATATAACAGCGAGCGATTACAGCGCCAAACAATTTTTATAGGAATGGCGGTTTTAGCAGGAAAAGAGACTATTTACGGAAAATATTTGCTGTATGTGGGTCAGAGAGATGCTTTTGCGCGCTTTGCGCTTTGCGATTGTAAGTAGCGCCACGCCACGAATGTCCCCACACCAATTCCGAGGATTGGAGCTATGATGACAACAGAAGAGGTGTACGGTTGTAGCCAGGGTGCTGTTTTGCCGTCTACAAGCGTAGCGCCGATAAGCAGAAACAGTATGAGGACCACTGCTGCCAAGGTGCCGAGAAATGTAAAGAATCCGATAAAAGCAGCCGAAACTTTTTCGGCAGTTGTCGTTGTCATATTATCTCCTCTTCAGCAATAAACCATACAGCGATGGAATACACCTGTTTGTGGCTTTTTGCCGTTGCGCCGCCGTTCCTTCTCCGCACCGCGTGCAGTTATCATAAAAATGATGTGCAGACGAACGCCGTGTGGCTGGAAGTTATCGTAAGCTCGTCCTCGCACCGTTCCTACGGTAACAAATGCGAAGACGTCGGCCTCTACCGCATAGGAAGAACCGCCGATACAGAAACGATAAGCGCTACTTGGTTACTGGATTTCTACTGGAACTGTATCGTGCATGCGGTCGATGTCGATAGCCAAGTCGCCGCCTTGCGCCGATCTCACAAAAATATCATCAAATTTTTCGTTGAGCAGAAGCTCTTGCGCTTTGTACGACGAGCGGGCGTGTACAGCCTGCGAAAATGTCTCGTCGATACCCGTAAGCAGGATCAGAAATTCCGCATCAGCCTGCCGGAGATCGTCGATTGTACAGCCGTGCAACGGGCTCGACTCTGTAATAGGATGAACGACTGTCCAGCTCAGCGGGAAAAAAGCCACCTTGTTGCGTTCGAGTTCTAATGTATGAAATCGCCGCACACGCACGCCGTTCACTGTGTGGAACATCGAGAGAAGCACTTTAGCCTCTACTTCGAGCAGCTCGTTGGTGCGTATATTCACCATTCTGAACTGAAACGACGTACCGCCGTTGCCATACGGAGTAATAAGCGCGTTGTTGCTGAACCTAATACGAGCCGTCGGACGCGAGAAGCGAGCAAACACCATGCCTGTAATCAGAGCCACAGTGAGCAGACCAGTAAAGGCTTCGAGAGTGACAACGATGTTCGCCGCCAGATTGCCAGGGCTCACATTGCCGTAGCCAATCGTAGCCGATGTGTGAATGCTGAAGAAAAACGCCGTTGTAAATCGTTCGGCGGATGTATGGCTGGCTGGTCCAATCAGAGCATTGGTACCACACAGCAGATAGGCACAGGCAAAGATGAGATTGAGCACACCGTAGAACAGCACGACCAAAAGCAGAAACTTGCGCCACGACATGGTAAGCAGCGAGTGGTACAGGCTCATCGACGCCCAGAAGCGCAGGCCACGCCGCTGAACGTTGAATGTACCATCGCGGTTGAGCAGCCGTTCGCGGCTTTCGTTGGAGACGACGCTGCCAAATCCGAGGTCGCGCAGGTCTTCGTTGCGTTTTGTGCTGTTGTTGTGCGGGGGCTGTGCCGATGCCATACTACATAGAGGATTGTTTATCCGACGTAATTGCAACCGTGGGCTGCACCTTCGAGTCGCCACATATCACTGTAAGCAGATTGACAATCAGGCGCGCCTTGGTTTCTTCGTCCAAGCTGATCTGTTTTTCACCGAGCAGGTTCACCGCGTCGTTGACAATATCGACGGCGCCTTCTACGATGATTTTCCGAGCATCTACAAGTGCCATCGCCTGTTGTCTGATAAGCATATTCTGTGCTATTTCGGGCGCATATGCCAAGTCGTTCAGCTCGAAGCTGTTAATTTGTGCACCGGCGGGCGCCACTTTTTCTTGGAGTCTTGTGCGAAGTTCAGCGCTTATCTTTTCAGCTTCTGCCTTGAGCGAATGACCGTCTTTGGACTCATAAGGATACTGCGAAGCAATTTGCTTGAGCACGGCCTGTGCCTGCGAGTGCACGAACCGGGTCGGTTCTTCTACTTCGAGCGTTGCTTTTTTTGTATCGCGAAAGATAAAGGTGATAATGCCGGAAATGATAATCGGATTGCCATTGCCATCAGCCACCGTGTTCTTGGGTAGTTCAATGGTTTGCTGCTTGGTAGAAATGCGAATGAGTTTGCGGCCCAAGACATTGATAAAATGAATGCCCGGTTCGGCAACCGTTTTTCTGTATTTACCCCAGTACAGCACGACGAGTTCTTCCTGTGGATGCAGAATTTTCAGGCTGGGCAGAAACCAGAAGACCAGCGCGAAAAAGAGAAAGGGAGCGAGAGGAATCAAGATAAAGAGAGCTTCCATAGACAATCAGAAGTTTGGGGACGATGTTGTTGTCCGGAGTACAGAGCCCGGCTGATAGGCTGCAATGTTAGTACAAAGCCCGCTGGCGAGCAAAGGAAAAATTAGGCCAGATAGCAGTGCAGAATCGCTGTGGTAGCAAGAAAAGCAAAGCACGGTTAAACTAATGGCATCTCCGATAAGTCATTTGTACAATTTTGTATAAATGACTTACTTGTACAGTTGAGGATCTATGACAACTATGCTTCTATCTGTTCTTTGTGGCATCTTTCTGGCTGCAACTACTGTTTATGCGCAGCTCGGCCCGGAAGTGACCTCGTGGATTGTAAACACAACGGGCGATACCGGCTACAACAACATTCCTTCCAATGTGCAGCAAGTGCAGTATTCAGACAACAATGTGTACGTAAGCGCCACCTGTATTCCGGCCTATGATATCGGACCCTGGGCGTCGAACCCCAACACCCCGCGCAACCAGAACTTTGTGTTCAAGGTGACGCGCCATCCCGCGCCAAATACGGGTACATCTATCGCTACCCCGATGGGGCACATAGGTGTCTGGACAAATGGTGTTTCGGTGTTTAATGCAAAGGACGGCTTCAGCTACAACAGCCAAAATGTATGGTTCCAAGATGCATTTGTGTACGAAGGGAAAAGCTTTGACGACTGCCTCGGGCACCCCGCGCCAAATGGCGAGTACCACCATCATATCAACCCTACTTGTCTATACGACGACACCGACAGCCAGCACCACTCTCCTATTATCGGCTATGCGTTCGATGGATTTCCAATTTACGGTGCTTATGGCTTTGCAGGTACGGATGGTTCTGGGGCAATTGTGCGTATGAAAAGCAGCTATCAACTGCGGGCAATAGCCGAAAGGACGAGCTTGCCCGATGGTACGCAACTCACAGAGAGTAAGTATGGCCCGGCGGTGAGCGAACAGTACCCTTTGGGCAGTTTTCTCGAAGACTATGAATACGTAGAGAGTTCCGGCGATCTGGACGAGCACAATGGTCGTTTTTGCTCGACGCCCGACTATCCCAATGGCACTTATGCGTATTTTATCACACTCAATGACGATTTGTATCCGGTGTATCCCTATGTAGTTGGGCCGACATACTACGGCACTGTGCCTTCGGGGAATACAGGGCCGGGTTCGGGGCACGTGAGTATCACTGAAGCGGTGCAGACTTACACGCCTGCGGCCACAGGCGTGTGGGGGGAATCGATAGGGCTGCCAGAGGTTCTGCTCTATCCTACTCCTGCTGATAGCTATATAGCTGTACACATTGCACCAATAGCTCTGAACAATTTTACAGCCGATCTGTACACAATTGCCGGTGCCCGTGTGTTGCACGCAGACAATATCCAGCCTGCGAATACCTATAGCATTGATGTATCGCAGTTGTCGCCGGGTGTGTACACGCTTGTCCTCACTGCTATGGGTAGAGATATTGTGAGGTCGGTGGTTATACGCTGATCAGAATATGCGGTAAGGCGAGGTAGAGACGTACCGGCATTGCAGGGCGGCTCGCGAACGAAGCGGTTGGGCCGCGATATGGGCGCAAAAAGAAAACCCCAATCGAAAAGCGACCGGGGTTTTGCATACAACATTTCAGACTAATTACAGCAGCAGTGCTGCCGATTTCCTTTTGTGCGGCATAGCGCTTGGTTTGCCTTCGCTGAGCGCGGCGAGGTATTCTTCGTAGGTGCCTTCATAGTCGGCGATACCGTCGGGCGTAAGAGCGATAATACGCGTTGCCACTTGGCTTACGAGATCGCGGTCGTGGCTTACAAACAGCACCGTGCCTGTGTACTTTTCGAGAGCATCAGCGAGAGCGCTTACAGCTTCGAGGTCAAGGTGGTTTGTCGGCTCATCGAGAATAAGCGTATTGTGTTGCAGCAGCATGAGCTTGGCCATCAGCAAGCGAGCCGACTCCCCACCGGAGAGGTTTTCGGTCTGCTTGAGGGCTGCTTCACCGCTGAACAGCATGCGCCCCAGAAGGCCGCGCAATACTTCGTTGCCTTCTTCGCCTGCAAAGCCTGCGAGCCAGTCGTAGGCCGTTCTACCTGCTTCGATTCCCTGCTTGTAGTCCTGCGGGAAATAGCCCAACGACACTTCATGGCCGGGCTTTACAACGCCTTCATCGGGCGTGAGATCGCCCACGAGCATTCGCACCAGCGTTGTTTTACCCATACCGTTGTTGCCGATTACCGCAATCCTCTCGCCCCGACCAATGCTCATAGAAAATCCTTCGATCACCGGCAGGATCGACCCGTCAAGCTGTTCGTAGGATTTCGAGATGTTCTGCGCTTCGAGCACTGTTGTACCCGAGAGGCGTTTGACTTCAAAGCGGATATACGGGCGCTGAATATTGGTTTTTTTCAGCTCTGTGAGCTCAAGGCGGCTGATTTCTTTCTTGCGCGACTGCACTTGGCTGGAGCGCGTACCGGCGCCAAAGCGGGAAACAAACTCTTGGAGTTGTGCTACTTTTTTCTGTTTATCGCGGTTTTCCGCCTCGATACGAGAACGCGACTGCACTTTGGCCTCTACCATGTTGTCGTAGTTGCCGGGATAGATAATAATCGTTTCGTAGTCGATATCGGCGATGTCGGTACATACCGAATTCAGGAAATGCCTATCGTGCGAGATCACCACGAGCGTGCCAGTGTACGCTATCAGAGTTTCCTCCAGCCACTGGATTGATGCAAGGTCGAGGTAGTTGGTAGGCTCGTCCAACAGCAGTGCTTCCGGACCGCCAAAGAGCGCCTGTGCCAGAAGGACGCGGAATTTTAAGTCGGTAGGCAGAGTAGTCATCAGGTGTTCATGCCGTTCGGCAGGAATACCAATGCCCTGAAGAATTTCAGCAGCTTGCTGCTCGGCCACATAGCCATCTTCGTCGGCAATAATGCCTTCGAGTTCACCGAGACGAATGCCCATTTCATCGGTAAAGTCGGTGGCATTGTAGAGCGTTTCGCGTTCTTCAAGCGCCGACCAGAGCGTGGGGTTCCCCATCAGCACTGTGTCGATAATGCGATAATTGTCGTAGCGAAACTGGTCCTGACGCAGAATGCCGATTTTTTTCGGCACGTGTACCGAACCACTGTTGGGTTCTTCGTCGCCCTGAAGAATTTTCATAAAGGTCGACTTACCAGCGCCGTTGGGACCGGTAAGACCATAGCGGTTGCCCGGTGTAAACTGCACCGCGACGTTTTCAAACAGGAGTTTGGAGCCGTAGGCCTTGGTAACGTTGGAGACTGAAATCATTGCAGGTTAACTATTTATAAATATTCGCAGAGAACAATTCTTACTCTTGGGGCGGCTGAGCCGCAGACCGTGAAAATGCTATAACGGATAAGATGTAGAATAATTGGCAAAGAGAGGTCTGTAGGCCATTTGTTCTTATCTCATGGCAAATGTGATAGGAACGATTAGCCGCGATCCTACAGGCTCTCTGTCTCGGTACGCGGGAACAAATATTGCCGTGAGCAGTGCTTCTATGGCCGATAGTCGGGTTTCTCCCAGGCTCAGTTTGCGGAGCAGAAGCATGCTGCGGGGATAGTGCGATTTTCTTTTTATTGAACACCGTTCGCCCATAAATATCAAATTATAAGCATAAGCCTTTGTGCGTGGGCAGAAAATGGGCGTAGCGTATAAAAGAAAAGTGCGAGAAATCTTCTTCCCGCACTTTTACACAAGCTCTTTTATTTCCCTATTTGCTATCGAAAAACAGCGGAGGGCTGTTGCGTCCTGAACCCATGATAATCACCTTGGAGTTCGGCGACGACGCGAGCTCGCGCTG
This sequence comes from Ignavibacteria bacterium UBA7675, assembly GCA_002483085.1. Taxonomy (GTDB): domain Bacteria; phylum Bacteroidota; class Ignavibacteria; order Kapaibacteriales; family UB7675; genus UBA7675. Next base: position 103,884 of record DLHF01000002.1, read on the forward strand.
CATCTTGATAGATTCATATTGGAGAATTTTATCGGACAAGCCCTCGTTGAGTATCTTCTGTGCGTCGGCTACGCCCTGCGCTTCTATGCGCTTGAGGTCGGCCTCTTGCTTGCCTTTGGCGAGCACAAACTCCATGCGTTGGGCTTCTTGTTCTGCTGTAATCTTGCGCTCGATGCTTTCCTTTACCGAGGTCGGCAGCGTGATATTACGCACCAAGACATTTTCCAGAAGGAGTCCGCGCTTGTGGAAATCCTGTTCTATGGCCTGGCTAATCCGCGTCTGAAATTCTTCCCTTTTCTTTGAATACAGATCGACAGCCGCAAAGTACACTGCGTTCTCGCGTATGCGTGTGCGTGTAATCGGGCGCACAAAGGTGTTCAGAAAGTCGGTTCCCGTCTCTTGCAGCATACGAGGAGCATCGCCGGGAATAATCCGATAGAGCACAGTAAGGTCGATCATTACTTCTAGGCCATCGCTGCTCAGCACGCGGATGGCATCGTCGCCGTTTTTTTGTCCTTCGTCGACAACTGCCGACATCGTGTAGTTCTGGGTTCTGGTCGAGAACGTTTCGACATCGATGAGCGGATTGACAAACGACAGACCTTCGTGCAGAATACCGGACTGCACACTGCCGAATAGCACCTGCACTCCTACTTCTCCGGGATCAATCTGCCGAACTGTCGATGTTGCAATCCCAATACCACCCAAGGCAACACCGCCGATGGCCAGTAGCTTGCGCAGACCGGGAGCAGTGCCGGTAACACGTCCGAGAACAAATGCTGCCAGTACTAACAACAGACCGAGAATCAAAAGTACCATAGAGACCCCTTTTTATTACACTACAATTTGGCACTTCTACGGAACACCTACGCAAATGTTCGGGCTGCCCCCTATTTATCGCGGTGATACTACCGTTGTTTCCGGCTTCCGTATCGTTGTTTCCCGATGCTGCATGCGTGCAGCGCGTTTGGAACTTGTGCGAAGTTTAGGGGCAAAGAGAGCGAGAATATACACCCGTATCATATAGCCCCAGAAGCTGCGCTCGTTCAGAGCCGGATCGATCATCGGCTGGATTTGTTTAAATGCTTCGGGCGTTTTGCTCCAGTGTAAACCAGCTTTCTCGTGGTGGATCGTGTGGAAACCGTTGTTGAACAGCATAGTGTTCAGCATCGGGCCTACAAAATTGCGCGAGTGGTCGTATTGCGATTCTTCGTCGGCATGGACATGCTGTACGTAGTTGAAAATCAGAATGCTGAACAGCGCCACTTGATGTGGGATAACGACGAACAGCAGCGCCTTTTGCCAGTCCAGCAGCAGTACGGCAATGTAGTACAGAGCCAGCACGACATATTGCGAGGCAGCGAGGTAAAAATTCGTGCGGTTTGTATTCCACAAACGCTTCATATAGTCGCGGATGGGCTTTTGCTGATGATAGCTGCTTATCGAAGGATAGGTAAGCAGCGTTACCAGATTGTTGCTTTCGCTCATGCGGTAGGTGATCGTATAGTCACCTTCCTTGTTGTTCAGTTTATGATGGTTCAGGTTGTGCGTAGGAATCCAGCCAAAAGCCGGAAAACCGTAGAAGAGCGTCAGCCAGTAGTCGGTAAAAATATTCAGCAGCCTGTTTCTCCATACCGGCAGGTGATTGTGGTTGTGTGCAATCACTGCAACAGCAACGGAGAAAAACAGATAAGCAGGGTATAACCACAGCGTAAAGCCTGTGACATTCCATTGTATAAGCAGGAGAGCTGTAGTCGTGACCATGTACAAAACAGTGCGGATATCCGCCTTTTCGCGCAGTATCATAGTAAAATTGAAAAAGTAGAAAATCGGTTGAGGGACGGGGCAGTTGGAATATACAAATATTGATGAACAATCCCACCATTTGCCGCGCTCCATCAGGCCAAACACCGGCCAGATAGCAAAAGTTCACTGATCCGATGAGAGCGGTTCCAATAGCACAATGAGGTAAGAGCAGGCCGGATTGCGACAATTGCCCTCTACCGCATTTTGTATGTGATAGGGATTACTACCCATGTAGGAACTGGGACGCCGTTCATGATCGCAGGCTCTGCAGTAACGCCCGACTGGAAGATGGCATTCAGAGCAGAGAACGCAAAGCCGGGGTCTGTTCCTTCAGGTCCGACATAAGCACGTACTATTTGGCCATCTATCGAAACCAACACTTGTAATGTCACCCTGCCCACTCGCCCGTATAGTCTGGCATCGCCGGGATAGATAATATACGGCTGAATTTGCTCTATAGCGATGACGGCGTTTTTCTCTACCTGTAGTTGCTCTTGAGCCATGCCCCGAGTCGGATTTTCGAATAATATGGGGGGATATGCCGATGCTGTACATCCTACAGGGCAACCGTCCTGCCACTGGCCTTCGATGATGTACGAGCCGTTGTGGACAAATGCCTTTCCTTTGCCCTGGAGTTTGCCGTCGACAAACATGCCTTCGTATTCCATTGCCGGTTTGTTCTCCGCAGTATAGAAGACAGCCTTCCCGTACCCGTTTGCGCGGTGGTTGCTGCATTCGCCGGTAAACCGAACAGATGTATAGACCGGAGGAAGAGGGCTCTCTACTGTGCATCCCGATACATCGTCGGTCAGGGAAAGCATGATCTCGCGCTCGGCCCATGTTCTACAGCTTGTACAGAGCGCGATAAGGCTAAAAAGTGCGATAATCAGGTGCAGATTGCGCGAGTAAAAGTTCTGCATAGATGGATAGTCACCGTTGGATAATAAGCTAAAAGAGTTTTGGGAGAATGTCTGATAGAGACCTTGCTGGGCGTTGTATTCGGCATGGCGCTTCTGCGGTTGCTCATGCTTCTGTCTCTGCACCGCGTTGCATGTCCGCTACGTGGTTTGCCGACTTCCACCGCGTTGTATCGTTCTGCATCTGGCGCAAAGCCTTTGGCCAGAGCAGTAGCGGGGATGTGCGACCGGCGACAGCGACGCGGCGTAGGGGCGTCGCTTGAGGCGCCTCTACGCCGCCCCATCCAACGACGCCCGTGCCACAAGCACCGTATTACAGCTCTTTTCTCAGCCTTGCTACAGGTATGCGGAGTTGTTCGCGGTACTTTGCTACCGTGCGGCGCGCCACATTATAGCCGAGTTTTTTCATTTCACTGGCGAGCTTGTCGTCGGAATGCGGCTTCTTTTTGGGCTCGCTTTCGATGAGCTCTTTCAGCTTATTCTTTATCACTTTTGTAGAGATTTCTTCTCCATCATCGGACTCCAACGACTCGCTAAAGAAGTAGCGCAGCTCGAAAACGCCGTATTCGGTTTGTGCGTATTTGCCATTGACTACGCGGCACACCGTCGAAATATCCAGACCTGTGTCGTCGGCAATATCGCGGTAGATAAGCGGTTTCAGGTAGTTCTCGCCGTGGCGGAAGAAATCGCGTTGGCGGTGAACAATAGCCGTTATCACCTTGCGCATGGTATCGCGGCGCTGGTTCATCGCTTGGATAAGAAACTTTGCGTCGTCGTGCTTTTTTCGCAGCCATTCCCGCGTGTCCTTGTTGAACTTATTGCGCCGGGCTTCACGACGTACTTTTTCGTATTCGCGGTTAATGCTAAGCGCTGGCAGGCGGCTGTCGTTGAGCAGCACGAGGAAGTCGTCTTTTTCTTCGTCGTATTCGATGAAAAAATCCGGGATCACTGTTTGTGTACCCATGCTGGGGTCGCCGCCGCCGGGCTTGGGATTGAGGCTGCGAATTACTTCCAATGCTTCGCGCAGGTATCCTTCCGATACACGTAGCGTGCGCATCATCACATCGTAGTGTTTCATGCGGAAAGCATCATAGCATTTAGAAAGCACTTCGCGGGCGAGCTTATGGGCGGCATTCAGGCGCGGCAGCGCATTGAGTTGTGCCAGCAGGCACTCCTGTAGGTTGCGTGCGCCAATACCTGCGGGCTCTAAGAGCTGGATAATGCGGAGCAGGCGTTCGGCTTGCGGAAGCGTGACTGGCTGGAGGAGTTGTACATTATGCGAGCGCGCAAATTCCCGGAGTTCGTCGTCGAGGTCGCTGATGCCGTTGGAGCCATTGGCATGAGGCAGTTCCGTATCGCTATCGGGCGCGGCCATAAGCGACAGGTCGCCTATACCATAGGCTGTAGCTGCGGCATCTGTCGTCGAGTAGGCTGGCTGCGGGGTTTCTATGTCCAAAGCGGGAACAACAGGCGCAGGTTGGTTGGCAATCTGGCGCAACATATTGAGATTTCGCTCGCGTATGTTGTCGTTGGCTGCTTCGGCAATATCGCCGAGCGGACGACCCAGATAGCCATTGGGCTCGACATTCCACAAAATCTCTTCGCCCAGCAGCCTTTCTTCTTCCGAAAGGTTGAGCAGTGCGAGCTGGTCGAGTAGTTCTTCTACGAACGAGACAACAGAGCGCATTGGGAACGGGTCGTCGTTGTCGCCGTCGGCAGAGCGAGGCGAGCGATACTCGTCATCGTCGATGTAGTCTTGCCAGGTATTATCGTCGGGGTTTGTCGCATCCGTCGGGTCGAAGTTGTCCATCGACGGTGCTTCGTAGGGGGCGTCGTCGGTATCGTAGGAGCTGTGCTCCTCCGGTTCGAGCGAAACCTGTACATGCTCTTGCTGCGGTTGCAATATTTCTGCGTCGCGCTCTTCCGCATCCTGTTCCTGCGACTCTTCCAGCATGGGGTTTGCTTCTATTTCCTGCTGGAGATATTGCTCTAACTGCATATTGGTAAGCTGGAGCAGTTTTAGGTACTGCACCTGCTGGGGTGTCAGGGTCTGCGTAAGCGATGTATGAAGGCTGAGTGAAAGCTGCATAGCGTCCTGGGTAACAAAAGCCGATAGAGTCCTCTGGTTTGTTGATCTGTACTGCCGGTTGTCCGGCTGTCAGTTGTCTGCTGTTTGGCTCACCTTTTGCCTGCTTTTGGCAAATTCTTGGAGCCTCTCGTACCATTCCCGTCCAAAGGCGCGCACGAGCGATTCTTCGAGCATTGCGTATGCCGGTACACCTTGTTCTTTGCCATTGGCAAGCGCTGGGCGGCACTCTGGAATTTCTTCGTAGTACACATACGGGCCGCCGAAGTCCGTTACGCGCGCCGGGAACAAATGGCACGAAATGGGCTTGCGGAACGATGTCTCGCCGTTGAAATACGCCCGCTCAATGGCGCACTTTGCAGCGCCGTTTTCATAGAACACAAACACGCAGTCGGCGTCGTCGATGCAGCGGGTCGTGTAGTCGCCCTTTTCGCCTACGACTACTCCTTGCTCTGCAATTACCCGCAGGGATTCCATCGTCAGATACTTAGATGATGGCTCTACGGCATCCCGAATCTCCTGCGCTTCGTCGTTGCTGAGCGGTGCACCTGCCCCGCCCTTCATCGTGCAGCAGGCTCCGTGGCACTTGTTGAGGTCGCAGAGAAACTGCGTTTCAAGCAAATGCTCGTCGACAAGGATGGAATCTATAACAAACATGGCTGCTTTGCAATGCAATGAAACAGGATGGGCAAAGCTCGCTACGGAGCTCGCCCGATATGCCGAATAACTTGGCATAATATTTAGGAGAATCTAACGATTTTTTTTCGACGGTGAAAGTGCCCACTGATGGAATGCACAGAAAGGGAACAAAATCTTTTGGTAATGGCTGGGCAAAATAGCGCACTAACGCCAAATTTCGCAGAATGAAACTCCATACTCTCCAAGAAGCACTCACCGGAAAAGCATTAAACAACAAAACCTTCCCTTCGCGATGAAACGCATCCGTTTGTTCGTGCTCTGCTGTGCTGCCGTTGTTGCCAGTGCTGTTTATGTGCTTCCCGGTTCATTCTTTGAAAAAAAGCCGGGAATGCCGGTCGATAGCCTGAACGGTGTTGTTGTGTACTACAATGGTGCCGTTGGCAATGTATGGGGGCGCAATACCTCCGCCGATGGCTATAATATCGGGCTGAAATACCAGTGTGTGGAGTTTGCAAAACGCTACTACTACGAGCATCTGCACCATAAAATGCCATACGACCGGGGGCATGCCAAAGATTTCTTCCGCACAGGCATAGCTGATGGCTCTATGAATTCCGAGCGCAATCTGCGGCAGTACACCAATGGCAGCAAAAGCAAACCCCGTCCGGATGATATGCTCGTGCTCGATGGTACGGTGTTCAACCGATACGGACACATAGCTATTATTTCTCGCGTATCAGACAGCGAAATAGAGATTATCCAGCAAAATCCCGGGCCGTCAGCGCCGTCGAGGGTGTCCTATTCCCTGCTGTTCCGCAACAACAAGTGGAGAATCGACAACGACTGCGTACTGGGATGGCTGCGGAAGGAGTGAGCGCTTCGGTCGTTGGCCATGCGTGCGGGTTATCGTAAGCTCGTCCTCGCACCGCGTTGCACAGCCGCTGCGTGTGTTCTACGCCAACAGCGGTTCTATGTAAATAAATTGTATTGGGAGCTATCCCGATAAGGCCGATAGTTTTATCAGCTCTTCTAGCGACTCCTCTACTTCCTGCCGGGAGAAATTTCCAGTGCGAAGTTCGCTCTCGTTTAGCTGCATCATTGTGTCATACATCTGCATTATGGCTGCAAGAGCGGATGGTTCGGCGATTACTGCCTCATAACGAAACACCGTGTCGTCGGCTTTTGCGTACAGACCATGAGCGATGAGTGTAGAGAGAAACAAAGAAAACAGCGGTGGGTCGATAACTGTAGGCGATGTGTCGCGGCACAAGTCGCTGAGCAGCTTTTGTCTTCCCTCTCTATCAATACTTTCCTGTGCGGTTTCGCGCATGGCAAAGAGCAAAGCGTGGAGCGCACGACTGGCTTGCTTGTCGTCGCCCATTGCCAGCAGAATTGCCGATTTTTCTTTGAGTAGCGCGCATATCCGCACCCGCAGCGCTTCGTCGATGTCTGAGCTCGCAAGGTGTTCGTGTAGCGCTTCTGGCTCGTACTTTCTGCCCGATTGAGCAAAAATGTCGTTCAGATAGTCGTTGATCAAAGCAAGCGCATCGTCGTAGGCGCCCACTGCCTTCAGACCCGAAAGGCGGAATAGAATGGCCATGAACCGCTCGATCATGTCCATGATAAAGTCGCGTCGATGAATCATCGTGGAGTTGTAGGATAGATACAAGGTATTGCAACTTCGCACATTCTCGTGCGTTGCAGCGTCCGACGACGAAATCGGTTCTGTAGTTTATAGACATAGCTCGCGTGCTTTATCAGAACAATACTATTGCGCGGGAAGCCATGCCCTCATAAATTGACCGCGTTTGTAGCTTGTTCTAATACTACTTTCTGGGTATGATATGCAGACAATTCTCGGGGCAAATGGTGTGATTGGTAGAGAGCTGGCGGCAGCTTTACCGCAGTACACCAACGATATACGCTTGGTGAGCCGAGCTCCTAAAAAGGTGAATACAGCCGACGAACTGCTGGCTGCCGACCTTACCAATGCAGAGCAAACGATGAAAGCTGTCGAGGGGTCTGATGTTGTGTACCTGACAGTTGGGCTGCCCTACAATATAGCGACCTGGCGGGAGCAGTGGCCTGTGGTGATGCACAATGTAATTACAGCTTGCAAGCACCACAATGCGCGGTTAGTATTTTTCGATAATGTGTATGCCTATGGCAGAGTGCAAGGGCAGATGACCGAAAGCACACCTATGCGTCCGGTAAGCAAAAAAGGTGAAGTGCGGTTACAAATCGCTGCGATGCTCATGGACGAGGTGGAGCGCGGTGGGCTTACAGCGCAAATTGTGCGCGCTGCCGATTTCTACGGGCCGGGTGCGGCGCTGAGCTTTGTAACGGTGATGGTGTTTGAAAATCTGCGCCGGGGCAAAACCGCCCAGTGGATGCTCAACGCCGACGCTGTGCATTCGCTTACCTATACGCCCGATGCGGGAAAAGCCACGGCTCTGCTCGGCAATACTGCAAGTGCGTTCAATCAGGTATGGCATCTTCCTACTGCGGCGCCGCCGCTTACAGGCCGGAAAATTGTAGAGCTTACGGCACAGGCGTTTGGAACACAGCCGAAGTGTATGGTGTTGCCGCGCTGGATGCTTCAGCTCGTGGGCGTTTTTACCGGAGTAGTGCGCGAAAGTATTGAAATGCTGTACCAGTACGACACCGACTATATATTCGATAGTAGTAAATTTACAACGGCTTTTGGAGTCGCTCCTACAAGCTATGAAGAAGGCCTTCTCGCCACTGCGCGGTCGATGGCTGTGTAGATATTGTGTCGTATTTGGCAACGCAATAGACGGCATGTTACGCAGCATGCTGCTGTAAATATCGCATACTTGTTCCTACACCAGAGGGAACAGCAATGCCATACAGGAGAAAATCATGAACCCGAGAATTAACATTATCACGCTTGGCGTGGCTGATCTTGAAAGATCAATTGATTTTTACGAGAAGGGGCTTGGCTGGAAAAGATCGCAGGCGAGCCAGGACGATATTGTGTTTTTTCCATTGAACGGAATTGTGCTGGCTTTGTATCCGCGCGATGCTCTGGCTAATGATGCCTGTGTCGAAGCCACAGGGCACGGCTTCTCGGGTATGACGCTTGCCTATAACACCGCCAGCGAGCATGAAGTAGACCAAGTGATTGCGGCAGTGGAACGGCTTGGCGCTACTATTGTAAAGCGACCGCAGAAAGTGTTTTGGGGTGGCTACAGTAGTTACTTTCGCGACCCAGACGGGCATCTTTTCGAGGTAGCGTACAATCCCTTCTGGGAGCTCGACAGCAATGGCAATGTTCTGCTCCCATAGGCGGGGCGGGCAATACCGGACGCAAGGGAAAGGCTACTGGGCGCTCTGCAAGAGGGAGGTGCTCTTTCGGAGCGGGAAGCATAGTGATTTATATCTTGCTTGGCTGCTGAAGAAGTAGTTCTTTTCGGTACAGTACGTAAAACAACAACGCCCGCTTCGTGTGAAGCGGGCGTTATATTTTTGCAGAATACCGAGATTATTTGCAGGTTTCTACAACCCTTACCGCAATACGGCGGTTCTGTTTGCGAGCGGCTTCCACCTGATCGGCAGAAACTTTTTTGCTTTTCTTCGGCTCGGGGATGAGCGGTTTGGTAGAGCCATAGCCAATCGTGTTTACTACTCTGGACGCATCAACGCCCTGTTGTATCAGCCAGCTTTTTACTGCTGCTGCACGCATTTCGGAGAGCTCCTGGTTGCGCTTGTCGTCGCCTTCGCTGCTGGCGTGGCCTTCGATTTCCACCTTCAGATCGGGGCATTGATCCACGAGAGCTTTGATTTTATTCAGATTCTCGATAGTACCCGGCACTGTGAGGTCGAACTTATCGGTGTTCACAATAAAGAGAATACCGGGGAAGTTGGTCACTGTATTGGGCTTGGGTTTGGGTGGGCAGCCATCGGTCGGCTCGCCGGGGATAAGCGGACATTTGTCCACATCATCGCGCACACCATCTTTGTCGGTATCCGGGTCCAACGGATTGGTCTTCGTGCGATTGACTTCATCGCCATCGTTGAGCGAATCGCCGTCGGTATCAGCCAGAGCGGGATTGGTCTTGTATGTATTGACTTCATCGCCGTCTTTCAGCGCGTCGTTATCGGAGTCGATATTCAGCGGGTCGGTTTTGTATTTGTTCACCTCATCGCCATCGCGCAGGCCATCTTTATCGCTGTCCACATCTGTCGGATTGGTTTTGTACTTATTCACTTCGAGGCCGTCGCCAAGAGCGTCGTTGTCGGTATCGCCTGAAATGGGATTGGTTTTGTACTTGTTTACTTCATCGCCATCGCTAAGCGAATCGCCATCCGTATCGGTTTTCAGCGGGTCGGATTTGTATGTATTGACTTCATCGCCATCGCTGAGCGAATCGCCGTCGGTATCCGTATTATTCGGGTCGGTTTTATAGCGATTAATCTCATCGCCGTCTTTGAGTCCGTCGCCGTCGGTATCATCGCGGCTGGGATTGGTCTTATAAGTCCGCACTTCTTCGCCGTCTTTGAGGCCATCGGCATCGCTGTCCATGTTATTCGGGCTCGTGTTGTACTGCTTGATTTCCTCACCGTCTTTGAGGCCGTCGCCGTCGGTATCTTCTTGGAGCGGGTCGGTTTTGTGCGTATTGACTTCATCGCCATCCAGCAGACCGTCGCCATCGGTATCGGGCACGAGAGCATTTGTTTTGCGCGCGAGCTCTTCGCCGTCTTTGAGGCCGTCAGCATCGGTATCGACCGAGGTTGGGTTTGTGTGATGGATCACCAGCTCGTCCTTATCGCTCAGGCCATCGCCGTCGGTATCGCCTTTCAGCGGATCGGTGCGATAGTCGGTCTCCGGCAGCGAGTTGATATAGTCCTCTGTCATGCCATTGGGCACTGTGCGCGAGCCTTTTACTTCGTAGCCATCGGGCAGGCCATCGCCGTCTGTATCTGGATTGTTCTCATCGGTGCCGAGCAGACGCTCTTGTGCGTTGGTAAGACCGTCCTTATCGTAATCGGCATTGCCGAACACATAGTAGGTAAGGCCAAAGCCAAAGGTGACAAACGCGTCATTAGCCGTTGCATCCCCTACTTTGGGGCCGTCTTTTGTCGGCTGGTAGTTGCCGCCGTCGGTATTCGATGCAAAGTCATCGAGGAAGTCTGTGCCGGTAAAGCGGAATGTGCCGCGTCCATTTACTACGAAGTCGTCGGTAGCGTAAAATTCAAAACCGAGACCAACCGGAAAAATAATGCCGGTTTTGTCGTAGATGTTGTTGCGGTTGTTGGGCAGCGACCGGTCGGCGCCGCCGGATTCACCTGCGCGAGGCTCGAAGCTCATCAGGCCGATACCGCCAAAGATAAACGGCACAAAGCGCTCGTTGGGCAGGATATTGAGAGCTGCAATCGCTTCGTAAGTAAGAATCCTTGTGTTATTCTTTTCTTCGATAAGGAGATTCGTACCGGGGTACATATCGCCCACATTAGCATTCGGGCCAAAGTACGCAGGGTACTTCTTAATGTAGTTATCCTGAGTAATCTTATAGCGCACCGACGCCATGCCTACGCCTGCTTGGAGCGATACATAGGGCAATGGATTATAGCGGAAGAAAATATCGCCGCCGAACCACAGCGAATTGTCGGCAAATTCTCCCCAGTATTTTGCTCCACCGGCTGTAAAGCCAAAACCAGCTCTGCCAGCCCCGCTTTGGGCCTGCAAAATGCCAGTGGCAAGGCCACATAGAACTACGAGGAGAAGTGCTTTTGAAAACAGACTGGAACAAACTTTCACAGATACCTCCATAAATTGTCAGGAAAAAGTAGAATGCTGTATTGAGGACTGCAAGTTACATCTACATACTGCGGTGAAAATATAAAGAACCCGCAATATGTTTTCATTCCCAATGTACTGCAAGCTGATAATTATCCGGCCTCTGTTTCTGCCGGTATGCTGATGTCGACTACGACTTGGTTCCGCACTATGTCGTCGACTGTCTCCCTTTTGCGAATAAGATGTGATTGGCCATTGTACACAAGGACTTCCGCAGGGCGAAGCCTTGAGTTATAATTGGATGCCATTGTGAAGCCATAGGCTCCGGCATTGAGGAATGCGAGAATATCGCCCTCCCGGACTTCGTTGAGCTTGCGATCCCAGCCGAATGTATCGGTTTCGCAAATGTACCCTACCACTGTATAAATACGCGGTATGCCGGAGGGATTAGAAACATTGAGAATGTCGTGATGGGCGCTGTAAAACATCGGACGAATGAGGTGGTTAAAGCCAGAATCCACCCCAGCAAACACTGTTGCAGTTGTCTGCTTTACAACATTAGTACGCACGAGGAATGTGCCTGCCTCGCTGACGAGGAATTTTCCCGGTTCGAACCAGAGTTCGAGATTGCGACCGTATTCCGTGCAAAATTCGCGAAAACGCTCGCTTATTTTTTTGCCAAGAGTCTCGATATCAGTAGTGATGTCCTCTTGTTTGTAGCCCACTTTGAAGCCGCTGCCAAAATCCAGGAATCGCAAGTCTGGGAATTGTTCTGCAATCCCAAACAGGATTTCTGCACCCTGAAGAAACACACCAGCGTCCAGAATATCCGAGCCCGTGTGCATGTGCAGCCCTATAACGTGGATGTTGTTCGACGCTACGACGCGTTGCACATGGCGCATTTGGTACACCGATATGCCAAATTTTGAGTCGATATGCCCGGTGGAGATATTCGTATTACCGCCTGCCATAATGTGCGGGTTCACACGGATGCACACGGGAATGGTATTGCCGTACTCATGGCCGAACTGTTCGAGCACAGAGATATTGTCGATATTAATCATCACGCCGAGCTCTACGGCACGCTTGAGCTCGTCGAAAGAAACGCAGTTGGGGGTGTAGAGAATTTCCGCCGGTTCGAATCCCGCCATAATGCCGATTTCCACTTCTTGGATAGAAACGGCATCGAGCCCTGCGCCGAGGCGCTTCATAAACTTCAGCACCGAGAGGTTGTTGAGCGCTTTACACGCGTATTTGATCTTGAGGGAAACATCGGGAAAAGCCCCTGTAAGGCGTTTGTACTGCCGCTCGATGATGCCTGCGTCGTACACGTACAGCGGAACGCCGTAGTCGTCGCACAGGTCCTGCACGGAAATTCCGCCGATCGTAAAGCGGTTACCGTCGAAGTCCATGAATAGTCCCGGAAAGTTAAACTGTCGAAATTAGGCTGCAATTTACGAAAAAGTTTTATGTGCCATAGATGTGTATTGATGGAGTGCTGCTACGGTATTGCTCCGAACATCTTCCAGCGCATAAAAAAAGCCGCCTGTAGTATCGCTACTCAAGCGGCCTTATTGTATGTGTGCGTTGCGTCTACTGTCGCTGCACTACTTCCGGTTGGAGCAGGCGTCGCAGAGCTTCCGCGCGATTCTTGTATTCCGAGAGCTTTGCTTGCGCGTCTTCTTCGCTCGGGTACAGCGGCGGCGAAAGCAGAACATACGCGCCATCGCTGTTCTTTTTGGGGCGTGTGTAGTCGTAGCCAAGTGTTCGCAGAATGACTTCAGCCACCTTGAGCTCACTGTCGTCTACCGCTGTGCCGTACTGTATGGAATATAACACACCGGCAACAGCCGAAGCTCCACCCTGTTTGTTTTCTTCTTCTTTCTGGCGCTGATTGCGTTCACCTTCTTCTTGCTCCTGCTGTGCTGCTACCTGCTGCTGTTTCTTCTGCCACGACCGCACCCAACGCACGTACTCTGGCGACTCTTTTCCGCAACGCCCCAAGCTAAAGCCCTCTGCTTGCTCGGGCGTAAGGATGTTCAAGTACACCACGAACATACGGCTGCGGGGCTTGTTGCACGGCTCGTTGTTCAGCGGGTCGGCAGAAAGGTCAAGGCCCGGTACGATGAAGCTGTTGTCGCACTGCTTTTTGCCAAAAATGCCAAATCCATCGGCTTCAAACTGTATCTGCCCTGATTCCGCAAGCTGCCGGAAGAGCTCCGAGCGGCCTACCATGTCGTTCTTAATAGTTTCTATGGTGTAATGCGCGCGCAGTTTCGAGAGGAAAATGTTGCCGTCCTGTCCGCTGTCGGGCAGCATGATCTTGCCGCCGGTAACATGTTGTGCAAAAGCGCTTCGCATGTTCTGGCCTTGTGGGATCACAATGTCGCCCACGGTGACGTCGCTGTCAGCGGAATACGAGCCCGGACGCAGGGAGCACTCGTCGGTGTAGCCGTGTACGGTAATCATAAGCACAGGCTTGCTCCAGCATTGCGAAGATATTTGGTCGATCATCGACTCGATTCTGCTGTAGATATTCTTTTCAAAATGCTCGTCGATCCTTTTAGCTGCTGCGTCGTAGCCGTAGTCGCTTTCGTCGATAAAGCTACTTGTGTGCAGAGCGCCAGTATTGACACGTTTATGGTATTCCCGCAGATTTTTTGTCGTATTCGGCCACCAGTAACCAGTAATAAAGTACGGTGTGCCGGTTTCAGCATCGCTGAATACAATGGCCGAGTCGGGCTGCTGGCGGCAGAGTATGCGGAAGGTATCGCGCAGTACGATGTCGTCGCCTCCGGTTGCAAACTCGAACTGTTTCGGCATGGCTTCGCACGCATAGCATGTACTGTCTTTCAGCGGTGAAGACATTGTGTACCGGGTGTACGGCTCTAATTCTACAGCTTTGCCTGTTTCTAATACAATATCGCTGTGGCCAGCTACCGACCAGCGCTGCGCTTTGGGCGTCCAGGCTTGGAGCAGCTTGCCGTCTTTGTCCACGATTTGTTCGAGCACGGTTATTTCGTACAAAATGACAGGCTTGGGGAATGAATACGCGTAAATATCTAGCTTTGCTCCATCGCGATCCGAGGCAAAGAACAGACCGCTTTTGTCGGGAGCTACATACGCAAACATATCATTGGCCGGGGAATTATACGGCAGATTGTCGGGTAGTTCTCTGTGCGAGTTCTTACGCAGAGATTCTTCTATGAGCATCGGCTGGGTGGGGATGCGCGACGCTCCGAGAGCAGCTCGGTAAATATCGAAATCCGCAGTTGTATCGTTTTTCCAATTGCTCGAATAGTAAAAATAGCCATCTACTCCGCAGTGGGGCGATATCTCGCTGCCCGGTGTATTAATGCCCGGTACTAATTCGGGTTCCGACCAGTCGCTGCCTTCGCGGATGCTGAAGTAGATGTTCAGGCTGGAGTCTGCCTTGCCGTTGAGCACTGTTGGCCGGTTCGATGTAAAGAACAGCATACTGCCATCGGGCATAAGCGACGGGTGCGATTCCCAGTAGTCGGAGTTGACCTTGCTGATCGGCGTTACCGTTTGGAAGTTGTCGGTCGTGCTCCACAGGTCGAACATGTGGCTGGTATTTCCCGAGCTGATAGTTCCTTCCACAATTGCATGCTCAGAAGAGAACACAATCAATGTACGGCTTTCATCCATAGTAAGAGCGCCGCGCGTGTAGGTTGGGAATTGCTTGTCATCAGTCGATACAAGCTCGCACGACGGGCTGCACCAGTCTTCATTAAGGGGCTTTGTTTTTCTGTAGGATACCGGGCGCGACGAGTACCACATTTCCGCCCTAAGAGCTTTTTTCGTTGTTTTGCCTTTAGAGTAAATGTCCGTTCGGTCGCTTGTAAAATACAGTCGGTCGTTGCCATTGGGGTCTGTGCTGTAGAAGACCGCCGGGCTGTAGTCGTTCAGCGAATCGTTTACCGGCGCATTGAGCCGCCCGCCCGTTATTCTGTCGGTTTGTGCACCGGCAGTAGCTGCAAACGCTATGAGCATACAGGCGGCAGGCAGTAATCGCAGAAGAGATGCCATAGATATATCCGTGAGAACAATGGAAAATTTCTAAAAATTATAGCCTGTCAAAGAATGATCGGGTACAACATACGGAAGTGGATTGCCGATTGATTGTTCAGGTTGTTCTCCGTTCCGTCGTTGATTTCGCGGACGACCATCACACCGTAGTGCGTGGCATCAAAACGGAACACATATACATTGCCAACGGCGAGATTGCCCGGCGGAGCGGCTGTGATATCACCGGAGTTGAAGGTAAAAGTGCCGTTGTTGACGCCAGTTTGTACCTGTGTTACAATCTGCAAAATGTTGTTGAAGAACGATTCATCGGTTATTCTCTGCCAGAACGCCCATTGTACATTCGATTGGTTTTTGATAAATGGCTGCTGTGGTAGCGGTCCGTTCGGATTGGGTACGTCCACCCACAAGTCGCCTGTTCCAGGGCCATTGGGCGGCGGTGCGTTGTCGTTGCGGAGCGAGCGCACGCCGGATTCGCCAAATACATAGTATTCATATTCTGGTTTAGGCTGTTTCGGCGTTGTTTGCCTGTACGCGTGCATTTTGATCGGCGGAGTAAAGTCGGGCAGAGCTGTTACAATGGCATCAATCAGCAGTTCCTGTGTGGGGCAGCCCGATACTTCCATAATTACTTTTACCGTGAGCATGCTATCGGCTGTCTTGGGAAGGCCACCAGGATTGCGCGCGAGAATGATCTGGCGCAGCTCGTCTTTTGTAGGCGCAGTAAAGGTCATATCAAACGAGCCCGCTATGCGGGAGTTTGTGCGCAGAGCTACGCGTGTGCTGCTGATGTCGAAGTATTTCATGGAAAATTGGTCGCCCGGCAGGGGCTCTACACGCAGGACAACGTCGTTGGTGCGGCAGATCAGCGTATCGGTCGAAGACAAGATGAACTCATAGCTTTCGGTTACGATACTCGGCTCCACATCGGAGATAAACACGCGCTTGTCCTCGCGGATATACAGCGAGTCGCGCGGGGCTGGTACTGTGCCAAAGGGGTAATCTTTGTTGTTGAATCGCAGCGATGGGCATGTTTCAGTACAGCATTCGCCCGATAGTACCACTGTAAGGCTACACGTGTTCGGATCGCCTTCGGGAATAATTTCGAGTTCCAAGGTCAGGTCGGAAGGCGTGGAAACTGTTGTCGCCAGCGCCGGGCGAAATACCGCTTCGATGGTAAGGGATTGTCCCTGCTCGATGCGTACTTCTCCATTAGCAGTCCGCAAAGCGGCAGGCGATTCAATCACCCAATCATTTCTGCCGGTTGTCGGGGTGAGTGTTTTTAAGCGAACTGTCACCGGGCATGGGCCGCTATTGGTAAGAACTGTGCCCGAGAGACGTTCTTCCTGGCCTACTTCTACAGGCTCGGAAAGGCGCAGTTCTTGGCGTGTGCCGGGTGTGAACAGCGAGCAATCGCACGACTGTTCCACAACTGTAGCTTGGAGATTCAGGCTTATATCCGCGCTGTTTCCACCGGCGCAGGCCAGCTTCAGGCGCAGAGTTTCGGCAAAGCGATTGTTCAGGCGCCCCTGGCTTGTCGATGAAGTATTTACATCAAAGCACAGGCCGAGCACCGAGCCGGGCGGCAATACCACGCGCATTGGATTGCCGGTGACAGGAAATGTCTGGCCGTCGATTTGAACTGCTGTGACTTTGAACACACCGAGCACTGCTGTAGGAATTTCTACTTCCACATTATTACGCCCGCTGTTGCGCGCTACCGGCAGGCAATTCTGTACGGGGTTGGGTGCGTTTTGTACGAGCTTTTCTGATCCGGTGTTGACGTCGGCAAACACGAGGTCTACAGAAGAATTTTTCAGAGTAGTACAATTCAGGTCGGCTACGTCGGCTTCGCGAAATACAAAGCGGACGCGGGCTTCGCCGCAGACGCCGTGCAGTGTATCGGTACGCATGCCGTAGTCTGGCGAAAATGCTTCTACGATAAAGTCGTCGCCCGCTACCGAGGCCTCGTCGAGCAGCACAGCTTCGCCGCGTGTGTCTGTCAGTTTCGGGTCGGGTGCTGCTATGCCGTCGATGCGTCTTACGGTGACGCGTACATTTTGAAGCGGGATGACTGTTGTAGAGCCGCCCGGCGCGGTTTGGCGGAGCTCGGTAAGCACGGTAAACTTCGATTGTACCGTTTCTTCCGGCTGTGTTACTTCCGAGCAACTATTAAAGACAACGAGAGAAATGCAGAGCACTGCGAGTATGACTGCGGTGCGCGCGGTAAATCGTAGAAAAGCATTCATAACTGTATCGCAGAAAGTGGGAAATAATTCTCTAAACGACAGGAGTATCAGCCGTGCCTGTGCAGGCGTATGTGCTGCACATCAGAACGTAACACCGAAGCGCAGGTACAGGGAAGTCGACTGGCGATAGGCATTGCGCTGATCGCTGGGAACATCCGGGCAGCATTCGATTTCCGGCAGCGGTAAGTTCATACGGCGCACGCCAACATCTATGGAGAAGTCGCGCTCGCAGCCCCAGGACCAATCGTGGCCAATACCGATACCGTAATACAGGCGTTGGCGGTCGAAACTGCTTCCTATGACAGGAGCACCGCTCTGGAAGTCGAATGGAATACCGAGGTCGCCATAGACAAACCAGGTATTGCAGCTAGGAGTAAATGCGTTGGGGTCGGGATTGGGGGTAAATGTATAGCGGGGATGAACGCCAACAGGTATGAAGACGGAGCCATCGGCAGGCCACACGCCAAGGAACGGGCCGATTTGGAACGCACCTGTTTCGTTGAGCGACCACAGCCCAGCGGTTTCTAAGCCGATAAGCATGGTAGAGCCACCGCGTTCGAGGTTGAAAAACTGCGACTCGTAGGGCACTTTGCCCGTAGCTGTTTGGTGCAGATAGGTCTCTTCATCGCGCCCGCGAAAGCCCGCCATAGCGCGTAGCTCTACTTTGTCGAAGCCGAGAGCACCAGTACGCAGGCGACAGCACCGGTCGGGAGGCGGCACACCATCTTCCACGCGATACACTTTAGGCGGCAGCAGAGGGTCGGATACATACGTAATACGCTTTACGCGGCTGGCTGGAAGCTCGTAAATGCGGTCTTCTTCGTTGTCGCATTCAGTAAGCGCACGCACGCGTACACGGGCTTCACGTGTTGCAGTTGCAGCCATGTACTGCGGTTGTACATCCGAAGCAAGGGCGAGCATGCTGTTACCGCTGCATTTGTCCACAACTGGCTCAGTGAGCTCTACATTCCATTGCTGAACGCCATTCCCATTTCCGGCGAAAGATGAACTGCCGCACGAGGTAAGGAGTGTGATAGCAAGGGCGCACAGAAGCAGAACGGAAGCGCGCAGATGTGACAATCTGGTAGACAGGTCGTCGGGACGGGTTTCCATAATAATAGAAGGACTGGTATATCGAAAGCCGGGACAGTGGAACTGCTCCGGAACCTTGAGTGCTTACTGTCGTGTCGTTGCCGTATGATGAATCTGCCGACGGGCTCAACCTGTATTGAGACACCTTTCCAGCCGCAAACATACGCCTTTTACACAAAGGAAGCAATTGTTTCATCATTCGTTGCGAAGCGGTAATACGGTGTGTAGGAGCTGGCTGCCGTGTGTAGAAGCACAGCGATGTGGGCTGATGTCTTCGCATTTGTTACCGGAACGGTACGAGGACGAGCTTCCGATAACTGCCAGCCACGCGGCGGGCCTGCTGCGCGGTGTGGAGGCTAAAGGCCGGGCGAAGGCCGAAGCGCACTCATTTATCGCGTATTTACCGAAGTAGCTGCCTATAAGCACCAGCACACTCCGAGCATAAGCGTGAGGCGATCCATGTTGATGCCTGTTCTATGGGAAGCTGACTCCATGGAGTCGGCTGTGCCAACGCGGGCATACATTGCCTCGCCCGCAATCGCTTCTCCTGAAAGGCGCAGAGAGAATGAAGAGGAAAAATAGTATTGCAGCGCTGTCGAGAGCATAAGGCTCATTGCCGAACCGGGTTCCGATACGACGGTGCGGCGTCGAACTGACGTTGCCCGACCATGGGTAATATCGAGGACTGTACGGGTAGTAGTGACGTAAACCCAATTATACGCAATTCCGGTTCCTATTTTCCATTCGAGTGGATTGTCGAGCTGGGGTGTGACAGACACCAACCTGTAGCCAACTGTAGCTCCTGCTGTCCAGCCCGATAAGTCTTTCGTATCAATTTTATCTTTTTCTATGACATGGCCTGTCTTGAGCACATCTGGAAATGTAGCACCGAAGACGCCAAATGACACGAACCTGTTCGGGTTGTACTGTACATCTACTCCCGCAAACGGATAGGAAGCATATCGGCGCGGATCGTGGTCGGTATCGACAGCAACTCCAAGAGCCCGCGAGAGTCCGAACTGGGCGGCCATATGAGCTATTCCTCCATAGCCAGCTATTTGCCATCGGCGCAGATAGTGTTCTTCTACAATCCGGTCGACTTCCACCTCATCTGCAATGGGCTGCGGTGTCTTCATTGTGTACGAGCGGAGAATCGCCGAGCATTCGGGCGGCAGCGCTCCCCAAAAGAACACGCCTTCGCGCAGGTATGGCAGTGCAGAGAGGTACATTGCACCACTGCCGCCGATGTACCTGCCGTCTACAGATGCTATCTTGTTGTATGGAAGGATTTCCATTGCAGTGGTTGTGTAGCTTGCCCAATCGCATGGTGTATTACCTGTGTACAGCAGCAGCAACGAGTCGGTGGCTGTGAACAGAATGCCGATATGATCAGTGCTGTCGAGAGTGCGAATTACTGTGCTGCGCTGTTGGTAGAATGGCCGCACCGGGCTTACAAACGCTGCAATGCTGTCCCACTCCACGCTATAGCTATTGGTGAAAATAGCCTCGAAATTATCGATATATCCGATAATGGATGCGGCTGTAGACACATGGATATTGAACGTGGTATCTGGCAGAGAGAAGCGCCGGGCTTGTACTGCCACCGAGTCGCTGTAGCGGGATGGCACAAAGCTGGCTGACTGCAGCGAATCGACGCGCCGGAACAACTTAAAATAGCGTATATCTGCCAAGTCGAACTCCGCGCCGGTTCGGCGGCTTTGGGGGATTGTGTCGGCATGAGCGGAATACATGAGAACACAGAAGACGCAAGAGAGCAGCAGGATAAACGAATGCATAATTGTAAAGCGGGAAAAGCGGTGGTACAAGTTACTGGTAGATTGATTTGCGTACAAAAATATGCGCTCGGTAACTTCCTTGCAAATCCGGCAGTTTTTTGTGAGGTTGCGGGCAATAAGCTGGCGGGACACACCCGTTGCTTCCCTTTTTTGAAGAAGGCGTATGATTGGTAGTTTCAGAGGTTCCACTCGCCTTCGCCACGAGATTGGCGAATGGACAAGCCAAGGTATTATCACGCACGAGCAGGCGCGTATCCTCCACGAAAAATACGATCTCGACAAAGAAGCTCCGTGGTATTTACGGTCGGGATTTATTCTCAAAGCTCTTGCTCTGCTGCTGGCCGGCATGGGGCTCTTTTTGTTCATTTCACAGAACTGGGACCATTTCCCGCTGTGGGGGCGTGTTGCTACTGGCGCTGTGCCGCTGCTTATTGCTTATAGCATAGGGTTCTACTACAGGTTTAAAGAGCGCATGGAAGAGGCCGAGCTCGCCTTCTTTTTTGCGAGTATTGCCTTTGGCCTGAATATCTTTTTGCAGGCACAGATATTTCACATTTCGGAGTATTACCCGGCGGGTATTCTCTGGTGGGCGCTGGGAGTCCTGCCTCTGGCTATCTATTTTACAAGTGCCCTGCACAATGGGCTGCTCAATGTGATTTTCTTCCTGTGGCTTACACAGCAAATTGACCACGGCCATTTTTCGTGGATGGGACCTGTCGTTCTGCTCGGCATATTGTATATTCTCTGGCAGCATTCCAGCCGTATTGTGCTGCTGATGACAATGGTGAACGTGTATCTGTTCATATTTAACATCAACGACGGTTTACAGGAGCGATACGCGGGCGAGTTCTGGCTGCTATTTTATGTAATTACCGTGGCGTTCATGGCGTTCATGCCTTTCATAAGGGAGCGGTACGACAGCGGTTTTGCGTCGAAATTGTATCGGTTGCTGCGCTTTGCTACTATTGTCGTTCTCTTTATTACCACTTTTCATGAGATTACCGGCGAACTGATGTCCTACGGCTCGCTGGCTCCTGTGTCCTACGCCGTGCTTGCAATTGCGGCTATTACCTATTTGCTGTTCGACCGAGCTGTGCTTACGCTGGTCTCCCTCCTGCTGGCCATACCGCTACTGGCTATTCATGCACTGAGCTTAAAGCTATTCCCGCTTTCCCCGGAAGCTCCCCATGTGCTGGCCATTATCATGAATGTTATCGTGTTTGGCTATGCGATATGGCGTATTTTCTTTGGGATGAAGCACCGCAAAAAGCGCGAATTCATGGGTGGTGTTGTGATGATTGTTGCTTTGGCAATTAGCCGATATTTCGACTATTTCGACGATTATCTGATGATGTCGGTTGTGTTTTTGGCCTGTGCTCTGCTCCTGTGGGGGGTAAATGGGCTTTGGAACAGGCGCGTGCCTGCGGAAGTGCCGCAGGTGTAGTAGATGTCCACTACCAGATCGAAACCATGAAAGAGAACGTTCAACGCGTTTTTCGCAAGCGATATCTCATTGTAAAAGTGCTGTTCCAAATAGGCATTTTGGTCGGTATGGTTCTGCTGGCCATGCGCCCGTTAGTAGATGGCAGAGAAATACGCCTCGTTGTGCAGAGCCGCGATCCGCGCGCTTTGTTTCGCGGCGATTATGTGCAGCTCAACTACGAATTCAGCACAATAGACCTCGATAGCATTCCCAACGATCTGGACTCCGGCAGGCGGTATAAATTTGGCGACGAGCTTTATTTGGAGATGAAGCAGCGCGGTCGGTTCTACAGGCCGGTTGGGCTGTGGAGCAGCCCCCCAAGGAAAAATCTCTTTATGAAAGTGATGGTGAATTATCACATGCTCGCTATTAATTATGGTGCGGGAACAAAGGCGGAAAAACCCCAGCGCGCACGTGGTACGGTATCGCTTACTGGCGGCATAGAGCAGTATTACACAAACCCCGCGTCGGCAAAAGAATTTGATGTGATTGTAAGCCGCTCGACAACTGATTCTGTGCAAGTAGTGGCGTATGTCATGGTGTCGGACGATGGCGAATCGCGCATCAAAAAACTGCGGTACGGGGTGTTTGGGGAGTAAACGAAGAGCTAGAAGCAAGGTCGTTGGTACAGAACTATCTGTTCCAAAAGCTGGAAATTATAAGATATCTGTAGAATTTATTGCGTTCGGCCTCTGCTCTCGCGCTTTGCCTCTGCACCGCGCTGCACAGCCGTCGCGTGGTGTGCATCCTTCATCGCAAACAATGGAGTTCTAAAGTGGTCTGTACTTGGCGTGCGCTGGGCAGCTCTGCACTGGCGCAAAGCCTGTGGCCAGAGCGATAGCGGGTGTGCGACCGGCGACAGCGACGAGCCGGGCGCCGCAACACGCCCGTGCCCATCGTTCCTTTACCAAAAGCTCTGTTATCAATTGCTCTTTTACCGACGAGCTATAGGCACGACTTGTAGTACAATTGCTGGCTATCTGCCAACGGAGAGAAAGGCAAGTGTAGACCACTGCTCATATTTTGCTTCTTTCTGGCGGATTTGTATTTTGAAAAGCACTTCAATGAAACATAGAGCGGAACAGCACCATGCGATTACTCCTTTCTCTTCAGGCACAGCCGGGCACAGTTCTGCCTGCACACTACAATTATCCGCTTTCTGCGGCGGTGTACTCGCTCCTGCGATTCGGCTCCAATGAGTTTGCTGATTTCCTGCACGATATAGGTTTCCGGCTCAACGGAAGGTCGTACAAGATGTTTACCTTTGCTCTACGCTTCGACCAGATGCGTTTTGAAGGGAACACAATTCGCATGTTGGCTCCCCATGCCGATCTGTTCATTTCCTCTCCCCTTGTAGAGGAGTTTATTAACAGTGTAGTGCTGGGGACTTTCGAGCAGCAGTCCATACGAATCGGGCGGGCTGAGTTCGCAGTCGAACGCATTGAAACGCTATTCGTACCACAGTTCGGCAATCGCGAGAAATTCACGCTGCTCTCTCCTATCGTTCTCTCTACAAAGCGCGAACGCGACGGAAAGCCTCACCAGTACTATTTGCGTCCCGAGGATGGAGCCGACATAAACCGCGTGCTGACGAACAATCTCGCTCACAAGTACGAAATACTCACGGGTTTGCCGCCTGTAGATGCAGCGGTAGAACTCATCTGGGATGAGCAGTACCTTGCGCGGCACGAACGGGTAACGCGCCGTGTAACAATAGAAGAGGGTGGGCGTGCCATCGACATTATTGGAGTACACGCACCATTTATGCTTCAGGGGGCACCAGAACTGATCCAGGTAGGATATGAATGTGGCTTTGGGGAGAAGAATGCTATGGGGTTTGGGATGGCTAAAATGGCATGACGTCCGCTACTTATGCGAAAAAAAATGATGGGGGCATCAGAGCGAAAATTTACCATTTTAGCTATTTGGAGCAATAGTTTTTCGCAGATTCCCAGCATTGACGCCCTTTTCAGTATTTCGGTGTGTTGCAAAACTCCTAAAACCGGCTTGACTTTTTGCCGAAAATCGACCCTTTTTCCGGGAGAAAGGGTTGTATATTGATGTAGATCGCTCTTCTGATCTCTACAACTTTCATTCACAGAATACCGATGGTGCCTGTGCACGACGGTACTCATACACTTGACCGTACCGGCCAAAAAATGGCCGCTGCAATGTTCCTGCCTTATTATATTCCCCATCAGGGCGAACGCAACCTTGAAGAGTATGAAACATAATCGTATAGAAAGGCTTATGGAGCAGCTCCACGATGGCCGGATATTTTCGGTGGATGATCTGTGCAAAGAGCTCGGCAGGAGTGGTCGTACTGTTCGACGCATCATCGAAGAGCTGTGCAGAGAAGGAGCCCCCATTGAGTCGGAGCTACGGTCGGGCAATAAAAAGTACTTTTATATCCGCGAGGAAAAGCGCCGGTCCGCACTCACGCATACTCTGAATTTTAAAGAAGATGAAGTGCTTGCACTGTGGGTGGCAATACAGGCCGCAAGGTCGGCTCTTGCTCCCACTCCCCTACTTGCTCCGTTGGATTCGGCCTTTAGTTCATTGAGGACTGTATTGTCGAAACAATCCGAGAGTTTCCATATTCCAAACCAGGCGCAACATTGGCATTTTGGCAGTGCGCCTTCGGTACAGCTCGATCCCGAAGTTTTTAATATTCTCCGAAAAGCAATTGCGGAACGGCAGTCTGTCCGTTTTGACTACAATGCAGCCTCTTCGGGTGCAGAATCTAAGAACAGAAAGGTTGATCCCTATAGCTTTGCACTGCGGGGAACAACATGGATGCTTGTGGCTCGCTGTCATACCAAGAGCAAAAAACTCGACTTTGCCCTGGCCGACATATCCAACGTGCGGCTGTGCGATCCGAAAGAGGAGCAGGCATACTTCGATTTTCCAGAGGATTTCGATCTTGACCTTCATTTCCGCGACAGGTTCAACGCCTTGGCTGGGGGAAAGCCATACGTTGTACGCCTGTTAGTAGAAAAAGACCGTGTGCGATACTTTCGTCGCAAATTGTATCATCCCACGCAGCAGATTGAGGAAGAACACGGCGATGGGCGGATTGTAGTAAGCTACGAGGTTGTCGGGCTTCATGAGATCAGATCATTTGTGCAGGGCTGGGGCGTGGGGGTGACGGTTTTGGAGCCGGAGGAATTGGTGGGAATGATAAAGACAGAAGCAGATCAGCTTGTTAGCCGTTATGAGTATTGAAGTTCTATCTTTGCTTTGGTACTGCGTAACATCTGCTATCCTGTGACCTTTACGCATTATAGCGACTTTGTGATCAGTACAGCAAACAAACGGGCAAGATAGCAATGCTCCATGCTTCAGCCAATTCCTTGCAATAAACAATTCATTCAATAAGTAATTAAGATGTCCCTACATAATTGGATGTTTGTACTATCATAGATTTTCTGTATATATGCCTTCATCAATATATAGTCTTATGAGGTTCATTTAATTGGTTGGAGGCAATATGTTTAAGTGGACACGTAGAAATCGCACAAAAAATTACATACCTAGAGTCATTAAAGCAGGGTTAAGAGTTCTATTACCTTGGCTTGGTGGCACTGAGTGTAGTATTTGGTACTACAGAAAAAATGAAGTTGGTAATGTACCAACCGAAAAACGGAATCTTCCCAAACCTCGTTCTTGATGACTGGCTCTGAAGGGAAGAATCTGAATAGAATTGAAAGACATATTTGGAGGGTTGAACCTCTGTACGCCCTATTTAATCGTACTACTATAGATTCTTCCTTTTCCACAACCTAATATGCGGTTGTATATGAGTATATCGTTTCGCTTACACTGGACCGGCCATCCCCTTATTGATATGGGGATCGCTGCCGTTACACTTGCAACCGAATCACTGGCTCCTGATGACGTAACACTGGAGCAGTGGCGGGATTTCATGCAAAGGCTGGAGCACAACTATGTGAACGGACTTTTTAAGAAACCAAGTAGTATTCTGTTCACACTGAATGGCTTTGATAATCCCGGCAAAGGCTATACCGCGCAAAAGCGCAGACAGGACATTGGCAATGTATTTGCTAAAACCAGGCTTGAGACAGCACCACTTGATACGCACTGTGCATACTTCCCTGAGTATCCTGCTATGCTACGTGCTGCGCGCAACCGCATACCGATGATCCAGGGTGAGGGGCAGATAAACTTCTATCCTCTCGGAGAAACCGGAATTCCATTATCGGGAATAGCTCTCGGCTGTCTTCTTGCACTTCCTGTTGTCAGTCCAATTGTCAGCGGGCGATTTATGATCGTTGCAATGGATGATGTCAATCTATTTCTCAATCTTTGTTATAACTGGTTTGCTGAATTGCAAAGAGAGTACACAATCGAAAATGTCGCAAACGGTACACTTCAGGAACGGAAGGCCGGACGAACCCGACTTCTGGACGAAATGGACAGATTACTAACACCTGAAGGACAAAAACTACGACATAGAGAAGATTTTTCCGGCTATGTAACAACAACGTTGTACCACATAAGCAATAGTGGTAATGGGCCGGGACTTGCCATTTATACTATTCCTCCACTTGTCAGCTATTTTATTGTTCGCGCCAACAGCGGCCAGTATCGTATGGCTTGGGAGGCGCTTAAGCGGGCATTCTGGCGTTCTCCAAAAGGAAAACTTGAAGGTAGCGAACCGCAAAGGGTAGAGCGGCTTGTATCAAAAAACGATCTCTACGAGTTGTTAAATACACTCCCAGATAATGCCCTATCCTTTATCCAGAACTACATTTTGAAATATGTATCCTATAGGGTTGGTCTATTTACAACGATACAGGTAGCCAACCTTGATATGTGGCCACTCCTCGAAATCTTTCTTCAAGAGGTACTTTTTATGGATAGAAATCGCATTGAGAAAATTAGAACTCTTGCCGATGAACTGGCGAGCGAAATTCATGATAACCAGGATAAACAACTATTCCGTCGGCTGATGGGGCTGGAGTCTAATGCCAGAAGTTATTCCGCTCTCCGGACATTGCTTATTAAAGCTGCCCGCGAAAAGGTGAAACGTTGCCAGCATCTGCTATTTACACTTGATGATTATCTTACCATCTTTGAACAGGCAGAAGAATATCCTCACGCAGACTGGCGGTATGCTCGTGACTTGATTCGTGTACGCTGTCTTGAAACGCTTCACAGTAAAAACTACTTTGGTGAAAATTCAGAGTTATTACAAGACCTGACCGAAGACGAGGAAGAAGACGTAACTGTAGACGACCTTTAAATTATTCGTCATTTAAATTCTATCAGGAAAATATCATGGCTTTTATTTCAGGCATTCAGATTATTCACGCGCCTGCAAGTGCGCTCAACAATGCAGGTAATAACGGCGGAGAAACCGATAACATCGTACAGGTTAAGTCTATTAGAGTTGCCAACAAGGCATATCCCTATGTTTCCGCCCAATCATATCGTTACTGGCTAAGAAGTACACTTGAAGAGTTAGGTAGTGAGGTTTGGACAACAGCGCCTATTTTTCGTGAAAAGAAAATTGCCTATACCGATGCCAATCCTATTTCGTATTGTGATGATGACCTGTTTGGCTATATGCGGGCACCCGGTAAAAAGGTAGAAGCGGCAGATAGCAGAGCCGCAATGACGGGAGATACGCCTACAAAGGAAACCGTCACTCGTGTTTCCCCCTTTCGTGTTGGCACACTGGTTGGCCTCTCTGATGGTGTAACAAAAGATTTTGGCACAATGAGCAGGCAGGAAGGCAATCCAGTTCCTCATGAGCATCAATTTTATCGCACATCGCTAAAGGGAATGTTTTCACTTGATCTGGGCTCATCTGGTTCGTTTTCATATCAGAACAGAACCGGCTTTCTCAACCTTGATGAAGAGCGAATTAAAATAGCTCAGGAGCAGAACCTTCAGCACAACGAAAAGCAACGCACATACGCGCTTTCAACTGAAGAACGCACGCGTCGGATATCTCTGCTGTTGCGTTCTATGCCTGTTATTACGGGAGGTGCTAAACAGGGTGTGCACTACACTGATGTCAGTCCTGTAGTCGTTGTTATGGCAGTGACAAAGGGTGGTAACAATCCTTTCCAGTACACAATGGAAGGCGATAGTGAAGGTTTTGCAAGACCTGTATTTGAAGCTTTGCGTGAAATAGCCGCTGTTTGGGGCGATACAATCTTATCGTCCTTGTTTATTGGCTGGACACAGGGATACGCCGATATGCACCGTGCTAGCCTTGAGGCGCAGAAGGATGAACTTCACAAGCTCTATCCGCATGGAATTATTATGGGGCATCCCCGCAGCCTCTTCGAACAAATGGCAACACTTCTCCAAGATCGCCCAGAATGGTTGTCATAGGAGAATATATGGAAGAGCAATCTAATGAAGTATTGGATGTAGTCCGCATTTGTGCTGAAGGTATGACAGCTTCCTTTCGCTATCCGCATTTTCTCATTGGAAGACAACCTACATTCCCTATGCCGCCACCTTCTACAATCTACGGTCTGATTGCTGGTGCTTTAGGCGAATATCCCGATCCGCAGACATTGCGTTTTGCCTATCACTTTACGTGTGAGAAACAACGGGTTGACGATGTGGAAACGATATGGTTTGTATCGCCTAATAAATCTACAAGAGGAGCATCAAAAGACTTTAATCTTGATGCTACAAGTAATGTATTGCCTCGCGAATGGCTTATACGACCGCGATTGATTCTCTATATTTCCGGAGCAGATATTACCGCGATTTTCAAAGCCTTTCGCGAACCTCGGTATGTACCTACTCTTGGCCGTTCCCAAGATATAGTCTCCTATCGCACTGTCGATCGTATCCAACTCAACAGGAGCTGGAAAGGGCGCTTCGATTCAACTCTATTACCACGTTCATTTTTCACCCGTCTGCGCGAGGTTCCGGCAGTCCATATGCCACGATTTATTCATCCCCAGAACCGATGGCAGGTAGACTGGGCTTGGTACCTTACTCTCGAACGCTCTGTTGATGTAGGCAAGGATAAGCATTTTCAGTCGCAGGCCAGCGATGAATTCTGGGCTGATGAAGAAACGATAGATAAAGATGACGGGCGGAGACGACTACTTTATTTTCATTCTTTTATAGATTGACAATGCGTCCTATTGATCGGCTTTATGCCAAAAGTCCAGTACCGGAAGGCGAAAGTCTGGTTTATCACACAACACAGGTAATGTTGCGTGTAGGTCAGTTACGCAAACGTTTGCCTTCTCTGCCAGGTGATCTTGGAATACCAGATTTCTGGAGTATTATGTTCTGGACAGCAGTCCTGCATGATTTTGGCAAAGCGGCTTCTGGTTTCCAGAAGATGTTACAGGGTGGGAAATCTTGGGGTTTCAGGCACGAAATTCTATCATTAGCCTTTTTAGAATGGGTATTCGAAGCCGGATCTCGGGAATATCAAATGGCGGCATCAGCTATTGCGTCCCATCATCGTGACTTCCGGATAATTGAAGAGACATATCTTCGTAGTCCTGCCGACAATGGTGTCTACCAACGCTGGACAGAAGAAATGGAGATATGGCGTATTGAAGCTCTGGCTGAATGGCTAATGAATGATGCATCTGCTCTTGCACCGAAATTTGATATAGAACTTTCGATATTTCCTCATCTTTCAGTAACACCTGCGAACCTTGTAGCCTCTGGCCCTGAACGTATCCAGAGAGCACTCGAACACTACCAGAGTTATGTACAACGGCAGGATATTCATCGGTTACACAAAACTGCGGAAGTACTTACTCATAGGCATGAGGCGATCTGTTTGCGCGGGCTTATGCTTCAGGCAGATCGACTGGCAAGTGCAACAGCACCGGCTCTCCATCAACCGGATTTGAGTGGTGTAGTTAACGATCTAGCTACAAAAGTGCAATCATTGTATCAACATCAAGAGATATCAAAAACAATAAGTGGTAGTGCTTTACTATCGGCACCAACCGGTAGTGGTAAGACCGAATCTTCGCTGCTGTGGAAAAAGAGACAGCAGGAAGAAAAGCGCCCCGGTGCTCTGTTTTACATCCTTCCTTATCAGGCCAGTATTAACGCGATGTACCAACGGTTTCATCAGCGATACAATATGCCGGAAGAAGATATAGCGTTAATGCATAGCCGGGCGGTACAGGCACTTTATCGGGATCTTATCGGCGAAAATGAAGATAATGTGCAGGTAGCTACTGCTACTGCAAGAAAGCGGAAGTCTTTTGCCCGACTTCATCAGCAGCCTGTGTGTGTAGCAACGCCATATCAGTTACTTCGTGCAGCTTTCCGGTTGCCTGGGTATGAGGGACAGTGGGCAATGTTACGAGGCGCTCATATTGTTGTCGATGAAATTCATGGCTATGAACCCATGCGACTTGGGCTTCTGTTGGAATTTTTTGCTGTACTTCAGCACGATTGGGATGTTCGCTTCTATTGTATGACCGCTACTATGCCTAGCTGGTTGAAAAAAATGATAATAGACACACTGAATATCTCTCACATCATACAGGCCGACGCAGTATTGTTTGCCCAGTTCCGCCGACACACACTTATTATGGAAGATGGTACTTTGCTCGATCCTGTTGCCCTCGACACTATAGCTAATGAAGTACAAGCAGAGAAGTGCGTATTGGTTGTTGCTAATCTCGTTGATACAGCAATGCAAATTGCTACTGCTTTGCGAGACCGGCTTCATACCGCTGATACCGATACTTCGACTGCACAGGTACTTCTTCTTCACAGTCGTTTCAATGGAGAAGACCGACTTGCACTGGAAACGGCTTTGATGAATCGTATCTCATGCGAAGAACGAACACCTTTCATACTTGTAGCAACACAAGTAGTTGAAGTTAGCCTCGACGTTGATTTTGATACTATTTATACTGAGCCTGCTCCTCTGGAAGCTCTGCTCCAAAGGTTTGGCCGGGTAAACAGGAAGCGTAAATACCCGACATTGCCAGTACATGTGATGCGGGAAGCTGTAAGCTGGGAATTCCCTTACAAGGAAGAAGAATTACTTCGCCGAACAGTTGCCCTTCTGGAGCGGTACAATAATACTGATATTGACGAAGCTCTTGTTTCCGTATGGCTCGACGAACTGTATGCGCCAATGTTAACCTTGCTAACAGAAAAGATCAATATGGGGCGCTCATCTTTTCAAGGGATTTGCGGCTCTGAACAATTGCGAGCTTTCGACTCAGATCGAGCTATAGAGGAGAAGTTCGATGAATTATTCGATGGTTATGAAATTTTACCGCTTCCCTGTTTTGAAGAATTTGTTCGCCGGATGAACGATGGCCGGGTAATCGATGCTTATAGTCTTCTTGTACCTATTTCCGGTAGACAATATGGAACACTTATTGGAAGGGGATTGGTAACCTGGGAAGCTAAATATCATGTTCGTCTTGTTCATTGTCAGTATTCTAGTACTATTGGCATGCTCGTAAATGAACTAGTGGAAAAAGAGTCTCAGTTTCTGTAAAAGAATTGATTCCTCCTATGACCGGTACCCAGATAAACTACTACTTCCTCTGCCATCGCAAACTCTGGCTGTTCGCAAATAATGTGCAGATGGAGCATACTTCCGATGCCGTTTCCATCGGGCGTACAGTGTCGGAGACAAGCTATACACGTCGAAAACATGAGATACATATCGACGATGTTGTGCTCGATATGTACGACGCGCGTACACGCACGATTCACGAAATTAAGAAGTCGCCTGCTATGGAAGAATCGCACATCCGGCAGGTGCAGTACTACATCAGTGTGCTCGAAGGTAAGGGCATCCATGGCGTTGTCGGCGAGATCAACTACCCGCTGCTGAAGCGCCGTGTACCTGTTCACTTGGGCGATGAGGATCGCAATGAACTCAAAGGCATCGCACAGGATATCCTGCGTATTATTGCTCTGTCGTCGCCTCCGGTGGTTATCAATAAACCATACTGCAAAAAGTGCAGCTATTACGAACTCTGCTACGTGTAATTTCTATGCAGGATACTCATGAAGCGGAACTATTATATCTTTTCGTCGGGACGTATGATTCGCAGGCAGAATACGCTGTACTTCGAGCCCGGTGCTGCCGCCGAACCAGTCGAGAGCGACAACGATGTGATTGAGGTCGACGATGATACTGCGGAGTCAGTAGACAACGAACAGGAGCCAAAAGCACTCTCCCGCCGTCCGCTGCCGGTGGAAGATATAGAATCGCTTTACTGTTTTAGCGAGCTACGCTTTAATACGCGATTCCTCAACTTCCTTGCACAGAAGCAGATAACGCTGCACCTGTTCAACTATTACGGCTATTACACCGGATCCTTCTACCCGCGAGAACCATTTATTTCGGGCCGACTACTCGTGGAACAAGTGAATGCCTACTCGTCGTTTGAACGGCGTCTTGATGTGGCCAGACGCTTCGTGAGCGGTGCTGTGGCCAATATTCTGAAAAATCTCCGCTACTACAACTCGCGTGATCGCGATATGACTCCTTTTATCGACAGTATCGTCAACCTGACAGGTGCTATCCCCTCTGTTCGTGCTATCCCCGAATTGATGGGCATTGAAGGAAATATCCGGGCACTGTACTACGAAGCCTGGCACCTGATTATCAGCGAAAATATTGACTTTCCCCGACGTGAAAAACACCCGCCTACTAATCCTGTCAACGCTCTTATTTCTTTCGGCAACGCGCTTGTCTATACCTGCATTCTTGCAGAACTGTATAAAACACAGCTCAACCCGCTTATCAGTTTCCTGCATGAGCCCGGCGAGCGCCGTTTTTCCCTTTCTCTTGATATTGCTGAAATATTTAAGCCTCTTCTCGCCGATCGTGTGATTTTCTCGCTGCTCAACAAGAAGCAGATACAGAGCAAGCACTTTACAAAGGGGCTGAACATGTGCCATCTTTCGGAAGAAGGACGCAAAGTGTTCGTGCGTGAATTCGATGAAAAACTTAAAACAACTATTCGGCATCGACAGTTGAAAAAATCAGTCAGTTACCGGCATCTTATCCGGCTTGAGTGCTACAAACTTGTCAAGCATATCCTCGGCGAAAAGGAATATAGCCCTTTTACAATTTGGTGGTGACATGCGCTTTAGTCTGTGCACGTCTTTATAGCTTTGCTCCGTGCACACAACCAAAGCACCTTATTCTACCTTCTTCGCTATAAGGTTCGTATGGCTACCGACCAGTAAAGAGATAAAAGCGATGGAAGGCAATTAAACCGGAGCCGGTTTTGCGACCGGTGACAGCGACAGAATGCGACTTAACCACGATGGTGCCCAATATATTATTTTCATAGAGTATGTATGTAATTGTTGTGTATGATGCCGCCCCGGCTCGTGGAGCGAAGTTGCTGAAGTTTCTGCGCAAACATCTGACGTGGGTACAGAACTCGGTGTTTGAAGGAGAACTGACGAGTTCGCAATTTTTCACAGTGGAAGCAACTATTTACGATATTATTAATGAAGACGAGGACAGCGTAATCTGCTACACATTTGGCTCGAAAATGTATTCGGATCGAATGATATTTGGCATTGAGAAAAATTCAACTGACACCTTTATCTGATAGTAAGGTGTCGTCGATCTGGTTCTTTGACAACAGAATAACCATTGCAATTGGGCAGAAGTAACAGGGGGCAGCCGATATTCACCATTTTTAAGAGAATTATGGCGTCGTCGATCTCCGGGTATTTTTACACTACTGGTGGTCGACGACGTTATTCCCTTCTGCCGCAACGAATACTCTTTGATTTTAGGCGTTTTACGCCTATTTTTTGGCTCGTCTCAACGGGTCTTAATCGCACTACTATAGAATTGAAACACCAAACCCGTACTGCTTTAAAACCGGGTCGCAAGGTCTTAATCGCACTACTATAGAATTGAAACCTTTGAGCGTGCTGTTGTCACCCGCTTTGAGCGTGTCTTAATCGCACTACTATAGAATTGAAACTTTGCATCTGTGTACCCGTGCGGCAATCGCTCCCCTGTCTTAATCGCACTACTATAGAATTGAAACTTTACTAAAAATATAGTGTTCTGTGCCTGTCAAAGGTCTTAATCGCACTACTATAGAATTGAAACACGCGGTTGCGGTGCCCCTGTCGCCCGTCGCGGTTGTCTTAATCGCACTACTATAGAATTGAAACATTTTTTCAAATAATGTTACAGGCCCCAACGCCGCAGGTCTTAATCGCACTACTATAGAATTGAAACCGCTTCGAGGTAGCTGTTTCTACCCGCCGTGAGCGTGTCTTAATCGCACTACTATAGAATTGAAACTGAGAAATTGATCTTGATTTATTGACCCTGCGAACGGTCTTAATCGCACTACTATAGAATTGAAACGCCTGCTGCACTGTGCGAGCAGTAGACTCCCCGCATGTCTTAATCGCACTACTATAGAATTGAAACCTGAAAGGTCGCTGTTGTCACCTGCTTTGAGCGTGGTCTTAATCGCACTACTATAGAATTGAAACACAATGAATTTTGAAAACGCTGCCGCCCCCCGCTGCGTCTTAATCGCACTACTATAGAATTGAAACTTGGATTCCCTCTATTCGTTCAGGTTTATCTAATCGTCTTAATCGCACTACTATAGAATTGAAACTCGTGAGCGTGCTGTAATCCCCCGCAACGAGCGTGGTCTTAATCGCACTACTATAGAATTGAAACATTGCTGTTTGTAGCTGTGTACGAATTGATTCCGAAAGTCTTAATCGCACTACTATAGAATTGAAACCGGCGTGCTTGGTTTAATACGCAGAATCGAATACGGTCTTAATCGCACTACTATAGAATTGAAACGTTTTACTGGTGTGAAGGGCGTGACCGACGCGGCAGTCTTAATCGCACTACTATAGAATTGAAACAAGGAAAAGTAATCTTTAATTACGTAACCTTCGTAGTCTTAATCGCACTACTATAGAATTGAAACCACGAATCCTTATACGACCCGGCGCGTTCGGTTTTGGTCTTAATCGCACTACTATAGAATTGAAACAAAATTGGCTCTGGAAACTACGAAGAAAAGGCTCTGTCTTAATCGCACTACTATAGAATTGAAACCTCCGAGTGAGGCTTTAGGAGTGCGTAGTGCACTCGGTCTTAATCGCACTACTATAGAATTGAAACTGCTGCGCTCGCTCACGGTGATCAGCACGACAGGCGGTCTTAATCGCACTACTATAGAATTGAAACCGCCCTGTCGCACCAACGGCGCCGGGTTTCAGGATTGTCTTAATCGCACTACTATAGAATTGAAACGGCTTCGAAGCCATGACTGCCGATCGGCGTCACAAGGTCTTAATCGCACTACTATAGAATTGAAACGCAGTCGCGCAAGGAGCTCCGTACGGCGGTCTGTCGTCTTAATCGCACTACTATAGAATTGAAACAAATTTGTCGCGAGCCACACACCGAACCCGCCGAAGTCTTAATCGCACTACTATAGAATTGAAACACGAGCACGCAGCAATTCCTGCACCTCGCGTAGTAGGTCTTAATCGCACTACTATAGAATTGAAACTGGTGGAAAATTGTTCTTGTTGTTACGTCGATTGCGGTCTTAATCGCACTACTATAGAATTGAAACCAGTAGTATCTGGATTGTGCAAAAGCGTAAGATTGCCGTCTTAATCGCACTACTATAGAATTGAAACCTGTTTGTGAAAGGCAAGATGAAATTTCAAATTTTGTCTTAATCGCACTACTATAGAATTGAAACTTTTTCTTTGGCGATGTCATAGATGCAAAACCCTTTGTCTTAATCGCACTACTATAGAATTGAAACGAGGTTATGGGACGCATGTCGGAAACGATGAGCGCCGTCTTAATCGCACTACTATAGAATTGAAACTGTGAGCGTGCTACCGTCCCCCGCTGCCAACTTGCGTCTTAATCGCACTACTATAGAATTGAAACTTTTTAGCTGCAATATATCCCTCGTATTGCTCACGTGTCTTAATCGCACTACTATAGAATTGAAACCTCTGTTTTTAGGGTGTCCTCTATTAATTTAGGGCAGGTCTTAATCGCACTACTATAGAATTGAAACCTGTGAGCGTGCTGTTGTCGCCCGCTGTGAGCGTGCGTCTTAATCGCACTACTATAGAATTGAAACCGCGTCTCTATAATAGTAATTGTTGCCCCGTTGTGGTCTT
This sequence comes from Ignavibacteria bacterium UBA7675, assembly GCA_002483085.1. Lineage (GTDB taxonomy): Bacteria > Bacteroidota > Ignavibacteria > Kapaibacteriales > UB7675 > UBA7675. Next base: position 139,926 of record DLHF01000002.1, read on the forward strand.
AATCGCACTACTATAGAATTGAAACGACGCAGGGCAATAGAATTAATTCAGCAGCGAACCAGTCTTAATCGCACTACTATAGAATTGAAACCGCTTCGAGGTAGCTGTTTCTACCCGCTGTGAGCACGGTCTTAATCGCACTACTATAGAATTGAAACGACCACGCTCTCAGCCTGCTGTTGCCCCCCGCTCTGGTCTTAATCGCACTACTATAGAATTGAAACATGCGAGCGAATTAATTAGCCTCGTAGCGTAGTTGGTCTTAATCGCACTACTATAGAATTGAAACGTATTTATACGCTGTTTGCTCTGCGTATAGGTGCCACGTCTTAATCGCACTACTATAGAATTGAAACCATCAACAGTAGATTTATCGCTATGAATACGCGAATAGTCTTAATCGCACTACTATAGAATTGAAACGGCTCTCATCGACCGCTTCAGAAAGATTTCTCAAAGTCTTAATCGCACTACTATAGAATTGAAACAATTTCTTCTCGGAGCGAGTCTGCTCGACACTCACAGTCTTAATCGCACTACTATAGAATTGAAACATGTCAAGACACGGACAATACCCGCCCGCGCCTTTGGTCTTAATCGCACTACTATAGAATTGAAACCTTCTCGGCAAATGCTACTGGAACACATATTTCAAGGTCTTAATCGCACTACTATAGAATTGAAACCGAGAATGCGGCCCTACGAGGAGAGCTTACGACGGTCTTAATCGCACTACTATAGAATTGAAACTTAATCAACACAATACCAGCACCGGCAGCTATAGGGGTCTTAATCGCACTACTATAGAATTGAAACAGCCGTTGCTGAAGCCTACTCAGACGCTGCAAAAAGTCTTAATCGCACTACTATAG
>DLHF01000002.1:140862-236612 GCA_002483085.1 Ignavibacteria bacterium UBA7675
GCACTACTATAGAATTGAAACAACATCTCCGCTGCATGGTGCGCGGGCGCTGATTGAGGTCTTAATCGCACTACTATAGAATTGAAACGCTCACTATCACCACAGTCGGAAAGCAATGTCCACGTCTTAATCGCACTACTATAGAATTGAAACTGCGTTCTTCATCATCAAAAAGGTAGGAAATCCCGAGTCTTAATCGCACTACTATAGAATTGAAACTCGTGTCCGTCGGGGATGTGAACAAAGTTGCCTCGTCTTAATCGCACTACTATAGAATTGAAACAACTCTATCTGTTTGTTGAGCACCGTAGCAATCGTGTCTTAATCGCACTACTATAGAATTGAAACTGTGCACCCGGAGGCCCCTGAATACCTTGCAGGCCTTGTCTTAATCGCACTACTATAGAATTGAAACAACGTTTCTCGATGGTTGTCTGGGGGCGACAGGGAGTCTTAATCGCACTACTATAGAATTGAAACTTACACAAGACTAATGGCAAAGAAGCGCATACGCGAGTCTTAATCGCACTACTATAGAATTGAAACACGGAGTAGCATCATCCAGCGATACAAACGTGGAGAGTCTTAATCGCACTACTATAGAATTGAAACATACCTACGCAATCCGCCTACTCAAACGCGATAGCGTCTTAATCGCACTACTATAGAATTGAAACATCCGTCGGCTGCATTTTTACGTGAAATGGGCTTTGGTCTTAATCGCACTACTATAGAATTGAAACAAGCAATACGGAGCGCCCGCAACTCTGCGCGCAGGTCTTAATCGCACTACTATAGAATTGAAACTTTGCAGGTACAGCGACAGAGATTTTGTCGGGCGCGTCTTAATCGCACTACTATAGAATTGAAACCGTTTCGTAACCGTTAACACGTTCGTTTCTCTCTGCGTCTTAATCGCACTACTATAGAATTGAAACTTTTCCGACACTATCCTGATACGCCTTCAGGCGCAGTCTTAATCGCACTACTATAGAATTGAAACTTTCGCATAGTCGTCGACTACGACAATGAACTATCGTCTTAATCGCACTACTATAGAATTGAAACGAAGGCAGCATTATTGTATGTGAGTGTCAGTAGATTGTCTTAATCGCACTACTATAGAATTGAAACCGTGGCGGTGGCATTCGTGGCAATTTTGGCTGGACAGTCTTAATCGCACTACTATAGAATTGAAACTCAAATAGATCGCACCTGTTGTAGGGGTCAGTAGCACGTGTCTGAAACACTCGCTATGTTCATACTGATAGACTGCTCCTTCTGAATCGTTTGTTTTCCCTGCATATAGGCTTCTCGTTTTTGCAGAGAAAAATTACATCGAATAAATTCATGTGTACAGAGCCTTTATTCCCTCTTGACTACAAACGCGCCTCCAACGCAAGACCAAATGATACAGCAAGAGCATCAAGATATTACGAGATTCTATCTATCTTGCTATCTGGCATCGATTCTTCAATTCCAAAAGAGTTTATCGGCATTCCTTGAGACTACCTCTTTTTTTAGTTGGTTGTTGGTTTTGCCGCAGATGTTATCTTTGCAGTTTACAGTATTATCGGCTCTACTTCATGCTTCAATTCCTTCATACAGCAGATGTGCAGATAGGCATGACGGCGCCCGGTGTCGGGCCTCTGGCGCAAAAGGTGCAGGCGGCGCGTGTCGAATCGCTCGAACGCGTGGTGGCGCTTGGCCGTGAGCGCAATGCGGACTTTATCGTGATTGCGGGCGATTTGTTCGAGAACAACCGCGTTTCCCGCGAGCTCACTATGCGCACGGCAGATGTCCTTCGCAAGGCTTCGCAGCCAGTGTTTATTATTGCGGGTAATCACGACTACTACGGTCCTTCTTCTATCTACTGTCGCGAGGAATTTCGCAGCGCTGGCAGCCATGTGCATGTGCTTTCCGATAGAAAACCCGTGGTGTTTTCCGACTTGGACGTGACTATTTATCCGTGTTCGTGCTTCGAGACGCGCTCGCCGGAATCGCCAGTAGCGTGGATACGCAAGCAGCCAGGAACGGCGTATCACGTGTGTATTGCGCATGGCAATCTTCCCGACCGCATTGCAGGCAGCGACCACGATTATCCGATGCGCGATGAAGAACTCCGGGGCTTGGGCATGGATTACATCGCGCTTGGCCACTGGCATTCGGTGTATCCGGATCCTGCTGATCGACCCGATTCACCGTACTTTTACAGCGGCGCACCTGAGCCTACGAAGTTTGGCGAGGACAACAGCGGATACGTGCTGTGGGTAGAATTGGACACCAGCTCTCGCAGTGTAAGCACGGTGCCTACTTCCTGCTACCAGTTTGAGGAGCTGTCGTATGAGATACACGGTGCTGAGAACCTCTCTGCTATTGGGCGCGATATAGAAGCCTTTGCAAAGAAGGAGACATTGTTGGTGAAATTAGCGCTCGCAGGCGTTATTTCGGTGGATGTGCGCGAGCAGCTCGACAGGCTGACGGCAGACATTGCTCGCATGGTTGCTTTTCTGGTCGTGCGCGACGACGCTCTTGTGCTTGCGCCTACCGACGACGAGCTGGCTCGCTTTTCCGCAGGAGGCATTTCTGCACGCTTGCTGAGCCGCCTTCGCCAGCGGCACGACGACGCTTCGGACAGCGAACGGGCACAATATGCACGAGCCATTGCGCTTGTGTACAACATGCTTCGCGAGCCCGCCTGATCGACTTCGGGCTATATAGGCTGCGTAGCTGATAGACAAATGTTCAACGACGACTTTATCGCCATGTACCTTCAGCAGGCTCAAATTCGCAATTTTCGTGGCATACTCTCCGCCGACATCGCGCTCGACGCCGGTGTTAATGTGCTATTTGGTCCCAACGAGTCCGGGAAATCCACATTCCTTACAGCTCTTGGCGCTGCTTTTTTTCTCAATGCCGATGCTTCCAGCCGTGAAGCGAAGAGCTTTCGCTCGTGGGGCAGCGCTGCCGACCCACAGGTACGCCTTCGGTTTATTGCAGGCAGCAACGAGTACGAAGTAGAAAAAACATTTCTCGGGGAGCGCAAGGGCAGATTAGTATGTGCGGCCACTGGGCTTGATACAGGCAACAAGGATCGTATCAGCGCAGAGCTTGCCACGCTGATGCCGCTGCACACAAGTGATGGCCAGTCGATGCGCAACACCTTCTGGATAGAGCAACAGCAGCTTGAAGCGACGGTGCAAACGCTTCAGAAGGACGCCAACCTGCGCACTGTGCTGCAAAATGTGATGTTTCGCAACAGCGGCGATATCGAGGAGATAAAACGGGTTGTAAAAAAACAGGTGAAAGACCTTGGCATCGGAACTCGTGGTGCTGCGGCAAAAAATCCGGGACCAATAGCTCGCGCCGAAGCTGATGCGCGGCGCTTGGGCGAAGAAGTGGAGCGAATGCAGCGCGAACTCGTTCTGGTACAAGAAGAAACGGAGCGCCTGCAAGTTGTGGAGCAGCAGTTAGCAGAGGTAAACAGGACTGTAGAAGAAGACAGGCAACTGCTTGATACCGAGCGGCGATACAGCGAAGCAAAGCGCCGCAGAGATGAGGCCAATCGCGCCCTTGATGATATTATCGAAACCATTGCCCGATACGACCGCGCCCGCGAAACTATTGTTGCACTGCGTGAACGCGTGCGCGAATTAGAAGGGCGGCAGAAGTCAACGGAAAGCGTACTGGAAATGCTGAAGAGGTCGGAGGAAATTCCGCGCACTGAAGATACGATACGCCGTGGACAGGAAATACTCGATGACGTGCGGGACATCAACAAGCAAATTGCGGAAATTATCCGGCAGCAGGCTGGGTCGCGGGCTGTCGAAAAAGCTGATTATGAACAGGCTCGCCGCTTGGAGCAGCTCGTGCTCCGCAAGCGAGAAGCCCTCGACGCTGTGCAGATGAGCGTGGAAGTACGTCCACTCCGCACAGTTGATGTTGCAGCGCGAGCTGATGAGAAAATTGTGCACAACGCGGAAATTCCCGGTGGTGGTACCGAGACATTCCGGGCAGGACGCACACTGCGCCTCGCTATTGGCGGAGTTGGTGATATCATTGTAAGCACTGGTGCGGGCGATGCTGCAAAACTCCAGTACGAGCTCGAAGATGCAGAGCGCGAGCTTACCACGCTATTGCGAAAGCACAATGCAGATGCCTTCTCTATTCTCGAAGAGCGGTACAACCGGCAGCAGCAGCTCGCTGTGGAGCGCGAACTATTAGAGAATCAGCGCGCTGGGCGGTTGGGTCGGCATACTGTAGAGCGTATCGAGGCCGGTATTGTGAAATACCGGGCAGATATAGAAGCTCTTAGGCGCGAACACGCTGCATTGGGATTGCAGCCCGGCGAGACAGCCGCAACACGACAGCAACAGACAATCGAGCTCGTGCGCCAGTTGGGTGAAGCTACTGCCGAACTCCGGCAATTAGAAGAGGCTGTGGCGACGTTTACAGCGCGCTTTGGAACACCCGAGAATGCTCAGGAACAACGCCTCTTGTCTGCACGCGAAGCTGCCAAAGCTGATATTGTGTTTGGCGATCTGCCTGCGGTCGATGTCGAGCCGGGAGAACTTGTCCGTGTACGCGAGCGGTTCGAGACTTATCAGCGCGAACAGGAGCGGCTCACACGCGAATATCACACCCTTCAGGGAAGTTTACAGCACGCCGATGTTTCCTCCGACAGACTCCATCTGAAACAAGCAGAGCTCGAAGATGCCCGCGCCCTACAGCGCCGATTCCAGCTCGAATTTGACGCTTACAGGGCAATCGAGATTGCTATTGATGAAACCGAGCAGGAAATTGCCGACCAGCTTACCGAGCCCGTGGAAAAGCTCGCTTCTACTCTTCTGCCCGAACTCACCGAAGGTCGTTATGCGGGCTTTACACTCGACAAGGACTTGCGGATTGTTGCTGTGCGCTACGAAGGTGCCGAGGTCCGGCCTGATGAGCTCAGCACCGGCGCCCAGGGGCAGCTCGCATTAGCAATCCGCTTGGCGCTTATTCGCCACATTGCGGGCAATGAGCGGCAAACGGTGATCATCGACGATGCTCTTGTGCACTTCGACACGCCGAGATTGGGAGAAGCCAAGATGTTGCTCTCGAAGTTCTCGGACGAGCACCAGATTATCTACATGAGCTGCCACGAACGCATGCGCGACTGGCCGGGTGCTAAAGTTATAGCTGTGAGCCGCTACCGGTGGCAGGAATAAGTTGCGAACCAGATAGCGGCTACTCATTCATCGTTTTACCAGCATTTCCACTCTTCTCTCATCGCCTATATCTATTGCTACATAATACACCCCTGAAGCGAGTTGCTCTGTGCTGAAGGCTTTACTATACCGTTCGGCGGCAGTGCTGCTATCGAGCAGGGCGATGCGCTCCCCTGTCTGCGAGTACAGCGTTACTTCCACTGTAGAAGGTACTTTTATCAAAAATTCAACAACAAAAAACCCAGTGGTTGGATTGGGCGCAATCAGGGGAAGCTGTTCGACGCCCGGTTCCAGAACCGATGTCAGATACATGTCCAACATCGGTTGTGGGTCCAGAGGTTGGCCGTCGGGCGGAGTCATATAGGCATAGGTCATGGGCAATTGATGGGCGGAATCTACTACTGTTTGTTCCCATTCCTCATCGGTAAGACGCTTGAATTTTTCGGTGGTGCGCTCGTAGAAGCTGAACACCGGACCGATATAGGCGCGATATCCCTCCCCGCAATCGGCCATAATAAGAGCGAGATTCACCGGGCCAGTACCTACATGGTAGACATTGCCAACTATATTTCCCCCATCATCTGTCGGCTGGGTATGCACGTCGGCCACCACATAGTCATTTTGGATCGCGTCGTTTTCCCCGCCATAGAACAGGCTCGGATACCAGCCGGTGAGCAGCCCGCCGCTGTAATCGTCGATGGTGCGGTACAGCATTCCTTTGAGAAAAGTTGTTTCGGATTCGGACAGCGGTATATGGCTGAGCTCTTTTTCTGCGATTCTACCGAGCTGCCGGGCTGTTGTGCCCAGTGTCTCGAAGTAATGGTGCACAGATATGAGTGTATAGCGGCTATGAGCCCACACAGAAGGCGCTTTGTCGCTTATTGCAGTTTCAATGGTTGCAAAAGTGCTGCCAGCGCTATCGGCGTAAGCTGCGACAGCCCGAAAAAAATCTGGTTCTGGCTCTACATAGCTGTAGGGAAATGAACAGGTGGGCACACCCGTTGTATAGGATTGTTTGGCGTATAGCAGGTTGTCGTGCCGCAGTTGTGCCCATGCTGCGAGCTGCGAATTCATCTTCAACTGCCACCACGCAGCCGTTTGCATAAAGGACGGAAGCTGTTTGCGTTCGGTCGTATCGGGAACATTAAGGGTGCGTATGCTCTGGAGCCACCTATTGTACAGCGAATTGCCCCAGAACGAATCATCGTAAGAGTCGATAAGGTAGCGCAGCCCGGCGAGCTGCGGAGCATACTCGTATTTGGTCAACTCTGGTTGCAGGAATTGTGCGGCGGCGTTGTTGCCAAGAGCAAATAGAATATCAAACGCCGATGGCATCATCCTGAATATTGGGGGGGCGTGATATAGCAATGCCGGTACGCGGTCGTACACCACATTCTGCGAGATGTAAGAGTCGATGATAAAGCGCTGCCCTAATAGCATAAACGAAGCTGCGGGAATGACCGAGTCTCCGAAGACGTCGTTCCGGATAAGTATCTGCGAATTAATAGCTTGGAACGCCGCCGGATCGTTGCGCAGCGTGTCTTGGAAGCGCCTGAAGAGAGTGGAATCTGCCAGACTGCCGACATCTGCAATACCCGCTTTTTCGAGAGTAGATGCCAAGCGCGTCGGGGCGATGTTGTCGGATGTTCCAACAATCAGCCGGAGCATGCCATCCATCAAATCGTAGATATTCTCAGCACCCGATTCGCGCAGTGCTTGCGTGAGCAGGGCGGCAGCTACCGCAGGCCGCTGTGCAGTGTACATCGATCCGCTCGCTTGTGTGTTTTGTGGAGGAATAAGGTAAAACTCTGTTCGCCCGAGCCACATCATCGACTGGAAGTATTGTTGCATCTCCGGGCTTTCTGTATAGCGTCCGCGCGGTGTGAACTGGCTGAAATCATACATCTGGCCTGTGTCGAACAGCGAGAACTCTACTGCTTGCTCTGCGCTCACCAGCGTGAGAATGCTATCCACAAGCCGTGTATTATCTGGGTATAGCGGTGTTGCCGGTATATCTAACAGGCGTTGTGCTACGGAGAGATATACATCAAGATCGCGCACAGCCCGCACGAGAAGCGGATTGCTCTGGTAGCGAGTGGGGTAGTCGGCTACTTGCGCGTGCAGCTTTGTCAGCATCTCTGCTAACAGCGGGCGCATGGCCTCCATTTCGATGTCCTCAAATAGAGCGTTGTACGACATGTGCGTGGAGTGCAGAATTGCATCAGTAGACACATACACGGGCAGGTCGTAGTGGAATATCTGCTCAAAACGCGATCCGAATGTCATATCGTGTATGGACGAAGGCAGGACGACAAACCCGTTTTTTGAAAGCAGGAGTCGTTCCTTGTCCGTGATCGGGTAGCGAAGGAGAATACTATCGAGGTATTCAGTGGCGACTAATCGCGTGCGCGCCGCCGGGTAAAACTTTCCCGCCGGATAAAGAGCCAGCAGTTCGTCGGCTGTCAGGTTTTTGTTGTCCTCTGTGAATTTCTCGTACAGCGCCGGGTCGAACGGCGTATCCTGGGCTTGTGCCGTACATACTACGGCGATGAGCAGCAACAACAGGTATTTCATGAAAATCTCCAGATACACAAGATGCAATAGGTACTATCGATGGGCGAACAGGTGCCAATCTGCACTTTGAAAAGTAATCCGTACAAGTGTCCTTATCCCGCCGGTTTGTTTTATTGTCCCGATGGCAAGAATGAGAGGACGGATGGTGTATCGTAGAGAACAATGCGACCAAATCAGGAGATCGTGCTCTTACACACAGAGTATGCATGAGCCGCACAGATTGGCCGCTATTTGTGTTACCGGGGGCATCCATGCATGCCGAAATCATACTTTTAATTGGTAACGAGGAACACGATGATGAATGTAAAAAAAATACTGACTGTGGCTTTTGCAGGCGCAGTAGTAGTGCTGACGCCGGGCTGCTTTTCCGATTATCCCCTTGATTACACCAATAGTGCAGGTAGTAATGGGTCTGAACGTCCGGCAGTCTTGGGCAAGAACATAGATGTGCAATACGGCAGCGACGCGAGATACGAGAATCTCGAAATCAGCTTCATGGAAGTTCTTGAAGATTCCCGCTGCCCTGTTGATGTAGAATGCCTGTGGGCTGGCAATGCACGCATATTGCTCAACGTGCGGGTACTGCCTAATGGATCATCTGCTCGTGTAGAACTCAACACGCACGAATCATTCCCGAGGAGTGTAGAGCTTGGCGGGTATGAAATTACGCTAGCGAATCTGAAACCGGATCCGATTTCCACCGTAACAATCGATCCGCGCGAGTATGTTGCTACCTTACAGTTTGTGAAAAAGTAGTTGCATATTGCGTGAAATGCCGGTGTTAGCTGGTAATTATGCAATCGGCGGTGGCAGTTGTCATCGGATAATAAATCCAGGCAGGTATAGCAACTGCCGCCGCCAGCAACGCTTGATCTCAATGGCGAAAACAAATAGATTTCAGCGAGCCGTATCTATTCCCCTTGGTTTTGTATCCATTCTCTGGATCATTCTCGGTGTGAACGAACTGCTCCACCTCGGTCTGTCGCGCTTTGGTGTATATCCCCGCGTAACAGAGGGCTTAATCGGCATTCTTACTATGCCACTTGTCCACGCCGACTTTGCCCACCTGTTCTCCAACTCCTTTCCCCTTCTTGTGCTCGGCTTTGCCGTGTATCTGTTCTATCCCTCCATAGCTACCCGGGTGATGCTCCTAATCTATTTCGGCAGCGGTGCATTGGTGTGGGCAGCAGCACGACCATCATTCCATATCGGCGCCAGCGGCATTGTCTACGGCTTGATCGCTTTTGTCTTTTTCAGCGGCATTTTTCGCAAAGATGTTCGTTCTGTTATCCTCGCTCTGATTACTGTGTTTCTGTACGGTGGTGCTATTGTCGGTATTTTTCCTGTCAACCCCGGTGTGTCGTGGGAAGGCCATTTATACGGTAGCCTCGTGGGAATTGTGTGTAGCTGGGCTTTCCGCAAATCCGATCCTGTGAAAAAGTACGACTGGGAAGACGAGCCGCCAGGCGGCACGCCCGGCGATGACGACGACTGGCGCTATGTTCATTTGCCAGATGGCACTCGTATTCTCAAAAACAGCCGAAAATAGTGGAAGGCGCTTCGGTTGTTGTGCGTGCGCTTTGCCTCTGCACCGCGCAGCACACCCGCCGCGTGGCTGTTTGCCTCATCCGCAATTGTGCCCGGATAGGCGCTGGCCAGTGTCGCGCTGTATTCCGTTGGCGACTGTCCTTTGGCTAACGGACAGCCGGTGTTGCGACCGGTGACAGCGGCTAAACGTCTGTGCAAAGACGCCCGTGCCCCAACCCCACCCACAACAGAACTGAATACCCATCCGGGGAAGGATCAGAAAAAATAATTCTTGGAAAAAGCTGAAAAATAGGCGAAAAAACTGTTCTTAATCTATCAATACGACTGTGTTCCAAACGTCATAAGGGCTATGACAACAACGTTTTACGAAGATATCGGCGGCGAGCAAGCTGTACAGCAGCTCGTCGATTGCTTTTACGACTTAATGGATTCCAATCCCGCTTATGCGGATATCCGCACTCTTCACGCTTCTAACCTCAGGGTATCGCGCGCAAAGCAGTTTGCATTTCTCTCCGGCTGGCTCGGCGGTCCGCCGCTGTACCACGAGCGCTATGGCAATCCCATGCTGCGGGCGCGGCATCTTCCCTTTTCCATTGGTGAGCGCGAGCGCGACCAGTGGATAGCGTGCATGCGCGAGGCGATGGATTGTGCTGGTGTGGTTCCTGCTGTGCGCGACGAGATCATGCCCCTGCTGTACAGGGTAGCAGACTTTATGCGTAATCGGGATAGCGCGATTACCATGCAGACGGCTGTGGCCGAATAGACGTTGGGTGGCAGAGCCGATAGTGCGAAACAGGTCTTGCCCGGCATTGTGCAGAAGCGTATTTTTGTAGTCCCGATATTCTTTCATCATTAGTTTTACAGGGTGGATATGTCTTTTGAAGTAACAGGCAGGCTGCATGAAATTTATCCCGAGCAGCAGGTCACCGAGAAGTTCCGCAAGCGCGAGTTTGTGCTGGAGATTGATGATAACTCGTACACGCAGTTCATCAAGTTCCAGGCTACGCAGGATCGTTGTTCGCTGTTGGACAGCCACGACAAGGGCGATACTGTAAAAGTGAGCTTCAACCTTTCGGGACGCCCCTTTACCAACCGCGAAGGACAGCAGGTGTATTTTACAAATCTGGTTGCGTGGAAGATGGAAAAGCTGAGTGGTGGCGGAAACACCGTGTCGCCCCATGCCGGGTACGAAGTGCCGAGTCTCCCTCACCCGGCAGACGACCCGGACGATTTGCCGTTTTGACGGCGGCTACGTGTTGTAAATAATCAAAGACGCCCTTTGTGGCGTCTTTTTTTTTGCTCAATCCTCGTCGTCTGCTACCTGTACTTATACTTGACATAAGCAACTTTTCTATTCAGGGAGATATTGGGAGGTGTGGCTGCTTGGCGCGTTCAGTGTTTTCCTATCCACAAAATTTTGTAGATTTGCTAATTCACAAGTGAGGAATTCCATGCTGAAGTTCATTCTTTCCAAGTTAGATCGCAAATACGATCGTGCTCCGCTGGGGCAGGACATCGGCACAGCGCACACACAAGCTGTCAAAGTGGGTGATGTGGTAGAATACGCTGTTCTGTTCAGCCAATATATCCGCTATCGCGTAGAGGAACTGTATTCCAATACAGCAGAAGCGAAAATCCGCTTGCTTAATGCCGATGGCTCTGCGGCTGATCAGACCTATCGCGCCCCGCTACAGATGCTGCGCCATCCGCATAAGCGCGGTAGTGTATAGCACACCAGCTCCCCTTCCCTGACAGCTTGCGACAGGAATACCGGATGGTGTTCCTGTCGCTGTTTGCACCTCCGCCTCTATTTTTTTTCAGACAGCCCTATCCTGATCTAGATCATGGTTTCTTAGCAGTGTTTCTCTGTAGGTTGGTATTGTAGCTGGCAGAGGCATGGTATTGTGCCAGCCATCTGCCACCATGTATTCTGCAACCGTACCAGGAAGCTCTATGAAACGCGTCGTCCCCTTTCTCGCTCTTGTGCTCCTTTCGGTGTTGCTAACGGGCTGCCCGAAAGAGGATAATCCCGTGCAGCCGGATAACAGCGGTACGATCTCTACAGGTGAGGCCACCAATGTCGTTACGGTTTCCGTTGGAACAGGTGGTGTAAACCTCGAAGTTGACAAGCCCGGCCATGCTCTGGACGGCCTGAACGTGCAGATTCCCGCCGGTTCCTACGGCGAGGGGCGCGAGCTGATTATTACCTCGGCTCCGATTACCGGACACAGGCTCGGGTCGTTTTTTCATCCCATTTCGCCCATGATTACCATACGCAATGGCGGTGGTTATGCCGGTGAAGTAATGACGCTGAAAATTCCGATCTCGCTGCCGAAAGGCCATTTCGCGATGGGCTTTTTGTACAATGAAAAGACCGGTAAGATCGAAGGACTTCCCGTGCTGGCATTAGACAGCTCTTCCATCGTTGTTGCCACACGGCATTTTGCCACTTCGGATGTCTCTGCGCCGGGTGGAACTGCAAGGCGCTCTGGAGGCCGCGTCCAGGATCTGTCGAGCCTCGGCAATATTGTTATTTCTTCCATCGACGAAGCGACGCTGCTGGGCATGACGAGTATCGAGACGGGCTACCAGCCGGGTGTCGACGACTGGGAGTTTACCAATTACGGTTCGTACATTGCGCCGGGAGGACATTGCGCCGGGCAGAGTATCACATCGATGTACTACTACTACGAAAAGAAAAAAAGCGAGGGCGCCTCGCTGTTCCACCGCTACGACCACGTGCAGCAGTCTAAAGAAGTCTTGTGGCAGGACAACCGTCGGGGCTTTCGATTTGCATCGGTGATACAAGAAGACCTGCGCTGGGACGGCTGGCTGTTCAATAAACTGCTGACGGTGGAACTTACACCGGCCTATCACCATCTGAGCTGGAAGGCGTTTGCTCTGTCGATGCTCGTCACGGGCGAGCCTCAGTTTGTAGGGCTTACAAGCGCGGGTGGCGGCCATGCGATCGTGGCGTATCGCATAGACCTGGCAGGTGGTAAATTGTATGTCGCCGACCCGAATACCCCGGGAGATGAGCAGGTTATCGAATATGTGAATCAGCAGTTCAAACCGTACAATACAAAGCAGAATGCAAACGATCCCACGACGAAGCCATACGCAGGTGTGGGCTACTACGCCAAAACGTCGATGATCGACTGGGATAAAATAGGTGCGCGCTGGGATGAATTCCGCTCCGGTACCATTGGCACTAAAGGCGACAACCAATTTCCCGTCTATAAGCTGTGGGTGGAAGATGGCGCCGGATATGTACTCGGCGATACGCTGACAACCGATCTGGACTCCCTCGTGCTGCTTCCGAAATGGTCGGGCGCGGAGAATAGCATTGCCTTTCAGGTGTTCGACGCCAGTGGTACGCGCCTTGTGCCGGAAGCCTCGGCTTCGTATTCGCTGGAAACCAAAGGCACGGTAAAACTAAAGCAGGGCGTCAATACCCTCGGAGTAGCGGTGTATGGCAAAAAAGGGACAAACTGGCGCTGGGTGGATTTTCGCTGGATTACAGTGTATCTCGGCGGGTATTCGGTAGAGCCGACATCAGAAGATGGAGCACCTATCTACAAGGACGGCGAAACGGAAATCTCCTACGGCTTCCGCGTGAATTCCAATGGCGTAGCGCCCAAAAATGCAAAATACATCTGGCACTTTGGCGATGGCTCGTCTGAAGTTGTCACCTACAACGACAGCACCGAATCGCATACCTACACCTATCCCGGCACTTACAAGCTCTCCGTGGAAATTTACGACAATGCCGCAGGGAAACTCGCAGGAGTGGCAACAGCTACCACTGTGATAAAAGCCGGTGGTATATGGGATGTGCTGTACGCGCAAACACGTGTTACTGTGCAGTTTGGCGGAGAGAATACCTACTCCAATGGCATGACCGAAAGCGATAGCTGGGAGATTAATAATATAGGACTGGATCCGGTGCCGCCGGCAATTGTCTGGAATGGCACGTCGTTCTCTGTGAACTTTACCGAGTACAAACCCGTAGGCGACCTCGGCTCCGATACTGTGCAGTGCCGCATAGAAGGAAGGCTCTCGGCTGATGGTACGACTATCGAAACAATGGCCGTGTACTGGCGGCACATCGAATACGTGTACTCGCTCGCCAACAAGCTGCTGTGGACTGATGAAGAAGTGATTGGCTTCAGTATCGCCGGATTTGAAGGCGGAGTGTCGCTGCCTACCAATCCGCCCTACTTCATAGAAAGTGGTTCGGACGTACAAAACATAGTGAAAAATATCAGGCACGACAGGTGGCATGTGTATTACGATCCCGACAAACCCCAGCCTGATATAACAGAGAGCCATTATGTTTCCACAAACTGGAATGAAGGTTTTCCTGCGGTGATGGTGGGCTTTTTGCAATAGCACTATATTCCGGTAGTGTAGCACGGGTGTTGCCCGGAGCAGGGCGCAGAAGGGCGTAAGGCACGCGGCGGAGAGGCGGCTGTGAAGCCGCCGGGTGCAGCGCGGTGCGGAGAGCAAGCGTGTGAGCGAAGATGATGGCGCCGTGATACCGGGGAGTGATAAAATGCGAAAACAGATGGTGCACATTAATTGTACAGTGAGCGCAGAAGTAAGCTATCAGTGTAGCCGACGGTGTGGAAATTGATTGTGAGATAGGGTGTACACACCGTCGGCTCCTTCATAACTATTTCCGACCGGCATGATGTAGACACAAGAATTATCCCGGGAGCGCGAAGGCAACGGCACAACGATTCTCCGAGACAATAGGCATGGCATACACATATCAGGATGTGCCGCTGAGTACAAAAGAATAAGAGCAACGGGATAACAATGAACAGCCTGCGACACCATCGCAGGCTGTTCTGTTTATAGACCAATTGCTTTGTTGTATCTGTTGTGGTCGGGCGTGTCTTTGCGCCCGCCGCGTCGCTGTCGCCGGTCGCACAGATGCTGCGTGTTGTCCCCGCGTTCTTCGCTTTTGCACCTTCCCCACTCACGACTTTTATCTCCCGTACCCGGAGTGATGAGCCGCAATAGGAAAATGCAACAATGTTGCGTTTGCGGTTTTATTGATTATATTTGCAACTGAGTTGCATTAGTTAATCTGCTCAGAAACTCTGAATGCAACAAGACAGTGGTGCCGGTGATTCCACGTACCTTTGATACCTGGCGAGAGTGCATCGAACACGGGTGCGGGATCGCGCTCACACAGGAATTTGCAGAGCAGCGCCTGCGCGTGTACACAGATAGACTGCATTCCGAGACAAAACAATTTATTGCGCTGTATGGAGGAGAGCACTATCAAAACATTATTTCATAGTTTTATTCTATAGCGTATGGCAACAACAAATAAGCTACCTGTCACCGTGCTCAGCGGATTTCTGGGAGCAGGAAAGACAACATTGCTCAATCATGTATTACACAACAGGCAGGGTTTAAAAGTTGCTGTCATTGTCAACGATATGAGCGAAGTCAATATCGACGCCCGCCTTATAGAGCGCGAAGGTGCTTTGTCGCGTACCGAAGAAAAAATGGTGGAAATGAGCAATGGCTGTATTTGCTGTACTCTTCGCGAAGACTTGATGGTAGAAGTCGAAAAGCTGGCAAAAGAGGGTCGTTTCGATTATCTGCTTATTGAGAGCACCGGTATTGGCGAGCCCGTGCCTGTGGCGCAGACGTTTTCTTTTGTTGATGAGCAGCGCGGTATTGATCTTTCGCGATTCAGCTATATCGACACAATGGTGACTGTTGTTGATTGCTTCAACTTTGCGAAAGATTTTGGCAGCGATGAGTTGCTCATAGACCGCGAGCTTACATCAATGCCGGGAGACCATCGCACTATTGTACATCTGCTCACCGACCAGATAGAATTTGCGAATGTCATTGTGATGAATAAAACCGATCTTGTGGACGAGGCAACCGCAGGGTATTGGGAGGCGGCCATACGCAAGCTCAATCCCGGTGCACAGATACTTCGCACCGCCTTTGGTACGGTGGAGCCTTCCAGCATTTTGAATACCGGTTTGTTCAATGCCGAAGAAGCTCAGTCTTCAGACGCATGGCAAAAAGAGCTTGCCGGTGTACACACGCCGGAGACGGAAGAGTATGGCATTGGTTCATTTGTGTTCAGGAATAAACGCCCGTTCCACCCGTCGCGCTTCTGGCGATTTCTCAACAGTGCCTATCCCGCCAATGTGCTTCGCGCAAAGGGAATGTTCTGGATTGCTTCGCGCCCCGACGATGCCCTGCATCTGAGCCAGGCCGGAGGTTCTATCAGAGTGGGTCGCGCAGGCGTATGGTGGTGCAGTATGCCGCTTGTGGAACGCGAACGCTATGCCGGATTTGTCGAACACCGCAAAGTTATTGAGCGAGCGTGGGATGCGCAGTGGGGCGACCGCGCTCATGAACTCGTGTTTATCGGACGACATCTCGACAGGGAAGAGCTTGTGCGCGATCTCGAACGCTGTTTGGTAAACAACAGCGAAATACAACGCTATGACTATCGTGGATTTGCCGATCCATTTCCCAAAGAACTGTAATATCTCCTTTCTCGTTTGTCCGGCCCGTTGGCGCTTTGTGCCCGCGAGCCGTTTTTTTTCGGTGAGGGTGGAATGCAACAACGATTTTCGAGCAGCGTACAGGACACGCAAATAATGCTGGTAGTTCGCAATGCTCTGCTTCATAGTGGCGCGGGCGTCGTTGAATCGAGCCGCCCTGGCGGGACGGCTCTTCCGTACAGTCGCTGTCACCGGTTGCAACTCCCGCCTTGCCGCTGCTCATACGCTTTGTGACAGGTGCGGAAGTTCGCGTAGCACGAGGCGGCTCTCGCATCATGACTGTCAACACAGTGCGCGGACGAGTCTGTGATCGCGCGGTGCGGCGGGAAGACGCCGGAGCCTGCGGGTTCCGATTCACTGCTACTGGCCTTGCGGTGCACTTGTTTTTAAGTCCTGTAAAAAAATCATGCGATCTCTTTCTCTACGCCCCTATGTTGCTACAGATGCAGCCTCTGTGCTCGGCTTGTGCTTGCGTCTCGCTGCAAATACGCAGTCGTCTGCTGCGCACAGGTTGCGCGAACAAGGTGCTCAAGTGGTGCAGATACACCAGAATGCAAATGCCGACATCTGGGTTGCTGAAGACTGCGATACAACAGCGCTTATCGGTTGTATTGCCGTGATTGGCAATTCTCTTGACAGTCTGCTCGTAGACCCCGCCGTACATCGCTGTGGGGTTGGTTCCGCTCTGCTTTTGCAGGCCTGTGCGGAGTGCGGCAGTCCGCTGCAAGTACAGGTGTGCAGTCGCGATGAGGCAGCTCTGAAATTCTATGGGAAACACGGCTTCCACTCTGTAAAAACACAATCCGCACCAGACAATGGCGCCGCGTGCGTTGTGTTGTCGCAGTTTCAGAACAGCGAGCAGAAGCCTGAAAAAACACAGAAAGAGAAAATGGTTGACACCGCAACGGATGGTTTGTTTGAAGGAGCAACGCATTTTCTTTTTTCTGTGCTTCTCGGTGGCGATTGAGCGAAAAATATCCGAACGGGTATTGCAGGTGGAAAGTGTTTGTTGCACGGGTATTGCTGTGGCGTAGACCCCGGAGCAGCAGCAGTTTCGCTCTTGTGAAACAGAGAATATGGATAAAAGACAACGGCGCGTTGGAGCGCGCCGAAGTACAAAAACAGCTATGAAAAATCTGTTGTTATCTGGTGACGATCAAGAATTGTGTGTGTGTTGTACCGCCTGAGTTCACCGCACAGAGATACACACCTGTCGGCAGCGAAATATCGACCGGCAGGATATGATCACCTGCGGCTTGTTCTTTGTCGAATAGTTGAGCGACTGTGCGGCCTGTGATATCACGAAGTGTTGCCGTAACGCGCCCTGCCGAAGCCAATGTATAGCGAAGAGTTATATGCTGCGAAGCGGGATTAGGCGCTACGACAAGGCTGTTGCTCTCAACGCCCGGAGATATTTCTTCTGCCGAAGAAGGAACTTCCGCGCCGACAAAAATTCCTCCTCCAAAGCTCGTTACCCAGATTTCCTCTGGTTTATAGGGATTAAAGAATACGCGCTCGGGCTGGCGGAACGGAAAACTTTCCACCTGTTGAAATTCCGGCATTGCTGCATTCATATTCGATGAATACCACAGCCCTTCTGTTTCGGTTGTCAGATAAAACTCATTGGGTTTGCCCGGGGGAAATGTTCCCGATGTAACGCGGTCGAGGTCGCTGATTTTTGTCCACGATTGCCCGCGATTCGTTGTTCTGTACAATCCACCTTTGCCATTGGGTGCGCCGCCCCAGCCGCTGAACACCGCTACAAGCCATGTGTTCTGTTGTCCATCGCGTGGGTCGATCATCATGTCTTTTGTCCAGTAGTGCATGCCCGGGTCGCTCACATCTGTCCACGACTGCCCATTGTTCTGGCTTGTAAATACTCCCGAACTCGCGGTAAAAGCTACGGGTGTCCCCGCTCTTCGCCCTGAGTAAGTACACACAAGAGTACCATCGTCAAGCACGTGGATGTTGGAAGGATGTCCTTCCGCTCGCGGTGGTAGTGTGAGTTTTGTCCACGTCGATGAAGAGCCGAGTTGAATATCGTCGCACATGTAGATTCCGCCCTGCGAGCTGTGAGCTACACTTGCATATAGCCTGCTGGGATGTTGAGGATCGAGAGCTACCCAGACTACGGGATGGCCGAAGTCGTGCAGCGTTTGCCAGGTGGTTCCCTTGTCTGCTGAGTACAACACTTTCCCACCGCCATTGTCGATGCGGTTATCGGCGAGGTAGGTGCTTTGGTACATGTCGTGCACTGTCGCTGTCGCCGCATAGATAATGCCCGATGTAGGATGCGCTACAGCGCGGTACATCGAATTGTCGGTATGGCCTGTGTAGCCGAACGACCACGACAGCCCGCCGTCTTCGCTGCGCGTGCCGCGTATATCGGAATAGCTACCGACCACAGTTTGTGCGTCGGCCCAGAGCAGATGCCAGCACGATGTATTTTCCAAACCAATACTGCGATACGACTTTCCCTTTGGCGTGAGCGCTGCTGGCAAATTTTCCGTCGATTTGTCTACGTACATTTGTCGCCATGTTGCGCCGCCATCGCTGGAGCTGTGTGCAAAGCCGAAGTCGGTAATAATAGCGCGGTCGGCGTTGTTGCGTGCCACAGTAAAGCCGAGTGCGTACTCGCCATACCACCAATCGCGGTCGCCGCCTGCACCCGACCAGCCTGTTGTAATATTGACATTGCCAGCGCATTCAAGTACCGATTCCCATGTTGTTCCGCCGTCGGTAGTTTTGAAAACAGTGGGAATATTTTCATCGCTGCCGCCTGCTGCATAGGCCACGTCCACATTGTTTTGTGCCATTGCTACGAAATACGGCAGCGCGCCCGATGGCAGCAAATCGCCGAGCGATGTCCAAGTGTTTTGTCCGAGGTCGAGCGTGTACATATCGCGGTAGTTCTGGTTGCCAACAGCGGTTGCGCCATTGTACACATCGGCGCTGCCGAGCGTTACGCAGAACAGCCGCACTGTGTTGGCTTCTCGTGCTCCTGTAAAAGAAATAATTGCTTCGTCGCTGGGAATGCCACCCACGCTGATCGGTGAGAACGATTGTCCGCCATTTGTAGAAATGCGAATGCCAAATGGTGTTCCAATGACAATCCGGTCGCCGTCGAATAGCACGCCTGCAATATAGTAACCCGCGTCGTCGTTGAGTTCGTCGGCAACCGAAAAGTTCGTGCCGCCATCGGTAGAGATATACAACGTGGAGTAGCTTGTTATCAGAATTCTGCCGGGGTTGTCGAAGTCCGCGTACAGGTCGTACACTTCCCCGCCTGTCGGGTCGCCGATGTCTGTCCATGTAGCACCGCCGTCGGTCGATTTCACAGGATGGGGGGCTTCTCCTTCCCAGTCAATAGTATAGCGCACAGAGGGATCGTTTGTAAATTCTACACGCCCCACATGGCCCGTTGCTTGAAGCTGGCGAAACGGAACTACGCGCCACGAACCGCCAAAATTTGTAGAGCGAAATACCTGGCTCATGTCGCAGGCGAGATACACCTCGTCGTTGTTGTTTGGATTAATCGACGGTAAAAACAGCGCGCCGCCTCCGCCTACGCCGCGCGATGTCCAGCTTGTAGGCTGGGCGCAAAGCGAAGAAGCAGCGAATAGTGAGAGAAAAAAAAGTACCGAACATTTCATGTTATTTTCCCCATGTATGAACTGAAGTTGTCTGAAGGTTATATGAATATTGGTTGTTATTGCTTATCGCCATCCTGCCAATGCACCGGCGTTGTTGTCCCTCTTTCCCAATCGGCTCGCAATATACCATAGCCCACGCAGTCGACCATTACACCCGATTTGTCGGGCCACGCCTGCCGGTAATGAGCTTCCTTTGCAAAGCCGCAGTGTTTCAGCACTGCACGCATACCTGTGTTGTCGTGCCGCGTTGTTGCTTCAAGTCTATTTTTGTTCGGGTAATTTGTAAACACATAGTGTACGAGAGCTTTCACCGCAGCTTTTCCCTTGCCCTTTCCGCGATCAGCTTCTCGAAACCGAATATCGAACAGTGGTGTTTCGCTGCTGTCGGGGTCGCTGCCGAGGTCGAACAGCCTAATATACCCAATGCTGTCGCCGTTCTCATCGCTTATAATAAAAGTTTTAGTACCCGGATTTGTATAGAATCCCGATTCGATACGCGAGCGCACTTCGGTTTCCGTAAAGCCTGCTCCGGAGTGGTACGGCCAGTGCTCGCCGCACAAAAGCCGCACGAGGAAGTCCGTATCGCCATTACCGAATTCTGATAGTCTGATGCTCATTATTCGCTTCTCATCACATTGTAAAAGTTCCAGCCTTGCAGCGCAAAAAGCTAATATAGAGAGAAAACTTGAAAGGGTAGTACGCTGTTGCTTTGGTTGGCAAATAGCTGGTGCCGGGCATTTCTACCGTTGGTGTTATCATCTACTTGGGATGTTGCTCTGGTCGGGCTAAATTTGTTGTCTTCTATTATTTTTCAAAGGCTCTGATGTCTGTTGCTGTTGTGATTCCCGCTGCCGGATCGGGCAAGCGTTTTGGTGGCGACCTGCCCAAGCAATACATAGTACTCGCAGGTATTCCCGTGCTCGCACGCACGCTGATGGCATTCGAGCAGGCGGCGTGTGTGCAGGCTATTGTTGTGGCAGCGCATCCCGACTACGCGGCACAGGTGCAGAACATGGCCGAGCAGTACGGTATTTCTAAGCTCTGCGCGTGTGTGCCGGGCGGTACAGAGCGGCAGCACTCCATTGTCAATGCTCTGGCTGTTGAAGCCGTGCGCGCGTGCGATATTGTACTTGTGCACGACGCTGTGCGCCCGTTTGTCGACGAAGTATTGATCAATGCGGTTGTGGCGGCTGCCCGCACTTTTGGGGCTGCGATTCCCGGCCTTGTGCCCAAGGATACGATCAAGGAAGTCGATGCGGCGAACAGCATAGTGTGCACACACCACCGCGCCATGTTGCGCGCTGTGCAAACCCCGCAGGGCTTTCGCAGGGAGCTGCTCGACACTGCGTACCAGCGCGCAGGCGCCGAAGAATTTCTCGGCACCGACGACGCGAGTGTGGTCGAGCGCGCAGGTCACACGGTGCATGTTGTAGACGGGCGCGAAGAAAATATCAAGATTACAACGCCAGTAGATATGAAACTGGCAGAACTGTTGCTGGCAGCAGGCCAGCCAGATTTTTGAACTATTTGAACACTTACGAGTATGATAGCAAATAACACTGTGTACACATTCAGCGATGGCACGACAATACCGGTAGGAACCATGTATTGCATTGGCAAAAACTATGCGGCGCATGCACGCGAAATGGGTGGTGAAGTGCCCGGATCGCCGGTTGTGTTTCTCAAACCATCTGCGGCGTATGTACCCGATGGCGGTGTGGTCCGCATTCCGCCGTTCTCGCAGCTCGTTCATCACGAAGTAGAGATGGTCGTTGTCATCGGCGAGGACTGCGCTTCTATTTCGCGAGAAGATGCACACCGCTATATTGCCGGATACGGTATTGGATTGGACATGACACTGCGCGATGTGCAGACCGAAGCCAAGAAAAAGGGCGAGCCTTGGGCCATTGCGAAAGGATTTGTAACATCTGCGCCGCTTTCTGCGATTATACCTGCTGCGCTATTCGAGGGCATTCCCGGTTTCGATCTCACGTTGCAGGTCAATGGCCAGATACGCCAGTCGGGAACAACGCGCGACATGGAGCGCCCTGTGGATGCACTTATTGAATACTTATCGTCGGTGTTTACGTTGCGTCGTGGCGATTGCATTTTTACCGGCACACCCGAGGGTGTTGGTGCGGTGCAAAGCGGCGATGTTCTGCGCGCTGAACTCAGCGGCGGTGTCTCGCTCGAAGTGTCGGTAGCCTGATACGTCACAGAGCCGTATAACGCTGTTTTTTACTTCTCACCAGGATGAATATGTCTGCTTCAGCCACTGTTCCGATACTGCGTCGGCTGTACATGCCGGGCTTGCTTGCTCTGTCTACACTGATGTGCATGGCGCTACTCGCTGTACGCTTGCATATTGCCGGATCGCATTCCTTTCGGTTTCTGCTCTGGAATCTCTTCCTGGCGTGGATACCTTTCGGTATTGCTTGGCTGCTCGATATAGCCGAGGAGCGGCGGCGAATCCGCACTGTTAGCTATATCCTGCTTCTGGCGGTGTGGCTGCTATTTTTCCCCAATGCACCGTATATCCTCACAGATTTCATACACCTACGCCAGCGCCCGAGCATACCGCTGTGGTTCGATCTTGCGCTTCTTTTGTCGTTTGCTTGGACGGGTCTCTTGCTCGGCCTTACGTCGCTGCGCTTGGTCCACAACAGCATCCAGCGGCGTTTTGGCAAAGCAGCGAGCAGAATTGCTGTTACGGTGGCGATGTTTCTCGGCGGTTTTGGTATTTATCTGGGGCGGTTTGAGCGGTGGAATAGCTGGGATGTTGTGTTCCGGTACGACGCTCTTGTCGCTGATATTTTCAACCGCGTCACCAACCCGCTGGCGCATCCGCGCACTGTTATCGTGACGCTTATTTTCACATTGTTTTTGATGCTGGCCTATGCCACGCTTTCCGCTTTCTACCGCACGTCGGGGATAGACAGCGAAGGCGGACAGGTGTAGAGGTGGGGAGCGTTGCTGCTCTCTATTCTTTCCTTTTCGGGCATTGCACATCTCTTTACTCCGCTGCTTGCCGAAGAGCGGCGAATATTCCCCACAGCGACGAAGGTGGAACAACCACGCGGCGGGCATGCAGCGCGGTGCGGAGGCCAAGCGCATGGCCGAAGACCAAAGGCGCTATACTTTTACTCATCGTACCTACAGAGAAAAATCATAGGAATAGCAATTGACTCCAGCCGGACAAAGCTGTATTTTGGGCGGACTTCAGGGGATAGAGCAAATAGTTTGCTCATGGCAACAGTGCGGTTTGGCCGCAGCGCACCGATGCTGAAATAATTTACGATACCCTTAATATGCACATTCTCGTCAAAGGAGTTTTTTCATGACTACTGCAATCCGGCAATTTCCCCGGCTGCTCGTCCTTGTCGTCGGGCTTTCGTGTGCTTCACTTTCCTTCGAGAGCTGTTCTACAGCGAATGTGACGGCGCGCCAAGCACCTTTGGCCGACGACACATACAAAACAACAGTGTGGGCGATGTGGTGGGGTGCCAGCGATCCCGTCGAATCTGTGGACTGCAATGGCAACGGACTGAAGATCGTGAGCGTAAGCACGAGCTGGCTGTATTCGCTCGTGACAGTTGTAACGCTCGGCGCAGTGGTGCCCATGGATGTAGAGTACCGTTGTGCTTCGGAGTCGATGCAGGGCGGTGGTGATATCGGCGCAATCCGGGAGGGCGGGCAATGAGCACGAAAATTATTATTACCGACAACTACGCATGGGTGAACGAACACAATAATGTCCTGAAGCAAATTCTGCACCGCTACCAGGTGTTCAACAACCCTGGTACTGGCTGGAAGGACGGTCTTGCTGGCGTGCAAGAAATGCTGCGAGGTGTGCGCTCGCGCGCTGAACGCGTGCGCTCCTACGGCGGTAAATGGTCGCTTTCGGATGTAGCTGTGTGCAACGACTCTATGCACGACACCAAGCCGC
This sequence comes from Ignavibacteria bacterium UBA7675, assembly GCA_002483085.1. Classification (GTDB taxonomy): domain Bacteria; phylum Bacteroidota; class Ignavibacteria; order Kapaibacteriales; family UB7675; genus UBA7675. The sequence goes on from DLHF01000002.1 coordinate 164,342, forward strand.
TGACGTTCTGGGGTGGTGTAGGGCAGAATTCCATTGTGGGGACAGCTTGGTACAGCGACGCAAAACCGCTGAAAGACAGGCTGTTCTATTTTCAGTCCGGCTCGCAAATCACCCAGATCAACACCGTGCTGGAATCGCGCGGATGTTGCTTGCCCACAACAGGCGCGAGCAATGGGCAGACCATTGCAGGAGCAGTATCGACCGGCACGCATGGTTCGGCTCTGAACATTGGTGCTATGCAGGACTATGTGCGCGCAATTCACATTGTAACGAGCGAGCAGGAGCATGTGATTATCCAACCGGCTTCCAAGCCCATTATAAACACGAACTTCAGCGATGTCTTTGGCGCAAAACTGCTCACCGACGACGAGCTGTTTTACAGCGCTGTAGTGAGCTTTGGAAGTTTTGGTGTGATAATAGGTGTGATTGTGGAAACTGTATCGCTGTTCATGTTGGAAACCTATACTCAGCGCGTAGACTACACAAAAGCGGCGGCTGTGTATCCATATCTCGCCCGGTTCGACCACTCCTCTACTACCAACCTTACAGCATTTCTACAGCAATGTGGGCTACCAGCGCAGGCGGACCCACATCACTTGGATATTATTGCCAATCCCTATGCTACCACGCAGAACGCTTTTTTGCGCGTGATGTACAAACGGCCCTACGACAAAAGTAAGCTCAGCCCAGAGCCGGGTGTGTCCGGCACTCGCGTAGGCAATGATATTCTCTCGATTATTGGTGCAATTGCCGATACCGCAGGCGGGCTTGTGCCCACCATCGTGAGCCAGTTGTTCGGGCAGGCTGCCGAAGTACAATCGGGCTATACGCAAACGCCGCGAAACATCTTTGGCGACTCGACCATTTACAAGCCGAAACACGGTGGGGCGAGCACGGAACTCGGCGTGCCGATATCGCGCGCGCAGGAAGCTGTTTCTATCGTAATGACTACTGCTGCACAGGCGAACTTTGCCGGGCTGCTGGGCATACGCTTTGTGCAGAATTCACCGGCAACACTCGCCTTTACGCGTTTTGCGCCGCTTACCTGCACTATTGAGCTACCTGGCCTGAACTCGGTGGGCACGCAGAATTTTTACAAGCAAGTGTACAGCAATTTAGACAGCGCAGGCATACCTTTTACGCTCCACTGGGGGCAGGAAGGCGACTACTCCCCGGCTCGGCTGGCAGCGATGTACGGAGATGCCGCCGACACATGGATACGGGCGCGCAACCGCCTGCTCGCCGACCCTGCACAACGCTATATGTTCACCAATGATTTCCTGAAGCGGCTCGGCATTAGCGAAGCGGCAGAGCTGACGGGCGGAAGTGTGATTGCGTGAGTGAGGTGCGGACTTTTGAAAATCCCGGAGCTCCATAAGAACTTCGGGGTTTTCTCTTTTATAGTACCGCTCATGTAGAAGAATAGTTGTTGGCCAGACGAAGCAGTGCCAGATAGCATAGTAGAGAACACCGTACACAACCTGCATGCTTTTGCTATAGATTTTGGATAGTGATTCAGACGCGGAGCTGTGTTGTGCAATAGTGTTGGCGCCCTCCAGTTGCTTACTTATTGATATTATTCTTGTACTCTGTTGCCGATATTCCGACGACCTTTTTGAATTGAGCAGACAGATGCGCCACACTGCTATAGCCCATAAGATGGGCGATCTCGCTCAATGTTATTGTTCCTTCGTCAAGTAGGGTTTTGACCCGTTCTAATTTTTGTCGGATAATGAATTTCTCCAATGTTAATCCTTCCTGCAACGAAAACAGCGAGCTTACGGAGGGGGTGTCTACCTTTACTTGTTTTGCGACATAGTCAATAATATTTACCGAATCATCGTAAGCAATGCTATAAACGTATTGAGTAACAATGTGCTTGATCTTTTCTACAAGATGCAGTTTCTCATCCTCAAGCAACTCGAAGCCATTTTGTCGTAATGCTGTACGAATCTGATGTAGGGAGCCAGCATTAACAGAGCTAATAGTCGCTTCTCCGAGAACTACACTGTGTACCTGTACTTCCAACTCTGTTAACATCTTCTGTACAATGCGTATACAACGTCCACAGACCATATGCTTAATGCGAAGTACCATCCTATAGCTCTATCTTTGAAAATTGAGGCTGTATTTTAGCCCTGTGCCAGTTGCCAGACTCTGTCAATAATACAGGCTTATAGTTGTTTTAGGCTGGCTCTGAGAAGCTGAGCATTAACCGCTACAATAACAGTGCTTATGCTCATAAGGACAGCTCCGATGGCGGGGCTCAAAAGAATGCCGGATGAGAAGAGAACGCCTGCAGCCAGAGGAATAGCGATAACGTTATATCCCGTAGCCCAGAGCAGGTTCTGAATCATTTTTTTGTATGTGGCTCGGCCAAACAAAATCAGATTGAGAATATCCATTGGGTTGCTATTGACCAGAATAATATCTGCTGTTTCGGCTGCCACATCGGTTCCAGAGCCCACAGCAATACCAACATCAGCTTGTGCCAGAGCCGGAGCGTCATTGATGCCGTCGCCAGTCATGGCAACATATTCTCCCTGTTGTTGCAGGTTTTTGACAATGTCGACTTTCTGATGTGGCAGAACCTCTGCATAATAGCCATCTAGGTTCAGTTGTTCTGCTACTGCACGCGCCACTTTCTCATTATCCCCCGTAGCCATCATTACTTTCATGTTGTTCTGCTTAAAAGCCGCAATGGCCGAGCCTGCTTCCGGACGAATTTCGTCGGCCAGAGCAAAGAAGCCATACAGATAGTCATTGATCAATAGAAAAACAACAGTTTCTGCGGCACTCACGTAGGCATTCTCTGGAAGAGGAATTGCCCTGTCACGCAGATAACCGGGGCTGACTACCTTGACATTTTTTCCCTCGACCACCGCCTCTACTCCCTTGCCGACAATTGCATGGAAATTCTCTGCTGGTGGTATTTCGATCTGCTGCTCTTTTGCTTTCCGAAGAATACCGACCGCGATAGGGTGTTCTGAATTTTGCTCAAGAGCTGCGGCCAGCCTTAATAATTCTTGAGGTTGTCCATTCTGTGCTGTCAGCTCCAATCTTGTCACCCCAAACTCTCCTTTCGTCAAGGTGCCAGTTTTGTCGAACACAATTGTGGTAATTTTTCTCGATTCCTCAAAAGCTGTCCGATTGCGAATCAGCAGCCCATTTTGCGCTGATAACGCTGTGGAAATAGCCACAACAAGAGGAACTGCAACTCCTAATGCGTGGGGGCAAGAAATAACCAAAACTGTCACCATGCGTTCCAGCGCAAAGTTGAATCCATAACCTGCCATCAACCATGCAACCAGCGTAATAAGACCAACGGACAATGCGATATAGGTAAGCCATTTTGCTGCCCTATCGGCCAGATTCTGCGTTTGGGATTTGGTCTTTTGTGCCTCTTGAACGAGAGTGATAACCTTATTGAGATAGCTGTCCTTGCCAGTATGAACAACCTGTGCTCTCAGTGCACCATTCCCGTTGATTGAACCGCCGATCACCTTTGTGCCTTTTTCTTTTTTTACAGGTTTACTCTCTCCTGTCAGCATGCTCTCGTTCACATAGCTCTCGCCATCTACTACGCTGCCATCCGCCGGTATTTTTTCTCCTGGCCTGATAAGAATAATATCATCAGGCTGTAATTCATCCAGTCGTATATCCTCTATGGTCTCACCTGTTAGCCGGTGTGCTTCTGAAGGCATCATATTCACGAGAAGCTCCAGTGCTTTCGAAGCTCCCATCACAGACTTCATTTCCAGGATGTGCCCAAGCAGCATAATATCTATCAGCGTAGCGAGTTCCCAGAAAAAATCCTGACCGGGAAACCCAAAAACGACCGCAGAACTGAACAGATACGCAACCGTAATGGCCATAGCGATCAGCGTCATCATGCCGGGCGACTTGGCTTGTAGCTCTTCTGCCATGCCTCTGAGGAAAGGCCATCCTCCGTAGAAAAATACAACTGTGGCAAGCCCGAATAAAATGTAACTATCTCCCGGAAAACTAAACTCTATACCGAGCCACATCTGGATCATGTGCGACAGGGCGAGGATAGGAATGGTCAGTACCGATAAAACGATCAGTCGCTTTCTGAAATCTCCGATCATGCCGCGATGGTCATGACCCGCATGGTCAGATTGATGTTGTCGGTGGGCACTATGCTGCTGGATAGAGTTGTTCATATCTGCATGAACGTGGTTGTGATGTTGATGTCCCATAGATATAGCTACCTTATTTACATGTAACTAACATATAACTACTTACATTCGCACCGGAAAGAGCAGATACCCTTTCAGTCCAATTGTCTATTAGAATCGCTGTACATCTCCATCAGCTTATGTCTCTGTATATCGAGAGAGGCTGATTCAGCGCCGTGATGCTCCTGCGGCCATTGCCTCTAATTCTTTTGATCGCTAACGCGGATCGGAGAATACAAGGAGGGATAGAGAGCGTATCGCCCTCTATCCAATCCATCTATTGTGATATCAAGAGTTCTCTGCCCGGCATACCACAAGCCTCTGCTATCTGTACTGGCAGCATTCAGGAAGCTCATTGTAAGTTTCATCTTTCGCTTTTATATCCTCCAGATCGTGTCCTGAAGAAACCACCTTTTCTTTAATCTGCTGGACTGTTGTAGAATCTGGATGATATACCACAGAGAGAGTCTTTGTCTTTTTATCCCATGTTGCTGATTCTATCCCCGAGACATCTTTCAGCGTACTTTCGATTCTCTTCTTACACATTCCACAATTTCCGTAGACCTTCATCGATAGCGTTTCCGACTTGGATTTTCCATATGCCGGTTGGTTGACTGCTACGGAAAACATCATTGTACCCCAGATAAGGGCGGCTGTGATATGAGATAAGTATTTCATGTTATTTTTTTAGAAATGATATAAATAATGAAAAATGAAAAGAGATAAACTACATTGCTCTTAACCATGACTGATGACACCACCATAAAACCCTGTTGCGATGATGCACAGTACTGTTAGTATGGCTATTATCAAGTAAAAACGTCGTAGCGGCTTCCAAAGCAGGAAAACAGTCCATACCCATAGCAAAATCGCAGAGACTATACCTAATAGCCGATGTATATCTACGACCCATTTCTTGGGATCACCTGCAAAGACATCAGACTGTCCATTCCCGGTAAAGACTGCTGCAAGTGCTATGATCGCTGCACTTATCACCAGCAATTGAACTGCAGGAAGTATTGCCGGATTTCGTTTGCTCCAAACTGCAAGGATGAGGGCAAATATTGAGAGCGCCACAGGAAAATGAACCAATCTATTGTGTGTATGCTCTGTGAGTACCTCGCTTATATGCAATTGGAAATCTGGGGAAGACTGATCTGTTCTTAACGTCGTCTCGGGAGCAAGGTTTCTTTGAACGGACTCCTTTCCCGGGTCATCTGTAAGTACTGCGCTATCTGTTCTACCAGCCGAAGGATGGCTTGTATGAGCGGATACATGTCCGGTGTTCCACAAAAGGCCGAGTGCAAGCACAGCCAATATAAATCGCATAACGCCTCCGTTGTTCAGAGGAGTGAAGAATGAATGATACAAAGACAGTAGCAAGAGGGCGACTCCGGCCTTCCAGCCAGAATTGGAAAAATGCTAAATCAGAAGGGAATGGAATCTGACGGGTAAATCTTTAGGAGGTGGGGAGAATGCAATGGTAGCTGTATGATCAGAAGATAAATCAGGCTCTGGAAAAATATCCATAATTAACACAGGTATAGCCATTGCCAGTGGCAATGCTATTACTGGTTGACTCCATGTGGTGATAAAGCTCGACTTGATTTTATGTGTAACAACGGTCTGTGTACAGCAGCGATTTTTCTTGTGCTTTTTACCGCAACTGCACTCCTGATCGGCAGACAGAGAAATAGTATGAACCTTCCCAGCGCAGTAGTGATAGACAAGAGTAATGCCACTCGTCGATGTTAAGAAGACAAGGGCGAGAAGAAAAGACACTATGGAGCGATAAGCTCTCATATAATACAAGTTCAGAATTGCTGTATGCAGATTATTCAAGACTCAATAAACAACAAAACGCTGGGTAAGTATTCCCATATTATTCTTTAATGAGTTTTCCTTTGGCAAGTTAGGGTTTAGAAAATTCTACCTGTTACAGAATTTTCAGTTTTTGTTGTAAGATTATAGGCGAAGGGTGATTTCGCGCTTTTGTATAAGAAAATGTGCAATTGTCCTGTTAAGATGAAAATAGATGGCACAAGTAAACCTTATCGAGTATGAGAGGCACATGGCGTTGCCAATTGCCTGCATCATCAAAAAGCCGCCACTCTGCTGCAACAGCATCCATCAAAATTCATCCAAATCTACAACCCAAATTTTGTAAATTGCCGCGTTTGGCAACTACTCTCAACATTTAATCTGGCATTATGAATACAGGTCTACGTCTTCGCACTGCCCTTGCCGGGCTGCTCGCTGCTGTAAGTATTGCAATGCTTACTGTGCTTGCTTCCTGCGCTTCCCCACAGGATATTCCCGGCGCTATGCGCATAAAGGGAACGATCCGACACGTTAACATCGAAGGTGGCTGCTGGGTCGTAGAAGTTGGTGATAATGTGCGGACGAAACAGTTCTATGAGCTCATAGGCAAGGATTTGCCAGAAGTGTCGATCAACGATGCGGTCATCACTGTCTGGATTGTCCTGAAGCCCGATGTAGCAACTACCTGCCAGGTTGGACAGGTGGCGGAGATTGTCGATGTTGTTGATGTTGAAAAACCCGGTAAATAACCCATGATGCCCATTAAAGCGGAAAAAGCTATGCGCAAAGGCTTCCCGATCCTTTTGCTCTTCCTGTTCGGTGTGCTCTTGCAAAGCTGTATCACCCGGACTGAGCGCGACTTATACACCATTACCGACCGCGACACGACATTCCGGGAAGTGGTGCAAAATGCGCCGGGCGACCGTGACAACGGCGTGATCTTTCCCTCGTCCCGTACCATCGAAGTTCAGCGCAATACGATAACGCACGACAGCACTGTAGAGCGTGAGTACCCAAATTTTATACGGCTTGGCGTATTTGAGGGCGCAGGTCTGATCGGTACAGGCGCTGGCAAAAATGGCATTGGTACAGGCCTGTTTGGTGTGTATGGGCTGCTCGATCCCGATTTTGGACTCGATGTGTCCGATACTAAAAAGGAGCGAGACGTGTTGTTCACCGGTGGCCTTTATCGGTTTGGGATTGGCGAGTGGCGCTTGCGGTGGTTCCGCGATGCTGCGAACTGGACTATTGGTACGTCGCTCATAGAGGTGCTTGCACCAGAGGCCAACACCGATAAAATGCTGATCTCGACCATGCCCGTGTATGTGCGTAAGCGCTATTACCTGCGCGAGCAGATCCCCTATGTCGCTTTTACGCCTACTGTTGGTATTGGCTGGGCGCCGTCGCAGTATATCAATGTTGGAGCTACTTTTGATGTCGGCTCTATTGGCGGGCTGAATATGCACGCCTATGCCGGATTTGCAGCCGGGATGAATGGTCTGATTGCTGGCGACGACGTTACAACTTCGGCATTTCCCTACTTTGGCCTCGGTGTCTCCATGGCCGATTTTCTCAATCTCGTGCGCGAAACAGAAACCGAGTGGAAATACCACGAACACTCAGCGTGGAATATCGGGATTACGCAGGCCATGCTGTTGTACTCTAATGCCGAAGAATCGGTAATTAAAGCAAAGGATAGTACAACCAATATTCCTGTGAAGGGATTCGTTGTGCGCTTTTTACCCTCATCGCTGGCTTTGCCGTTTTTAGAGCACAAGCTCTATGTAGGCACAGCACTGATAAACGTTGTGTACCTCGGCGATGGCAAGGGTGGCTTTGGTATTTTACCCGTGCGTGTTGGCTATTGGCACACGCTGCTGCCCGATGAGCTCTCGGTAGAGCCGTTTATCGAATACAATTACTTCCCCTCGTCGTTTATCCACATGGGTGGGCGCCTGAACCTCGCTGTTTCAAAATCGCTGAGCGTAAGCGCTGCTGCCGGATTTGCATCGGGTAGTACGTCCAACAGTATCGCATCGGACATTACCAACGAAATTGGCAATCCGACGAGCTTCAGCGGTTTCTACCTCGGTATCGGGTTTGGCCTGAGCGACAGAATCTTTTTTCCCGAAGAATTGCGGTACAACCGATGAAAACGCTTTTTCTGCCCCTGATAGCCCTGCTGTTTACCTCCTGTGTGTCGGAGTATTTTACAGTGAACGAAGGTACTTCGGCTGTGCTGTATGGCAAAATTATGTCGGAACTCGACAGCGTAGAGGTCGTTCGCCAAACCACGCTCCGGGTGTACAGTGGTGGCGTGGCTGCCTTGCGTAACTACAATACGACGCAATGCCGCTGGGAGCTGCTTGCCAAGCTCACAAAGGGTACCGAAACAGTGTATCGCGTGCGCACTCTTCCCATTGAGCGTGCGCTCATTCCCTCTATCGATATTGTATATTCCACATCAGGCTGCCGCGTGGAAGAGGAAGGCCGTGTATTAGTAAGCAACGACACCGTGCGTGCGGTACCGGGCGTAGAAGAAAAAATTCAGGTGACAAACGATGGCGATTTCCTGACCGTCGTTATCGGCTGCACGCGGGTGTTTCATCAGCCTGTAGCAAAGCCTTCTACGGAATGGTTGGTTGTGGAAAGCCCGTCGGGCTCCGAAGTCGTGGTTTCGCGTATGGCCACCGAGGAAACGCGCCCGAGGTAGGCGCGTTCAACGGGAACGGATGGAGCAAAGGCAGCATGGATGTACAAGCATTAGTAGCCAATTACGGGTCAGTTGCCCTGTTTGTAGTTTCGTTCATTGCAGGAACGATTATCCCCCTGAGCTCTGAAGCTGCTCTGCTGGCGGGTATTGCCGCCGGTGTTCCCAGAGTGGAGGCGCTTGTAGCTTGTTCGCTGGGCAATTGCTTGGCCTGTGGTGTTAATTACTATCTCGGGCTTTTTGTACGCGAAAAGATGCAACGCAAAGTAGAGCAGAGCCGCAGCGGTAGGACAACGCTGAGCTGGATGAAGCGCTATGGTGCGTGGAGCCTTCTCGGCTCCTGGCTGCCGCTTGTAGGCGATCCGCTTACGATTGTGGCCGGGCTCGCCGATATTCGCCTGTGGGTGTTTGTTGCCGTGGTGTTTCCTCTGCGCATCCTTCGCTATGTTGCCGTGCTCGTGTTTGTATAGCTCGCACCCCGCAATTATTAATAAAAATGCTCTTTCTACAACACTTCTGTGGCACGGGCGTCGCTGCGCCGGTGCTTGGTCGCTGTCGCCGGTCGCACGAGCTGCTGTCCGCTGTCCGATGGCTACTCGCGGTCTTTTTGGGCACATAGAGAACAAAAAAGGGCGATCATCGGTTGAACAATCACGAGGCAGTTGTGCAGCGCGGTGCGACGTCTTCGCATTTGTTACCGTAGGAACGGTGCGAGGACGAGCTTACGATAACCAAAACGGAACGTCGGAGACAGAAGCGCTCATAGCCAGAATGGTCCGTGCGTGGTAATAGTGAATCAGAACTCTTATGATTGATATAAAAAATCTTTACAAGGCGTTTGGCCCCAAAAAAGTGCTGAATGGTGTGAACCTGAGAATCCAAACAGGTGGCACAATGTGTATTATCGGGAAATCGGGATGTGGCAAAAGTGTGTTGCTGAAGCACATTGTCCGCATTCTCGAACCGGATCAGGGAGAAGTAACGGTAGACGGACTCAATATCGCCACACTCAACCAGAAGGAACTGTTCGGATTGCGGCGGAAAATTGGCTACGTGTTCCAGGGTGCTGCTCTGTTCGACTCCATGACCGTATATGAGAACATCGTGCTCGGTCTGTATGAGCACGGTGTACACGACGCAAAAGTGCTCGATAAAGAGGCGCGGCGCGTGCTGTCGTCGGTAGGGCTTCTGCCCGATATTTCCGAAGAAGGTTCGCCGCTATTCGAGAACGAGTACACAATTCTCCGCGACAAAAAGCCGTCCGACCTTTCTGGTGGGATGCGTAAACGCGTGGGCGTAGCGCGTGCGCTTGTCGGCAGCCCGGAGTACATTTTTTACGACGAGCCTACGACTGGCCTCGACCCAGTCACCTCCGAGCAGATCGACAACCTGATAGCAGACCTCAGCCGAAAATTTCGCGTTACGTCTGTAGTGATTACGCACGATATGTTCTCGGTGTACAAAGTGGCGCAGACGGTGGCCATGCTCGACTCTGGGCGGGTGCACTTCCTCGGCACACCACAGGAATTGCGCGCTACCAACGACTCGGTGGTACGCGAGTTCATCGAGCGGTTCGAGATACAGGAGCACCGATCTGCGGTGCAAGCGGGGTAAAAGCGATAGGCGTCGAGGCAGCATAAAATACAAGAGCCGTCCTGGAAACAGGGCGGCTCTTTGCGTAGAATTAATCTGGTCGTGCCCGTTTATCTGCCGTAAAATTCCGCAATAGTATGTACTACATACGCGATTTGCTCTGCTCCCAGTTCCGGGTAAATCGGCAGTGCGAGCGAGTGGTTGGCAGCGAAGTTCGCCACGGGGAAATTCTCATCTTGTGCGTTCAGATACGCAAAACACTCCTGGCGGTGGAATGGCACTGGGTAGTAGATTTCCGTGCCAATGCCTTTTGCCGTGATATGTGCGCGAAGTTCGTCGCGCTGCGGCAGGCGTACCACATATTGATTATAGATATGGTGATTGACCGCACCAGCGCCGCTGTGTACAGCCTTGGGCAGGATTACCACGTTGCCGTCGTCGAAGGCCGTTGCACCATCGTGCGTTGCCAGCCCGCGCTCAATGAATAACTGCGTATAGAGGTCTGCATTTTCACGGCGCTTTGCACTCCAGCCGTCGAGATGCGGGAATTTTACATTGAGCACTGCTGCTTGGATTGCGTCGATACGGAAATTTCCACCCACGAACTTGTGGTAGTATTTCGGCTGCATACCGTGATTACGCATTTGCTTCAAGTGCACGGCCAGATTCTCGTCGTTTGTCGTTATCAATCCAGCATCGCCAAAGGCGCCGAGGTTTTTGGTCGGGTAGAACGAAAAGCAGCCCATCAGACCGATGGAACCCGCTTTTCGCCCGTCTTTGTACTGCGAGCCAATAGCTTGTGCCGCGTCTTCAATCACCGGAATACCGTGCTGTTCGGCGATTGCCATAATCGCGTCCATATCGGCGCTCTGGCCGTACAGGTGCACCGGTACAATTGCTTTGGTTCGCGGGGTAATTGCTGCCCCGAGAAGCGCGGGGTCGATATTGAGCGCTACTGGCTCGCTATCGACAAAAACTGGCGTTGCGCCGAGGCGTGCCACGACACCTGCGGTAGCAAAAAACGAGTAGGTAGGAACGATGACTTCATCGCCGGGGCCGATATTGAGCGCCATGAGCGCCATCAGCAGCGCATCGGTACCGCTGGACACCCCAATGGCAAATCGGGCGTCGCAGTAGGATGCAAGTGCAGATTCCAGTGTATCAACTTCGCTGCCGAGAATACACATCTGCGACTCAGCAACGCGAAGCAGCGCAGCATCAAGCTCCGGTTTAAGCGACTGATACTGAGCTTTCAGATCAAGAAGAGGTACTGTCATATCCGGGGTAAATGCGATATCCGTGCAGAAGAGTGCGGCGTACACGCCGACGTTGTACTCTCGCTACAAAAACTTTTCTCCGCCGGGCTTACTCTGCAACGCCTGGACGACTTTTTTTACATCCTGGGCTCTATTGGCCGGGCAGACAAGCACGCCATGAGGCGTTGTGACAACCACGATGTTATCGAGTCCGACAACTGCCACAGTCGTAGACTGATCGGCGTTGCTATTGACTACCACACAATTATTACTGTCGATAATTATCGATTCCCCAAGAGCGATATTTCCGTGCTCGTCGGCGTTGAACACGCGGGGGAGAGCATCCCAGGAGCCAACATCATCCCACGGGAAAATAGCGCGCACGACTGCTACATTGTCTGCTCGCTCCATCAGCCCATAGTCGATAGAGATATCGGGCATGGTGGCAAAGATTTCGCGTGTACCGGCGGGTGCACCTTCCGGCAGGTCGCGCGTGTGCCCGTGAAGAGCGCCGCGCAGAGCATCAATGGAACTACCTATCTCGGGCAGATGTTGGGCAATCCCGTTAATCACGGCATCGACGCGCCAAAAGAACATACCGCTATTCCAAAGAAACTTCCCTGCGTCGAGAAACTCCTGTGCTCTATCGGCTGATGGCTTTTCCTGAAAGCTGACCACTGGTTCCGCTTCAAGCTCTGCCCTTGTTTCGCCCGCTGTCTCGATGTAGCCATAGCCTGTTTCTGGCCTTGTGGGTGTAATGCCGAGCGTAACAAGGCTTCCCGTAGCTTCAGCGGCAGAGAACGCAGCATCGGCGGTACGGCAGAACAGGTCGGGTGCGCTAATAAAATGATCGGCGGCGAGAACAGCCATTGAGATATCGGTGGCGGGAATTCCCTGCTCTGCATACCGCTCAGCGAGCAGTGCAGCAGCCAGAGCGATACACGGCGCGGTATTGCGTTTGAGCGGTTCTGCGATAATGTTTTCCGGCGGAATGCCGAGCGGCATGGAGCGCATCACCGGCAGCAGCACTTCGCCCGTGACAATAAATATATCTTCCGGAGCCACAATTGGCGCAATGCGCGCAATGGTCTCCTCTATCATTGTTTGATCTTTGGAAGTAAGGTAAAGGAGCTGTTTTGGCTGAGTGCGTCGGCTCATAGGCCAGAATCGTTCGCCCGAACCACCTGCCATGATTACTGCTGTGCGTTTCATAGATGCCCTGTCGTCATTGTCGGAAAATTTGTGCCAATAGCAGCGACTAACCTGCTTTTGTTAGAGAGCAAACACGCCCGGCGTAAATTGCAGGCGGTTGTTCTTTATCAGCTCTTCAGCAATCTGGACGGCATTAGTTGCTGCGCCTTTTCGCACATTATCGGCTACCACCCACATATTTACGGCATTGGGCGCCGAATTGTCGGTGCGTATGCGGCCTACAAATACTTCGTCGGAGCCATCGGCGAGCGCAGGTGTTGGGTACAGATTGCGCTCGGGTACATCGATCACAACAATCGACTCTTCTTTGGACAGAGCTGTGCGGACGGTTTTAGGAGTTAAAGGCTTTGCTGCCTGGATATTTACCGATTCGCCGTGGCCTCCCAGCGTAGGAACGCGCACACAGGTTACACTGATATTCATATCCGGCAATCCCATAATCCGGCGTGTTTCCCGTATCATTTTCAGCTCTTCTTCGGAATCGCCATCGGCCTCGGTGATAGGGTGAAACATCGTGTTGTAAGCAATTGCATGCGGGAACGGTGAGGAGGACTGCGCCTCGGCTAGTTCCTTCTGCAACTGGTCGATACCTTTTTGCCCAGCGCCGCTTATCGACTGATAGGTAGAGACCACAACGCGCTCTATACCGAACTTGCGGTGCAGTGGTTGCAACACCACAACCAATTGGATAGTTGAACAATTTGGATTGGCTATAATGCCATTGTGCTTCTTCAGTGCCTGTGGATTAACTTCCGGCACAACAAGCGGTACTTCTGGATGCATACGCCAGGCACTGCTGTTGTCGATGACAACACAACCTGCCTGAGCTGCGATTGGCGCAAACTCTCTGCTTACCGCCCCGCCAGCGGAGAACAGAGCAATGTCGATTCCCTTGAATGATTCAGGCGTGAGCTGCTGCACTGTAATTTCCTTCTTTTTGAAGGGTACAGTAGTGCCAGCGGATCGCTCCGACGCAAGGAGTGTAAGTTTCTTTAACGGAAATTTCCGTTCAGTCAAAACATCGATCATGGTTTTGCCCACAAGACCGGTTGCTCCGACGACGGCAACTGAATATTTTTGTTGTTGAGTACTCATAGACGGCAAATATACGTATTTGGAAGCATTCTTTAGGAGTGTTGGTGTAAGAACTATCGGGAAAAGTTGCAATCGCAGGCGAGAACACAGAAAAAAGGCAGGCCGTTCCACCGTACCGCAGCAAACACATTACTTTATAAGGTATCCTGCAATGCGTTCAATTGTTCTGCTCATAGCTCTACTCACGGCTTGGCATCCGGCGTTCGCACAACCCTCGCCATTAGATACGACTTTTGTATCTACTCCGCCCTATGGCGTGTTTTCTTGGGACTGGGAAATTACTCGCTCTTTTAACTCCATCGACGATCCCTTTGTAAATCATGTGTCGGATATTGTCAGTAAGTCGGTGTTGCCGATTGGCCTTGGCGTGCCGGGTGGCATGCTAGCTTCAGCAAATCTCCAGTGGTTTACACGCGATGCAGTCCAGAACCGCTATCTGGCCGAAACAGGAGCGCTTGCGCTGGCTTCGGAGGCTGGCACGGTTGTGATGGTAGTAGCTCTCAAGCAACTGACGACGCGCGAGCGTCCTTATCTGGCTCATCCCGGGGAAATTGTGGGGCGGGTAGACGAAATTCTCTCATCGTTTCCCTCTGGCCACGCTGCTGTAAGCGCTTCGATGGCCACCATGCTCTCGCTGAGATATCCGCGTTGGTATGTGATTGCACCGTCGGCTTTGTGGAGTTTAGCCGTGAGCTGTAGCCGGATGCACCTTGGTGTGCACTACTTTACCGATGTGCTTGCAGGCACGGTGTTTGGGGGAGGCATGGCGCTACTTGTGTACAGCCTGCGCACAGAAATCCTACCACACATGGAGTTTATGCTGCCTGCACCACCGCCCTCTGCCGAAGAGCAGAATGCTAAAATTCGAGCGGCAGCGGAATCTCTTCCTCTGGGGTTTTCTGCTACGCCCAATGGTGCTTCGCTTAACTTTTCTCTACCTATCGGGTGGTAGCTACAAGCCTGTGCAACAACCGAGGGATTTTGCAAATGCGATGAAGGTTGTGCGGAGACGCGGCGGAACGTGCAGCGCGGTGCACAGACCGAAGCTTTGGGCAAAGGCCGGAGCGCACCACTATATAGTGCAGATGAAGATGGATAGACTTAAGGCATGTTTTGCTGAGCTTTTACGACTCTTCCTTGATATTGCGCGAACGGGGCGGGGACGGCAGGCGACGCATTCGCACAAGCTCCACATTGCGTTTTGATTTTTTCATGATCACGAACTCATAGCCTGCAAATTCCGTGCGTTCGTTTACATCGGGAATCTTGCCGAACACCGTATTGAGCAGACCGCCGAGCGTGGAGTAATCCTCGGATTCGGGCAGAGGTATGGGAATAAATTCATTGACATCTACGACTGGAGCAGTAGCATTCACAACATATTCGTGCTCACCTACTTGTTCGGTAATAGGCGATTCCTCGTCGTACTCATCTTGGATTTCGCCCACGAGCTCTTCCATAATATCCTCCACCGTAACAATACCGGCTGTACCTCCGAACTCATCGGTGACAACCGCCATCTGGATACGGCGGCGCTGGAACTCCTTGAGCAGAACGCTGATTTGCTGTGTTTCGTGGATAAAATAAGCGGGGCGCAGAATATCTTGAACCACGATGAGCTCTTTGTGGCGCACCAATGTGAGCAAATCCTTTGCATACAGAACGCCCACGATATTATCGAGTGAATCGCGATACACTGGCATACGCGAGTAGCCTTCCTCGATAATCGTATTCACGATTTCGTCGGTTGTCATCGTAATGTCGATAGCTGCGATATTCGTGCGAGCCACCATCACCTGGCGTACAGTGCGCTCAGAGAAATAGAACACATTCTCGATAAGCTCGTGTTCCGACGACTTAATTTCGCCACTTTCCTTACTTTGCTCTAGCAGGTAGCGCAATTCCTCGGCGCTGTGTACCTCATGGCCATGAGGTGCAGTAATATTCACTGCCCGCAGGATATAGTTGGCCACGCCATTGAGCATCCAGATAAACGGTTTAAAGATGATATAGAAGAACTGCAATGGCAGAGCTATACCCAGAGTGACAGCTTCTGGCTTCTGGATAGCCATGGACTTGGGGGCGAGCTCGCCGAACACAATATGCAGGAACGTAATAATCCCGAACGCGAAAGGCAGAGCAATTTTGTGAGCGAGATCAGGATCGGGCCTATAGCCTACGACATGGAAAATGTCGATAACAATAGAGGACACAACACTTTCGCCTATCCAGCCCAAGCCCAGGCTAGCAAGCGTGATACCGAGTTGTGTAGCGGAGAGATAGGCGTCGAGATGTGTAAGAATATGCCGTGCAGTCTTAGCAACATTGCCGCCGGTAAGCAAACGCAGTTCGATCTGGGAAATGCGTACTTTAACAATAGCAAACTCAGCCGCGACAAAAAAACCGTTCAGGAAGACAAGGAGAATCGTTAGGAATATATCCAGTAGCATACAGTTCTGTTGAAGGTAGAACAATATCACTCAATGTAAACAAAAAAACACTGACTACACCGAGAAATTTGGGGGTTTCGGAGGATAGTCGTGCGTCTCGTGCAGGAACTTCACCGACCGCGTACCAATTCTTTTACCGAGATGGTATTCAAAATACCGGCCAAAAAAATCGCGGAGCTGCAACAGCACCTTATCGCTGATGTCTACTTCTGGCGCATCGTCGATAGGAGTAGTATAAAGCTGCTGTAGCGCAGCCAGTACATCTGCTTCTATGCGAAGTCCTGTGCGATTTACTGAAAACGCTGGCGAGAAGGGGGCACCATCGGCGAGTGAGATTACAAACTCTGGTGCTTGGTCTGGCTGAATATCCTCTCCTGATTCCGGGCAGTGCAGCGGATTGACTGCGAAGCCTGTTTCGGCGGCGAGATGGAGCTGAAACGAGGCCAGCAGCGATTGTGGAGAGCCAGTGGTATCATTGAGAATCCGCAAACTTTCCTTCAGCAGCATATAGAGGCCGGGGTTGTGTTCTTCGTCGAGCTGCGACGTATAGACGAGTTCGAGCATCGCCATGCCGGTTGTAAGCCGGTCGAACGACTCCATAATATTGCGTAGCGGCAGAGCAGTTTCCGCAGCCGAGAGCGTATGAAGGTCTTTATTAGCAGATTTATAGAACGTAACGCTGCTACAGCTTGTAGGCTCTAAAGAGCTGCCAAACTTGTTTTTTGCACGGCGTGCTCCATTGGCAATGACGCTACATCTGCCGAAGTCTGCGGTGTACAAAGAAACCAGCTTACTTGTTTCGCGATACTTCACACTTTTAAGAACAATGGCCTCGGTCGTAACGATCATAATAGGTTCACAAGAAAATTTGGAGGCATACAGTAAAAAAATCTTGACATTTGGGCCTAAACCTTTTAATTTTGCATTCTCGTTCGCGAAACACTCCTGAGTAGCTCAGCTGGTTAGAGCATCTGACTGTTAATCAGAGGGTCCGGGGTTCAAGTCCCTGCTCAGGAGCCAAAAGAGAAGCCCGCAATTTACAAAAAATTGCGGGCTTTTTGTTTTCTGTGTAGCCGATTGAACACCCTAAATATTGTCATTTTTTCGTTGTTACCACAAATGTGACCAATTTTGTGACCACGAGTGTGACCAATTCTGTGACCAAACTTACGACCAAACGCCTTGAGACGGTTGCCCGGTTGCCGGTATAATGGCCTGTCCGCTTGTGCCTTTGGGGGCGTTTTCCAATGCCCGTAGTTCCCCGCCTATCTGCTTGTTGTCGAAATACGAATAGTTGCCCAGAGTTACATTCGCATTGTGATGGCGCATCAGGTAGGACTGTGCCTCGAACGGTATCGCGGATGAGGTGCTTGAACGCCCGGTTGTTGTTCCGTGCTGCACAGCCGCTGCGAGGGCGTCTGGTCTCTACCGCGCCGGTGTTGCGACCGGTGACAGCGACTAAACGCCCGTGCAACGCTGCCCGTGCCACAGCTTATTATTTGACAGGATGCCGACAGTCTATGTCTTCTGGCAAGCTGTTAGCTGCGGCGGTGGATCTGTCTGTTCTGTTGTGCTGGAACCAAATGAGTGCGTTTATGTTTAGCTGGCTGATTGGCGTCCATGCGCGTACCTACCAGGACACGCTGCCTGTTATTGTCCTCCTCTATATTGATATTGAACTGTTGAACGAGTCTCTGTAGTGCTGCGACCTGCCTGTCCATCTGCAAGTTTGCGAACCTCATCGGCAACAACGGCGAATCCACGCCCCTGTTCTCCCGCACGGGCGGCCTCTATTGCCGCGTTTAATGCAAGCAGATTTGTCTGGTCTGGACTGGTGAAACAAAACAATTAACGATATATGTGTAACAACCGCCAATAGCGCCCCGTGCAGCAGAATTTCCGCGTGTTGGGATGCTTTTAGTCGGTATCCCAGTATCCAATGCCAGTAAGAAGTGTTATTGTAAGGACAATACGCTGTACCCGATGTTGTTGTAGAAATGAATGGAGACAGGTATGCGCAAGCTGCCGCAGTTCCGCGTGATGAAAAAACAATGTGACGAATGCCTGTTCTCGGACGATGGGGCTGTGCCGGAGAAACATAGACAGGAGGTGCTCGAACAGTGTGTGGATGAAGGGCGTCATCTTGTCTGTTCTAAAGCATCAGGTGCTTGTGTGGGAGAGCCGCCCAACAATGAAGATGGTGCTATCTGCTGTCGGGGATTTTACGACCACAATCCCGAGGCAACTGTTGCGATGAGGCTGGCACATATCCTTAATATTGTCGTATTTGTCGATGCTCCGACCTCGGCAGTGGAATGAATGAGTTGGTATCTCGCCTTTGGATATGGAAATGGGCACGGGCGTGCTGTCCCTCCGTTCGGTCGCTGTCACCGGTCGCATATCCGTCTATCGTCTGGCCAATGGCTTGCCGCCTATGTGGGCTGTTGTTCCCGGCGGGTACGTATCGCTCAGCCTGGCAATTGACGCAGGCAACGTTACACTATTCTTGTGTTGATGGTATGGAGCTGCGGCGTGTGTACATATCATAAGCAGTGTCTATTCTCGCAAGTAACTTTTGCTCATCAGTAGTGTTCTGGCTTCTCATCAGTTGTTCTACCAATGATAGGCACTATTATGCGTACATCAGTATTCATGCTGCTGCTGGCTACTACTATTGGCTGCAATAGTTGCAGCAGGGAGTTTGCCTCCTCTACTCCACTTGCCCCATCCAATACTGATTCTTTGATTGTGCCAGCATATCAGGACAATACTGTTATGTGTACCATCGCTGTCCACAATATTACTCACTACGCACAGCATACAGCGCTTAGGCTCGTACCGCCAGGACATACAGAGTCCAGAATTGATACTATTTTCACAAGCTGGGAGTGCTATTCAACTCAGGTACAAGGAGAGCTGCACAATGATACAGTTGTTGTTCAGGACGATATTGGAACTATACGCCTTGTTCTGTCGGCAGATTTATCGGAAGTACGAGAACTTCATATATCTCAATCTACGTCCCCCGATTTAGAGGATGATCCCCGCGAACCCAATGTTCAGTCTTCGCTGCTCTTCGTGGGGACCCATATACCTCTGGTAGAGCAAGTAGGGCATCAGCGGTACTACAGAGTTGCAGGAGAAGAGACAACAGCACATATCGTCGATTTTTATAAGTGGTATGAGAGTAGCTATACCTATGGTAATGGAGGGCAGTATAATGATACAGATGTTTTTCGTCTGCTCCGTCCTTTTGGCAGCGAAGCTGATAGCTATATCTCTATCACATTAGTGTGGCCCGATCCACACGGCTGGCAGGAAGGCGCCATGAGCATAAGAAATGACGACCTACGATAACACCGCAAGTCGTTAGTCGTTTTCTGCTGCGGGCTGATGCTATCTATTCCTTCTACGGAGGTAGTAGCGCAGGCGTCTCTGCCCTCGTGTAGGTCTCCGCACCGCGCAGCACGTCCGCTTCGTGGCTCTTCATCCCCCAATCGCAGTGCAATGTGGCTACTATGGATGGCAGTTGCAGCGGTTTTCCTACCGCGAGTATTTCCCGATCAAAAATTGCATTACCAAAAGGTAATAGTAGGTGCTGTGGCGAATGCTGAAGCCACACTTTGCGTTAATGTTTGGCCGTATGAAGTCGATAATTATTCTGTGTTTGCACATAAGTAGCCTGGTCCACTGAAAAGGCCAGATTTGGGGTAGTTTCTATGTATAGGATATGTTCAATGAACAAAACATTGGGTGCCGATGGTGATGCTGATTTAATAAATCAGCGTGATGTGCACATCGAAAATAGTGAACAGTGCCACAATGTGCAGAGTCCAACGAGTAATGAAGACTGTGTGACATACTTTACTCGGAGTTTATTCGGTGTTGAAATTGTATCGCGCAAAGATGATCGTACCGCTCATCAGCACATGAGTTTGTACGGTAGCAAGGGGCAGACCGACAAGCAGCAGAGTAACAAGCGGCAGAATACTGGCAGTGACAACGAAGAATACATGGTATGCTTTACGCGGCGGAAGCCCCGTGGCGCAGTCGAAGAGACGCCATGCGACCGAGCTGATTATACAATTGTGATGACCTCCGATGGCGATTTTGCTGCTCGTTGCTTGGACACAGGTTATGTTATCGCTGGCTATGACCACATGTATCCAGAACTGCCGATAGAGACAGCAGCGCAGAGGATTTTTGATAGGCAGGATGTGTACAGAATTTATGTACGCGGTGATTTCTCGACAGTAATGTGCCGCATTATAAATGAGTATTATGATCGGCTTCGGCAGAAATACGGTATCTGGAGTAAAGAAGTCTCGGTAAAACGGTTCCCAGTGGGAAAAATACGCCCGGATCAGGTTCTTCAGGCGTACTTGTAAGCATCGAGAGCCTCTCTGGCCGTCGTTGTTGGAATGTAATTCTTACCGCCATTTATCTCTCGCTTATCATATAAATGGCTGGTAGAAAAGTCGGATACATCGCCCGGTTGGTGGTAGTAGCGCAAATGGTGTATGTTCCTTCCTCTTACCATTTGTGCGGTCTTGATGGCGCGACCCTGCCCAAGCGTGTGATAGTACGATGCTGTGCCATACATCTGTGTTGTATGGAAGAGTGCAGAGTTTTGGTTCTGTAGGTAATTTGTCGGAGGACTCGAAATTTGAAAGAATTTTGAGCCTCCGTTTTTTTTTAGGCGATTTTAGTAGCATTTGACAGGTAATAATTCATCGGTACAGAGTATGTTTGCTGTTCGGTAAATGGAGCCCTTGGGCACAATAGATTTCCTATCAGCAGTACTTTTATGAACAAAGATGGCGGATTAGAAGGCCAACCTGAAGCACAGCAGGGATGTACCAATAAAGCTTTTATGGCATGCCATACCCGGACAGCTTCTTGCAATGCTGCCGTTTTTGGAGAACCGGGGCTGATGGCCAATTACGAAGTGGTTGTAAATTCAGACGGCGATTTTGCTGCCCGGCGCCTCGATACGGGATATATTGTTGCAGGTTATGACCATAGGCAGCCTTTGCTTGAGATAGATGAAGCTGCACAGAGCGTTTTTGCACAGGCCGATATAACGCGGGTGTATGTGCACGGCGATTTCTCGATGGTGATGTGCCGTATTATCAATGAATACTACGACGGCCTTCGCGCAAAACACACCCTGATGAGCTATCGGTTCGCAAATTTCCCTATGGGCAGGATTCGTCCCGATGCGCTGATAGATTGATAATGTAGAGTCTTGTAGGCTGCGTGTGGTGGTGGTGGGACTTGGTCTTTTCCAAAGACGATATTGCGCGACCCGCCTCTGTCGTTGCTTCCCTTTTGTGTGTGATTGTGCGTGGGTTTTTGGGCTTGAAGCCTGGAGCACGGTCATTTCGCTTTTGATAATTGCAGTGCTATGCAAAAGCCGAATACGAAGGCAAAGACAGAACTCTCAATAACTTCTTCGCTCCTTTACACCACAATCCCCTCCTTTCCGTTAATGTGCGCATAAGCATAAAGTATTGTTATTCTGTTCTATCATAGTGCCGTAGGTATGTTTCCTTTCAAAGTGCTCGGAGCTTCTCCATCGGGCGAGAGGCTAAAAAAAATACAGCAATCCGCACAGTACAAAGGCGGTTCGTTCCGCAATCTGAACCCAACAGAAATCACTCTCCATGGGGCGTCCATGGTAAAAATGGCGAAGGATTTTTTCAATCGACCGAAGAACACTGCCCCCGACTCGGTATTGCCATCGGTTGCAACCGATTTAAAATCGCTGAATTTCGATGCTCCTACGGTGGTTTGGTTTGGCCATTCTTCTTACTTGATACGGTACAGGGGTACTACTATTCTAGTAGACCCTGTGATGAACGGCCATGCTTCGCCGTTTCCCTTTCTTGTGAAATCATTTGCGGGCTCGGATGTCTACAGTGTGCAAGATATGCCGCCAATAGATATGATGATCCTTACGCATGATCACTACGATCATCTAGACTACAGCACGATACGGCAACTGGCACCCCGTACCAAGATGTTCTACACTTCTCTGGGAGTAGGAGCGCACTTGGAATACTGGGGAGTGTCGCCCGCTGCAATCAAGGAATTCGACTGGTGGGAGGAACTTCGGCTCGCTGATAATATGAGCCTTACTGCGGCGCCAGCCAGACATTTCTCCGGTAGAACGCTGAAGCGGAACCAGACGCTGTGGAGTTCCTTTATCTTGAAATTAGATGATTATACTCTGTTCCTCGGCGGCGATTCAGGGTACGACACGCATTTTGCCGAGATAGGAAAGCGATACGACGGGTTCGACCTCGCTATTCTCGAAATAGGGCAATACGGCAGGAACTGGCCTTATATTCACACGCTGCCAGAAGAGACTGTACAAGCCGCCGTAGACCTTAGAGCTAAGATGTTATTACCTGTGCACTGGGGAAAATTTACACTGGCGCTGCATGAGTGGGACGAACCAATCAGGCGGCTGGTTGTTGCTGCTCGTCGGCAGGAAATGTCGATTACTACGCCCATGATAGGCGAACCTGTCGTGATAGACACTTCCTATCCCGTAGCGGAATGGTGGGATCGTTAGCCGGTAGGATACTCTCGGCATTGTGTTCAAGCGCTTACGGGCACCGGAATTCCTGTTCGAGATCCGCCTCGGCGATACGCCATATTTTCTGGCATGGAAAACAGTTCTCGTACAAGGCTCGGCCAATGACAACGGAATCAACCCCGCATGACTCTAATTCCTGAAGCTTCCAGAGCTGGCGTGCATTTGCAATGCCACCTGCTGCGGTAACACGCAGGCCCGACTCTACGGCAATACGCCGGAGACTGTCGAAATCCGGGCCCGCCAGCGAGCCTTCCCATGCGAGATCAATATAAAAAATACGTGTGCCACCCAGAGCGCGTATAGAAAGGGCAAATTCTGTATCGCTGATCGGGGAGAGCAGGTCGTGCAGTATTACTTTTCCATTGTCGGCAAGGATACCGAACACAACGCGGCTCGCCGTGTATTCATCTATCAAGTCCCGTACCTCGCCTGCGTGGGTGCGAGCCAGCCTGCTAATAATAATTCTGTACACGCCATTGTCGAGCCAGTAGCGGCATTCTTCGGGAGTAGCGCACGACGAAAGCAGAGCAATGGGAATATCCACGCTACGAGCGAGCCGAATAATGGCCTCGCGATTTGCGCTGTTGTCCTTCCCTTCTAATGAATCCCGGTCGGTAAGATGAATACTTTTGGCGTTTTCGCGCCGCAAAAGGCGGATAAGCTGTTCAGGTGTTTCTGAATAATAATTATACAGCTCTTCGGTACCCGGTTCACCCTGTACACAGCGGGAGCACCTGCCATTGCGCAGTTCAAGCGAAGGAATAACCAATACCATACTCTCTCCTGCTGCTGTTGTGAGACACTCTATTTCATCCCGAGGCGTAAAGCTTTGCGAATCAGCGCATCAACTGAAAGGGCTGTTTCCGGTTCGGCTGTAATAACCTGCCGCACTGCCTTTTCCGCCGTCTGTTTTGTATAGCCCAGCGCTGTAAGAGCTGCGATTGCTTCCTGCCGGGCGTCGAAGCGCGTAGCACTTTCTTCGGAACCATCGCTTGGCGAAGGGCGAATACCGCCTATTTTATCACGCAGCTCTATCATAATGCGCTCGGCGGTCTTTTTTCCTATCCCGGGCAGTTTTTGTAGCTGTACGAGATCATTGTGCAGGATGACCTCGCGCAGATCAACGAGCGTAATAGACGAAAGAATGCCCAGCGCGATTTTGGGGCCGATGCCGGAAATAGCTGTCAGTAGTTGAAATACTTCGCGTTCGGTTTCATTGCCGAACCCAAAAAGCTGAATTGCATCTTCGCGAACAGACATCAGCGTAAGCACTGTCGCCTGTGCACCTGCATCCGGAAGCTGGGCGGAAGTTGCCATTGATACCGACACGCGATAGCCGACACCAGAGCAGTCAATGACTATTTCCGTAGAAGTTTTTGCGACTAATGTGCCGCGCAGTTGAGCAATCATGCAGAGTCCGCTTTGTCAGAAAATTCTTCAAATATAGAACTAAAAAGCGGTATGTTGGGTAATTGCAGTTGCCGTTTTTCACCGTACACGACGGAAATACACCATGAAGCGTTCAGCCAGTGCAATTGGTACTATGAGCGAAGAGCTCGCAGCAGCCTTTCTTATCGACAAAGGGTACGCGATTATTAAGCGCAATTTTCATTTTGGCAGAGATGGCGAGATTGATATTATCGCGCTCGACGGAGATATTCTGGTCTTCATAGAAGTAAAAGCGCGTTCTTCCTCTGTTTACGGCTTGCCAGAAGCGGCGGTAACGCCTGCAAAGCAGCGCACTCTGCGAAGGGTGGCACGTGGCTATTGCTACATCAATTCGGTAGAAGATCGGGAGTGTCGGTTTGATGTGATAGCTGTAGACCTACATGAAAAATCGCCCGTAATGCGGCACATCGTAAACGCCTTTTGATTGCACGTGGGCGGCAGGTGTGCAGCCGTGAGAAAGATTGCGTACAAAGGGCGAAGTTTGGTATATTGCAGGCTAACCATTCCTCTGCTTATGACAGGG
Source organism: Ignavibacteria bacterium UBA7675 (assembly GCA_002483085.1). Taxonomy (GTDB): domain Bacteria; phylum Bacteroidota; class Ignavibacteria; order Kapaibacteriales; family UB7675; genus UBA7675. Next base: position 189,254 of record DLHF01000002.1, read on the forward strand.
TTTCGGCGGCGTGCATCGGGCTTTCGCACGCAATACAATTCTGGTTAGTATCTGAACAATATCACGCGAAATACAGAATACAGAGCGCATGAAAAAAGCTATTATCACCGGTATTACCGGTCAGGATGGATCTTATCTGGCAGAGTTGCTGATAGAAAAAGGATACACTGTCCACGGTATTATCCGGCGTTCTTCCTCTTTTAATACCAAGCGAATCGACCATTTGTACAGCGATCCGCATGACCCTTCTACGCGGCTGTTCCTGCACTATGGCGATCTCTCGGATTCTTCCAATCTCAACCGGCTCCTCGAAAAGATTGGGCCTGATGAGATTTACCATCTCGGCGCACAAAGCCATGTGCGTGTGAGCTTCGACACACCTGAGTACACAGGTGATGTCACCGGGCTTGGTACGCTGCGCCTGCTGGACGCAATCCGCGAAACAGGTGTACCTGCAAAATTCTACCAGGCTTCGTCCAGCGAAATGTACGGACTTGTACAGCATGTTCCACAGAACGAGCAGACGCCGTTTTATCCGCGCAGCCCCTACGCATGTGCCAAAGTATATGCGTACTGGATAACGGTGAACTACCGCGAAGCCTATAATATTTTCGCTTGCAATGGCATTCTGTTCAACCACGAATCCCCTCGGCGCGGCGAAACATTTGTAACGCGCAAGATCACGCGGGCAGTTGCGCGTATCAAAGCGGGTCTGCAGCATGAGCTGTATCTCGGCAATCTCGATGCGCAGCGCGATTGGGGCTATGCAAAAGAATATGTAGAAGCGATGTGGCTTATGCTCCAACAAGAAACCCCCGAAGATTATGTGGTAGCTACCGGCGAAACGCATTCAGTACGGGAATTTCTGGAAGAAGCCTTTTCTTGTGCTGGGCTGAACTGGGAAGACTATGTAAAGATCGACCCCCGTTACTTTCGTCCTTCCGAAGTCGATTTGCTGATTGGTGATGCCTCGAAAGCAAAAGCGCAACTCGGCTGGGAACCAAAAGTGCACTTCCGCGAGCTTGTAAAAATTATGGTGCAAGCCGATATCGACATGCTGCAGAAGCAACTGAGCGGCAAGGTGGACTCTGAATCTGAAATATAACCGGCAGGGTGGAGCACAGCCTTAACCGGCTGTAACGACCGGCCATTTCGGCAATGCTATGATACAATATCTGATCCAGCGCGTCCTGTTGTTTCTTCCAACGCTGATCCTTATTACTTTTATCTCGTTTGCTATCAGCCGGTTGGCTCCCGGAGATCCGGCAGAAGCTAAAGTAGGAGCTGGTGCCGAGAGCGGTATGTCGGCTCGTGCTGCTGTCAACGAAAAAACAATTGAGCTGATACGCAAACAGTGGAATCTCGACAAGCCGCTGTTTTATATTACTATTGTTGCAGACCAGGACAAAGCGCATCCCACTTCGTGGACAGAGCGCCTTACCTTTCGCCTGAACGGATTGCAGAATCAGTTCCATCTCTGGATGGCAGATATGCTTGTGCTCGACTTTGGCACATCCTTTCAGGATAATCGTCCGGTGTTCGAGAAAATCATGGAACGCATGCCCATTACTCTGACGATGAGTGTGGTCGCCGTGCTCGTTTCCTATATGATCGCAATACCGCTTGGTATCTATTCTGCAACGCATTCTGGTAGCTTTTGGGACAAAACCAGTACGTTCCTGCTTTTTGCCCTGTATTCTCTACCGACGTTCTGGGTAGGTACTATGGCTATTGTCTTTCTGTGTAATCCGGAGTTTTTCTCGATTTTTCGCACAGGTCTTCGCTCTGTGAACTATTCGGAGCAGTGGAGCCTGTTTGCAAAGGCACAGGATTACATCGTCCACCTCACGCTGCCGATGCTTGTGTATGTGTATCCTACCTTCGCCTTTATTTCGCGGCAGATGCGCAGCGGTATGATGGAAGTGATACGCCAAGACTATATCCGTACAGCGCGGGCTAAAGGGCTGAATGAGCGCACTGTCATCTATAAGCATGCTTTGCGTAATTCGCTGATTCCTATTATTACCCTTTTGGCAGGTGTCTTGCCCGGCTTGGTAGGTGGAAGTGTGATTGTCGAGTCGATTTTCAGTATTCCCGGCATGGGAAAACTGGCTCTTGATGCCATGATAGCCCGCGATTATCCCACGATTATGGCGGTTTTTACTCTTTCGGCAGTGCTAACACTCGTGGGCATTCTTGTGGCAGATATTATGTATTCAGTGGTCGACCCACGGATTAGTTACGCGCGTAAATCCTGATATCGGAGAACAGGCTGATGACAGAGTCGAAATCGCACGAGAGAGAGGCAGGAACTCCTGCCGACGAAGCTGCAGAGCAGCGGAAGCAGTCCTATTGGTCGTATGTCCGGCGTCAGTTCGGCAAGAACAAATTGGCTATGATTTCTGTGTACATCATCAGTATTCTGATTGGTATCGCTTTGCTTGCAGATTTTCTTGCCAACGATAAGCCCATTGTCGCTTCCTACAAGGGCGAGACTGTATTTCCTGTCTTTAAGGAATACGGCGTGGCTATGGGCATAGCACGCTGGGATGCTAAGTTTGCCAATGTGAGCTGGAAAGAACTGCAATACGACTGGAGCGTGTTTCCGCCCGTGCGTTATGCGCCGGGAACGACTGATATTATGCTGGGCAACCTGCGCGACCGTGCTCCATCCGGCAATCACTGGCTTGGTACTGATGATATTGGGCGCGATGTGCTGGCTGGTATTATCCACGGTTCGCGGTACGCTCTTTCTATCGGTTTTGTGGCTATGGGCATAGCGCTGATGATTGGTATTGTGCTGGGAGCGCTGGCTGGCTATTACGGCGGTATTGTCGATATTATCATCTCGCGCATGATCGAGCTGTTTATTACGCTGCCTACGTTTTTTCTGATTATTACAGTCGTAGCCATCTACAACAAGGGCGGCGTGTGGCTAATTATGGGCGTTATAGGCTTGACAGGCTGGACGAGCATTGCCCGATTTACGCGTGGTGAAGTGCTGCGGGTACGCAATCTCGACTTTGTAACAGCGGCGAACGCGCTCGGATTTTCGCCCCTTCGCACAATTTTTCGCCATATTCTGCCTAATGCTCTTGCCCCTGTATTAGTTTCGGCTGCCTTTGGCATTGCCAGTGCTGTGCTCATTGAGTCCGGTCTGAGCTTCCTCGGCTTTGGTGTTCCACCCACAGTAGTTACGTGGGGTTCGGTGCTTTCTCGCGCACGGGTCAATATCTCGGCGTGGTGGCTTGCGTTTTTTCCGGGACTGATGATATTCCTTACTGTAGCAGCTTACAATTTGATCGGTGATGCTCTACGCGATGCTACTGATCCCCGGCTGCGAAACTAATCGCTTGGCCGGTGTCGATTTCCGCTGCTGGTTGGATGTTCCAGGCCACAGATGGCCGTAAGTGGTAAGACAATGTACGCTCTGTTTCTCCGGCATAGCAGGGATTGAGAGCGAATGTCCTATACTTGTCGTGTGCAGGCTTTTGCACCGAGTTTATGGGGCGTACTGCCTGTAGCTATGGAGGTTTGCGTCGATAACACCAAAGCTGCCCGTTGTGAAAAAGAACGTTCCGATATGTGATCCGGCGTAGAGAGTCCGAAGAGAGCGTTGTGCCACTCTTCTTTTCGCCAGTTTATTGGGATGTCATGCAGTTGCAGGTATAGTCCTGCTGTAAGCGCAATGATAGCCTTGCGGAGCACCTCGCTGCGATTGAGCGTGGGTGTTTGTTTATCCGTATCTATGAGCATAGTGGCCATGATGAATGGTTGCCATGTGCAACGATCCACGGTAGAGAAATAAACAGTATAATCATTAGAGTAAAGTTGCTTATTTATACCCGTGTACCTACATCTGTCGTGCGGCCTGTAAAGGCGTATGTGCGGCGTGTGTTCTGTTCTTCTGTGGCGATACCGGCGCTGATTGCCTGTTTTGCGCTGTGTGGTGTACCTGTGCGCGCAATAGCACAATCGGGCAGTGTTCAGGCCGACACAGTAAAGCGCGAGACAGTGTTTCTCGGAGTGAAGATCGGTGATCGGAAAATCCCGAAGGAAGAGTGGAACGATATTGTCGTGGCTCAGACCGATTCCCTCATTTTCGAGTTCCGGTGTAAAAGATCGAGTGGCTCGGGTGTTCCGATGCTGTTCAGCTATGTCTTGCGCGACGAGAAGGACGGCGAGCGGAAAGACAATGTACGCTCTACTTCCATTATTTGGAAGGGATTAGAGCAAATGTCTTATACGTTCCGCGTACAAGCGTTTGCGCCGGGTTCGTGGAAGGCAACCCCTGTAGTTATTGTGTTTCGTGTCGATAATGCCGAAGCAGCCCGTCGTGAGATAGAACGCAAGGCCGCCATCCCGAGCCGCGATTCTACACAGGTCGTTTCTCCTTCTGCCGCGTCCACCTCCTCATGGTCAAAGTGGGGTGTTTATGGATTGATTGGCGTTGTTGTGATAGGTGCTGGTGGTACAATCGTATGGTATGGTATGCAGCAGCGGCGAAAAACGGGTACAAAGGATCAGGCAATTGCGATTCGGAATCTGGCGACAGATGATGGGAAAAATATTAAACATTCTGTAGACAAGGGTAGTACAATGGGAAATCAGGACGCTCTCTCCCTCGAACAACTGCAAAGAGAAAACAGTGTTCTCCGCGCTGAAATCGCAGCATTGCGTGGGCAGATTGATGCTCTACAGGTGCGAACCGATGAACTACAGAAAACAAACCGCGATCTCGCTAAACAGAAAGAGCGTCTTTTAGATCACAAAAAGCAGCTCGAAGAATTACAGGTACAAAAGGACGAACTGTTTTCGATGGTTGTTCACGATATCAAAAATCCAGCGGGGCTTATTCGCGGTCTCGTAGAGCTTCTGCGTTCCTACGACCTGACGGCGCAAGAGCAGCAGGAGATCATGGAAGACCTCATGGCGACATCGAGTCGCATCTTGTCGCTCGCGCAGGAGGTGTCCCGAATAGTAACGTTGGAATCTGGGGTAATGAGGCTGGACTTTATGAGTTACCCGGTAGGAAGGATTGTCGAAGATGTCTGCCGCCGCAACCAGGCCGCCGCTGTTAAAAAGAGCATAGAAATCCAACGCGATACCGTTGCTGTACTGCCCGACATTGAGGTGGATGTGAATAAAGTGGAAGAAGTGATGGACAACCTCGTAAGTAATGCCATCAAATTCTCCGACAACGGCTCGTCGATAAAGGTAAAAGCTGGCAAGGTTGGCGGCAAGGTTATCGTGGAAGTTATCGACAATGGTCCGGGGCTTACGGAAGAAGACATCAAACGCGCATTTGGGCGCGGTGCCCGTCTCAGTGCCAAGCCAACCGGCGGGGAGTCGAGTTCTGGGCTTGGGCTATGGATCGTAAAAAAGATCGTGGAAGCTCACCACGGTCGTGTGTGGGTAAAAAGCAGTGTACTTAAAGGCTCTACCTTCGCCTTTGAGCTACCACTGGTACAGCCCCCCGTTGAAAAGAGCGATGGCCACGGAGATGGCACTTGGTAGCTTCTATTGGCACAGGTATTTTCTCCTTCCCAATTATGCTCCTATATATTCCCTATATATTTAAAACTAGGGAAGCGCAGAATATCGTATAGTTTTCGGCTACTGTGCACGCTGTTCCGGCAGCGCAACACCTGTGCTACCAAATCCTCCGCTACCGCGTTTGGTCTCATCCAGCGAGGATAGTTCCTTCCATTCTACTGATTCGTAGCGCGCTACTACAACTTGGGCAATCCTATCGCCACGCTGTATACGAAAGGCTTCTGCGCCAAAGTTTGCAAGGATGACCCTGATTTCCCCCCGATAATCGCTATCAACCGTTCCCGGAGAGTTCAGTGCAAAAATCCCGTGTCGAGCTGCAAGTCCACTACGCGAGCGCACTTGTGCTTCATAGCCATGAGGTAGGGCTATCGCTATACCTGTAGGGACGAGAGCTACTGCGCCCGGAGCAATCTCCATTGGCTCGGCAATAGCCGCATACACGTCCATACCTGCCGATCCGGTTGTGGCATATGAAGGCAGCGGGAGGTCTGCTGTATCATCTGATATACGCGCTATAGGAATCACCATAATAATAAGGAAAGGAGAGATTCAAAAAACGGAGTTTGTTGTCTATACTTAACGCTGCAAAGTACATACTGGCACGACTTCGCAACCATAGAATAGTGCGAAGACGGCACGTCGGCACGAAGCTGCCATTCCTTGTCGCAATAGTATTGCGATGGGGGTTGGAACATCGCACGGCGACAAGAGCAGCGCGGTGCAGAGACCGAAGATTTGGACAGAGGCTGAAGCGACAATATTCGCGGCTTCTGATAGAGCTCTATGATGCCGAATGAGAAGCAATTTTGAGCTAAAACAGGCTGTAGAACCGGGCAAAAGTACAAAAAATCGGTGAAGATTATAGCGAGAGAATCAAAAATCGGAGCACAGAAGATTGCAGTATAGCGAGTAGTGCGAGCAGAATAGGAGAAATACACTCCGGTAAATACAGGTAATCCGCGCCTTCCCAAGCGAGCGATAAGAGGCAATAGTGCCAGATGTGTGTAGGAGTGTTGTGTGAAAGAAATCTGACAGTGTCAAAAAATCTGACACTTTTCGAGGGCAAAAGCGGTCAAAACAGCGATAAAAGCAATTGGCACAGCATTTGTCTAATTGAATACGTGGTGTGCAGTGGGCTGGGAACCCGCTACGGTTGACTATGGGTGTTAACTGCTTGAAACGGTGAATATATTTTTCCAGATTGTTTTTTTTTGACAACTGTGATATATTTGTCGTTTGTACATTCCTATGTACTGATAGGCAGTTGCGCCCGTAGCTCAATCGGACAGAGCGTTGGATTCCGGTTCCAAAGGTTGGGGGTTCGAGTCCCTCCGGGCGTACTTTTTATTGCGGCGATGTCATTTCTTTAGTTAAAATAATACCGTTTTTATGGCGACTCAACCCGATATTAAGGACTCTGTCGAGATCGAAGAGACCAATCTTGAAGCCTCTGAAACACCTTCCATCTTGCCTGAGAATGTCAAAAAGAAGATCATATATATAGGAGGAGCAGTCGCTGTCCTTGTACTGATTGTCTTTGGAGTGTTCTTCTATAAGAGCCTTCAGGCAGAAAAGCAGGAAGAAGCCTCGCTTGCGTTATCCCGCGTACAGCCATTGTACGAATCGGGAGACTATCTGAAAGCGTTAGACGGAGGCGTAGTACCGAGCAGCGGAAAGCAGGCTCGGGGGCTCAAAGCGATTGCGACTGAATACAAAGGCACAGAACCGGGTAAGCTTGCTGCGCTTTATGCTGGCAATGCACTCGTACAACAGAATAATTATCCCGAGGCGGCAACATATTTTGCCATTGCCGAGGGTGCCGATGCGGAACTGACACGCATGGGTGCACTGGCCGGTCAGGCTGCCGTTAAAGACAAGGCCGGACAATACAAAGAGGCCGCACAGCTCTATACGCAGGCTGCAGAGTTAGCTGAGAGAACAGGAAACAAGGAATTTTACCAGTTATCCGCCGCTCTGCTCTACGAGAAAGCCAATGACAAGAATGAGGCACTGAAATTGTATAGGGAAATTGTAGCAAGTAACGAGTTCTCAGAGTTTGCTGGTGATGCGAAAGCCGGCATTCTGCGTCTTGGTGAGAGTCTGGAGTAAGGTGGTCTTTTTCGTAGACAGATCCCATACATGAAACATAGAAGAGACAGCGATATAATCACATTTACTATTCCTACACCTTTGGAGGGTATATGAAACATTTGTTTCGTACGCTAATTCTATTCCTTGCGCTGACGGCAGCCGCGAGTGTTGGCTACGCACAGCCGATCACTGAGGTGCACGGACGTGTTGACGCGAACGACTACCGAGTCTTCGTCAAAGACACTGTCTATCGTATCAGCGGTAAGTACGTTATTGCCGGGACATTGATCATTGAACCCGGCACGACGGTTGAATTTTTCCCCAACAGTCAGCTTATTGACTCTGTGGGCGGAAGAATCATCGCCGATGGCCGTGTAACGGCTACGTACAACGAATCCGCTTTTGATCCTTTTACAACCGTGAAAAATCCCGGTCCTCCTCCGGTGCTTTACAGCGGCTACGCAGACCCGGATTATTTTCGGGCTGCTGGTGTCATTTCGTCGTCTAATATTAATGAGCCGACGGTAAATGCCACCAAGGCTAGTAACCTGTTCCTTGTCAACCTGAGCCAGACGGATTCCCGCCTGCAGGGTTTGACCCCGGGCCAGGCTATTATGTACAAGGCTTCGCGTATTGAGTTCTTCAATCAGGATTTGAACCTCAATCAGCGTCCTTGGAAACGCCTTGGCAACCGCTCTGTGAACGTTACGGCTGGCCGTATCACGTTTAGAGGCCGCGCAGCAAACACCTTCTCGTTTGAGTGGGGACACGTTATCGTGCTTCCCGGTGCAAAAGCTGCTTATTTCCGCGATGTGGACTTCCGCAATTTCCGCAAAGACACAACAGTAAACCGCCTTCCCCTGTACTCGGCACCGAACGCTTCGGCAGCAGCAGCTTACGAGCAATTCAACAATCGCATTCTGTCGATGGTGAATGGTTCCGGTGGTGCTCTTACGACGTTCTCTGTTCGTACATGGTTGGTTAACTGTTCGTTCGAGCAAAATATGTCGCGCTTCCACGGTGGTGCTGTGCAGTTCCTGCAAGCTCCCCTCGACAACTTCGGTGCAGGCGGTTCTCCTGCTGTGTATCCGGATGTACGCACGACATTGAACTCACTGCCCTTCTATCCGGCAGGTACTAACCCGAACATTACCGATCCTGAATCGGGCATGGAAGTTCAACAGCAAATTGCCCAGATCGACAACCTGAATACGCCCGCAGCCGAGCCGTTCAGCGATGCAAATCGCCAGCTTGTAGACGATGCTCGTCTTGCTATGTATCTCGGTCGCGTTCGCGAGCTGATCTTCCGCAACAACGTTGTACTTGTTTCGAATGTTGGCCAAATTCTTAATTCGAACAATGTGCCCATTGGTGTTGAAGACAAACTGGCAGAATCTGCTACTGTATTCAACGAAGAATGGCGCAACGAAGCATACGGCGGTGCTGTATATATTGCAGGCCGTTCGCAAATGGAAGTTGGTCTTGGTATCAACGACGGTTTTGCTTCCACGCAGGATTACGTACTTTTTGAAGGCAACAGCGCACGCAACCTCCAGCCTATTACGCCGACAGGCCAAGGCGTGGTAACACGCGGTGCACGCGGTGGTGCTGTGTATGTTGGCGATGCAACATCGGTTATCTTCAAAGGTAAATTCATCAACAACCGCACCGAGCTCGGCTTTAACCAAAACGTTGCCGATTACTCGCAAGGTGGTGCTATCTATGTATCGGCGAACTCCCCCCGCATCCAGATTCGCGGCGGACAGAATTCGGTTGCCGGTCGCGAAATGCACTTCCTCAACAACCGCTCCGGTCGCGGTGGCGCTATCTTCGCTTACCTGTTGACTCCGACCAACGCTGTGAATCTTCGTCCTTCGCCGTATATCGGTGGTAGCGACGCTACGATCCAGACCAGAAACTACGGTTATAACATTAAATTCATCGACAACGAAGCAATCGCAGACGGCGGCGCTATCTACTCGAACAAGCGCATGTCGATCCACGGTGCAGGCGGTACAATCGGTACATCGGTTATCTACGATAGCGATCACCGCATTGAATTCCGTGGCAACAAAGCTGGTTTCTCCGGCGGTGCTGTGTCGGTTAATATCTTTGGCAACCTTGTAGACAACGACCGCGAAGTAAACATTGTTCGCGCTATCTTTGAAAGCAACACAGTTGGCCAAGATGTGAGCACGGCTGCTCGCCCGCAAGTTCGTGGTGGTGGTGCTATCTACGCATACTCCACACTGCTTACAGGCGTAAAAGCTGCTGAGTTCCTCAACAACAAAGCATACTACAGCAACGGTGGTGCTATTGCTTATGTGAGCCCCGGTTCTAAGATGGTTCGTTCCTTTGGCACTGACTTGGATGTTGCAACAGCAAATGGCATCAACTCGGTAGACAGTGTATATATATGGAATTCTTCGCTTCCTGCTGATGTTCGCTCGCTGACGCGCTTCCTCGGCAACGAAGCTATTGCCAATCCCGATGCAATGGGAAGCGGCACAACGCAAACAGGCGATATCAGCCGCACCCATCCGGGTACCAACCTTTCTGAAAACGGTACAGGTCTCGGTGGTGCTGTCTATATTCTCGATGCTCTCAATCCGGATCGCGATGACCGCTTTGAGTTCAACCGTGTTCGTTTCCAAGACAACAAAGCGTACAGCGGTGCCGTTGTGTACTCTGACAACTACAACCTCCGCCTTGTATTCATGCGTTCGCTCCTTACAGGCAACGTAGCTACTTCGGAAATGGGTAGAAGCCAGAATGTAATCTCGGGTCCGTATGCAGGTGGCGAAAATGCCGCTTCGAGCGACCTTGTAGGCGCAGTTCTGTACGGCGAAATCATCGGGCCGGAGCCTTTTGCTCCCTACCATGTTGCTGCTAACTCTATCTATGACAACGATGCTCGCTTCCTTATCCGCCTGCCCGATGCTCCGAATACCAAAGGCACACGTGCCGGTACCGGCGTTGGTTTTGGTGGTGTCGATACACTGATTGGTAACTACTGGGGTCGTACTGAAGCCGATGTGAACACTATTGTTCCCTCGCGCGGTGCTATCCAAGAGACATTCTTTATCAGAGGTAACGGTACTTCGCCTCTTCCGTTTGTTCGCGGTGGTACAGGTCTGCAGCAAGGTCCGTTTGAAGAAAACGGTAACTATACCTACACGCCGATCCCGGTAACGGACGATCCGAATACAAGCATTGCCGACACGCTGCTCATGCAAGGTGTGGTATATGATATCTTCGACAAAGGTACAGACATCAAAACGGCTGACTACTCGAACCGCAGAATGTCGCCGATTGAAGACTTCTCGATTGGTATTCCGCCGAGCCTGCGCACATTCTCGAATGTGAATGCTCCTTCCAATGGCAAAGTGGTGAAGCGTTTCACACGCAATCCTTTTGATGCCGAGAACTTCAGCGATATCGCTCAGCTCCAGACAGAATTTGTTGGCAATCAGCCGATTGGCTACCCGCTGTACCTGGAAGCTCTTGCAAATTACTCGGGCAATGTTAACAACAACAACAACGACGAACGCGCTACACAGGAATCTGTCTTCCTTATTGTGAACAACAATACGGGCGACTTTATCCGTGTAAATCTTGCACAGATTACCAAAACAAGTGAAGTCTTCCGTGGTCGTGTGGAATTAATTCCCGACATGATGGACAGAGACCCCCTCGGTCGCCGTACATCGGAAGGTCTTGCTAACTTTGGTGGTGGCGGTTCGCTCCTGAACGCTCTTTATCGCGATGCGAAAAACGCTGACATCTCCGCTCTCGAAGGCAGAAAATACGAAGCTCCGGAATACGAACTCGGCGGTGCTGACTTCCGTTATTCCAACCGTCCTTCGCTGCCCTCGTCGACGAACCTCGACCCGAACAACCGCGCTCTGAACGTGACCTACTTTGCTGGTGAGCGTTACAATGCTCTTCCGGTGCTGAGTGGCGACCGTATCAGCGTTATCTCCCGCACGGTTCTCTGGCAAGAAGGTGTGAATTCGGCTATTGAAAAAGGTCTGGAGTTTGAAGTTGGTACTTCGGTTCCGCCGCCGGTATTCACAGGCGATAAAGACACGCTCGAAAATATTACTCCCGAGCAGCTTCGCAATATGATCTTCCTGTCGGAAGACAACGATTATAGCAATCCTAACAGCATTACACGTGGCCGTAGGAAAATCTTCGATATCACGGCACGTGATACCAATAAATTCTTCGACCCGAGAGCGATCCTGAATCCGGATACCTACCCGTATCTCGAATTCACATGGTCGGTAAATTCTAACTCTGGTCTGTCGAAATGGCTCGAAGCTGATACAGTTCGCAATGCAAACCCGGCATATGGCGATAGAGGTTTTGTGCACCTGAAAGGTCGCCCGACCAACCCGTACATCGTGCCCGGTGGTGAAGAAGTAACGGTACGTGTACGCAGCTTCCCGCCGATGCGTTCGACAATCGACTCGCTGAAAGCTCTGGGCGTTGATGATGATATTATCTCCCGCTACCTCTATATCTATCGCCCGTACTTCAACGCACAGGAATACGATGCAACAAATGCACGCTATCTGCAACAAGATACAGTGAACTATGGCTGGGACAACATGGCCGAATACAAGTTCCGTATCTTTATCACAGACAGCATTCCGGTGTTTGAAAACTCCTTTGTAGCATGCGGTAGTGTGGATGAAGATACAGTGATGGTAGCAAGCGTTACCGACTCGCTGCGCTTCAACCTCGACGTGAACACCGATGACGAGCGCGAAGATGCGGTCGCTGCTGCAAATGGCTGGTCGTTCCGTTATGGCAAAACAGCTTATGCTTATCAGGTGAAAGCAATTCGCGAAAACCCGGCAGATACCGCTGTTGACAGAATCGAGCAAATCCGTCCGATGTGGATGGGTCCGAATTACCTGCGCGATGACAATGGTAACCTCGATCCTCTGGCCGTAACCTTTACTTCTAAAGGCAAGATCAATCTGCGTATTGATACAGCAGCCCTTATTCCTCTGCTTACACCTGCAAACCAGGTCAACCAGAGCCTGAATACGGATTCGGTTGTTTCGATTGTAGTCAACGACGGTCACGGTGGTCTCAACCAATTCACGAAAAAGATTCTTATCAACTTTGCACCGCGTATCACAACAGAAACGCTGCAAAGAGCTCGTGAAGGTGAGCAATACAATCCGCAACTGCAAAGTCTCGACAGAGCAATTGCATACTACGATCCGAACTTTGGTCAGCATTCTTCCTTCCGCCTGATTTATGACAGCGAAACAGGTATCCTGAAAGATCCCTGCTACCCCGAAGCTGGCAACTGGGACAACGTTTCCGGTACTGCTAATACTCCGGACTGGCTGAAAATCGATCCCGTTAGCGGTCGCCTCTATGGCACCCCTGGCGTGAAAGATGCTCCGCGCTCAGGCGATGATGTGGATAGTGTTACAGTAGTTATTACCGACCCGTATGGTCTGACGCATGCCAAAACCTTCCCCATCGAAGTTGAGGCAATCAATCATCCGCCGGTTCTGTTTGATGTACCTATCGTGAAATGTGTAGGCGAGAACGAAGCATATACGGAAACATTCCGTGTTGCAGACCTCGATCTGGTTCGCACACGTCCGGCAAACAACCTCGAAACAGTAACACTGACAGTTACAGAGCCGACAGGCTTCACAACAAATCCGTCTACGATCAATGGTACCAAAGACCCTGACACGACGAGCTTTACAATCAGCGGTACAGTGTCGGCTTCGACACCCAGAAATGCTGATGGTACTGTAACAGTCAAAGTCGTTGCAACTGATAAAAAAGGCGATAGCGATACACTTGTATATCGTATAGCAGTCTCTGATCCGACCGACTGTTTGAACACTGTAACAGTGAAAAACAGCATTGGCGCATTCCAAGAACTGCAATGGGGTACAGCTCTCAACGCAACAACTGGCGAAGATGAAGCAGTAGGTGGCGTTGGTAAACTCGACTCGAACTTCTGTGAATACGAAATTCCGCCGATTCCGCCTCTTGATGTGTTCGACGCACGCTGGACAATCTCCACGCGTAATGGTGTTCTTCGCACAATCGTGCCAAGAGACTCGAAACGCCCGATCAATGCTATCTTCCAAGGTGGTGGCGATAACGGTTCCGGTTCGACGAACTATCCGATCGAAATTAGCTGGAATACAACAGACGTCTGCAACCCGACCGACGACGCTCTTGATTACTTCCTGCAAGATGCCCAGACAAATGGTAACATCTTCAAAGTAAACATGATAAACGGCGTCTATCGCGCTCAGCTTTCCGACGTTGAAATTCGTAAGAATGGCGATATTGTGACTGTTGTAATCAAACGCAACGTTATCGACGCTTTTGCAATCGTTCTGGATTCGACGGCTACTGTTGGTGTAAAAGAGCAGCCGTTCCCCGGTATGGCAAGTGCTTTCGATATGCAGCAGAACTTCCCGAACCCGTTCAATGGTAGCACTGAGATTATCTACGAAGTACCGGCTGGTGCTGGTACCAATGTGACAATCGAAGTATTCGATGCAATGGGTGCTAAAGTTGCTACACTGGTCAACGGTTATCGCAGTGCAGGTCGCCATCAGCTCACATGGGATGGCACTACAGAAGGTGTCAAACTGGAAAGCGGTATGTATACCTACAGAATGACCGCAGGCATGATAAGCATTACCCGCAAGATGATTCTTGTCAAGTAAGACACTCTATAGGAAGGCATACCGGTCGTGACTGGCCGGTATGCTCTTCAAAATCCGAATCATGAAAGAATAAGTATCAACAATAAACAGGAGTCAACATGAAGATTCGTTCTTTACTGTTGGGGACAGCCGCGGGTTTGTGCATTACTGCTTTCGGTGTTTCGACAGCCGATGCCCAGATCTACACGTCCTACACCAACACTATCATTAATAAGCCGTACACATCGCTTGGAGCTGGTCGGCTTATTCTGAATCCCGAGGACTTCCGAGAAGGCCAGGCACCGGGTACACGCGACAGAGATGATGGCTACTTCTTTAATGCGAATAACAATACCTATGGTGTTCGCATCGAAAGCCTCATCGGTGGAACAGGATTTCAATTTGAATACAACAGTGAGCGCTACGATGTGCTGCAGGTAAATGTCAATGGCTTTGCTGCTGCTGGTCGTACCGCCTACTTCCTGAATACAGATAATCCCGAAAACCTGTTCAGAAAAGATCCGCCGAACGCTGTTATCGCACCGTTTTGGGGCGATCACTTTTATCGTGCAGGCGACGATATTGCAGCCGGTTATATCCCGTCGGAAATCTCTGTGCAAATTACTACAGAGAACGATCCGGCTCTCGGTGGCGATATTCGCGTGCTCGTCGTTGAGTGGAAAAACCTGAATATCAATTATAACTTCGATCCTGCTAACCCGAACGATCCTCTTTCGCCGAATAAACAGTCGCAGCCTTCCAGCGTAGGTACTTTCATGCTGAAAATCTACGAAGCTGGTCCGGTGAACGATGTAAAAAGAGGCAAGCAGGGCGATATCGAATTCCATTACAGCACTGTGGGCGATCCCCGTGTACCGGGCGTTGTAAAAACTAGTGGCGCTGCAGTTGGTATCGAATCGGACGCTTCGCAAACAGGCAATGGACCGACAACATTCATGAATGGTTTGTATGTAGAAGACCCCAGTTCTCTCAACTACAGACCCGGCGTAGATAACCTGCAAAATGTTCGTACACAAATGACGCTGAGCTCCACATGGGCTCCGTCGCGTGCAAACAACAACGTTATCCTGTTCCGCGCTACACCGCAACCCGGTGCAGCAGGATGGGGCGACGGCGATGCAAATCTTTCGCAGCTTATCCAGCACCGCAATCTGCCGCAAAATCAGTTCGTGACGACCTCGGATGTTATTACGATTATGCGCTCGGTTGCTATGAACCGTCCGCTCGATAGCTTGCGCCTGCGCGGTGGCTACCACGGTGATGTGAATCACAATGGCCGCTACTACTATAATGGCAACACACGTGTTGATATTCCGACGCGTTCTGATAACGAGTTCGAAGGTCTTCCGAATGCTCCGATTGGTGATATTTACTTTGAAGCCAACGAATACGATGCAGGTCTTATCATGGCTTATATGGCCGGTAAAGTGCCTACACTTCCTTGGCTCATCGACGTCATTATTGAGTACGGAAAAGCAGGCGTTGAAGCAAAAGCTACCAACATCAGCATACCGACCGTTATCAGCAATGGCAACGGAAGCTACAAACTGCCTCTGTATCTCAACGGTACCTTCAGCGGTCCGATGGGTGTGAAATTTGATGTGAACGGCACCGTTACGGCTGTTGAACTCATCGAAAAAGAAGGCAACAAACTCGTAGCTCAATACAACGACAATCGCGTTGTTATCGCTGGCCGTGCTGCTTTTGCAACCAACGAACCTGTTGGCTATGTAATCGTATCGACCAATGATAATGCTGTTGAGCTGAACGACATCCGTTTCAATGACGAAAACAAAGGCTCGATGAAAATCCAGAGCGGCGCTGAAGCTGGCGAAGTTACAGAGTTCATTTCCTCCCCGAACCCCGTTCTTTCGTCTGCTTCTATCAAAGCTGTTCTGCCTTCTGATGGCCACTACACAATCGCAGTGTACGACATGCTTGGCAACAAAGTAAAAACAATCGTTGATGCAAATCTTCCCGCTGGTTCTAACGACTTTACGTGGAATGGCAACGACGAAGCTGGCAATGCTGTAAACAGCGGTATGTATATCTATCGCATTGAAGGCAACGGTGTTCAGATGACCAAGCAGTTGACCGTGGTTCGGTAATCGACCATGAGTCTTCTAACCCGATATGGACTTATTGTGCTTATGACCCTGCCGGCATTATTGATATGCCGGCAGGCTCAGGCACAGGAACCGGAAATCCGGGTTGGAGTACGCGATGATAGTTCTGATGTCTGTGGCGATAAACGTTCTTTGATAGTTGTGTATGTCGATACGATAGTTCTCCAGGATAGCATTCTAGGCTACGATTTAGAAGTGCGCTACAACCCCGAAAAACTGTATCTGACCGACGAAATATTTGTGAGCACTCTTACTGAACAGTTTGATGATCACAAGCTTACCTTTCCCGAGCCCGGGCTGGCGCGCGGATGGGGGGCAAATATTCTCCGACCTGTCACTACTGTCCAGCAAGGACAACCACTTATCGCAATGAGCGGAGAGTTTATCGGGAATTGCAACGACACAGCACATGTAGAGGTCAGCTTCATTTCCTTTGCCCATGTAAAAAACGACGACGTCTTTGATGTCGCGGGGGTGACGGAAAGAAAAGGGGTCGCAAAAGCAATTATTCGCGACCGTCAGGACAGACATGTGACGGCTGTTGTTGAAAGTACCCCGGTGGAATTAAAAGGTCTACAGGTTTCCGAATCCATTACCATTTCACTGCAAAACGGCGCGGGCAAAGGAATGACAACTGCAACTGTAGAAATTGCAGTAGACAACCCGGAGCAGTTTACAGTTCAGAATATAACGGCAGCGCCTGGCGTGCTGATCGAGGATATTCAAAGCGGTGAAGGAGTCTGGATAGTGCAGATTGCAATGGGCGAGGATTGGGTGCTGGAGGAAGCTCTTCAGTTTCATATAGCTACAACGGGCAATAAAGATGATTCCGCAAGAGTAGCTGTGCGCCCGGTTCAGGTAAACAATTGTGCGTGTGTCACCCGTTTACTTGGGTCAGGCGTAGAGCTGCGAAGCAGCAAAGAGATAAGTGTATCCGTGGCAGATGAACCAGAGAGCATGGACAAAACACCCCTGGTGATATATACTGATGCTGGCTGGAGCATCCGATGCGCGGAACCGATTCAGTTTGTGCGACTTGCAACACTGCTCGGACAGAATATGAAAATGGAATATACTACTGGAAGTACAGTAGTAATCGACAATACACAACTTTCTCGCGGATTATACCTGTTGCAGATTGGTACAGGACAGAAAACAAGAACAATAATAGTTGAAAAATTATAAGACCCACTATTTCCTAATCTCACAAAAGGAGATTCACATGTTCAAGAGCTATGGTTTGATCGGAAGGAAGGCTCTGTTCAGTGCGGTTCTCGCGCTGGGCCTTCTCTTGCTGGCGGGCAAGCCAATGTTGGCCGAGTTACCGCGTCTGCCTCTGCTGGCGCTGATACCTCCCAACTTTGAAAGCCCACTTCCCTATGGCAACAATACCCACTATCCTGATGGTAGGATTTGGGCAGTGCGCTCGCCGCGAGTTGGCCCCAA
Organism: Ignavibacteria bacterium UBA7675; assembly: GCA_002483085.1. Lineage (GTDB taxonomy): Bacteria > Bacteroidota > Ignavibacteria > Kapaibacteriales > UB7675 > UBA7675. The sequence continues at coordinate 207,198 of DLHF01000002.1, forward strand.
AAGAGAAATTCTGGTCCCGGTTCTTATTAAGAATACCTGGGTAACTGATCCTCAACTGGGTACTTACGAAGCTCGTCCTATTCACAGCTTCGACTTTAAAATTCAGTACGATGGTACTGCTCTGCGCGCCAAAGGCGTTCAGAAAGTTGGCCCGCTTCCCACGAATACATTTGCATTGGCGAAAGACTTCAACATCGAATGGGATGTTGCTGTAGATCGCGACTACAAAAAATCGCTGGATCCTTCGCAGGGCGACAACCCCGATGGCCGCAGAATCCGTATTACGGGTACCTCGGCACATCCGCTTCCGCCGTCGCCTCCGTATAATGAGCCGAACCTCGATCGCCGCGAATTCGTAGAGCTTGTCTATGTGCGGTTTGAAGTTCTGATTACAACTGATCAGGCTTTCCCGTCGAACATTCCGCTTATTATTACGAACGACACGCTCATGTACAACGACATGGACGTGAACGAAAGACAATTCCAAGCTGACAAAGGCTACAATCCCCCGGCTCCTAACGAGCAGGTACCGGATCGCTTTGCTGGTCTTGCTGGTATCAACAACGAGAATCTTCCCCCGAGCGTTATCGAGCCCACTGTACAAGGTGTTGGCTATGTAAACTTCGCTGATCCGGGTAGATTTGAATTTGATCCCGCTGCTGAAGTACGCCCCGTTCCGAACCAAGATGGTGAATGGGAACTTATCAAGCCGCTGACAATTGAGAAATTTGAAGACGATCCGAATGTTGCAAAAGTTGTTATCAACGCATTCGACGCTATTCCGTTTACACGCATTTCTAATATCAGAATGCGTTCGGATTCTCCCTGGTTGCAATTTGGTACTCTGAATAAAGACGGCTGTCCGGGGCCGACAAGCGATTGTGAAATCGACTATATGGACAATGGTATCCTCGGCGGTCTGAATCCGCTCGGAAACCTGAGCACTCCGGATGACAAGGTTCGTCTGGAAATTATTGCCGATCCGAACGCAACAGGTAGTGGCGATCCGTATTACGATGGCGCAGGTATCTATGTTGGTTACATTACATTCTACTCGGAAACGGCTGAAATTACGCCGGTACGTCTGAAAGTAACCTTCATTGTGTACCGCAATCCCATCGAGCCTCTTGATATGACAGATTTCGAAAACCAGACCGAGTTCAACCACGGTACGGGTATCGATCTTACAGTTGAGAACTCCAGAACACCGGCAGAACGCACAACACTTATCTTCGGTACAGGCGTAGGCGCTTCTAATGGCGTTGATGCTCTGTTTGCTGAGGCTGACTACGATGCCCCGCTTGGCAATGAATTTGGTGCGCGTTTTATCTCGGCTGATGCTCCTAATGGTCTTCGCGACCTTACAGGCCGCTCCGCTTCGCGCGACGTGCGCAATGTAGAGAGCAAAACAGCTCATGTGTACTGTGTTCAATTTAATACAGGTAGCGAGCAAGATTATCCTGTGATCTTTACGCTCGATACAAAAACGATCCCGACCGGTGCTCGTCTGTTTATCCGCGACGGTGTGAATATTGTTGACCTCAACGATCTGACACCTGTTGCAGGCAATCCGGACCTGAGAACCTATACCGTAACAGATGCACGTATTAAGAGCATCTGTTTCGAATATGCTCCGCCGAGCGTTATGGACTTCCCGCTTGTACAAAAAGGCTGGAACCTGGTATCCCTCCCGGTTCGTCCCGGTGATCGCGAATACCGCCAGATCTTCCCGAACGCTCTGGAAGCTCCGCGTTTCTTCTCGGCTAATGATTACTTCCAAGAGCCGAACGGTCTGATGCGCTTTGGTATTGGCTACTTTGTGAAGTATGGCAACATCCTCGACACGAAACTGGCTGGCGTGCCGGTATATGAAATCGGTATTAATACACCGTATCATATCCTGCTGCGCGAAGGCTGGAACACAATTGGTGCTCTCTCCTGCCCCGTTCCGGTTGAAGACATCAAATTCGACGCTTACAGTGGTCAGTCGCTGCCCAGTCTTGCAAGTAATGTGTACCGCTACCGTACCGACAGAGGTTACGAGCAGGTATCTGTTATCGAGCCGGGTATTGGCTACTGGGTGAAAATCGAAGGTGATGGTTACCTGAACATGAAAACAGATCCGGCTCGTTGCGGTGAAAGCAAAGTGGGTGTATCGCACAACGGTACCACAGTTGTAGGCAACAAACTTACAATCCGCGATAAAGCTCTCCGCGAAGGCGCTGTATATGTAGCACCTGGTGTTGAACTAAACGCAAGCCGCGTTTCACTGCCCCCGGTTCCTCCGGTTGGTATGTTCGACGTTCGCTTTACCAGCGGTCGCTTCGTTGAAAATGCTGATGAACCTGTTGTTGAATTCCACGGTGTTGATTACCCGGTTGTTCTTACAATGAACAATGCTGATTTCAATTACACAGTGGTCGACGCTGTTAGCGGTGATGTTCTCGGTACAATTGGGCAGGGCAATGGCGGTACGGTTGAAATCAACAACCCGAAAACATTTGCTGTAAAACTGCTGAAATCCGGCCTGACAGGTGCTGAATACAGCCTTGAGCAGAACATGCCGAACCCGACCGGTAACAACACTTCGATTCGCTTTACTCTTCCGGAATCGGAAAAAGTAACGATCAAACTGTATGATGTGATGGGCCGCGAAGTCGCTACGATCTTCGAAGGTATTGCATCGGCTGGCTCGAATGTTGCTTCTTTCAACTCCAGTGAGCTGAAAAGCGGTACGTACACTTACACGATTTCTGCAGGCAGCTTTACAGCTACTCGTAGAATGGTCGTTGTGAAGTAATACATACAAGATAGTAGGACAATGGGCGGCAGGGGGGTACCTTGTCGCCCATTGTGTTTTAAAGTGCGACGATAGCCCAGCGACCACAAAAAGAGAAGGCATAGGCGATAAGAATGCGGTAAATATGGCCGAAATTATGAGATTTATAGCATCCCCCACTCTGCACATCCGATACATCAATACATAATCGCGGTACAATAAGGATAATGAGATGAAGTACACAGTTTTCTTTCTAATGATGCTTTTTTGTGCCAGTGGGTACAGTGATGCACAAACTACGGCAGAAATACCCGTAAAATTCCGAACTACTGCGCCGCTGAGCAAAGTCTATACGCTTACTGTTGGCGTAGATAGTCGTGCAACCGACTGCTTAGATACAGCACTGGACGAGGTAGACCTTCCCCCTCCGCCTCCCGATTTTTTCCCGATTTTACTGCCGGGGTGTACCGATACGAATTCGGGTACAACAATCACATTGCAACGTGATTATCGGTACCTGCCACCGGGTAGCTTCGAGTACATTTATAATATCAAGCTGCTCCGAGGGCCGGATATGGAAGACGTAATTATACAGTGGAACAAAGAGCTGCCTGAACACATCGACTCTGCTTTCCTACTTATTGAGTTTGTCGATACCCTCGATATGGCCGCACAAGAGCAATTTATTATTACGAATGATTTTATCCGTGCGATGCAGATACGGGTGCATTATTCCTTTCCGACTGTGAGTGTGGAAGAGACCTCATCCTACAACGAACAGGCTTGGCTCTTTCCCCATCCAGTGGAAGAAACAGCGTCTTTGTCTACTGGCGAGTACAAGGGGGGAATATACGAGCTGTACACCGCAACTGGTGAACGAATACAAGCTGGAGATATCACCTATGAGGATTCTATGCCGCTGTCCTTTGGTAAATTAGCTTCGGGCGTGTACGTGCTCTATACCAAAACGATATCCGGAAAGAGCTCCTTCCGGCCTTTCGTGAAAAAATAAAGCGTAGTACAGACCATCATGCAGACAATTCTGATCAGCAGAACAGATGCTATTGGCGATGTGATTCTTACGCTGCCGCTGGCAGGCTTGCTCCGCGAGCGGTTGCCGGGCAGCAGGATTGTTTTTTTGTGTACAGGATACACAAAGCCCATTGTCGAGTGTTGTGAGTACGTCGATGAAATCCTCGACTGGAACACCATAGCCGAGATGCCGGAATCCGGGCGCATAGAGCAGTTGCGGGCCGTTGGCGCAGATACCATTATCCATGTATTTCCCCGGCGCGAAATAGCTCGTGCTGCATGGAAAGCTGGTATAAAAAATCGTATTGGTACGACGCACCGCTTGTATCATTTCAGATATTGCAACCGGTTTGTGGGGCTCGGTAGGAAGAAATCGCCATTCCATGAAGCTGTGCTCAATAGTATGCTGGCGCAATCACTCCTGCCGGGCGCTGTGCCGCCGAGTACGGAGTTATGGCCATACTATGGCCTTACACGTATTCCAGAGGCACCAGCCCGGCTTCGCGAGTTTATTCACCCGGATAAATTCAACTTGGTGCTGCATCCCAAGTCGCGCGGGAGTGCCGCCGAGTGGAGCCCCGAACGATGGAAACGCCTGATAGAGATGTTGCCAAAGGAGCGATTCAATATCGTCCTCACCGGTACTGCTGATGAGGGTAAAAGTATTGCAAGCGACATAGGGCGCATCGATACTGTACGCGACGCATCGGGTACGATGACTCTTGGCGAACTTCTATCTTTTATCAATATCTGCGATGGTTTAGTGGCGGCAAGTACAGGGCCACTCCATCTGGCGGCGGCCATAGAGAGGCATGTGCTCGGGCTGTTTCCCAATACTCCTCCGATACACCCGGCACGCTGGGGGCCGATTGGCAGGCGCGCAGAAGTGCTGGCCGGACGAGTGGACGATCGGGGATTTATAGATGTTGAAGTGGAAAGTGTTTTTACAAAAGTCGTGTCGTGGTTAGTTTAAGAGACAGAAACAATCCGTTTTATGGAATCGTTATGAGAAGTGTTGTTGGCAAATCAGGCGCCAATGCGATGGAAAAGCCGCTGTTTACAGACATGGAACACACTCTTTGAGGAAAAGGATAATGAAAGTAATTAGTCTCCTATTATGTCTGCTGCTTGTAGGGCCGCTTGGGGCTCATGCCGTACCGATGAGTATGGTATGGCAGGGCGATGCACTGCGATACGTGGAAAATAATGCGTTTGGGCTGGGTGAAAATTTAGAGTATGAGGTTGGTTATCAGTTTGTAACAGCCGGTAAAGCTGCTTTCCGCATTGCTCCTGAGCCCATTACCTATAATGGCGTTCAGTGCTATGATATTCGCTTTCAAGTAGCCTCGCTCGAAAGTCTTGATTGGCTTTACCGTGTGCGCGACATGTATCGCACCGTGCTCGATATTGATGGGGTATTTCCCTGGAGATTCGAGCAGCACATTCGCGAAGGTAACTACAGCCGGGATTTTGAAGCCGATCTGGATCAGCGCAAGCAGATAGCCAAAACAACAGATGGAGAGTTTCCCATTACTCCATATGTGCACGATATCGTTTCTGCATTTTACTATCTGCGGACAATGGATTTGCAGTCGATGAAAAAGGGCGAGACAGTGCAGTTGCAAAACTTCTATGGCAAAAAAGTAAATGACCTGACAGTTAAGATTTTGGGTCGGCAGACCGTAAAAGTCGAGGCTGGTACATTCAAGTGTGTAGTTGTCGAACCTATGGTGACTGCTGGCGGACTGTTCAAAAGCGAAGGCAAGATTTTGATCTGGCTGAGCGACGATGAGCGGAAAATTCCTGTAAAAGTAAGCACAAAAATCCTCATTGGCAGCATTGACGCCGAGCTTACAAGCTATAGAGGTTTGCGTGGCCCCCTACTGGCCAAGGTAAAGTGATAGCCGCATTATTGTTCAGTGATAATCTATGAGTGCGGCACGGGCGTAGCTCGGCGCACGTCGGGTCGCTGTCGCCGGTCGCAATGCCGTTTTGCCGCTGCTCGGATGTCTTGTGCAAGGCGCAGAAGGATGGGCTACACGAGGCGGCGGTGCCGCGCGGTGCAGAGGCCCAACACAGGAGCGAAGACGCCTGCGCTCACAACTGGATTTTCGACGATGCTACCAGACAAACTGCAGAGCGAAGTTTACAGCAAAAGATAGTTTCTTGTGGAACCATAGAACACTTCAGAAATACAAAAGGCGAGCATGTGCTCGCCTTTTTCGATAGATATACTTACGGTTGCATTACTTGCCGCTTTTAGGAGCTTTAGGCGATTCTTGGCCTGTGCTTATCCTTTTTTTTTGATCTTCATTTCGATCTTTTCTATGGGATTGTCTTTATCATCGCGGTTTGTGTTTACGATTTTATCGACTACATCCATACCGGTCAGCACATGTCCGTAGATCGTGTACTGTCCGTCCAATTGTGGAGTACTGGTAACACAGATAAAAAACTGCGACGCTGCGCTATTGGGATCATTGGATCGCGCTGCCGAGAGAATACCGCGCTCGTGCTTAAGAATGCTGAATTCAGATGGGACACGCGTCTGTGTGGGATCGCCATAACCCCATGTATTCCGGGGCTTGCTTTTCGAGTTTGGATCGCCACCCTGAATCATAAAGTTAGGGATGACGCGGTGGAAAGCTGTACCATCGTAGAAGCCGATAGAGACAAGGCTATCGAAATTGTGCACGTGTTTTGGCGCTACATCAGGGAACAGTTCCAGCACGATCTCGCCGAGAGCTTTACCGCCCTGAGTAACAGAAATTACATACTGCGGCCTGTCGACAGTGGGTTTGGCAGTGGTTTCTGCTGATTCTTTTTTAGGTTCTTGGCTTTCGTCTTGCGAACGCGAAGCGGTATTGCCGCTGCATCCAAGAACAAGAGCAGCAAGGACAAAAACGATGTATTTCATGTGTTTCTCCTGATGAAAAGAATTGAACTGTACGTGTTAAGGTTTTTTGCGATACGTTGAGATTTTCACGGAACGAATGGCAATTGGCTCCATTGGTATACCATCAGTTGCATCTACGAGCGGCTCGATTTCTGTATTGCCGATGGAGTCTATCGCTGCCATTCCGTCAATCACTTTGCCAAAAATAGTAAAATTTCTCGCGAGATCGGGAATATCCACTATGCAGACAAAAAACTGGCTCGTGTTCGTATTCGGGCCGTTATTTGCCATTGCTACCGTGCCACGGGTATAGCCTGCCTGGTATGATGGGCTAGTAGCGTGTAGCTCGTCCTCGAACGGCTTGCCATAGATACTCTCCCCTCCTGTTCCCCACTCGTCTCTTTTCCTACTGCTGCGTGTTTTGGGGTCGCCCGTTTGCACAACAAAGTCTTTAGCTACCCGATGGAACAGCACTTTGTTATACTTACCTTTCCGAGCCAGAGCAATGAAATTATTAACAGCTCGCGGGGCATCATTGCCGTACAGCGCAATCGTAAAATTACCTTTGGTCGTATGTACCCGAGCCAAATGGGTAACAGCAGCGCTATCTTCGGCAGAGACTGCGGTAGTATCGGTAGAAGATGACAGGGGGAACGACGAATCGGATGGCGATGGGCGCCCTTTTCCCTTTGGAGCCGTGTCCTCACACCCCTGAATACCCACCAGAGCGATGAGCACAATGCAAACGGCAGTATAACGAGCCACTAATCCCACAATGACCAGGAGTAAAAATGTCTAATGATAGACGAGCCAGAACAGCAATAACCCCAGCAATATACGATAAATAATAAAAACCGTTGTCGAATGGGTACGCAGGAAGCGCAGCAGGAAGGCAATTGTAGCATAGCCGCTTATTCCGGCTGCCAGCGTTGCGGCTGCCAGTGTCGTCATCTCATCGGCAGAAAGCAAATGGATGCTGTGATAGAACTCCAGCAGACCGCTGCCAAACACGGCGGGGATGCTCAGCAGAAAGGAAAAGCGAGCGGCGGTATCGCGTTGCAAGCCCATGAACAGACCGGCTGTAATAGTTGTTCCGGAGCGGGAAGAACCGGGGATGAGAGCTACGCTTTGCGCCAGCCCAATGATAATGGCGTCCTTCCAAGTAATATCCGCAAGAGACTTCTTAAAGGAGGCGACGCGCTCTGCAATCCACAAAAGGATGGCAAGCCCGATAAGGCTGGATGCAATGAGCGGCAACTGCTTTGTGGCCTCTCCTTCGATAAGGTGCTTGAAGGCTAGGCCAAACACGACAATGGGAATGGAGCCTACGATGACAAACCAGCCCATGCGCGAATTCGTAGATTGTTTGCTGATCGGAAGCCGCTGCATGAGGTTCTCCGCGAGGAATGACCGCGCAATGGCCATAATATCGCGGGCGAAATAGATAAGCACGGCGGCAAGAGTGCCGAGCTGGACAACAGCCATGAAGGCGGTCCACCTCTCCGGGTTGGTAATCAACCCCATCAGCTTGCCTGCTATAGTAAGGTGTGCCGTACTGCTGATAGGCAGGAATTCTGTAAGACCTTGGATAATGCCGAGAAGGATTGCCTGGAGTAAATTCATGTGCACAGGAGTTGAGGCAGCCGTTCGGGCTGCAAAATAAACACTACGCCTCGGCGAGCTCCCAATCCCATGTAATAGGGCAGCCACTGCGCTTTACAACTGCGGAAGCAGAGCAATACTGATCCTGTGAAAGCTCGATAGCACGCCGCACTTCTTCATTTGTAGCGTCGGGGCTTACAATGCGATAATGCAGGTGCATCGATGTAAACACCCGAGGATGAGTGTCGGCGCGTTCGGCTGTTATGTCAATCGCCATGCTGGTGATTGTACGACGGCGCTTGTGAAGAATCGATACAATATCCAGGGCTGAGCATGCTGCCACAGACTGGAGCATCATTTGCATCGGCGATGGCCCCTGCCCCGTGCCGCCGTGATCACGCGATGCGTCGAAACTGGCTTCCAATCCGTTGTCGGTCGTGCCAACGAAATGCATGCCTTCTTTTAGTGTGAGGGTTGCCTGCACAGAGAACTCCTACAAACCGTATTTGTTTTTCAGATATGCCGCTACTGATTGTTGTTCTTTCGGCGAAAGAACGCGGGTATAGACGAGAATTTCTGCGAGATCGCCAAAATAAAACTGCTCGGGGCTGGCATTGAGCCGCCCGATGTAAAAGTTGCGGAGATCCATCACTGTGTCGATCAGTACATCCATGCGAGCCGGTGCAGCGCCAACCCCGGTGTTTTCTGTCGGGGGGATGAAAGCTGCTCCCTTCGACTGATAGTCTATATTCGAGCCACTGCTCGAATATAGCCTTTGGTACTGGTTGCCACCCGCCTTCAGCTTTTGCCACACAACGAAAATAGATGCAGGTGTTGTGTCGGAAATACTGCCGAGGAAATAATGGTCGTCCACACCGTCGAAGCGCAACACCGGCTTGCCGTTGAGAGCATTAGCTATGTACAGCGGCTGTGAAGCTGCTGCGGGCTGTAGAGCATTGAGGTGCCGAGCACTGGCATCGGGAAGTATCTGGATAGAATCGTTGTTCTTGGCTTTTGTAAGAGCATCAGCTTTGAGCCAAACCACGAGCTGGTCGCGTACTTCGAGCGCCTTGTCGTCGGGTACGGCCATTGCTGCAGCGAGAGAGTCCAGAGCTGCTTTACTCGGAGTTATCTGTGTAGAAGGCGACGGTGCCTTCGGCTTGTCGAGAATCACCGCCGTGACGTCGTCGATATACAAGCCAGTAAAGACAATGGAGGTCATAACAATAAAACCGGCCAGCAGAAAAATCAGAAAATTTCCCTTGTTGTTAGCTGGCTGGAGATTGATAGTCGTCCCCACATCCTGGACACGGGTTTCGTTAGGCTGTTGTTCCGATGTGTTTTGCATTGGTAAGCGTCTTGAAGTGTCGACAAATGTTGAAGGCAACAATTTGCTTATATTGGAAACGGTGCAAACTTACGCAAAACTTTGGATTTATTGTGAACGAAATTCTTGTGTACACATGAGTACATAGAAGGACTACAATGAGGGAAACACAATACCTTGTATTCGACCTTGAGACAGTGGGTCTCGATTGGGAATACTTCGACGAAGCGCAGCAGGAATATCTTGTGCGTGGAACTACAACCGACGAGGAGCGCGAGAAGAAAATACGGGAATTTGCGCTGTCTCCTCTGTGCGCTAAAATTGCGTGCATTGGCCTGTGGGTCGTGCGCTATAATGGCGAGCGCACAGAAACCGAAAAGGAAGGCGCGCTCGTGCTCGACGAGAGCCTTGCCGATGGGCAAACCCGGCGGGAGACATTGGAAAGCGGCCTCAGCATAGCCTATAGCAATGAAGCTACCATGATAAGCGGATTCTGGAAGCTACTGCATCACTATAGTAATATTCACCTTGTATCGTTCAACGGGCGCGGGTTCGACGCTCCGTTTCTGATGCTGCGCTCGGCGGTGCACCGCGTTCGCCCGGGGCGCAATCTGATGGGCGGTACAAAGTGGAACTATCCCCACCATACCGATCTTGCCGATGAACTCTCGTACTTCGGCTATCAAAGCAGCGGGCCACAGCGCCGGTTTAATTTCGATTTCTACGCGCGCTCGTTTGGCATTCCTTCGCCCAAGGGGCAAGGCATTGATGGCAGCAAAGTCGGGGAGTTCTACCGTGATGGTCGGGTGGCCGAAATCGCCGAGTATTGTATGCGCGATGTTCGAGCTACTTGGGAACTCTATCTGTTCTGGAAGAAATACCTGAGCTTCGAACGAGAACACTAGCCGCAGAGCAGTCCGGCTGGTAGATATGTGGCACGGGCGTCGTTGTGGCGCCCGTTGGGCCGCTGTCGCCGGTCGCATTGCCGCTTGTCGGTTAGCCGAAGGGCAGCCGCCGATGCTTGCTCCTGCTGCCGCGATGAACGCCGGGCAGCCACGCGGCGCTTGTGCTGCGCGGTGCAGAGACAAAGCACAAGAGCGGAGACCGAAGCGCACATTCCCCACGCGATTGCTCTGGCTACAAACAGAAAAGCCCATCGCACTGACGGGCTTGCTGTTGTACTATGATTATTGCGGTTACGCCGTAGCAGATTCTTGCAACCGTGCAATTTCGGCCTGCATCCTGGCGTAATCGGCCAGAAAGCTATCGAGCCCTTTATCTGTAAGCGGATGATTGAGCGACTGCATCAGCACCTTGTAGGGGCAGGTTGCAATGTCGGCACCGATCTTTGCACAGTCGAGCAAGTGCATCGGATGGCGCAGAGAAGCAGCGAGCACGAGCGATTCCAGATCCTGTTTATCCCAGATTTCGCACACATCGCGCAGAACGGCCATGCCATCTGTTGCGATATCGTCGAGGCGTCCGAGAAAAATGCTCACATACGTAGCGCCTGCATTATGAGCTGCAAGTGCCTGAGTAGCGCTAAAAATAAGCGTAACATTAGTTGGGATATCCTGTTTCGACAACTCTTTCACCGCTGTAAGCCCTGCCGGGATCATCGGGATTTTAATTGTTGCATCCGGGAACCACGAGAGAATTTCTTCCGCCTCGCGCAGCATTCCATCGGTATCAGTCGAAACGACTTCCACAGAGCAGTGGCCGCCCACTGTCTGATGAATGTCAAGGATAAGATCGCGTACATCTACGGAAGGATCTTCCTTGGCGAGCAGTGAAGGATTGGTTGTAACGCCGCTCAGAATACCGAGAGAAGCCGTATGGCGGATTTCCTTGAGGTTGGCCGAGTCAATGTAGAGTTGCATGGATGTCTCCGTGTATTGGAAATAGAACAATGGAAATCAAACTTACGAACAACGGCGTTGCTGCCGGTGTTACGGATGCACATTATCTAATCGCACAAAGTAGTAATACGTCCTGCCGTCCTCGTCCAGCTCTATGCTCGCTAGGCGCTTGCGTACACAGGCTGTGAGTATTTGCTCGGCCTGCGACAGCGAAAAGTCGGCTTCAAGCGCGAGAAGTTCTGGGTAAACTTTTCCTTCGTGGGAGTAGGCGTGCTGCATTACGGCGCGCTCGATGCTGTGGCTGGCCGCCATGGGGAAATCGCCCTGCTCCAAGCGATGGTATTCCTCGGTAAGGCGGCCTAACTTTTTGCGCGTTTGATGAGTGCTATACGCCATATAGCCTGTCATGCTTGCAAAAAAAAGCACCGGAGGGAGCTCCCAGATAAGCAGGATCGACGCCACAGTAAGAATACCAAAGACCACGATGGCTTTCTGCCGCCCTTCTAATTTTTTTTCTGTGCGCTCAATCGTGCGCACGAGCTTTTTGTGTACTTCAAGCCTTTGGCGGTCATAGCCCGACATGGAGGCTCGTGTGCGAAATACATCAACAACTTCGCCCACAGCGCCTACGGCCTCATCTATCCAGCGCCCTATCGAGGAATCCACCGATCCGGGCATGCGTTTATGCGAAGAATCGAATGTTTCGCTTTTGCGTTTCTTTCTTTCGTAGTACCACTCATTAAAATGAGTGTTGAAATCTTTATGGTCCGGCATAAGAAGCTCCTTCCATCAATTGGTAAGGACAATACAAACGAACAAATAGTAGTTCAGTTGCATAACCGTTTCTTTCCGGAAAGTTTTTCTTCAGTTCTTTCCAGTTTGTCGTTACTTCTTTGTACCGGGCGCGGTTCTCGGCACAAAATCGGCACGCACCTGATTACTGCTGCGGAATATTTTTTCGGCAAATCTACGCACATCCTCGGTTGTGACAGTATTGACCATGTCGATGTATCTGAATGCGCGCAGCGGGTCGTTGAAAAACAACGCATTATGAACAACTTCGTCGGCGATATTCGTTACTTGCTGATAATACTGGGCCAGCCGTGTAGATAGTCTGTTCTGCGCTTTCATCAGTTCTTGTTGGCTTATGCCATTGCTCCCTATGTCGGCCAGGGCTGCCTGTACAGCCGTGTTGAGCTGGTCGCATGTGTTTTCGGTTGTATTGCCGATAGCATACACCATAAAGAGCGACGACAGTTCGCGGTCGTCGATATAGGCATTGATTTCAGACGCAATCTGCTGTTCGTACACAAGCGAGCGATACAAGCGCGAGCTCATGCCGTCGGAAAGGATGCTGGCGAGGATTTCTGCTGTATAGTGACTGTCGCCCGTAAATCCGTCGAAATGATATGCTAGGAACAACGATTCCATAGGGATATCGTCTTCAACGCGCCGATACGTACCGCCTTGGCGATACGAAGGGATGAACACAGGCGGCGCACCGGGAGCTTTGCGCTGGGGAACATCCGAAAAGTATTTTCGCACTAAAGCAAGAGTTTGCTCGGGATAAACATCGCCGCTGATGACAAGGCACGCGTTGTCAGGCCGGTAGTAGTCTTCAAAAAACTTCTGTACCTTTTCATACGGCGAGGTTGCAATATGGCTTTTATCGCCGTACACATCCCAGCTATAACTGCTGGCAGGTGCGTAGGCCAAGCTGTTCTGCACTGTGGAAAGCATACCGTATGGTCTGTTCTCTACGTTCTGATTGATTTCTTCCAGCACAACATTGCGCTGTACATCTACGCTTTCCCTGTTTACGCCAAAGGCCAGCATGCGGTCGGATTCCAACCACAGGCCAAGCTCCAGTCGGCTGGCAGGCAGCATCATATAGTACACAGTTTTGTCGTAAGTCGTGTAGGCATTGTTGTTGCCTCCTGCTTCCGTGCAGTAGCGGTCAAAGAAGCCATGGGGTACATTGAGCGAGCCTTCGAACATCAGGTGCTCAAAAAAGTGTGCAAAGCCTGTATTGTCCTTCGACTCGTTTTTCGAGCCTACTTTGTAGCCCACAGTAATATTGACCACAGGCGCCGTGTGCTTTTCCACGATAATGACGCGCAGGCCATTGGCAAGCGTCGTATCGGTTATCGGGGGAATCACCATATCTGAAGCGGAAGAAACAACAGGTGCTGACACAGTATATCCGGCAAAAAGAATAAAAAAAACAGCGAATTGCAGGCATATGGGCCGGACTGATCTGCGCCCGGCTATTGTTTGCCACAACCGTGGCCAACTAGCGAAGAGCATCTTCGAGTGCTGTGCGGGCATCGGTTTTGTCGTCGCGATATTTAATAATAAGAGGCGTTGCAATGGAAAGCCCGTGGCTGTTGCCAAACTCTGACTGTACCTGGCGCGCGCCGGGCACGACAACGGCTCCTTCGGGTATTTCCAACGGGGTTTCTGCTGTCGACCGCAGGATGCGCTCGTGCACAGTGTCGTACACGCGTGTAGAAGCATTCAGGATGACGCCCGAGGCGAGAACCGCCCGCTTGCGCACAATCACGCCTTCGTACACACCACAGTTCCCTCCTACCAGTACATCGTCCTCAATAATAACGGGACGCGCTCCGGCGGGCTCTAATACGCCGCCGATCTGTGCTGCTGCACTGATATGCACACGCTTGCCAATCTGTGCACATGTACCTACCAATGCGTGGGAGTCGACCATCGTTCCTTCGTCCACATATGCACCGATATTGATATACATCGGCGGCATGCAAATAACGCCCGGCGCTATATAACATCCCGTGCGAATAGCCGAGCCTCCGGGCACAATACGCACTTTGTCCTCTAATGTAAAAGGATGAAGCGGCAGCGTGTGTTTGTCGAAAAAACGCAGTGCGCTATCAGATTCCGACATATCGGCCAGATCACCATACTTAAAACACAGTAAAATCCCGTGCTTTACCCAGTCGTTGACGTGCCAGTTGCCCTGTTCGTCGGGTTCTGCCGCGCGAATTGCGCCGAGGTTTAGCTGCTGGAGCAGTTGGTTGATCACAAGCGAGAGCTCGTGCTGAGCCGATCCGCCATTTGTACTTATCTGTTCTACGATGTCCTTAAGCATTGGTCTTGCGTTTGGCGTTGGAAGAGCGTCCTGAGCGTCCTGCCTTTTTTGCGGGACTGGCAAAAGCGAAATTCAACATTTTATACAGCAATCGTGCCGTTGTCAGGTCGGGATGTGGAAAATGTTTCATTGGCGCGAGTTCTACAATATCGAATCCCACGATGCGCTTCCCTGCTTTGTTTAGTGCACGGAAAACATCGAGAGTCTCGCTGTAGAGAAAGCCATCGGGCTCTGGCGTGCCGGTTGCGGGCATAATAGCCGGGTCGAAGTAGTCGACGTCAAAAGTGACATAGACTTCATTGCCGAGGGTTGAAACTACGCTTTCTTGCCAGTTCGCCCCGTGCAAGCCACGTCGTATTGCCGATGCGTAGAAGGTCTTTATGCCTTTTTCACGGATAAACTCTGCTTCTTCTTTGCACTGTGCGCGAATGCCCACCTGAGTAATGCGTTCGGTCGGGAAAAACTCTGCAACACGCGCCATAAAGCTGGCATGCGAGTATTTCGAGCCTTCGTAGCTTTCGCGCAGATCAGAATGGGCGTCGAAGTGCAAGATACTCATAGCCGGATAGCGCTTGAAATGTGCAGCTATCGGGGCAGTCGAGATCGTGTGCTCGCCGCCGAGCGTTACTGTAAATTTCCCCATGTCGATCAGTGTACCTACCTGGTCTTCGATGATCTTTAGGGCATCGGCATCCACAGCTTTCTTGAACGATAGAGGGCGAATCGTAGCAATGCCCTTGTCGAAACACAGCTCTCTGTCGAATTCATCGTCGTAAAACTCTACATAAGCGCTAGCATCAACAATCGCTTTCGGGCCGCGCAATGTGCCGCCGCCATAGCTTACTGTGTGCTCGTAAGGCGCTGATACAATGGCAATTGCCGCTGTGTCTATCGATGAATGTTCTTTGTCGATAGCGAGGAAATTTTCTTTTGCACCAAGGACTTTCATAGTTCTTCCAGATACGTGTGTACTATATTCTTTTGACAATGGCAATGCCGAGTTCGCGCAATTGTGCTTCCGCAACTTCCGACGGCGCGTTGTCCATCAAGGATGTTGCGCTTGTTGTTTTGGGGAAAGCGATAACGTCGCGAATGTTATCAGTGCCTGCCAGGATCATCACTAATCGGTCGAGGCCGGGAGCGATACCACCGTGCGGCGGAGCCCCGTAGCGGAATGCGTCGAGCAAAAAGCCAAATTTTCGCTGGGCTTCTTCTTCGGTCAGGCCGATCAGGTCGAATATTTTTGCTTGTGTTTCGCGGTCGTAAATACGAATACTGCCGGATGCCAGTTCATAGCCATTGATCACGAGGTCGTAGCAATTAGCTCGTGCGCTGAGTGGATCGGTATCCAACAAATGCGCGTCTTCCGGGCGCACCGATGTAAACGGATGATGCGCGGGCACTGGCTTGCCGGTTTCGTCGTCCACAAACTCAAACATTGGAAAGTCGACGATGAACAGCAGGTCGTCTCTGTCTTTGGGAATGAGATTCTCGCGGCGCGCAATTTCTAACCGCAGAGCGCCGAGCGCCACATGGCTTGTGCGCCACTGGTCGGCTACGATCAGGAGCATATCGCCTTCTTGTGCTGCAAATCGCTCGCGCAGAGCCGTTTTTTCTTGGTCGGACAAGAATTTAGCAGAACCACCCTCTATATCGCCATTGGCGACTTTAAGCCACACCAAACCTTTGGCTCCGTAGGTGCGTACATGTTCGGTAAGTTCATCGATGAGCTTGCGCGAATACGCCGCCCCGCCGGTAAAGTTGAGTCCGGTTATCGAACCTCCGGCATCAATTGCCGAGCGCATCACGCCAAACTCCGTAGATACAAAAACATCATTGAGTTCCTGCAACTCCAGCCCAAAGCGTGTATCGGGTTTGTCTGTGCCATAGCGCGCCATAGCTTCTTTATATGTCATGCGCGGTATAGGCAGGTGCAGCGTTACGCCTTTTACTTCTTTCCACAGGCGCGCCAGCATACCCTCGGTGATGTTCAGCACATCTTCCTGGGTGACAAACGACATCTCAAGGTCTATTTGGGTAAATTCCGGCTGTCGGTCGGCGCGCAAATCTTCGTCGCGGAAACATTTTACAATCTGGATATAGCGGTCGAAGCCCGACACCATAAGCAGTTGTTTGTAAATCTGCGGAGATTGGGGCAGCGCGTAGAATTTACCATTGTGTAGGCGGCTGGGCACGAGATAATCGCGCGCGCCTTCGGGCGTAGACTTCATCAGCACGGGAGTTTCTATTTCTACAAAGCCGTGCTCATCAAAATAAGTGCGCACAATCTGCATCACGCGATGGCGCAAAAGAAAAATGCTTTGAAGCCGGGAGCGCCTCATATCTAGATAGCGATAGCGCAGCCTCATTTCTTCGTTCACAGCCGTATCGTCGTTGATCTCAAAGGGAGGCAGTTCTGCTCTATTGACAATCTGAAGCTCTTCGGCCACGACTTCGATCTGCCCAGTAGGTAGCTTGGAGTTGGGATTTTCCCGCATACGCACAGTACCGCGCACAGCAACAACATACTCTGACCGCAGCTCTTTGGCGAGTTCGGCTACATCAGCGTGTGTGGTAGGCTCAAAAATAGCTTGGGTAAGGCCGTAGCGGTCGCGGATGTCGATAAAGATCATACCGCCGAGATCGCGGCGCACATGCACCCATCCATTGAGAATCACCTGTTGGCCTGCGTGATCGGGGCGAAGTTCGCCGCAGGTCACCGTTCGCTTGAGGAATGACATACCTGGTTGTTCCGTTGTAAAAAGAAGGTCGTGTGCAGATGCCCGTACACCCGGGCATCTGCGCGTAATCCACAAAAGTACGGAAAGTTTACTGAAGAAGGAAGGGCGCATTACCGGAGAAGTTCCGGACATGCGCCTCGAAGATTAATTGCGGTCTATTCTGAACTCTACGCGGCGGTTTTTCTCGCGGTCGCCTTCGGCAGCCGGTTTCGCCTCGCCCACACCTTGATATCTTAATCTGTTCTTTTTGATACCTCTTTCTACGAGGTAGTCTACTACGGCACCGGCTCGTTTTTCAGACAGGCGCAGGTTGTTCTGCTCGCTGCCCACATCGTCGGTGTGCCCGATAATAGTAATCTGCATACGCGAATTGCGGGTAAGCAGGTCCACAATACGCTCCAGCTCATAGGCCGATTCGGGAAGAATTGTCCACTTGCCGGTTTCAAAGAAAATATTGTTGAGGTCTATCGACTGCCCGGCCTCCACAGGCACAAGCCGTAGGTCGCGCGATTGCTCGGCGTATTCACTCTGGCGAAGCAGGTCGATATTCTCATTGACAGCAAAATACCCAGAGGCCTGTGCGTAGAAGCTGTACACATCGCCCGAAGGCAGCGAAATAGTGTATTTTCCGGTCGTTGGATTGCTGCGCGCAAGGGAGACTGGCGTACCTTCTATGAGCGTTTGGACGACGATATCAGCTTCTATGGGCTTGCCAGTTTTGGCGTCGAGTACTGTGCCCGACATCAGAACGACTGGTCGCGGCTGCAAAGCTCGGGGCAGAGGAACACGAAAAATATCGCT
This sequence comes from Ignavibacteria bacterium UBA7675, assembly GCA_002483085.1. Taxonomy (GTDB): domain Bacteria; phylum Bacteroidota; class Ignavibacteria; order Kapaibacteriales; family UB7675; genus UBA7675. Next base: position 225,359 of record DLHF01000002.1, read on the forward strand.
GCCGCCAAACGAATTGCTGCCCGATACAAGATAAGCGTATTCGCCGGAGGCGGGGATGGAAAAGTAAGCATCCCAGTCGGGAGTATTGATGCCCGGCCCGAGGTTTTGCGGCTCGCTCCATTTCATCCAGGTGTCGTCCAGGCGGCGGCTCATAAAAATATCGTGGCTACCATAGCCATTGTGGCCTTCCGAAGAGAAGTACAATGTGCGATTGTCCGGGGCGAGAAATACTGTAGATTCATCCGCCGCAGTGTTGACATCTTTGCCGAGGTTCAACGGCTTCGACCAGTTGCCATCTTCTAACAGAAACGACACATAGATATCGGTGCCGCCATACGTTTCGTCCCGCTCAATAGCCATCATCAGCGTGCGTCCATCGGCAGCCATAAAGTAATTAACATAGACCCCTCGGTTGTGAAATTCATTAATAACAAGCATTTGCGGAAAGCTCCAGCCATCCTTTGTGCGGTTACTAATAGAGATACCGGGTCCGGTACCACCATTGCCGTAGTACAAATTGCCTACGAGCATCGTATTGCCATCGGGCATAATTGAGCATACAAAGTTCGTGTTGCTATTGTTGAGAGGCGCACCGATGTTTTGCAGCGCACCCCAGTAGCCGTCGGGCTGGAGGTCGGAGTACCAGATATCTGTTTTTTTGCCACCGATATTATCTGGATGATCGTTGCGGGCTACATACAGCGTTTTGCCATCGGACGATATAATTGGGAAATACTCATCGTATTCAGAATTGATACGCGAACCGAGGTTCTCCGGAGCAATATTTGTTGGCGCTCCCGGTACAAGATTGATTTCCGCGCGGATGCTGTCGGTTGTCGTGCCAAGTGCAATTGCGTCGATCTCATTCCAGCCGAGTACCATGCCCGTGTACACTACCAGCTCTACCTCGCTTACAAGGAATGGCGGCGGATTAAAAAAGACATTGAGTACACGCCATCTTTCGTCAATCGTGCCGGGTGTGGCGCGGTACACCGTGTCTTTTTCGCCTTTTGTGCCATAGACAATAATTTCCCCGATAGCACCGGGATTGAGGTTCTCCGCTACAGCTACTTGGCGCGCTCTTGCAGGTTGGGCAAAGCCTACTCGTACTGTTTCTTTCAGATCGGGCATGATCGTATGCTGCTGTCCGTCGATGGCTGCTGTCCACGAGCATGGATTGGAATCCTTATTAGCCAGTGATAGGATATTCGGCTTGCCGAGGAGCTGGAATGAGGAATACTGTCCGTGCGATTTGAGCTGCGAGGAAACTTTTACTACGCGCGAAGCCCACTGTACGGCGGGTTGCGTCGTACTATCGGTCGGAACTGCCTTTGACTGGTCGGGCTGCTTGCCGCTTTTGTTATTTACTGGAACAGCAGCAGAGAGCGTAGCAGCCGCAGCAGAAACGCACACGAGGCAAAGCGCCAGAGAGATACCTTGGAAAGAAGGCCGATAGCGCTGTGCTATGTTAAAAAGCCTGATATATGAGTTCATACAACTATATTCGGGTGAAATAATAGATACAACCATACGTTGTTGCTGTTGCCGCTTTTGCTCCGGTCGTACCGTGCGGCAACGACATCAAGCTGTACCACGAATTTGTTCTAATGCTATGCAACGCACTGCTCTGTTCTCCGCTGTCCGTCGCAGCCTGTGTCTGTCTGTGCTCCTACTGCTGACGGCATTTGGCCCGATTGCTGCACAGCAAAAAATTCTCATTCCGATGGACCTCTCGCAGACCGACCATCTCAAAGCTTATGGTATTGCCTACTGGTCGTTGTCCAAGGGCATCCTTGTCGATTGGCTTCTGAATTATCGGGGCGGCTCGTTTATGGCCGACTACCGGGATAATCTCGCCAGCGAATGTCGTATTCGCGGCGTGTACTTTGAAGTGCTCGACGGCGGTACCGCTGCGCAGATATACGCAGATGTACAGGACGAAAATGTCAATAAAGATGTTGTCCGGCTCGAAAAAGAACCCCGGGTTGCCGTGTATGTGCCACCGGGCTTTAAGCCGTGGGACGACGCTGTTACGCTTGTTATGGAATACGCAGAGATCCCGTACACAAAGATATGGGACGAAGAAGTCATGGCCGATACGTTGCAGCACTTCGATTGGTTGCACCTGCACCACGAAGATTTTACTGGACAGTACGGAAAATTTTATGCCAGTTTTGCTAACCAGCCCTGGTATATCCAGCAAGTGTCTCTGTTAGAAGCTACAGCAAAGAAACTCGGTTTCCGCAAAGTATCAGAGCTGAAAAAGTCTGTTGTCGAGAAAATTCGCTCCTATATCGGCAGCGGCGGTTTCATGTTTGCTATGTGCAGTGCTACAGATTCCTACGATATCGCGCAGGCAGCGCACGGCGTTGATATATGCGATGTGATGTTCGATGGCGACCCACCCGATGGTGATGCTAACAACAAGCTGGATTTCAGCCGCACCTTTGCCTTCGAGAACTTCACGCTCGAAATGAATCCTTATGTATATGAGTATTCTTCTATTGATGTCGATGCCAATACTCGGGCGAATAATCCTGAAAATGACTACTTCTCGCTGTTCGATTTTTCGGCGAAGTACGATCCGGTACCCACGATGCTTACGCAGTGCCATGTAAATGTCGTGCGCGGTTTTTTGGGGCAGACGACTGCTTTCCACAAGCAATTTATCAAAAAATCAATCACCGTGCTGGGTGAGCGCGAAGGTACCGACGAGGTGAAGTATATTCACGGCAACTACGGTCGCGGTACGTTTACGTGGTATGGTGGGCACGATCCTGAAGACTACCAGCACGCTGTGGGCGACCCGCCGACAGACCTTAATCTCCACAAAAATTCTCCCGGTTACCGATTGATCCTGAATAATGTGCTCTTTCCAGCGGCGAAAAAGAAAAAACAGAAGACGTAATCGCATACGGTTTCCGTTTTACCTTATAACAACGCCTCGTATCAATATGGTACGGGGCGTTGCTGTGAAGTGTGTTTGATTTTCAGCAAGGAAAATGATAATATGCTTCGTTCACTGTCCACCGGACAAAAAAATCCCTGCTGTGCTTGCGCTCACTCGCGTGGCCTATAGAGTAGTTTTTGCAACAAGACTACTGTATGAAGAAAGCAGCAGGCGGTTTGCTGTTGGACGACCATTTCCCCCTACTCTCTTTCAGGACTACTCATGAGGTTCTTTTCTCTTTCTTTTTTCGCTGCTCTTCTGCTATTGTGTCGTGTGTCTGGTGCCGCGAGTACCACAGGACGCAATATGGAGCGGGAAGCTGTTATATGGCGCGAGCTCGAATCTATTGCACCAGATGCTGTTCCGCTCTTCAAAGACGCTACTATTGCTGGCGACTCTGGTAACACAACAGTGGCTATGGCTCTCTATCGCAAAGTGCTCGACAAGGCTCCGGGCTTTGACCACGCGCAGCGGCGGCTGGGGATGGACCTTTTCCAAGCTGGCGCGGTGAGTGAAGCATATGCTTTTGCTTCGAGTGCGGTCATGATTCCAGAGGGAGCATAATGCTACACCAATCCTGAATCCTGCGCCTTGTAGTATAATTGTGGTACAATTATAGTGTGTTCTGTCGGGACAGTCCTTGGGCTGTCCCGATCTCGTTGTGCGTGTGCGAACGTTCTACAGTGCTGGCGAAGGCGATGAGTTGTGGCACGGGCGTCGTTGTCCCAACGCGTAGTCGCTGTCACCGGTCGCACATCCGCTTGCTGGTGTCCGGCTGCTATACGCCGGAGGGATATTCTATTTCGGTATCTACCCGCGCAAAAGAGCTGGACCTGTGCTGGTGTTGCTTGTGTGTACAGCTTACGGTGTCGGTGCGCGGACGAGCTTATGACAATAGCAGCGCGGTGCACAGACTGAACACAAGAGCCGAGAGCATTGCACGATAATCGCAGGGGGCAGAGCATATGGCAGTTCTTATCAGATGAGCCGAAGCAATACTTCGCCCTTGTGGGCAATTATTTTTCTTCCCTCATACAAAGGAAAGGCGGTTTTTCGTACATTGGAAATTGGGGTGTAGTTGGTGGTTTTTAATTCTGGACTGCAAAGAGTATGAGTTCAACAACAGAGCCTATCAGCGGAGAGGAAGAGATTTTTCGCGGCAGCGGTGGGTCGAGCTCGGACGACGCGTCTCTCCGGCAAAAGCTGGCGCAGGCTGAGAAGCAAATACGGGAATTGCAGAGCGAACTCAGTTACAGCCGAAAACGCGAGCAGCAGACTGTAGAGCAGCTTCGCATGAGTGCGGCTATGTTTCGCGCTATGAGCGATACCTCGTCGTTTGGCCTGTTTGTGTCATCACCCGACGGCAACTGCATACACATCAATGCAGCCTACAGCCGTATTACCGGTCTTACTTACGAGCAGGCACTTGGCGACGGCTGGAGCAAAGCCATACACCCCGACGACTACCATCGCGTGTACGAAGAGTGGCATGCTGCTGCGCGCCAGCAACAGCGATTTGCTGGCAGAATTCGCTATGTGCGTACCGATGGCACGGTGTTCTGGACCAATGTGCGGACCGACGCTATCATAGACAATGGCGAGCTTCTGGGCTATATTAGTTGTGTGGAAGACAGTACGGATCTTGTGCGGGCGCGCGAGGAGTTGCTGCGGCGCGAGGAACTACTTTCTGCTACGAGTATGGTGGCTAGCATCGGTGGCTGGGAGTTCGATATTGCTACGAACGACCAGACGTGGACCGATCAGGTGTATCATATTTACGAAGTAAGACCCGGTGTAAAACAAAGCGTGGAGGATACGCTACAGTTCTACCCTCCTGAAGCCCGAGCCACTCTGGTGCAGGCAATAGACCGGGCAATACAGCATGGCGAAGCCTACGATCTGGAACTTCCGATGATCACTGCGCGGGGCAGGAACCGCTGGATACGCGCTATAGGCCGGGTGCATGCACGCAATGGAAAAACCGTAAGGCTGTATGGTGCTATTCAGGACATCACCGACCGCCGACATGCAGAAGAAGAACTGCGAAAACAGAGCCAGACATTAGACGGTATTTTGGGCAATATGCCTGTATTTACGTACAGAGTCGACGAGCAGGGAGTATTTACCGAATTACACGGCACCGGATTAGAGCGTTTTGGTATTGATAGCCAGCGATTGGTAGGACGCCCGGCCAGCAAAGCGTTTCCACCTATGAGAGATACAATACAGGACGTTGCCGAAGGCAAGGCAATGGTCATAGATGAGTTTAGAGGAAAGTGGAAAGGCGAGCTGTGGTGCTTTGCCAATTATCTATTCCCGGATAAATTTCAGCCCGGCCATTATATTGGTTTTGCTCTGGATATTACAGAGCGACGCCGCGCAGAAGAATCCATGCGAGAGCACCTAGCCACGCTCCGCGCAGTGATGGAAAGCACCCGAAGCATCATTTTTGCCGTCGACAGCCAATACCGCTACCTAGCGTTTAATTCTGTCCACCGAACTAGCATGAAGACACTGTACGGTGTAGATATTGCCGACGGTATGGATATGCTACAGCAAATGTCCAACGAAGACGACCGCATTGGGCTCCAGGAAGGGCTCGATCTCGCGCTGAATAACGAGCAGTACACTATCGTGCAGGAACACCGTCCGCCCTCAGGCGACAGCAACTACTATGAACTCTCCTATAATCCTATCCGAACCGACACGGACGAGGTCATAGGAGTAGCTGTGTATGTGCAGGACATTTCCGATCGGTTAAATGCTCAGAAGAAACTCTTTAATACCCTTGCTCTGCAGCGGGCTATTCTCGATAGTACAGACTTTTCTATTATTGCTACTGACAGCAATGGCATTATCAAGACATTTAACCGTGGTGCCGAGCGAATGCTGCTCTATAGAGCAGATGAAGTGGTAAATAAAGTAACACCGGGTATTATTCACGATGCGAGCGAGGTGGTAAAGCGAGCAGAAGAGCTTACGCAAGAGCTCGGTAGGAGTATCGAACCTGGTTTTGAAGTATTTGCAGCTCAGGCGCGTTTAGGTATTACCGATGAACGGGAGTGGACCTATATCCGCAAAGACGGCAGCCGCTTCCCTGTGCTGCTTTCTATTACGTCGATGCGCGCTCCCGACGGAGAAATTATAGGCTTTCTTGGTGTGAGCGTGGATATCACACAGCGCAAGGCCGATGAGCAAATGCTAAAAAGAACGGAGGCAGCGTTACTAGAGGCACAGCGCATTGCCAGCACAGGTAGCTACGAGATCAATGTAAGAACAAGGGAAAGGAGCTGGACAAAACAGGCTGCGCTGGTCTTTGGGCTCGATGAAAATACACCATTTGAGAGTATTAATGCCGATGAGCTGATTCATCCTGAAGATGTCGAGGCCGTGCAACACGCCTGGCAGCACGCTATTGCGACAAAGACCATTTTTAACATGGACTACAGAGTAATAAAGCCCGATAACCGCATCGGTTATGTAAGCGGCTCGGGAAAGCCTGTGTTCGACGAGCATGGCGAACTGGTTTATATGATAGGAACGTTGCAAGATATTAGTATCAGAAAGCAGTATGAGGGAGACCTGCTTGCTGCAAAAGAGGCTGCCGACGCCGCCAACCGCGCAAAGTCTGAATTTCTTGCCAATATGTCGCACGAGATTCGCACACCCCTGAACGCCGTACTCGGATTTGCCGAATTGCTGCGCGGTCATGTACACGAAGAGCAGCCAAAGAGCTATGCTCAGGCTGTGATCACAAGCGGCAAGACTCTGCTTACGCTCATCAATGATATTCTCGACCTCTCAAAGATAGAGGCCGGCATGGTGCTTATTCATGCTGAGCAGACAGATGTAAGCCAAGTCATTGAAGAAATACGACAAGTATTCTCCGAGCGTATCAGAGAGAAACATCTCCGGTTTTTTGTGGAAAATCCCGCCCGAATTACATTTGTTCTCGACCCCGGGCGATTGCGCCAGATACTGCTTAATCTCGTGGGGAATGCTGTGAAGTTTACTGAACAGGGACATGTGCGAATAAGCGCTATGGTGCGCCAGCATTCGGAGCATGGTATCGATAGGAGAAGAGAACTTTGTATTAAAGTAGAGGATACCGGAATAGGTATTCCCAAAAGCCAGCAAAGTGTTATCTTTGAAGCTTTCAAACAGCAAGATGGACAGAGTACGCGCAAGTACGGAGGCACAGGGCTGGGGCTTACGATTACAAAACGTCTTGTAGAGGCAATGCACGGTGTTCTTTCCCTGTCGAGCGAAACAGGTAAGGGGTCGGCCTTTGAGGTTGTCATTCCCGAAGCTGTATCCTCGACGACGGAGGAACTTACTACAGGACACGACGAAGCCGTTGCTGTGGATTTCCACAATGCTACGGTGCTGATTGCCGACGACGATAGCATGAACCGCAGGCTGCTACAGGAAATGCTGGCGAACACACATTTGCACCTTATAGAAGCTGCTACAGGAATAGATGCTATAAAAGCTGCGTGGAGCGCGTCGCCGCGTGCTATCCTTATGGACTTGCGGATGCCGGGCCTCAATGGCTATGAAACCATCGAACGCATTCGGCAGATTCCCGGACTGCAAGCTGTTCCTGTTGTCCTTGTTACGGCGTCAGCTTTGCGGGAAGAAGTACAGCAGCTTGGCGAGCTCGTACACCGTGTGTTGTACAAGCCAATAGCGTATCCCGAGCTGTTGTCCGTGCTTATGGAGCTCCTTCCCCATACGTTTGTCGAGCATTCGGAACCTATTGCAGAAGAAGTTGTCGAGCTGGAAGACAGCACGGATAATACTATAGCGATGCTTGTAGAATCTGCCGACAGGCTGCCTCCTGTGCTGGCTGAGCTGAACGCCAACTTTTTGCCGTTGTGGCACGAGTTGCAAGCGGTGCCGGTGCTCGATGAATTAGAGGCATTCGCTCAGGATCTGTGCGAACTCAGCGCAAAAGCAGACATTCCAGCCCTTACATCCTATGGCGATACGCTGCTGCGCCAGGTGCGAAATCTCGATGTGATGGCGTTTACGGCGACGCTCGCTCAGTTTTTGCCATTGCTCGAAGCAATGGAGCATGTTATTACAGATTCAGACCTTTCTTCGGGAGATATTTCATGCCAGTGAACGGACAGATGGAAATCGGACGCAAATCGCTTGTAATGATCGTGGATGATATGCCGCAAAATGTACAAGTGGTAGCCGGAATTCTGCGGAATGAAGGTCTCGATTGTGTCCTCGCCATGAGCGGTGATCAGGCGCTGGCCGTTGTGCATAAGCGCATACCCGACCTCATATTATTAGACATTCAGATGCCAGATCTCGATGGCTTTGAAGTCTGCCGTCGCCTTCAGAAGGACGAAGCTACGCGCGATATCCCCGTGATTTTTCTCACTGCTCGCACGTCGTCCGAAGATATTGTACAAGGACTACAGCTTGGAGCTGTCGACTACATCACCAAGCCCTTTCGGTTAGAAGAGTTGCTTCTGCGGGTGCACAACCATTTGGAGCTAAAACACGCACGCGAGCGCCTACAGCGCTATAATGAAGAACTCGAAGAGAAAGTGCAAGAGCGTACAGCAGCTCTGCGTGTAGCAATCGAAAGTGAACGCGAGTTCAAAGACTTACACTCCAAATTTATCGCCTCTGTGTCGCACCAGTTTCGCACGCCCATGACCTCCATACTGCTCAATGCCGACTTGTTTCTACGCTCTGTGCAGAAGGGGACACCGTTCCCAGTTGAGAAGGTATCGGAGATGTTTTCCGATACGGTGTCGGCTGTGAAACGCATGATGAGTATGCTGGAAAGCAATTCTAAATTCCTGAATATCGAGACTCTGATTCTTACCGATCCTCTTTCAGAAGCCGACCTGTGCGCTTTTTGCCATTCCGCTGTTCAGAACTTTTGTGCGGCAGAATCTCCGAGTAGGTCTATCCGGGTTGCCTGTGATACTACCGAGCCACTGACTGCATATATCCAGACCTTTGTACTCGAAATAGCCCTACAGGAGCTGCTGAAAAATGCTGTCCAGTATTCGGCTCGCGGCACCGAGATTGTCGTGGATGTAGTACGCGCTCGCGATAGTATGCAGGTTCGCGTTGTCAATGAAGGGCGTGGTGTGCCTGAATACGAGCAGGATGCTATTTTTGAGCTGTTCCGGCGCGGCCATCAGGAAGAAGAAATCGGCAAGGTGCCGGGGCTTGGCCTTGGCCTCGCCATTGCCCACATGTGTATGCAGCAAGCAATGAGAGGACGAGTGTGGTGCAAGAGCAGTCCCGGCGAGACAACAACATTTGTTCTGGAAATACCAATATCGGAACCCGCTGTTGTTGCGGAGTGATACCGGAGTAGTGCAGTTCCTTTTTTGATGCTCTGCTCGCAGCGACAATTTCTGATGAATATATACAATGGCACCCGGCTCGCATATTCGCGAACACTATTCAGTGTATTCAACATGGCTTTCCGCATTACAAGGCTCGACCATATTCAGATCACTATTCCGGCAGATGGTGAATCGCAAGCCCGGAACTTCTACGGCAGCGTTCTCGGCCTATCCGAAATCGAAAAGCCCGAAGCCTTGCGGCCCAACGGCGGTATGTGGTTCCAGGCTGCTGACATTCAGATACACATCGGTGTGGAGGGACCGCAAACACCGTCGAAGCGACATCCAGCATTTGCAGTTGACGACCTTGCTGCACTGCGCCAGCATTTAGAAAACTGCGGTGTGCACATCAAAGAAGACACCGTGATTCCCGGTGTCCATCGCTTCTCCTGCTTTGATCCCTTTGGCAACAGAATTGAATTTTTAGAAAAATACAACGAGTAATAGCATACGCATTTTCGTAGCGTTCGGCTTCATCTTGTTTTCGTACCTTCACTCTGCCGATAGTACTAGGCGTAGCAAAGCAGACTGTTGTTGGCGTACATGGACGCACGATGGAAGCGTACTCATATTAGGTTCCCAAAGACTTCTATGTGAGCCTGTTCCGCATAGAGCTTTCCAGCAAGCACCCGGACTATGTTGTTGCCAACGCGCAGACTCAAGCAACTGCTGATGATGCACGAAAAGAGTGCGCTGTCCGATGGAAGGTTGAGCAGACTCATCGAGAGATCAAGCAGACCATTGGTATCGAACGCTGTCAATGTCGCAAGGAGCGTATTCAGCGCAACCACATTGCCTGTGCAATGCTTGTCTGGGCGAGGCTTAACCAGGTTGCACACCAGGCTGGCTCGACGATCTATCAGCTCAAACGATTCTTACTGGACGACGACATCAAGCAGGAGCTTCGCTCGCCGAGGATCCCTATGGTCGGATTTGCGTAAGTCCTAATCGATTAACCATGTAGCAATAAACAAAGGTTCTGTAAGATGGCAGAGTTAAGCGTAAGTAAAAAGACTATTGGCAAGCTGTTTAGCGAAATGCAAAACAAACAATATATCATCCCTGATTTTCAGCGGCCCTACAATTGGGATGCTGAGAAATGTGAAACCCTTTGGAATGATATTGAAACCTTCACAATTACGGAAGCAATGTCTGGTTCAGATTATTTCCTAGGAACTATTGTTTCTTATATGAGCGATGGCAACCATCAAGCTGTTATCGACGGGCAACAACGAATCACTTCGTTGTTATTAATGCTTCGAGCGTTCTATAGAAAATTAGAAGACATGATTGAAGATGAAGATGTTATCGGATTAAAAAATCAATTGGCTCCTTGTATTTGGGATGTTAATCCGATTTCGCAAAAGGTAACAGATAAGAGTAAGATACACATTAAATCATTAGTGGTGACGGAAGAAGACAACGAGACATTCCATCGAGTTTTGGAAACGGGAACATGTAGAGATAATGCTGTAGATAATTATTCTGTAAACTATCGTTTCTTTAAGGGGAAATGTGACGAGTATGCAGAGAGAAATCCATTGCAATGGAAACAACTCTGTGTGACACTGATACAGAAGTGTATTGTTTTACCGATTGAGTGTGATACACCCGAAACAGCCCTTACGATATTCTCGACTCTTAATGATAGAGGTTTGCCATTGGCAGATTCAGATATATTTAAAGCGCAGATTTACCGAAATTTTAATACATCTGAACAGCGAAGGGAGTTTACGGATACTTGGAAAGAACTTACAGACACTTGCAAAAAAGCGCATATTTCCATCGACGATGTCTTTAGGTACTACACTCATGTATTGAGAGCGAGAAATAATGATAAATCCAAAGAAGTCGGTTTGCGTAAATTTTATGCGGCTGAAAACTACAAGCGATTGAGTGAAGTACTCCTACTTTTTAGGAC
>DLHF01000086.1 GCA_002483085.1 Ignavibacteria bacterium UBA7675
CACGGCTCGCGCTTCTCGCCTTCGCTGCTTCGGCGTGGCCTGTCTTGTTGAGAATAAGCACCAGAGCGCGGAGCGCGCAGCGGAATACGACGGCGGGGCACTTCCATCCCACCATCGGCCTGTTCGCTGCGAACGGCAGTACGGCCTACTCCTGTTCCGGCAAAAACAAACACGAATTCGCCTTTAAATCGCTCGTTGCTGAATTTCTCCAACAGCTCGGCTACTGTTCCATAATGACGAGTTTCCGAGGTCATCGTAAGATTACAGCCGAGAAAGGCGCGCCGCTCGGGCATCACCTTTACAGCGGCTTCCAATAGCGGCAGCAGTCGGTACGGTGTCTCTAACAGTACAACAGTACGGGTTTCCGAAGCCAGCTCGCGAAGCTGCGCAACGCGGTCGTCGGAATCGCGGGAGAGAAATCCAGCAAAAATGAACTGATGAACGGGCAGCCCGCTCGTAACAAGAGCGGTCATAATACTTGAAGCACCGGGCGCAGCAACAACAGGGATGCTTTTCTGCACGGCCTGCTGTACCAATTCAAGCCCCGGATCGGCGAGCAGAGGCGTACCGGCATCAGAAATCAGAGCCAGAGTCTTCCCGGCGGCAAGCATAGCCAAAAGAACAGGAGTCTGTTCTGCTTCGTTGTGCTCGTGCAGCTCTTCGATAGTTTTGGCAAGCCGAAGCTGGTGCATCAGGCGGGCTCCCACCTTTCCTTCCTCGCAGACCACCACATCCGCGAGCTTCAGAATTTTTATCGCCCGCAGGCTAATATCATCGGCATTGCCAATGGGTGTCGATACGACATACAATGTACCCGTTTGTGTCTCCATAGCTCAAGCATTACCCGTATATGCCAATTCGGATATTGTGTATGCCCTACCTGTACCGATAGCTCATAGAAGCCGATACAGAGCCAGGCTCACAAATATGGAAAAGGCAGTCTTGAAAGAAGCGGAAAATTTCTTATCTTCTCGGTCAACTACATATCTTTGGTGCAAATATAGCACGATCGAGGTAAATCCCGACGGAACCTTGCAGCAGTTCTGTCTTCCCGGGTCTATGCGCTTGTGCCCGGTGGTAATACTATAGACAACTGTCCTTGTTCCAGCCAAGCATATCGTACAACAACAGATCATGCGGAGAACTCCATGTCCACGGCATCCATACTGGTAGTAGAGGATGAGCGAATTGTCTCGAAAGACCTCCAGCTCACACTCCGTACACTCGGCTATACGATATGTGGTGCTGCTTACAACGCTCGTGAAGCATTAGAACAAGCTCTCACAACTTCTCCGGATGTCATTCTGATGGACATCATGCTGAACGACGAGCTTACTGGCATCGACGTAGCAACGACTATCCGTTCCCACAAGGATATTCCTATTATTTACCTTACAGCCTACACCGACGATGCTATTCTGCAAAAAGCAGGTATCACGCAGCCGTTTGGCTATATTCTCAAGCCATTTACCGAGCGTGAACTCCGCACAGCCATCGAGCTGGCACTGCACCGCGCGCAGGTAGGCAAACAAATAAGAAAACAGGAAACGTGGTTTTCGACTGCACTACGCAGTATTGGCGACGCTGTCATTGCCACAGATGCCGATGGCTGCGTAATATTCCTGAATACACAAGCTGCAATGCTTACAGGCTGGAGCGAGCAAGAAGCCCTCGGCCTGAACCTTGAGCACGTGTTTTCCGTTGTCCGCGAAAGCGACCATGCTCATATCAACAATTTCAAAAATATTCTCTCAGGCGATCCTGTGCATCATACAGGTACAACTCCGCTGCTGTTACAGACACGTGCGGGCGCCTGTATTCCCATAGAGTTCACAGAAACTCCCATACGCGACGACTGGCAGGCAACGAACGGCATTGTCGTGGTCTTCCGCGACGTATCCGAACGCCACACTATTCGCCGCAATGTTTTCGACCTCGCACGCCTTTCCCGGGAAAATCCATCGCCGGTACTCCGCATCAGCGAGCAGGGTAATATCTTATATGTCAATCCAGCGGGTACTGCACTCCTAGAGGCTTGGCAAGTACAGCCCGGCGAAAAGGTACCTGCCCATATAGCCGAGTCGGTAGCCATGGCGCTGGCAATGCGGGCGACCTCCACTGTCGAAGAACAGACAGCAACCGACCAGCGCCAGTACATGCTTACCATCGTTCCCTATGCAGAAGAGCGCTATGTGCACTTGTACGCCAACGACATCACCGAACTGCGGCAAACCGATACAGCTCTGCGCGAATCGCATAGGCGGTTTCGCAATATGCTCGAAAAAGTTCCGCTCATCTCGCTTGTGCTGGACCCCAATGGCTGTATCTCGTTCTGCAACGAATACCTCAGCTCCTTGCTCGGGCGCTCCAGAGAAGAGCTCTTGGGCATAGACTGGTTCGGCGAATTTGTGCCGACAGCAGAGCGCAAGGAGAGTCGCGAGAGATTTGTAGAGTATATCAGCCAGGGCCATGCTTATCCCTATTTCGAGAGCTATCTCGTGTGCGCTGGCGGCGAGCAGCGGCTTATTACGTGGACCAATACCGCTCTTCGCGATACAGCAGGTGTGTCGGCAGCGATTGCCTATATCGGTATCGACATTACCGAGCGCCGCCGCGAAACTCAAGCTCTGCGCGACAGCGAGGAGCGCTATCGCCAGCTTGTGGAAATGTCGCCCATGGGAATTATCATCCACCAGAATAATACCATTGTGTTCAGCAATACAGCAGCGGCGCGTATGCTGGGAGCGACATCACCCCGGCAACTAACAGGCCGCCCAGTGCTTGATATTGTCCTTTCCTCTTATCACAATATCGTGCGCGAACGCATCAATAATATTATACAACACTCCACCGAAGCCCCCCTTATCGAAGAACAGTTCGTCAGGTTCGACGGCTCGGCGGTGGATGTAGAAGTGGTAGCTATTCCCACAGCCTATAACAATGAGCCCGCCGTACAGGTAGTATTTCTGAACATCAGCGAACGCAAAAGAATAGCGCGCGAGGCAGAGCATCAGTTTATACGCCTGCAATCGCTTTATGAGCTGCTCGACCGCACACGACAATTGCAATCCATCGAGGAACTGTATGAGTCTGGGCTGAGAACATTAGAGCGCACGCTACAAGTGCAGCGCTCGGCATTGCTGCTCTACGACACAGCAGGCGTCATGCGCTTTGTGGCATGGCACAACCTTTCAGACAACTACCGGCAGTACGTAGAGGGGCATTCTCCTTGGGCATCCGATGATTCGGCACCGGCTGCAATCTTTATCACCGACATCGAGAACGACAGCCACACCAATCATTTTCGCGATATTCTGCGGGAAGAAGGCATACGCTCGCTTGCATTTATTCCTCTGATAGCAGATGGCGCACTGACTGGTAAATTTATGATTTACTTCGATGAACCACATGTATTTACCCAAGAAGAAAAGCTGCTCATCGAAACAATATCCAGCCACATCGAATTTGCAATAAGCGGTATCAGAGCGGATATACGGCTGCGCGAGAGCGAGGAAAAATTTAGAAGCGTGTCTGAAAAGACATCGGCGCTCATTGCTATTTTCAAAGAAAACTACTTATATATCAACCCGGCATTTGAGAGGCTTACTGGCTATACGGCATCCGAAGCGCTGGGCATGGCCCATCACCAAATCCTCGACCCGTCGATTGTAGATGGCACAATGGAAGCTATCGCACGGGTGCAGCAGTTTCGGCAACCTGCGCGGCGCGAATGCTTTATTCGCACCAAACAGGGCGTTGGGCGCTGGTTGGATGTTGTTATTGATTTAATGCCCTACGGAGGCGACGAAGCAATTTTCCTGACAGGTGTAGACATTACCGAGCGCAGGCAAAACGAATTTCTGATCGAAGCCCAGAAAGATATTTTGCAGATGATTGCTCACGGCGACTCACTCCAGACAATTTTCCCCGCCGTTTCCTCATTTGTAGAGCAGCAGTCGTCGCAAACTACCTGCCTCATTTATATTCCCGACAGCGATGGCGTTTTCCGTCCATTTGGCAAACCCCGGCCTAGCGAGCTGGCCTACTGCTTACCATCGGGCACTATTGGCGACGACGACGGGCTCATAGCAACGGCAATTCGCAAAGGCACCCATGTGTCCGAATGTATCGTCCTATCGCCGCCAGATGCTCCCGGCAGCCCGGATATACGCATGGCCTGTGCATACCCGGTGATAGACTTCCGAAGGAAGGTACTCGGCGTTGTGGTAGTCGTTGGCAGCAACTTCGAGGGCTTCAACTCTGCCTCCGTTCGCGTTATTCAGATTGCCGCGCAACTCGCTTCTATTGTATTGGAGCGCGACTCTACATTTGAAGCTCTGGAAAAAGCACTGCAAAAGAACTTTCGACGCGCTGTACAGAACCTTCAAAATCACGTGTTTAAAATTGAACGACGCTCCAATGGCGAGCTGTACTACACCCTCTCCGAAGGTAAAATGGCAGAAGTGGCCAATATGCGCACCGATGAAGTAGAAGGCATTCCGCTATCGCACTTGTACAAAGCCGACATATACAGCATTATGCTTTGCTATCTGGATCGCGCCTTTGCTGGTGAAGCAGTTACTTTCGAAGAACACTTCGACAACCGCTGGTTCCTTACTACTTACGAGCCTTTCTTCAACGAAAAAGGACAGGTAGAAGAAATCATCGGTTCGTCGGTAGAAATTACACGCCAGAAACTCGTGGAAGAAGCTCTTCGCACCAGCGAGGAACGCTACAAGCTGATTATCGACACCCTGCCTATTGGCATCATGAAAATGATCGAGACGGAGAACGGCTGGGACTACGAGTACACCAATGCACAAGCGGCTGTGCAAACTGGCTACGAACCCGACGACCTCCGCGATGGCAGAAGTATGCTGGCAGTGCATCCAGAAGACCACGCAGTGCTCGGCGAAAAATGGTATAATTGGCTACACAGTCCAACCCGTAAGACCATACACCTCACGTATCGGTTCAGGCACAAAAAGGGACATTATATCTGGCTCGACAATTACGCAGTACGAGTCACCAATCCGCACACGAAATTTCAGGAGGTAATCCAGATGATTATGGACATTACCGAACAGAAAAAAGCAGAGCAGGAACTCCATGCAGCACTGGCCAAAGAACGCGAACTCAACAACCTAAAGACACGATTTGTAAGCACTGTTTCGCACGAATTCCGCACACCGCTCACGGGTATTCTGATGTCGACAGAACTGCTGGAACGCTACTACGACAAGCTCGAACCGCACCAGCGCCAGGAAGAAATAGCCAAGATTAAAACCCGTGTCAACGAGCTCACAGAGCTTATGGACGATTTTCTGCTCCAGTCGTCGGTGCAGAGCATGGCCGAGCGCTTCCGGCCTGAAATGGTTGACATTGGAGACATCACGTCCCACTGCATCTATGAGCTTCGCTCTATACTCTCGGAAAACCCGCATGAACTCCTGGCTACAATACCCGACAATCTGCCCGCGCTGCACGGCGACCCGAAACTGCTGCGGCATGTTGTCCACAATCTGCTTTCCAACGCTATTAAATACTCGCCAACCGGTTCCACTATCCACTTTGAACTGAGCCTTGAAGGCCACATGATCGTCATGCGGGTACGAGATCGCGGCATCGGCATTCCCGAAGAAGAACTCTCCCGCCTGTTTACACCATTCTTCCGCGCTTCGAACACCGGAAAAATCAAAGGAACCGGATTAGGGCTTTCTATTATCAAAGAATTTGTCGAAATTCACGCCGGTACAATTGCAGTGCAGTCGAAAGCAGGGCATGGCACAACAGTCGTCGTCCATCTGCCTCTTATCTCCGGCAGGGACAGTAGCAACAAGGCGGAGTAATAGGAATATCAGAAGGCATGAAGAGCGAACAACAACACACAGAGGAACTACGGCAACGATACGCTGACCTGCAGCAACAGCTCGACCGCGCAGCCGAAGACGCGGGCCGCACTCCCGGCTCTGTACAATTAGTAGCGGTTACCAAAACTCATCCCATTGAAGTAGTCCAAGCGGCGATTGAAGCAGGCATGACACAATTGGGCGAGAACTACGTGCAAGAGCTCCGCGATAAGATGCAGTTCTTTGAGGAACACCCCTCTACGGGAAAGCCACAATGGCATTTTATAGGGCACTTGCAGCGCAATAAAGTTAAATATATCGCCCGTGACGTTGCGCTCATCCACTCGGTGGACTCCGCAGCACTCGCTGAGGAAATTGGCAGGCAGGCGGCATTGTACAATCGAACAATTGACATTTTACTCCAGGTAAATACATCGGGAGAACAATCGAAATCTGGCTGTGCTCCCGGGGAAATTGCCGAACTCGCCGAGCGCGCGCTGGCGATTCCCCATGTGCGCGTGCGCGGCCTGATGACAATAGCGGCGTTTTCCGACAACCCGGAAGAAAGCCGCCCCATGTTCCGCCTGCTGCGTACTCTGCGCGACGAAGTGCAAAAGCAGTTTCCGACCGCAGATTTCAGCGAGCTCTCTATGGGCATGACTGGCGATTTCACAACGGCAATCCAAGAAGGCGCTACCTTCATACGTATAGGTACAGCGCTGTTTGGAGAACGCCCCGCAACACAAGTAAACACAGCACTATGACAACCCTGCGACAGTATATGGAAGAAACCGCAGCCGTAATACGGCAGCACACATCTTCGACACCGAGCATCGGGATTATTCTCGGCACCGGGCTCGGCGGTTTAGTGTCGGATATCGACATCGAAGTGTCTATTCCCTACAGCTCTCTTCCGCATTTCTCCGTTCCTACTGTAGAATCGCACAAGGGCAATTTGATCTTTGGCACGCTGGCCGGAACGCCGGTTGTAGTGATGCAAGGACGCTTTCACTACTACGAAGGCTATTCCATGCAGCAAATCGCCTTCCCTGTGCGCGTAATGAAACTTCTCGGCGTGCATACCCTTCTGATCTCCAATGCCTGTGGCAGTATGAATCCGCATTATCGACGCGGCGAGCTGATGATCATGACCGATCATATCAATCTGCTCGGCGATAATCCGCTCGTTGGTCCAAATGATGCAACGCTTGGTCCGCGCTTTCCCGATATGAGCGAACCGTACTCCCAGCACCTGATTGCTCTTGCCGATGCTGTAGCTCTTGAGAACAAAATTCGCCTGCACCACGGTGTGTATGTAGCCGTGGCCGGGCCTAATCTGGAAACACGTGCAGAATATCGCTTTCTGCGCACAATAGGCGCCGATGTCGTAGGTATGAGCACTGTGCCGGAGAATATCGCAGCGCGGCACATGGACATGGAAGTGCTCGGCATATCGATTATTACCGATGAATGCTATCCCGATGCTCTTGAACCCGTAAGTGTAGAAACCATTATCGCTACGGCTGTGCAAGCCGAACCGAATATGACGACTATACTGAAAGGTGTCGTAGAGCGCGTACCATCCACCAAACTTCACGAAGAAAAAACGTTATGAAACATCGTATTCTGCTCTTTGCAGCCTCGCTGCTTCTGGCCGTTGGCTGTAAGCCGGAAGAACTCACAGTAAACCAGCCTTACGAAGACTGGACACTGCTGGCTCTCTCCGGCAATGGTACCGAACTGTCGGTCATAGACCAGCCAGAAAACAGCTTGGTACAACAAGACGCTTATAAAGCCACAAACGGCACGTCGCTCCCCACGGGCATTACTTCCGTTGTGGAATTCCGCGATACGCTGTACTTTATCAGCCCGTCAGAGATGAAAATTGAGGTTGCGACGAAGTTCTGGGGCTATAAACACGTAGCGACGCTGGATTTCAGTAGCATGGGCCTGAAGCCCGCCGATATCGCCTTTCCTAATGCGACATCAGGCTATATCGTGTTCTCCAATCGCAGTGAAGTAGGCGTAGTCGATATTACGCAGCTCTTTACCGATGATATGGACAAGATTTTTATTAAGACCATTCCCGTCGGAAACAATCCGGTGAGTATTGCGGCGCTTGGCAATAAACTGCTCACTGCCAACCTCGGCGACAACAGCGTTACAGTGATCGATTCCCGCACGCTGTCGGCTGTAAAAACAATCCCCGTGCATACGGCTCCGTTGTTTATCCGCACCGATTCCGATGGCAAAGAAGCAGTGCTCGTAAGTGCCGGTGCAGGCAAAATTTCTACTGGCGAAGCCCAAACCGCTAGCCGTGTGCAGTTTATCAGCGAGGAAACATTAGAGGTGACACGCTCGCTTACGCTGTACGACAAACCTACAGATTCGCTCAGCTCCATGCCTCTCGGCCTTGTGGTGTCCAACGATGAATTCGCGTTTGTACCGCTGTCTACATCGCTCATCCTTGTCAATACGCGCCAAAAACAGCCCAGTATTCGCAATATCGAGCGCAAAGTGTACCAGCATATCTTCCTGAATGCTACGCGCAATGAGGTCGTAACACTCGACACCGTTGCCAATCGTGTGTCGGTTTTCAGCGGACGCGGTGGGCGCGCCAGTGCGTTTACAATCCCCGTGGGATCGTCCGTGCTCCAGCCGTATTGATCCGCAGGAGTTGGATTTTTTCTCCCTTGCGTGCATTTTTGCAAAAGTTTCAGCCTGGCGGCAATAGCCGTCGGGCTTTTTGTTGGCTTCTATGAGCAACAGCCTCATTCGTCGGTTGGTACTATTGCACAATAGATAGTGGCACGGGCAGCTTTCAGGCGCCCGTTCGGTCGCTGTCACCGGTCGCACGAGCCGCTTGGTGATGTGGCCAAAGGACAGCCGCCGACGCACCCGGCTTTGTGCTCAACATGTCTTACAACGGGTCTTCCGGCACGTAGCTTTCGATCTTTATTCATATCATTATGACAATCAACGCAGAACTTCTACGCACGCGCGCAGCTCGCCTCCGCAAGACCATTGCATTCCCAGATGCTGTGGACACGCGCACGCTTCACGCCGCCGTACAGCTCGCAGCCGATGGTATTGTACGCCCCGTCCTCGTTGGCGACCGGGAAGCTATCGAGGTGTTGGCAGCAGCCGAACACCTTGTGCTTAATTCCTTCGACATTGTCGATCCAGCGACTTCGCCGCTTTTGGATGCGTTTGCTCAACAGTTGTACGAACGCCGCAAACACCGTGGGCTCTCCCCCGACGCAGCACGCGGCATGGCTACACAACCGCTTTTTTTTGCCGGCCTTCTGCTCGACTCCGGTGCCGTCGATGGCTGCGTAGCTGGTTCGCTGTCGACCACTGGCGATGTCCTACGCGCTGGAATTTTTACCGTGGGCCTTGCTCCGGGTATTTCCACCGTGAGCAGCTTTTTTCTCATGCTTTTCCCCGACCGCGTATTTGCCTATGCCGACTGTGGTGTGGTGCCCGATCCCGACGCTTCCCAGCTCGCCGATATTGCAGCTTCAACAGCGGCAAATTACCAACGTTTAGCTCTGGAAGAACCTCGCGTAGCAATGCTTTCCTTTTCCACAAAGGGCAGCGCCGACCACCCCAATGTAGATAAAGTACGGCAGGCAACGGCACTTGTGCAAGAGCGAGTACCAGCTCTTCGCGTCGACGGAGAATTGCAGTTCGACACGGCATTTGTACCCAGCGTAGCAGAGCGCAAAGCCCCTGATTCTACAGTAGCAGGCCGCGCAAATGTGTTTATTTTCCCCGACCTCGGCGCTGGCAATATCGCGTATAAAATTACCGAACGGCTGGCCGGAGCACAGGCCATAGGCCCGATTGTGCAAGGGCTTCGCAAGCCATACCTCGACCTCTCACGCGGGTGCAACATCGACGACATTATCACAAGCGCGGCAATCGCTGCTTTGCTCTCTGCAACCGAAATTGCAACGCACAACAGCAATGCTGCACCGAGCTCAGGAGGCGACCGCACATGATCTACTTCGTTTCCGATCTGCATTTGGGCCTCGGCGAGCGAGCAAAAGACAGAGCGCGCGAAGAGCTCTTTCTGCGCTTTCTGGAACGCATCGAGCGCGACTGCGAGCAACTCTACATCGTAGGCGATCTTTTCGACTACTGGTTTGAGTACAATACAGTTATTCCAAAAAAATTCTTCCGCACTCTTACCGCCCTCTCCCGGCTGCGCGAGCGCGGTATTCCCGTGCACTATTTGATGGGCAACCACGACTTCGGGCACCGACGCTTTTTCCGAGAGGAATTGGACATCGACGTGATCACCACCGACATGGAAGCAACGCTGCACGGCAGGCGATTTTACCTCGCTCACGGAGATGGGAAAGCGTACAACGACCGGGGATATCTGATACTGCGCTCGGTGCTGCGCAATAAGCTCGCGCTCTGGCTGTATAAATGGCTGCACCCCGATATAGGTATCGCGCTCGCGGCCTCTACTTCGCACTCCAGCCGCGAATACACATCGCAAAAAGACTACAGCGAACGCGATGGGCTGCGCGATTTTGCAGAGAAGAAAATACGTGAACAGGGTTTCGATTATGTAGTAATGGGGCATCGGCACAGGCCAGAGACAACCCAACTCGGCACAGGCTGCTATATCAACCTCGGCGACTGGCTATACCACCGCACATTTGGGCTGTTCGACGGCGATGCAATGCGGGTAATGAAAGTAGAAGAGTTTTTATCGGAAGGATAACCGGCTGTTTTCGGGTGCAGCAGTAGAGCCACCCTGACAAGGGTGGCTATTTCGGGTGCAGCAGTAGAGCCACCCTGACAAGGGTGGCTATTTCGGATGCAGCAGTAGAGCCACCCTGACAAGGGTGGCTCTACTGCTCGCGTTACGACATCGACACGATTGTCACCTTCGCGTATTTCAGCATGAGGTGCTTTTGCCCCACACCGGGAAACTGGATAATTGCCTTGGCATTAGCACCGCGACCGGACACCGAAAGAACTTTGCCTTCGCCAAACATTTCGTGCCGCACAACCATGCCACGGCGCAGCATAGGCTCTTCTTCGATTTGCGAGTGGTATTCTTCTTTTGGAATATCGTCGAACATCACGCTCTGCGAGCCGCGTGGCGAAGCCGGGCGAGTAGCAGTGAACGGCTGTTTTACAACGCGGCCCACGCCAGTAGCAGGCGGAGCGGCGGGCGCAGTTCCACCGAACTGCTGCACGAGCTTTTTATCGATTTCACCCAGAAAACGCGACGGCATCGGGAACGAGAGTTCGCCAAAGCGATAACGACGCTCAGCATACGAAAGAAATATCTTCTGCTCTGCCCGCGTAATGCCCACATAGAACAGTCTGCGCTCTTCCTCCATTTCCTCCGGGTCGGTATCGGCTTTGCCAAGAGGAAACAACCCATTTTCCATACCGGCAATGAACACGACAGGAAACTCTAATCCCTTGGCAGCGTGCAGCGTCATAAGCGTGACATGATTGCGGGCTTCGTCGCTGTTTTCCGCATCTTCGGTAAGCGCAATATCCTGCAAATACACTTCGAGCGAAGCGTTTTCTTCGCGCGCTGTGTACTCGGTAATATGCGAGAGCACGCGCTGAATGTTGTTCCAGCGGTCGAGCGCTTCATCGGTGCCTTCTTCTTGGTACATTCGCAATAAGCCCGAGGCATCAATAAGCGTGCGTGCGAGTTCATCCGGCGGAATCTGCCCCAGCACAGCAATAAACCTTCCTATGAATTCAGCAAATGTATGGGCGGCATTCTGAGCGCGTTTCTGTAGTCCGGCAATCTGTTCGGCGCGTTGTGCTGCTGCATACAGAGAAATTCCCTGTGCATCGGCAAAGCGGGCGAGCGCTTCTAACGAAGTCTTGCCCAATCCGCGCGTCGGTTCATTGACTACACGCATGAAACTTTCGCCATCGCTCGGATTTACGACAAGGCGCAGATAAGCCAACGTGTCTTTTACTTCCTTGCGCTTATAAAACGATACACCTCCCACAATCGCATAGGTGATATTGCGCCGCCGCAGAGCGTCTTCGAGAGCTTGCGACTGTGCATTGGTGCGGTACAGCACGGCAAAGTCGCTGAGCTTGCGCCCGTGGTGCACCTGTTCGTCGACAACGAGCTTCGCAATAGTCTCGGCTTCTTCCCTGTCATCGCGGCATTTCAGCACTTGTACCAGATCGCCGTCGTCGTTGGCCGTCCACAATTCCTTGCGAAGTTGCTGGCGATTGTTGTCTATCACGCTATTGGCAGCAGCGAGGATTGTCTTGGTAGAACGGTAGTTCTGCTCTAACCTCACCACTTTAGTATCGGGGTAATCGCGCTGGAAGTCGAGAATATTGCGTATATCAGCCCCGCGCCATCGGTAAATACTTTGCGCGTCGTCGCCCACTACACACAAGTTGCGGTACTTGGCAGCCAGCATCGAGACCACGGTGTATTGCGCGCGGTTCGTGTCTTGGTATTCATCTACCAGCATATAGCGGAAGCGCTCTTGGTAGGCATCGAGAATATCGGGCTTGTGCTCGAACAAGCGTATCATGTTCAGCAGTAAATCGTCGAAATCCATCGCATTGTTCAGCTTCAGGCGCTTTTCGTATTCCTGATAAATAAGCCCTGCTTGCTTATCGAAAATATTATCAGCATTGCGCTGGAATTCCTGCCACGACACCATTTGGTTTTTAGCCGATGATATGCGCGAGCGCACTGCCTGCGGAGCGTATTGCTGCTGCGAAATTACAAGCGAGTTCATCGCCGTGCGGATAATCCCCAGTGTGTCGTCGGTATCATAAATAGAAAAGGCACTCGTATAGCCGAGATGCTCCCCTTCGCGGCGGAGAATACGCGCAAATACGGAGTGGAATGTGCCTGCCCACAGCCTGCGCGACTGCTCCTCTCCCACCAAAAAACCGATGCGCTCTTTCATCTCGCGGGCAGCCTTGTTGGTAAAGGTCAGCGCGAGAATATTGTGCGGAGCAACGCCGAGTTCAATGAGATATGCTATGCGGTAGGTCAGTACACGGGTCTTGCCACTGCCCGCCCCTGCAAGGATCAAAAGAGGTCCTTCGGTTACGGCTGCGGCTTCGCGTTGTACACGGTTGAGTCCATTTAGCAGTTCTTCGCGGCGCGAGCCGGGCTGCTGTGTATTGTCAGATGTAAGTTTGATCAGCTTCATCCGGCAAAGGTACTGATTTTTGTGGAGACGGGAAAAATTCTTTGCAGATAGATTTTATGGATTTCAACCGCACATGCCCTGGTAGAGACGCCCTGTCAGGGCGTCTCTACCAGGGCGTCTCTACCAGGGCGTCTCTGCTATTGCCGCCTATTTCCTCAAACACCTCGCTGAAGTCGTACACGCCTGTTTTGCCGTGAATCCAGTGGGCGGCGCGCAGTGCTCCAAGTGCAAAACCACTGCGGTTGCGGGCGCGGTGTGTAAGCTCGATGGTGTCGGCAATGGAGTCGATATACACTGTGTGTGTGCCGGGAATTTCCCCGCCGCGTGTAGACGACACGTGCAGCGCACCGGGCACAATCTTCCCGTGTGATGTCTCGCCGAGCAGGTCGGTCTTGCGGTCGAGTTCGTCGAGCAGTATGTGCGCCAGTGTGAGCGCCGTACCGCTTGGGCTGTCGGCCTTGCGCGTGTGGTGCAATTCGTGCATAAACACATCGTAGTCTTCGTGAGCATTGGCCAGACGCGCAGCAGCCCGCACTATGCGGAAAAACATCTGTACACCAACAGAAAAATTGGAGCCGTAGATCAGCCCCACACCAGCGTCTTGCACGATGCGGCGTATCTCTGTAGCGTGTTCGCTCCAGCCTGTTGTACCAAGCACAATATTTTTTTTCATCGCGGCCAGCGTGCGAACATTGTGGAGCACGGCACCCGGCAGCGAAAAGTCGATAGCAACATCAAAGGCCGCCTGCACATCGATTGGATGATCGGCGTCGAACACAGCATCTACGCGGCAATGCGCCTGCGCAGCCAGCCGTTCGAGTTCTTTGCCCATCGCACCATAGCCCACAAGCGCAAGAGAAAGAAGTGCACTCATGCTTTTTTCTCCTGCTGCACAGGAGAAAGCACTCCTTCGTTCAGGTTAAATCTGCGCGCGTCGGGAAAGAGGTCTATCATGTCTTTGCTGTGCGTGGCCAGCACCACGGTAGCACCACCGGAGACAACATGGCGCAGCAGCGACGCTACTTTTTTCGACGACTCTGCATCGAGATTGCCCGTTGGCTCATCGGCCAGAATGAGTTCGGGCTTCAGTGTAATTGCCCGTGCAAGCGATGTAAGATGTTTTTCGCCGCCAGACAACTGATGTGGAAACTTATTCCGCAGATAGCTGATACCGATTTCGGACAGCACTTCAAGGCAGCGCTTATCAGCTTCTTTTTTCGAGGTCTTCACTGCGTACAGCGGATAGATCACATTTTCGTACACGGTGCGATTGTCCAACAGTTTGAAGTCCTGAAACACAATCCCCATCTTGCGCCGCAAACCCGGCAAATGCCGTTTTTTCAGCGTGCGTGTATCCTGTCCATTGAGGAAAATCGAGCCTCCGGAGGGATACAAGTCCATGTACATCAGCCGCAGGAATGTGGTCTTGCCCGCACCTGTCGGCCCGGTCAGCACGACAATGTCTCCGTCGTGAATATCGCAGGAGACATCATTAAGCGCGGGAATTTTTTCGAAATGAACGCTAACCGATCTGAACAGAAATTCCATAAGAACACAAGAATAATATCACGCAGAGAAAAGACAGGCTCGCGCAGCAATGCGGAGACACAAAGAGAAACACAAAAAGCTCTGTGGGAGCCACGCCTCCGCAGCAGTCGAACTTCCAACAACTGATTTTCTACTCTTCATCTTCTCTCAACTTCTCCAACACAGAGTAGTCTTCAAGCGTCGTCGTATCGCCTGTCACATTCGCACCCGAAGCAATCTCGCGAAGCAAGCGCCGCATAATTTTACCGCTTCGCGTTTTGGGCAACGCTTCTGTAAGTCGTACATCATCGGGCTTGGCAATCGCGCCAATTTCGTGTTGCACGTGGTTACGCAGTAATTCTTTTATATCGCTGGGCGATGTTACTTGCGCTGCAGCTTCGCTTTTGAGCGTCACAAACGCTACAAGAGCATTGCCCTTGATATCGTCGGGTCGCGCTACCACTGCCGCTTCGGCCACCATCGGATGCGATACAAGAGCGCTTTCTACTTCAGCCGTACCAAGCCTGTGTCCGCTTACATTTACAACATCATCCACGCGCCCCATAATCCAGATATATCCATCGTTGTCTTTGCGGGCACCATCGCCGGGAAAATAGTACGCAGGATGTTCTTTCGTCTTCGGGTAATTGCTCCAGTATGTTTTTTTATAGCGTTCTTCATCGCCGTAGATCGTGCGGAGCATTGCCGGCCAGGGGTGTTTCACCACGAGGTAGCCACCTTCATTTTTGCGGCAAGGCGTTCCATCTTTCCGCACCACATCGGCCAGAATACCGGGCAAGGGCAGCGTAGCTGTACCGGGCTTTGTAGGTGTAGCTCCCGGCACTGGCGAGATCATCATAGCACCTGTTTCGGTTTGCCACCACGTGTCGACAATCGGACAGCGTTTATTGCCCACAAAAGTGTGATACCACATCCACGCTTCGGGATTGATCGGCTCCCCTACGGTGCCCAGCAAGCGCAGCGACGAAAGATCGTGCCGCAGCACATGGCTTTCCCCTGCTTTCATAAAAGCGCGAATAGCTGTGGGTGCTGTGTAGAAAATCGTCACTTTATGGCGTTCTACCATTTCCCACATCCGGGCAGGTGTGGGATACAACGGCGCTCCTTCGTACATAAACACCGACGCACCGAGCGAAAGCGGACCGTAGACGATATAGCTATGGCCTGTCACCCAGCCGATATCAGCCGAGCAGAAGTACAAATCGCTCTCCTGCATATCGAACACGAGCTTTGTGGAGTAAGAAACCTGCGTAAGATAGCCACCTGTTGTATGAAGAATGCCTTTAGGCTTGCCAGTAGAACCACTGGTATAGAGAATAAATAACGGGTGTTCACTGTCGAGCGGCTCTGCCGGGCAGTCGGCGCTCACAGCAGCCATACGCTCATGCCACCAGTGATCGCGCCCGGTTTTCATCGGAATTTGTTCGTCGGTACGGCGATACACGACAACATTTTTCACAGTAGGAGTTTTTTTCAGCGCTTCGTCTACAGCGTCCTTCAGCCGTACAATTGTTCCACGGCGGTGGGCCGCGTCCTGCGTCATCACGCACACGGCCTGCGAGTCGTTGATACGCTCGCGCAGAGCATCGGCGGAAAAGCCTCCAAACACAATATTATGTGTAGCGCCAATCCGCGCGCAAGCCAGCATAGCTATTACGGCTTCGGGCACCATACCCATATAGATCGCCACGACATCGCCCTTTTGCACACCGAGGGATTTCAGCACATTCGCGCATTTATTCACTTCTACAGACAGCGCTTGGTACGTAAGGGTGCGGGTATCGCCGGGCTCACCTTCCCAGATAATAGCAGCTTTATTGCGCCGCCACGTAGCTACATGCCTGTCCACACAATTATACGCAGCATTGATCTTACCGCCCACAAACCACTTCGCAAACGGCTCTTTCCAGCGCAAAGCAGTTTTCCACTCCCGAAACCAGTGAAGCTCGCGCGCCTGTTCTTCCCAAAATGCTACGGGATCGCGCTCTGCTTTTTTTATCAGCTTTTTGAGAGCAGCGAACGAAGAAACATGCGCCTGCTGGCTGAACTCATCGGGGGGAGTAAAACTGCGATGCTCCTGCAATACAGAGGAAATAGAGTCTTCGGAGGAAGTATTCTGCACAGAAGGGCTCAAAGCCTTCTTTTGTGTTTTTGCAACGGATCCGGGCGAACGCATAGTGTGTTTCGAAGCCATACGGAATTACTCGTTTAGTGGAACACCGATATACAAAGTACCAATATGCATATCACACGCCATAAGAGCAAGATGGAGATACTCCAACAGGGTATCTTCATGAAAAAAAACGGTCTTAATGCAAAGCCGCCCCGTTGGGGGCGGCTTTGTGCTAACTATCTTTCTTTGTACTCTGATGGAATTCCTGTAGGCTTTTCCGATGATGTAAGCGCTGTTGCCTGCGCATGGCAGCCTCTTCGTAGCGGCGTTTGTCCTCGTCGGTGGCAGGCTGTAAAGCTGGAATGGGAATAGGCTTGCCATAGTTGTCAATAGCGACAAAGGTGAGATACGCGCTGCTGGTATGTGCCTCTGTGCTGTTGAGCGGATCCTGGCGCAGCACGCGCACTCCCACCTCTATGGAAGTGCGAAATGCGCGGTTAGCACGAGCGTACAGCGTTACCACGTGGCCGAGCTTGATAGGTTCGAAAAAGCTAATTTCATCTACCGAAGCAGTAACGCACACCTTGCTGGAATGCCGCATTGCTACAAGAGCAGCAGCAATATCGACCCAGTGCATAAGGCGTCCACCGAGCAGATTACCAAGCTGGTTGGTATCGTTCGGCAGGACGAGTTCGGTCATCACGACTTCGGAGTCTTTCGGGGTTCGGATATGATGTGTGTCCACAAGAGTCCTTCTGAAGCGGTCCATAAGAAGTTAAAACAGCGGTACAATTAGAGCCCCGCTATCTGGCGCACTTCGTCGAGGTGTTTACCACTCGGGAACTGCTGCCGATACATGCGTGCAGATTCACGAGCTTCATCTAACCTGTTCAGGCGCACAAGCACTTTTATTTTGCCAAAATACGACGTTTCGAGGAATTGCGTGTCGGGAAATTCGGCAATTACTTGGTCGTAGTACAGCAGCGCCGAGCGCGGGTAATCGAGCTGCATATACATCTGCGCCGTTTCTGCAAGGCGTTGAGCCAGCTTCTCGCGGAGCTCGGTGATGCGCTTTGCGGCTTCGGACGACAGCGAATCGCCCGGATAAAACGTCTGGAACTCGGCAAAGCTCTGGATGGCCTGCTTTGTGTACGACTGGTCGCGCTGCGAATCCGGCGAGAGCTGAAAGTAGCTCATCGACGCACGGTACAGGGCATCCTTTGCAAAGGTACTGCTCGGGAAAGCACGGCGCAGCAGGTTGTAGTTGTAAGCAGCCAGCACATACTCGCCTTTTTTGTAGTTGATCTCAGCAAGATAGAACTGTGCATCGTCGGCCACCGGGCTGGCAGGATACTGAAGTTTGATTACATCGAACAGCTTTTGCGCTTCGAGATAATCGTTGTCGTTGAATGCCGCGAGCCCTTCGCCGAACACCGACTCCGGTGTGCGGGCTGCTTCCGAGGCAGCAGACGAGCCACAGCCAGAGAGAGCGGCAAGAAGCAGGAATAAACAAGGCAGGATAATACCCACCGTAAAAGGCCGTAAGGGGGATGCGATAGCTTTTGTTGTATTCATAGACTGCAAATTTACGCGCACAGCGCGGATTTCCAGAAGGAAAAAATATGGCGGTATAGACGAACTTGCCCCAAGTACAGTTTCTGCGGCTAAAAAGTTACACTATTTCCGCGCAAAACATGCCACACAGCACTGTAAACAGCTATAATCATTAGGGCACCAACAGCGTGCGAGCGCAGATGTATTTCTGCTGTTGATGCTCCTGTGCCCTTGCCGCAGGAACAATGTGCGCGGGGAACGTGCTGAAACACCACGCGACGGCAGTGCAGCGCGGTGCAGAGACTATCAGCATAAGCGGAGGCAGAAGCGCATATCTTTTTTCTCTTTGATATGCCAGTATTTGCCCTGAATACGCCTGTGGAAAAATTTATTCCGGTACTGGGTAGTATGGGGGGCTGAGCTTTTCGTAAATTATGAGTATTTGCAATACGGAGCAGAAGCCCGTCTCTCCCATTTTCTTCACGAACAGCACACGTTATGACCGATATCAGAGGAAAACGCATCGACTGTCTCGACAAAGGTTTTGTTCGGCTTATCGACTACATGGGCGACGACAACGCTATCGTGCAAGCCGCCCGAGTATCCTATGGCGAAGGCACAAAACAGGTAAGTCAGGATCGCGGTCTTATCCGCTATCTGATGCGCCATTCGCATACAACGCCGTTCGAGATGGTAGAATTAAAATTCCATATCAAGCTTCCTATTTTTGTAGCACGGCAGTGGATCCGCCACCGCACAGCTAATGTGAACGAGTACAGTGGCCGCTACTCTATTATGAAGGAAGAGTTTTACCTGCCGGACATCGACCAGGTGCGCCCGCAGAGCACGCTGAACAAGCAAGGCCGCTCCGACGAGCGATTAGAAAGCGAGCAGGCCGAGCGCGTACTCGGGATGTTCCGCGAGTCGCAGAAGCGCTCTTACCAGGAATACGAAGAAATGCTGGGCTACGACCTAGCCCGCGAGATTGCGCGCAACAACCTGCCGCTGTCGCTCTACACGGAGTGGTACTGGAAAATTGATCTGCACAACCTGTTCCACTTCCTGCGCCTGCGATTGGACAGCCACGCACAGTACGAAATCCGCGTTTATGCCGAGGCGATGGCAGAAATGGTAAAAGAAGTAGTGCCATTTGCTTGGGAAGCGTATGAAGACTACACGCTGTACGCACAGAAGTTCTCGCGCGCGGAACTGCTAGCTATCCACAAAATGCTCGCGCTGGCCGGTGCACAGGAGCTCGACGATGCAAATCTGAAAGAGCTGGGGCTGAGCGCACGCGAGATCAGAGAGTTTCGCGACAAGATGAGCACCATCGACGACGTGCACGAAGAAGTAAAAATGCCCGGCAGCGGGGTATCAGAGTAATAGCGACCAGCTATTTGCGTGCTGGCAGTATGTGTCCACGGCGTCGGAGCTTATCGGCCCCGCCGCCGTTGTCCATTGCAGAGCGCCCACGGCTGTTCCCAGCTTTTTTTCGGCACCAGTGTACAAATTCCCGCCTTTGCACGTCGCTGTTCTTTTGCTAACTTGTCCCGGCTCCAGTCTCTCTGATTACAGGTTATCTTATGAAAAAGATGCGCTTTCCCCTTTTCCACAGAGCATCAGCTCTATTCATCGCATGTACAGCAGGTGTGCTATTGGCGTCCTGTAGCGATACAACGGCTCCCAACAACACCGAAGACCAGCCTGTGCTTGTTGTGCCGGAACAGTTCCCTGCGGTTCCCTTCCCCGACGACAATCCCTTCAGTGCTGCAAAAACGGCATTAGGCAAAAAGCTGTATTACGATACACGCCTCTCCCAAGATGGCACGGTATCCTGTGGCACCTGCCATCGCCAGGAGCTCGCTTTTACCGATGGGCTGCCAATAGCTCGTGGTGTAAACAACGAGCCCGGCTCCCGCAACACGCCAACGATTGTGAATACAGCCTATTTGCACATTCTGGCCTTCGACGGCCTCGCTTCCTCGCTCGAAGCTCAACTGATGCGAGCGGTGGTCAGCCCGGTGGAAATGCGCGCCGACACAATGATTGTACAGCAATACCTCCAAAACGACGCCGGATACCGCGCGATGTTCGCCTCTGCCTTTGGCACTGATGCACCGGTAAACACGAGCAATGCCGTGCGTGCTATCGCTACATTTGTACGCACAGTGCTCTCGGGAGGCTCGCGCTACGACCGCTTCAAGCTGGGCGACAACAGCGCCCTGAACGAGCCGGAAAAGCGCGGACGCACGCTGTTTTTCAGCAATCGCCTGCGCTGTAGCCTGTGCCACGCTTCCTACAATTTCAGCGACGGTATTTTTCATAATACTGGCGTGTATATGCACTATATCGACAAGGGACGCTACTACGCCACCAAGGACGAGAACGACGTTGGCAAGTTCAAAACTCCAACCCTTCGCAATATTGCCCTGACTGCCCCCTATATGCACGACGGCTCTATGAACACGCTCGAAGAAGTGGTAGAACACTACAACGAAGGCGGGCATCCCAATTTGCAACGCGATACATTGATGCGGCCTTTAGACCTGACAGCGCAGGAAGCTGCCGACCTTATCAGCTTTATGAAAGCGCTTACCGACGACAATCTGCTACAGGATTCGCGATTTAAAAAGCCGTAGCCTACAGCGCACATGTAAGTAAAAACAAAAAGAGGTGTACAGTTGGTCTGTACACCTCTTTTCTTTTTTAAGAGTTTTTACGCAGAAGCTGCCTACACATTAAACCGGAAGTACATCACGTCGCCATCTTGCACAACGTATTCTTTCCCTTCTACTTTGTACAGCCCGGCTTCTTTTACAGCTTGCTCAGAGCCAAGCCGAATCACATCATCGTATCTCATCACTTCGGCGCGGATAAAGCCGCGTTCAAAATCCGTGTGGATCACACCGGCAGCGCCCGGCGCTTTTGTACCCTTTTGGATTGTCCACGCACGGCATTCCTTTTCGCCTGCCGTAAAGTAGGTAATCAGTCCCAAAAGATTATAACCTTCCTGAATCACACGATCTAACCCCGACTGCGTCATGCCCATTTCTTCGAGAAATACAGCCCGCTCGTCTGGTTCCAGCTCGGCGATTTCCGACTCGATACTCGCGCAGATTGGCACCACAACAGCACCTTTTTCGGCAGCTACAGCGCGCACAGCTTCAATACGCGCATTGCCATTTTTCACACCGTTTTCGTCGGTGTTGGCAATGTACATCATGGGCTTATCGGTAAGCAAGTGCAGCGTGTAGAGGTATTCCGCCTCTTTTTCGTTGCGCTCAAAGTTTTTGGCGAGTTTGCCCGCGTACAAGTGGTCGCGCAGGCGGGTAAGCACGTCCAATTCCTCTTTTGCGCCCTTGTCGTTGGAACGAGCCTTTTTATCCACTGCCTGCATGCGCTTTTCTACGGTCTCGAAATCCTTCAGCATCAGCTCGGTCTCGATAATCTCGATATCGCGCGTGGGATCGACGCTGTTGTGCACGTGGATCACATTGTCGTCGTCGAAACAGCGCACAACCTGTGCCACAGCTTCAGTCTCGCGTATGTGCTGAAGGAATTGGTTGCCCAAGCCCTCGCCCTGCGCCGCTCCTTTTACCAATCCAGCAATGTCCACAAATTCAATCGTCGTGGGCACGGTACTGCGTGTTTTGAAAATAGCAGAGAGCTTATCCAAGCGCTCGTCCGGCACGTTGACAATTCCCACATTGGGGTCGATGGTACAAAACGGATAGTTCGCTGCGTCGATTTTGCTGGACGTCAGCGCATTAAACAGCGTGGACTTACCCACGTTTGGCAAGCCTACGATGCCGCAATTAAAACCCATAGCTTCCTCGTTCTATCGAAAAACGGTCGTTTACTGTAGTACAGAACCACAAATTGCAACAAAGCAGGCAATTATCAAAAGAAGGCAGGCAGGTATAGTCATTCCCTATCTACCGCCCGGAAGCCCAGTTCCGCCGATAGACAACCATTCACACATCCGCTACTTTTAGTTGGAATATATCCGCACGTTGTGTATTTATGCACCATACGCTCTGTGCCGAGCTGCTATAAACCATGTAATATGGCGCTCTCTGCACATACTGTAGTCTTCGCACCGCGCAGCAGTTATCGTAAGCTCGTCCGCGCACCGTTCCTACGGTAACAAATGCGAGGACGTCCGCTGCGTAGCCGTTCGGCCCCCCAACCGCAACGGGTTATAGGAAGTCCGTTGGCTTCTTATGATAACAATGCACACACAAGACAACCACACATATCTCCCCCCCCCAGGAGACTACCAGCAATTAATCGTACTTGGTGATCTCGCACTATTTCAGGAACACAACTATGTTTGCCCGTATCATGATTCTCGCCGCTTGTACGGCTCTTTCGTTCGCCGCCACTGCCGTCAACTCTTCTGCCAGCGATTTCTGGTCGAAAGAAGGACTCGATCCTTCGCTGCTCTCAGCCACCTACACAACTGATGGTTCCGGCCTGCTGTTGTACTCCAACAGCCCCCGATCCATTGTCCGCTACACGATTTCTACAGGGGTTTCAGATACCCTCTTGTTCCCCTCGCAAGCCCAAGATTGTTTTTTTACGGTGTTCAACGAGTCGACACTGTTGTGCTACAATGAAGCTGCAGACGGCTCTACAGCGACTATTCTGTCGCTGCCCGGCGGCGCTATACGCTGCACTATGACTTTTGAAGCTCTGTGGGCGCTGAAAGCAGCCGCATTCGGGAATAATGGCAATGAAATCATTACTCTCATGACGGGCCATAGCGGGCTGCGCTTCGAGCGAAGAAACGCTCTTACTGGTGATATGATCTCGGCACAGCCGATGATACCAACCCGCAAAAATCCCTTCTACGGACAGTGGAATATCAGCAACGACGGCGAAACAGTGTACATGATTTCCATGGAAGACAACCAGCGTTATCTCGAACTGTGGCAGGTCTCTACAGGTGAGCACGTTGTGTATCCTGTCGGCAAACAAACCGTACTCGGCGATATCAGCGTCAGCGGCAGTCGTTTTGCGTGGTATAAAGAGGACACAATTACCGTCGTCCAAGACATTCAGACTGGCGCGACAGTAGCCGAGTTGAACAAACAGCGGGGCGTTCCCATGAGGTTGGAGGCCGATGGACGCTATCTCGCAACACTCGCTCGATCGACACCTGAACAGAAATTTTACACGCTCCAGCTCTACGACATCGATACAGAACAACAACAATTTATTCCCTTTCAGCGAAAATCCTCCCTGTCGCCGTCGATACAGCTCCAGTTCTCCCCGGATGGCTCTACCTTTACAGTTACCCAGACAATACTGGCAACGTGTCCGTTGATTGGCAGCAATTCGGAAGTATCCACAACCAGCCACAACCAGTATGCAGCCACAGTACACCGCACATCCGACGGCGCCATGCTCGGCTGGTCTCCCTCTGCTGGTCATCTCTCTCCGATTGTCGATATCGCGATTTCGTCCGACGGCCTGTATGTAGCATCAAGTGATGAAGTAATAGGTACAATTCTCCGCGACGCCAGTTCGGGCGATTTCAGAGGCCGTTTGGCAAGTTCCGGCAGCCTCGCGTTCAGCCCCGACAGCAAATCGCTGTGGCGGGCGCGCTCCGACTCCGCACTCATAGAAAAAATATCCCTTCCGTCGATGACCGCTATACAAAAATTTCCTGCAACGACAACAGGGAGCCTCTCACTGCACTTTTCGCCTGCAGAAGATCGTGTCATGAGCCGTTCCGCAGCGCAGATTGCACTATACCGCTATCCCAGTCTAACACCTCAACGCGAGTTCAAAACGACAACAGGATCGTTCGTGGCAGCGGAATTTTCCCAAACAGACAACAGCATTATCGCCTTGCAATACGACAGCACGCGCAAAACAGAACTTATAGTTCGCAAGTGGAATGCCGAAACGGGCGTCGAACTGCCGTCGCTTATCATTACCGAAGCCAACAATGAACTTTCAGACTTCCTGCTCTCGCCCGATGCGTCCCTGCTGCTAGCCAGCACATCAACTTCGGCGAACATACGGCGCACATCCGATGGCGGCCTTGTGCACACATTCCCGTACAATGCCGTTGCAGGCCACACTCCGCTGGCATTCTCGCCCGATGGCTTGTACCTTATTCGCGGCAGAATCATAAAAAATGAAACCAACCAGCATGCGTTCTCTGCCATTTCCATCGGCAACCCCGCAGGTGATTTCCAGTTCGATGCAGTAGTGCAGCAAAGCGGACACATCGGAAAAGTGTACGTTCATCCTTCGGGCAACACCATACTTTACACACAGCCCACCTGCGCTCCCGGACGGTTGAACTATGTTGCATTGAATACATTCCCCACCGTGCCAATCAGTTCTCACAAAAGTTACGATATCAACATCTATACAGGCGACACTCTGCGGACTTCCATGGGAGTAGGGAATGTTGCTCCTGCCCCCATTGTCATTGACAGCATTGCAATATCGAAACCCGACCTGCCCTTTGCTCTACAGATTGACTATGGCGGTGACCATGCTCTTCCCGACACTCTTCAGATATCATCATCGGCATCAATATCCATCTACGCAACTTCAACCTATCGCGCAACAGCCCCCTTCGATATACTTGTGTACTACTCGGGCCGGGTGGCTTCGGGTGTTCTTCGCATTCCAGGAAGCGCTAACTTCGTTGCACCAGCGGATATCAGCCTCTCGGAAGCACCTATCGATTTTGGCAATGTGGCAATAGGAAAGTCGAAAGACCGCTTTATCGTCGTGCGCCACTTCGACGCATCCAATCTTTTTCTGGAATCCATGACTATCGAACCTCCGAACGCCGAAGTAACATACACGCTGAATAAAACGCTGCCGGTCTGGCTTCCACAAGGCGTCGTTGCCGATCTCCGCATTATCTACACTCCCACAACCAACGACACGCTGAACTCTGACTTCGTCGTGCGGAGCAATGTCACCGACAAGGAAGTTCTCCGCATTCCCCTGCGCGGTCGGGGCATTGGCACGGTAGGGATTGGCGACCGCAATGAGCTTGCAGCCATCGCCGCATCGGTTACTCCAAACCCCGCTACATCGGTTGCACACATTCGCTTTAATACAGCAGTGGCTGGCGCTGTGCACATCCAGATATTCTCCGCCGAAGGAAGGCTTGTTGCCGAACTCCCCAGCGCTGTGCTGGGTGCCGGAGCGCACGACAAAGAGCTCTCGGTGGAAGGGCTGCCGCGAGGCGTGTATTTCTGCCGTATTACAACAGCATCGGGCGTAGAGACCACACCGCTTTTAGTGGTCCCATAGGTACGTTTTACGCATTCCCGTTCACTCCCGCAGGGATACTTCCACAGAGTTTCCCTGCGGGAACTGCCCTGCATAAATTTTATTGCGGTATGTAACCCAGCACCATACCACGTGTTCTCCTGCTGATTTTGACGCTGAAGAGTCGATGCACATGCTGTTCTTGATCGTTGTTGCACAGGGCGCAGAAGGCCGTACAACACGCGACGGGCGTGCAGCGCGGTGCGGAGACCACACTTCGGACGGAGGCGGTTGCGCACTGCCGGCACCGAATTCAACAGTTTCGCTTACCAAAAAGGGCACTGATATGCACTACGCTACAACTTTTCGCACAGCAATTTCTGCTATTATTTTTCTGTTCTGCTGCACCGTGATGAGCGCTTCGGAATGGAGCAGCGGAGGGCTGGCGCAGGCACAGGATGTAGATATAGCAGCACAGAACGATGGATCGTATATTCTGGCTACAACATATCCGCAGGAGACACCGAACATCCCAGAGAAACAAGTACAATTCGTGCGCTACACACCTTCCACCCGGCAATTTGAAGCAGTTCTGGCAATAAGCACCACCGGAAGCGTGGCAGCAATATCGCATAATGGCAACGTAGCACTGTACCACAGCGGAAAATTTTCCATACTTCGCCTGTCGGACTCTATGATACTCGACGCCTTTGCTTTTGGCAGCATGACTGACTTCTACGAGACCAGTTGCTTCTCCGCCGATGGCAATAGCTTGATTGTGATTTATTCCAATCCAAACATGGGCAGCTACTACCAATACGAATGTTTGCACAGAGACATAACAACGGGTACATCGGAATCCTTCCTGCTGAATAAATCGGGCTTCCTGACTACGAATTCCCCCAAATTCAGCTTCTCGCCCGATGGCTCGATGGTAGCCGCATTCATACGCACCACCACTCACAGCCTCGAACTGTGGAACACCACCACAGGCGACCACACAGTAGTACCTATACCGGAATCCGACCCGACAGATTCATCGCTTGTTATCAACCATACATACGCTGTATTTACAGAAAAGAACAGCACTCCAACACTAGTTAACCTGGCCACAGGCACTACGGCAACGCTTGGCAGCAAACTTCGGTATGAACCACGGGAGCTCGCCGACGACAATACACTGACATCCTCTGTCTATACACGCACGTTTTCGCCATACGGAATGCTCGGCAGCAACATCCTTGTGCAGAATGTGGAAAACCACGACACTCTGGGGTTGTTTCCGTATTCTCTGCGTTCATCCGAAACAATATCCGCTGTTCGGGCGGGCACAACAGTAGGGCTTGCAATTATGAGAACCTCAATCTGCCCTACTGGTACCGATTGGCTCAGCATTCCACAGATCGGTGCGATGTTCTACGATATTCCCCAGAGCAGACTGATCGGCATCTACCCCGACAACGGGCATACAAACGGCATCACCAGCACTGCTCTCTCGCCCGATGGCCGATTAGTGGCATCAACCGGGAACGACATGCAGACACTCTGGCGCGACACGGAAACAGGAGCGCTTGTGGGAAGTGCGCCGAACGCCGGATATGTGGCCTTTGCAAACGAGACAATGCTGCTGCGCGGCTCCGGACTGTTCATAGATGAGATCGACCTGAAAACACAGTCGGTTTCCAGAAGGAAGGAAATCACCAGCGACTTCATCACCGGATTGGAGATGTCGCACTCCGGTACAACAATTGCGGCATCAACCCCGTTCACTATCTCCCTGCTCTCGTATCCAGACCTCGAAGTAAAGCACACACTGATATCGCCCAGCGAGATGCATCCTCTTCTCGTTTCCATGCGCGTCACGACTACAGGTACTCTTGTTGCTGCATTCACAGCCACCCCATCATCTTTTGTTTCGACAGCAGTGATAGCGCAATGGGATGCAACCACGGGCGTACTCATCTCTTCTACTATTGCAACAATTTCCCGTACAATATCGAGCATCGAGCTCTCCCCCGACGGGCAGACTGCGGTACTCTGGGATGCAAATGGAAATATTCTGCGGGGACATTTTTTCTCTACAGACGGCTCACCAATACGCGATATCAGGTTTGGAGACGACAACAGCAACAGGGGATATTTTGACAGTGAATTTTCCCCCGATGGCTCATCGCTGTATGTGGTCAACAGAGAGTGGTATCTGGAGCAGGGCCAGTTGGGACTCCGCCAGGTTATCAGGCGGCTGGCCGTGCGCGATTCAGTTGCAGAAGTGCTCGGATTTTCAGCAACTGCCGGTAAGGCCTTCGGGCTGCATATCCTGCCCGACAACTCGGCAGCGGTCATCGGCTACCCGACATTCGAGGGCGCAGAATGCTCCGCAGGCATACTTGAATCTGTAGAGCTGCGTCCCAGACCGGTTGCACTGCTCTCCACTTCGTCGCTGGATTTTGGCGAGGTGTTCAGCGGTACAACAGAACAGCGCAGCGTAACGCTCACCACAGGCAACGATATTCCGCTTATCGTGCAGAACATCAGTATCTCTAATAATATGGCATACTATGGCCTTACCGCCTACTACAACTACCCGCTACCCGACACCATCCAGCCCGGAGAAGAGCGGACAATTGTGTTTACACTCGCCCCCGACTACCCGAATACGGCACCCGTGCAAGGAAGTATGGGATCGGCATTCGTTGGATTTGCCAATACGTATGTAGCAGAAGAAGCGATCAGTATGACTGCTACCACCGTCGGGCCGAAGATCACGTCGGATATCATGGAAATTACTTTTGGCGATGTTGAAGTGGGCTCAACCGAAAGGCGCACAGTTCTGCTTTTACCCGACAACCTGGCCACGCTGAATATTTCCGACATCTTTCTCTATGGAGAATTATCGGATGAGGAACAGTTTAGCCTCGAAATCGACAAAACACTTCCCGCCGCTTTGCAGGAAGGTGACAGGATAGCAGTAACGCTGTCGTTTACTCCTTCCAGAATCGGCACCCCGGAGCTCGAACTCGTCGCGCGTTCCAATGATCATACACAACCCGAGATGTTTGTTCCCGTTCGCGCGCGCGGCGTAATGACAACAGATATTGTCGGGCAACTTTCCCGACAGCAGACAACACGTATTTCTCCGCAGCCCGCTTCGTCGATTCTCACTATCAGCTTCGAGACTGCCGCTCCTGGCACAGCAAGCATCGAGCTTTTCTCCACAGAAGGCAGGTTGGCAGCGGCAAAGTACGGATTAGAACTCGGCGCTGGTACACACACAACAACGCTTTCGGTGGAGCATGTGCCTGCTGGCGTGTATGTCTGCCGTATCAAAACA
>DLHF01000028.1 GCA_002483085.1 Ignavibacteria bacterium UBA7675
TTCAGCATTAATTGAGACTACCTCTTAAACCGTGGCTTTTGCCGTAATGTTTTTTGTACTAATTTGGTGCCTTCGATAGAACTATCTACTATACCTCATACCCGGGGGCTCTATGCTGCGATGGTTACTTCTCTGTACATTCCTGATTTGCAGCGCCAATGCTATTGGCCACGAATCCGAAGAACCGATGATCATAGGATGTATTTCCCCCGCTTCTCCCCTTCGCGTCGATAAGTCCGATGCCTTGGTCGTACACGAATGGGGCACGTTCACAACTCTTCAGGGCAGTGATGGAACGCGCCTGTCGGGGCTTTACAGGGAAGAAGAACACTTGCCGCCCTTTGTCTATCATCACGGTGGGTTTTCTCCCGATCCGATAGTACAGGGCTCCAAAGGCTTGTACAAACCTCTGCTCAATGCTACGGTCAAGATGGAAACTCCTGTGCTGTATTTTTATTCGCCACAGGAGACTGACTTCTCTGTGCGCGTGGATTTCCCCCAAGGTACGATCAGCCAGTGGTATCCACAGCGTATCGACGGCGAAACTATGCCGATAGACAGTGACGACATCAATCTGAATGTGCCGTTTAATGGCTGGATAGAGTGGAAAGGTACAATCCTCGCACCCGGTACTCTTGTAAAGAACACACCGCCTGCCGACCAGCAGACTGCGACGTGGACTGCACCGCGCAATACCGATGCAAACGAAGTGCAGGCGCACAATGGCGAAACGGAAAAATTTCTGTTCTACCGAGGAGTAGGCAACTTTGAAATTCCCGTGGAGGTGTCCTTTACTCCACAGGGCGAACTCGTAGTTACCAATAGTGGAGCCGACCGCATTCCCTATGTATTTGTGTTCAATAAAGAGCAAAATCTCTCATCCGTGTGGTGGACTGGTGCACTCGGCGCCGGGGAAAGCCGCTCTGTCGAGCGTCCAGCAACCGCCCCCACAGCAGCAGACTATTTCGGCGAATTCGAAGAAGCACTTGTAGAGGCAGGTCTGTACCCCAAAGAAGCGGCAGCAATGCTCAATACGTGGCGCGCAAGCTACTTTGATAGCTACGGACTACGTGTGTTCTGGATTGTCCCCCGCAATTTTACCGATAGAATGCTGCCAGCGGAACTCACGCCAGAGCCCCTCGGCTTCGAGCGCGTGATGGTGGGCCGCAGCGAAGTGCTGTCGCCAAAATTTGAGAAACAACTGCTCGCCGATTTTACACATGGCAAGGAAGATTTGTGGCGCGATGACCGCTACTATCTCGCCTACAAAGAGCGCGTGGAGTATATGCTTGCTACAACTCCGGTTACGTCGGTGGAGCAGCAATCGGACTCTACAATAGAAGAACTGCGCGTGTTTCCGAATCCGACAACGGGCAAAGTAAAGGTCGAACTCCGGTTTGCAGCACTTCTGCCGCCCGATTATAATGGTACGTCTGTCCACCTCTCGTTGTCGTCGATATCTGGAGTGCGCTTGCTTACACGCGAAGGCGAGATGCAGGACAATATGTACAATGAAGAGCTCGACTTGGAGCAGTTCGCCGTTGGCATGTACATCCTTACCATCGAGGCCGATGGCCGGACATGGACAAAAAAAATAGCCCGAGAATAAGAATGCGTTGCAATCGGGCATAGCAACTATGGTTTTATAGTACTTGGTAATTGTATCGGAGTCGATGCAGCAACGGCTCCGGTATCCCTCACGGTTTTTCTTCCCCCCATGATCGCGCTTTTTCTTTTGCTTCTCCTTGCTATTGCTCCGGCAACAGCGACAGATACCAGCACGGGACGCTTTGCCAGTGCTCTGCGAGGTCTTGCCCCGCAACAAAAAAACGTTGGGCTGCTCGTTGGTATTTACAATGAAGATGGCTACCAGACGCTGCTGTTCGAGTACAATGGCAAGGCTATTGAGCCCGTTGCAAGCGTTCCGCTGCTTGCCGTGCCAGATGGCAAAAAATTTGCCTACCTGTACAGGCGTACTTATACTTCGGCAGAAATCACCGAGGACGACATCGAAGGAGGGAAGGTGCTGTATAAGGAACAGTGGGAAGAGCTCGTTGTAGAACGCGATCGGGCGAAGGCAGAGCGCGAAGCAGAGCTTTCGCTTTCCGACGAACCGGCTGTACCACCGCCGTGCAACGACTGTCGGAACTGGGACTGGGAAGACCACATAGACCTGCGGTACGTTATTCCCGGCCATGCAACTATATCAGTCTATGGCGATGGCTACACCGGCGGAGTACATCCAAACCGATATGCAAATACCTATACCGTCCACTTGTTGTCGATAGCACCTCGCACGATAAACTCCATTAGCCGCGATACAGCTACACAGGAGCATCTTGTAGAATCGCAGATTGCCGAGCTATACCCGGTAGCGCACGACCCGGGCATCATGGAGCGTATGCAGCACGAGCTTTTGATTAGAGGTAGATTAGAATATTTCATCGACGGCCAAGGGAGTGACTCGCTGTATGAAGCATATGACAGTACCGACTATATTGGTGTGGCTCCAGAGAGCATAGACGGCATATACGACGTTGATACAAGCAATATTAGTTATGTACTCGAACGAACAAGAGGACGCGTGTTCCTTCGCGCTCGCGCCGATGCGGCGGCAGGTTATGCAGAATCGGGCGATTATGCTCTTACCGCAGAATACAACTGCGGTGTACTCGACACAGCAGTGTATCCGCACAGCAACTTCCCACTACACTACAACGCCTTTGTGAAAGCCGATTCCACAGTGCGCGATGTGATGGTGGCTCCTACTCGAAACATCGTGTATGTCCTGGCCGACGATACACTGCTCGGTGTGGATGTAGCTACACAAAAAGTCGTATTTGAATATCTGCTGCCCGAGGCGTCGTCGGTGGTAATGGTCGAGTGGGCTACTGGTGCCGAGCTCGATTTGTGGAAAGCTGTGCTCAAGTAAAGATTGGCTCTGCTCACACCACAGAAGCATGTTCTGCGTCTTCTTCGCCGGTTTGGACTATTCATATACCGGTAGAGAATTATGGCTTCTTCTGTTCCTCCTTCTGCGAATACCACCGGGCGCCCCGACATGCCAGGCCCGGCTGTACGCCTATCGCTCCGCGAGCGGTTGTCGGCTCTTCGCAATCTCCCAAAGTTGTTTCGCCTTATCCGCGAGTCGAGCCCGTGGATGACCTACCTGAATATCGTGCTGCGTATCCTGAAAGCGGCAATTCCACTCTCGATGCTCTATGTAGGTAAGCTCATTATCGACGAGGTGATCCTGCTGTCGCAGCACGGCGGCAATATGAAGCTGCTGTGGATATATGTAGGGGCAGAATTTGCATTAGCGGTGCTCTCCGATATTCTCGGTCGTATAATTGCTCTTGTCGATAGCTTGCTCGGCGATCTGTTTTCCAATCGCACGTCGGTGCGCCTGATGCAGCACGCGGCAGAGCTCGACCTCGATCAGTTTGAAGATTCGGTGTTCTACGACAAGCTCGAACGGGCGCGACGGCAGACTACCAACCGCATGGTGCTGATGTCGCAACTGCTTACGCAAGTGCAGGATATTATCACCGTGGTATTTCTCGCTGCTGGCCTTGTGGTGTTTAATCCCTGGCTTATTCTCCTGCTCGTTGTTACTGTGATTCCCGGGTTTCTCGGTGAAGCGTATTTCAACGAACGAGAGTATTCGCTGCTGCGCGGATGGACGCCCGAACGCCGCGAACTCGATTATTTGCGCCACACTGGTGCAAGCGACGAAACGGCCAAAGAAGTGAAAATTTTTGGGCTCTCGCCGTATCTTATTCAGCGCTACCACGAGCTCTCTGAACGATTTTTCAAAGCCAACCGCGCTATTGCTACGCGCCGCGCCGGATGGGGAATGCTGCTGGCGGCTGTCGGTAGTGCAGGCTATTATGCTGCGTATGTTGTCATCCTTGCCAGCGCTGTGCGCGGTACACTCTCCATTGGCGAACTGACATTTCTCGCAGGATCATTTGCCCGGCTGCGCTCTTTGCTGGAAGGTATGCTGTCGCGCTTTGCTGTGATCGCTGAGCACTCGCTGTACCTACAGGATTTGTTCGACTTTTTCGACCTGCGCCCGCGCATTTCTTCGCAGCATAATGCCCGCCCATTTCCCAAGCCAATCCGCGAAGGATTTGTCTTTGAGCATGTGGGATTCCACTACGCTGGCACCGAACGCCGCGTGCTGAACGATGTATCCTTTACGCTTCGCGCTGGCGAAAAGCTCGCGCTTGTAGGCGAAAATGGCGCTGGCAAAACCACGCTCGTAAAACTGCTCGCCCGGCTGTATGACCCCACAGAAGGACGTATCCTGCTGGACGGACACGATCTGCGCGAGTACGATCTATCAGAATTACGTAGCGAAATTGGCGTCATCTTCCAGGA
Source organism: Ignavibacteria bacterium UBA7675 (assembly GCA_002483085.1). Lineage (GTDB taxonomy): Bacteria > Bacteroidota > Ignavibacteria > Kapaibacteriales > UB7675 > UBA7675. Next base: position 4,384 of record DLHF01000028.1, read on the forward strand.
TTTTGTGCGCTTCCAAATGACCGCTGGCGTCAATATTGCCGCTGGCCGTATCGACGAAAAGGAAGATATGAAACGCATCGAACACGCTGCTGAGCAAAGCCGCGCCGACTCGGTGGTAGGACGCCTCCCGCAAGGATACGATCAGGTGCTCGGCAGGCGCTTTGCTAATGGCGTGGATCTCTCCGGAGGCGAATGGCAAAAAATAGCTCTTGCGCGTGCGTATATGCGCGATGCTCAGTTGCTTATCCTCGACGAGCCCACAGCCGCTTTGGACGCTCGCACAGAGTTCGAGGTGTTCCAGCGCTTTGCAGAACTTACCAAAGGAAAAGCTGCTGTGCTTATTTCGCACAGATTCTCTACAGTGCGCATGGCCGATAGAATCCTCGTGCTCGAACACGGCGGCCTCATAGAAATCGGTACTCACGAAGAGCTCATCGAAAAACAAGGGCGCTACTCCGAATTGTTTAATATTCAAGCAGCAGGCTACAGATAACTCTTCCGCGCTGTTGCTGCCGTGTGGAAATAGAAGTGCGCTCCGGTCTCTGCTCCTGCGCTTGGCCTCTGCACCGCGCTGCACACACCGCCGCGTGGTGTACGGCCTTTATCGCTCTGTTTGCTGGCGAGTAGCACTCGGACATCACGAGCCGGATTGTGCGACCGGTGACAGCGACCAAACGTATGAACAACACGCCCGTGCCATAACTACCAAAGCTCGTCCCGAAAAAATCACAAAGTACACTGTGCCAGATTGCTATGTACCCCCAGAGAAAGAAACGCTTTTTGCCATGCGTGCTTACCACTTTTTCGCCCGGTGTTTAGGTGTCTAGTCCCGCCACTCCATTGTATTAAGTATGAGAATCGCCGGAGAACCGCACGAAGTTTTATCCCAAATGCTCTGCGTTCTTTACACTACAATCGCTGATTGCTATTCCTAAAAATACTGCGTTCTTAAAAGTCTTTCTTTCGCCACATTTTTCCCTGCTCCAAAAACCAGTAACTGTTATGCGCGACAAGAGTTTTTCATCTGCATTCAGATTGTATTGTTTCATGTAAGAGGTTTCGATGAAAAAGTGGATTCTCGTTCTCGTGTTGCTCTGCGGCGCCAGTGTGCTTCATGCCCAAGTGTCGTGGCAACCACTCGACAACAAAGCGTATGAGTTCGCGCTGACAAGTGCTATTGCCGTACACCAGCCGAGCGACAATATTATTATGACAACCATCAACAAAGGTATTTTTCGCAGTACGGATAACGGAGCGAGTTGGCAGAACGTGTTTGCTACAGATTCGAGCCTACAATGCGTAGCTGTGCGCAGCGACGGAGCGATATTTGTAGGAGGCGTGCGCGGCTATGTGTTTATGTCGCAGGACAGCGGTGCTACATGGAGCCGCAGCCAGATAAATACATTGTATCCGATATCGCAGATTGCATTTACGCAGTCTGGAACAATTATTGCCGGAACAGGGGTAATCGAAGACCGCGAGGGTATTGCCCACGACGCTGGCGATGGCGTGTTTGTATCGGCAGACGACGGAAAGACATGGGTAAAGAAGAACACAGGGATATCTGGTGTCCCGTGCATCACACAAGTAGCAGTTGCGCCCAGCGGACGTATATGGATTGCTAAAAGCAACTGGAGCGCCAGCGGATCGCAAGGCGGGCTGTATTACTCCGACAACAACTGCGAGTCGTGGAATTTCCTGCGCATTACAATCGACGGAAAGAACGTGGTAGGCGATGCCATGGACGTGCGCGGTATCGAAGCTCTGGCATTCGACCACAATGGGCGCATGTTTATATCCATGCGCGGCGCCGATATGGCGGTGTCGGGCGGAAATGCCGTAGCCTGCGAATTTATAGCTGCTACAAACGATATTACCAAACCCTGGGATATCATCGCTGTTATACCATCGTCGCTGTTCTGGATGGAGACCCCGCTGTTCAGCCTCTACATAACCAGCAACGGTGCGATGTGGGGCAGCACCATAGGCGGCAATTCACGTGGAATTTTTGCTTCCGACAACGAAGGTGAAACGTGGGAGCGCAGGCACAACGGCATTATTCCCGCTATATCAGGCCGGTACGAACCTATTTTTTTTGCTGAGCAAAACAATGGAACCATGTATGCAGTGCAGTGGCTCGACAACCACGTGTACCGCGCCGCAACGCCGACCGATGTACGCAACGGCGAGACAAGCGATATATCCATGAGCATCGCACCCAATCCCGTTGGGCAATCTACAGTTGTATCGTTTGCTCTGCCGCGCACATCACAGGTGCACCTTGCAGCCGTCGATCTGTTTGGCCGTGAAGTAGCAGTAATCGCCAAAGGACTGATGGACGCCGGTGTCCATCGCGTGGCATGGAACGGAAGCGGCGTGATTGCTGGTATGTATTATCTTGTGCTCCGCATAGACAACGGAATAATGATGCAAAAGACAGTGTATATAACAAACTGATAATGGCCGGTTGCTTCGTTGGGAATCTCCGGTCTGGCAGGAGAGTGGAGCGGCAGAGTATCTGCCGCTCCTTTTATTTTTTTATTACCTATTTACATCAGGGAACAAACAGATATATTGCCGGTTGATAGATAGTATCTGCGCTGGATATATCATGGTCCGCTATCAACTGCTTTTATGGCAAACCCCAAATTACTGTACATGTACGACCCGCTCTGCGGCTGGTGTTACGGCTTTAGTCCGGCAATAAAAAAAATATGGGAGCTCTATGGCGACCGCCTGCACTGCGAAGTGTGGAGCGGAGGTTTGGCTATTGGCGAAGCAGCCCAGCCGATAGGCACCGGATGGGCGTTTATCGGGCGCTCGCTTCACATCGTAGAAGAAACTACCGGAGTACATTTTGGAGAAGGATTCAAAGCATTAGTGCAGGAAGGCACCTATGTGTACAACTCCGAGCCACCGTGTATTGCCATGACAGTATTCAAAGAGTATCATCCGGCACGCGCTGTAGCGTTTGCACACGATCTACAGCACGCATTGTTCTACGACGGGCACAGCCTGAACACGCCCAGCACATATCGCGAATTAGTGCAGCCCTACGGTATCGACGCCGATGAATTTATCAGCAAAATGAACGATGCAAGCTATCGCACAGCCACCTATAAAGAATTTGAAACTGTGGCATCTATGGGCGTGAGCGGGTTTCCCACATTGGTGTATCTGGACAGCGAATTTGGTGTTCCTCTGGCTCGCGGCTACCGTCCGTATGACGCCATTGTATCCGTACTCGACAAAATGCTCGACGGCGGGATGCAGAGGTGAATTGAGCTTTGCTCCGAGAGCTCATTATCGTACTTTTGCACCATGTGGAGCCATTGCCCCTTATGGCAGCTTCACCTAACATGTAGTTCTCCACCGTTTCTACTTGCTGCCGTGATTCATTACCAATCTTTTCTACGGGCTCTGCCATGGCCATCGTTTTTACTGTTGGTGCTCGCCCTTCTCTTCATACATTCGGGTGAATATCCAGCAGTCTCTTTTGGCTGGGTAATTTGTTCTGGTTTGGTGTACGTCTGGTCTACTAAAATATCAATAGTTGCACATGAAATAGGGCATGTGCTGTTTTGCCGTCTTAGCGGAGGTATTCCCACACACATGATATTGGGGCGGGGACACGAATTATTCCGCGTGAAGATAAAAGGGACATGGTGTATTGTCCATAAGAATATCTCCCGGGGATATGTGCTGGGAGGCTACCAAACACCCCAGTTTCTGCGCCTTCGACATAGCATTACCCTGATAGGAGGCGTAGTGGCCAACGCTTTGCTGGCACTGATAGGTATCCTTTATAACGGAACATTTTTGCCCACTCTCTTTGGTACAAATGCCGCACAATTTAACGTAGTAGGAATATGTGTGTACGCCAATTACTGGCTGATACTTATGGCGCTGATACCCCGATCTATCAACTACGGCGGAAAGGGAAAGGGGAGAATCAAACAACCGACAGATGGCAAACAACTATTGATGATGCCCTTTATGAAGCCGCATAAGCTCAAGATGTTGTTGATGGTGCCAATGCTTGCAGAGGCTGGCGAGCTTGTAGAAAACAAGGAATACGATGAAGCTCTTGCAATGCTGAACACCATGATTGCTATGTATCCCGACAGCATCTTTCTAAAGAGGACAGCAGCATCTATTATGGCCACAGCAATGAAGCTAGAAGAAGCACTTTCTATGTTTTCGTCGATAGAATGTACCGATACAGAACCCACCGAACAGGCCTATATTCACAACGGTCTGGCATGGGTGCACCTGCTTTCCAGCCAAGACCCAACCCTCGAACTAGCCGATTTCCATTCGCAACAGGCAATAGAACTTTTGCATATACCACAGATTGCCGATACACGAGGAATTGTGCTGATAGAAAGAGAACAAATTGATGAAGGCCTGTCGCTCCTGGTAAACCTTGTCGATCTTAAAGACCCCAGCAACCTGTCTGCTACTATGTATATGGGGTATGGTTTATTCCTACAGGGAAATACCAAGGATGCAGAAATACATAGTTCCTTCGTAGAAAAGCATAGAGAAAAGTTACAACCAGATGAAGCGTTCCTCTTCAACAGAATAACGCAACGTATGGAAGGCAGCAGCCAGCCTCAATAGTTGATGAAAAACATCGAAAAAAAAACAACTTCACAGTGGAGATATATCGCTCCAATCTCTGCCCGTGTTTTCGGTCTCCGCACCGCGCTGCATGTGCCGCCGCGTCGCTATACGCCCCAACTCGCTATATATTCTGGATATACACCAGAGTTATTGTTGCTGTGCTTCCGCCGTCCGAAGCTCTTGCTCAGTGCTCTCTAATGCGGCTTTCCATTCTACAGACAGAGCTTGGTTGAGATGTTCCAACAGCGATACGCTGTGCCTCAGTTCCTCTGCGATTTCGCGCAATATCCCGGCTCTGTCTGGCTCATTATTCGTTGTGTCTTTTCGCAGCATTGCGAGCTCGCCAAGAGCAACACCTTCATAATCTCGCCGTGCGATTTCGCGGCTGATTACTAATGCTTCTTCTATCAGGGGTTTACTTTCGCCATACCGTTCGAGAACACGCAGCAAAGAGCCAAGGCTGATAAGCGCAATAGCCATACCATCGCGGTTGTCTATGCTTCGCGCGGTCTTCAGGCTTGCCCAAAAGTAGTCGAGTGCGCTATCGTTCGCATTGCGTTTGCGCTCAGCATTGCCGAGGTTTACCTGCACACGAGCCAAAAGCGGAAGCATATCGAGCGCATGAGCCAACTCTAAACTGCGGGTAAAACAATCAAATGCTTCGTCGAGCTCCTCGCGCATCATGTGGAGCAGCCCTATGTTGTGCAGCGATGTTGCAACACCTGTATTATCGCCAAGGCTCCGCCGTATGTCCATGCTCGCCCGCAGATTCTCTATCGCTTCGCCGAAGTTGCCAGACTGATACTGTACAATAGAGATGTTGTTGAGATAACTTGCTTCGCTTGCCCGGTTTTTCGTAAAGCGAAGCGCGTCCAAGCTTCTATGAAAATATTCAAGAGCGCTATCGTAATGCCCAAGTGCTACTTCTGCAAGACCAATATTGTTCAGCGTGCGCCACAGCGCATGGTAATCAGTAGCAGTGAGAAGTTCGAGACTTTGCAGGAGAAATTCTAATGCCTTCCAGTTATTTGCCCGAAGATACATAATAGCACCGAGTTCGCTCATTACACCCGATTCTACCTCGTGTAATCCGGCTTCCCGGCTCATCCGCAAGGCTTTATTCGCGCACTCTTCTGCTTCGTCCAGATTTCCCGTTGTGCGTAGTATCTCTGTTTCGGTTGCCAGTGCGGAACAAAACAGCCGCTGATTGCCGATCTCTTCAAAATTGTGTTTTGCCTGTCGTGTACATCGAAGCGCTTCGGTATGGCGTGCGTGGAATGTATCTATTTGTGCCTGAAGAATATACGCTTCGCCGAGCAACTTTTTTCTGTGCACAGTGTTGGTCTCTGTGTTCTGGGTAATGTTCTGTAATAGCGCGAATGCTTTCCGGAGCTGGTGTAGTGCTTCTTCCTCGGCGAATTCCTTCCACGAAGAGCGGGCTCCTTCGAGCAATACTTCTATGGCAAAGTCATACTGCCCGAGAATTTCGGCGTGGACAGCCAGCCGTGCAGCAACGCCCTCGATATTGAGCTGCTCCTGCAATGCGGATTCCCATTCCTCTTTCAGAATAGCAAACACTGCCTCGTGCAGTAGTTCGCGCTCTTCCTCGCCAAGGCTGTCGTACAGCACTTTGTGCATGAGCACATGGGTGAATTTGTAGGCAGTCATTTCGCGTGCGTACAGCCGCTGCCTACCGAGTGAGCGAATAAATCGATATGTCTCCTCAGCAATGCGCAGCTTTTGCAGAAGTCGTAGCTGTGGAACTTCTGTGATACAAGCAAGCACCGTCGAAGTAAATGTATCGCCTTCCACACTGGCATACCGCAGTAGCTCGCGGGTGTCTTCGTTCAGCCTTCGAATGCGCTCCTGCACAACTGCCTGTGCTGATGCAGGAACTCTGGCCAGCTCAAAGCCCTCGCGTATGTTGCCTGTAGCTGCGTCGATATATCCGTCTTCTTCCAGCGTAGTAAGGAACTGCGTAATAAACAGCGCATTGCCGCTTCCTGCACGCAATAGCCATTGCTCAAAAGCTGCGCTGTTTCGGTAGTGTGGATAGAGGCTGTGCAGCAGTTGGTCGAGATCGGAACCCGTTAGCATGGGAACATCAATGTCCACTATCAAATCATATCGCTGTAGTTCGTTGCGGATGTGCAGAAGCGGATGCCCCTCCCCCCCGCGTGAGCTCATGGCGTCGTCGGCGCGGTAGGCGATGAGAAACACAATGGGCTTCCCGCGAAGCTCGCGTGCTGCTGTAAACAACAAATTTGCTGAGCTGGTATCAGCCCAGTGAAAATCATCGATAATAAGTACCAGTGGCTGCTGTGCAGACGCCTTCGCGAGAAAATTGATATACTGCTGAAATACCTGCTGCTGGTTCGCCGCATTCTGTGCCGCCTGCTCGTTGCTGAGCTTCCGATTGAAATAATATTGATCGTAAGTTGCTCCTACAATCTCTAATGCCGCACCAACCGAAGGGCCAAGAACGGGCACCATTGTCACCCATGCCGGTGCAGTGTCGACAAAAAATTTTGCAAAGTCGAATTTCGTTTTTTTCTTTTCGACGACTTCCTTTGCCGAGCGCTCAAGAAGCTGGGCCATGATTTCGGCCCAGGGCTGTAGCGATTCCACCTCGCCGATGTCTCTGCCTGCTAATGGCGTTGAACACTGTGCAAATGCCACAAGGGGCGAGGGCACTGTGGTATCCGGCGTCGCAAACCTCGACAGTATCCTTCTGTGGGCATGAGCGTGTGCGAGTGCGTGCTCTGCTTCGTGCAGCAGAGTTGTTTTCCCAATACCGGCTTCGCCTGTTACAAACAGGACATTATGCGTGGCGCTGCCAGTAGCAACAGCATCTGTTGCCGCGAGAATGTTCTCTAACTGCTCCTGTCTGCCGATCATCGCTGTTGTTGTCCTGAAAAGGAAATACTCAAGAACTCCATTGCTGTGTACTACTGCGAAAATACATATAGCCGGACAAATAATGTCTATGGAGCCACGCGGAGATATTGCGTGCGGAAAACACTATATTTGCCAATTCCATTGTTTCATTCCATCCTGTGTGGTGTGCTATGGCTCGTTGTTCTAACGCCGTATATCTCCGAAATTTTATTCCGGTAGCTTTGTTTGTGTTGTGTGCAGGCGTCTCGCTTTCAGCCCAAACATTTAATGTTGATTCTCTCCGCGCAATGAGCAATCAAGGCGTAGCAGAAGCACAGTTCAATCTCGGTTGGGTGTATGCCAATGGCGACGGCGTAGAGAAAAATATGACCGAGGCCATAAAGTGGTATCGCAAAGCTGCCGACCAAGGCTACAGCGATGCACAGTACAACATCGGCTGGATGTTCGCTAATGGCGACGGTGTAAAGAAAAGTACCGATGAGGCAATCAAATGGTATCGCAAAGCTGCTGAGCAGGGCAACGCGCTGGCGCAGTTTGGCCTCGGCTGGGTGTATGCCAATGGCGATGGCGTAAAAAAAAATCAACCGGAGTCTATACGGTGGTATCGCAAGGCCGCCGAACAGGGCATGCCCGACGCACAGTTTAATCTCGGTGTGCTGTATGCCAATGGCGATGGTGTGGGACAAGACCCCGCCGAAGCAGCCCGCCTGTATCGCCTTGCTGCCGACCAAGAACTTCCCATTGCACAGGCCGCCCTTGCGTGGATGTACGCCAATGGTGTGGGCGTGGAGAAAAACACCGAAGAAGCTGTCCGCCTGTATCGCCTTGCTGCGGATAGAGATTTTGCCGAAGCTCAGTATGGCCTCGGCTGGATATACGATAATGGCACCGGTGTAGAAACGGACGACAACGAGGCAGTGAACTGGTATTATCGCGCTGCCGAACAGGGGCACATCATGGCACAATACAGCCTCGGCCTTATGTACGCACTTGGCGAAGGCGTGGAGCGCGATATGCTGGAAGCTGTGCGCTGGTACGAAGCTGCTGCCGAACAAGATTACGCCGATGCACAGTTCGCATTAGGTTGGCTCTATGCCAATGGCGATGGCGATGGCGATGGCGTAGAGAAAAATATCGCCGAGGCCATGAAGTGGTATCGCAAAGCCGCTGCACAGAATCACCCCGCCGCTATGTACAATATAGGCTGGGCGTATGCCAACGGCGATGGCGTAAAGAAAAATATCGCCGAGGCCATGAAATGGTATCGCAAGGCTGCCGACCAAGGCTACAGCGATGCTCAGTACAATATCGGCTGGCTCTATGCCAATGGCGATGGCGTAAAAGCAGACCTCAACGAAGCTGCACGCTGGTATCGCAAAGCTGCCGACCAAGGCGACCCTGATGCGTGGGTGAATCTGTTTGAAATAGCGAGAGAACGAAAAAAAATGAGCGAGGCTTATGCCTGGCTGCTTGTTATGCAAGCTAACCGCGAAACTCTCGCCGAAGACAAACGCGACTTCGTGGATACGCGCCTCGTAGAGCAAGCGAATGTGGAAGCACAACTTTCTCCGCAGCAGCGCACTCAGGCCGAAAGCATGGCGAAAAGCATCGTCGATATCCTACTGAGTAAAGGCAGAAAATAAGCAGCGTTATTCCGGCTGTAGCCCGGCAATGGCACCGCGAGTAGCCAATAGCAACTGATCCGCGAGGTCTTCTATATCGCCGCGCATCACGAGCTTGCGCCGCCAAGAATCCGGTATTGCAGATACACCGTAGTAAGCCCCTGCTATCTGGCCGCACACCGCAGCAGTTGTGTCTGCGTCGCTACCGAGATTAGCTGCGCGCAGCACAGCTTCGGTTTACAACCGAGTGAATATGCCTGCAATCTACAGAATTACACCAACTGTACAATCGCGCTTCGGTCTCTGCCCGTGCTTTGGTCTACGCACCGCGCTGCATATGCCGCTGCGTAACTGTACGCCCCACATCGCCTCTTTGCCCCGGACTAATTCTGGCGGCAAGCCTTTGGCAAACCACGAGGCGGTTGGTGCGACCGGCGACAGCGACTGAACTTCCGGGCGAAGACGCACGTGCCACAGACTTCCCTATCGCTGATTTATACCAAGCGGTATTTTTTTACAGAACTCTTTTTTATACCAAGCGGTATTTTCTACAAAGAGATACAGTGTGAATATTATCAGTGAACGACGAGCACGGGAACGGCACTGCTTTCCCCGCCTGTTTCTAATACTGCTGTGTACACACCCGAAGGCAGGATAAATCCGCCGACCGCAATTTCGTGCATACCCTTTGTGGCTTCTCCGCTAAACAGTTCGGCAACCTGGCGACCCATTGCATCAACAAGCACAAGGCGCGCAGCACCGGGCTGTGCGATGTACATGTCTATGATGCCGCCATCGCCAAGCGGATTCTGCCGGGGCTGTACAAACGACTGCACACTACTGGCATTGACATACCGCCTGTCCAGCGCGCAATATTCGCTTACGAGCAATCCATCGCGCTGGATAATATCAGCATAGCCATCGGCAAAATTGCTAACATCAAGCTGTAGCTCGCTGTCGAAGCTGTCGCCCAAGAGAACATCGCCGCGCAGCACTGCGAGAACATCGCCGGTGTGCAGGGCAAATGTATTATCCACAGTAAGAGTGACACGCCCCGGCTGGGATATTACTTGTGAAGATTGCAGCATACCGCCCACAGCAGGCTCGTTGCGGAACCGAAACAGTTTTGGCTTATGCACCACAGAAAACGACAGAGACACATGGCCCGACTCGTTCATCAGGCGCGGAATATCTGCTTGCTGAAGCTGCACTCCTGTGGCGGGGCGAATGCGAACGGGAATTTCGGCAACGGCACCAGTAGCTAATCGCAGTGAGTCCACCCATATTTCCGCACAGATAATCCCCGTTCCTGTTAGCTGTATCACGGTGTCGGGTTTAGTAAACCATTCACCATCGCTTTGCATATACAAATCGGTTGCAATTTCGCCAAGGCGATGCGGCGCAAAGCGTATGCGTACAAGCCGTGTTGAATCTTCGTCGATAGTTACTGGCAGATCGCCACCGAGCACAATAATATCCGACGCCCCCTCGGTTGTAGCACCAGCTACATGCAGCGGAGCGTTGCCAAAATTGCGAACAGTAATAACGGTATCAACAGCCTGTCCTACACACACTCTTCCAAAATCAATAGTGCGGCGAGGAACATCAATCACAGGCAGAATACCGCGCCCGTTCAGTTCTACCGGCTGCACTGCACCGCAGACTGTCCCCTGCACAACATCAACAACAACGGTTGCATGGCGCTGTTCGAGATCGCCAGGAGTAAAATTGAGAACAAGCGACAGCGATTCCCCGGGCAGCAAACGGCGCGGCAGCGTTCCGGGTGGAACAACAAGATCGTACTCGCTGCTGTTCACGCCGAGCACACGCACATTGCTAATAATCACCTCAGCATGTGTTTGCAGTGTGCCTGCGGCTGTAAGAGTAAGTGTATTCGTTGTATTCGACCCGAGCCTGACATCACCAAATTCTATGCTTGCTGTCGTAAGCAAAGCGCGGTCGCGCACAACGGCTTGCATCGCAACTTGCTGCACACCTGCCGAAGTGGAATGAATAGTCACCACTCCTGTATAATTGCCCGGCACTGCAAACGATGCGCGTACTTGCGCTGTAACACTGCCAAAAGGCGGAATTACAAACCTGCCCACTGGTACAACACTGGCTTCTGATAGCGTTGCTGCCAGCGAGTCGATAAGCACCGGACACGCAGTTGGATTGTTCAGTTCTACAGCACGCGAGTACACACCACCCGGGCACAGCGTATCAAAGTCCACAGGATCGGTTGGCGCGGCGTATTGAGGGATATCGCCACGACCTCGCAAGAACAGCGTGTCGAGTTGCGGCTGTACCACCCCTGCAACAACGGCCATTGCATTGTCGTCGCCTTGCACAAGTGGAGCAAAGAGAATACGCACTGCACGGCGCTCTCCGCGCGGTACAACAAGGGGAAAATCGCCTTTATTGCCAATTGAGAACTGGCCGGGAACACCACCATTGATAACCGTGCTGTCAATAACAAGATCGCACCCGCCTACATTCACAATCTCCCATTCCCCGTCGGCGGTATCGCCCACGCACACAGCGCCGAGGTCGAGGGTGTCGGTCTTCTCTGCAAAGAAAAATTCCGCTTCTCTGCCAATACCCGTAATCTCCGCCGTATCGCGCAGCACAACAAACGTTGTATCGCCGGGAGTAAGTGTCTCGAAGTCGCGCACGGCTACAGCAAGGCTTACAGCATGTGTACCAAGATTATCCGGGAAATACCGAACGCGCACGCTTACTTGTCCATTGGCCGGAACAACCGTAGGAAGGGGTGGCACTATAGCGAACAGATTATTGCCGGGCTGGGTGCCAACAAGCCGCACATCAATGATAGGCAGGCAACGCACACCGTCTAAATCCAAGACCACATCCATTGTGTCTTCGCGCCCAGGACACAGAGGGCGAAACTGCGCGTTGCTGAGTTCTATCTCGCCGAGCAGTCCGGGCACGATAACACACACCGTATCGAACATCACGGTATCTGCACCAGACATCACAGCAACTGGTACTTCGTAAGTAGCATTTTGCAGGCGCGGAGCCGCATAAAATGTCACGGTTGCAACACCAGTAACAGCAGCAGCGAGATCGGTAGGAATAACGGGATTGACACTTGCAGCAACGTCCAATCCTGCGGGTATATTCGGCACTACAACGCGCACATTGTTCATAGCCTGTGTACCGCGATTGGTGACAATGTACAGCGTTTGCAGCGAGTCCGGCACGTAAGGATGATAGTCGGGATCGCCGCAGGGAATTTCTTCCACAGTTTCATACGTCAGGCATGTTCCCGACCCTGCCAGCGCAACATCGTAGGGCACCGACCCCGGACTGAACTGCACTTTCAGCGAGTCGACAATACCTATTTCGGTAGAAGCGCGAAGTTTGCGCTGTCCGGCGGGCATATCTTCTTCGTCCCAGATAAGCAGCACAGCGCTATCGGTATATTCCAATCCAGAGGGCGCGCGTTCTTTCCACTGTGCCAGCGCCAAGCCGGGAATGCCCAATGCCGTGTAGTCCACCCAGTTGCCAAACAGAAAAATATCAGGCTCGATAAGATTGCTTTCGCGAAGATTGCCGCGAGCTGTTAGTTGCGGATTGGCAGGCGAGCCTTCAAGCGCCAGCCAGAACTCCGGCATGCCCGGGGCGGCGGCGCCAGTGTATTGTGTTTCGGTATTCTGGTAGCCAAACGCTGTTACAATTGGCGCGCGGTCGTTGCTTCCAATCTGGGTATCTACGAGCATGAGAACGCCCACAGAACGCTTCTTTGTAGTGCTGTTCTCTACTTCGGCAGAAAGCCGAATAAAACCACCACTTGGACGCTTCACAGGCTGCAGGGTAAAGACAAACCGCATGGTGTCGCCGTCGGGCATCACGCCAAACATACGCGCATTTACACGAGGTCGGCCAGCAACTGTGTCGCGAAAAAGCTGGGTAATTGTCAGCGGATTGTCCGGCGGTGTCTCGCGTGTGACAGGATTGAGCTCATACGGCAACTGAAAAACAATATCGTCTACTTTGAAATGCACATGCGATGTGTAGTTCACTGGCCGCCCACCTGTTCCATCTTCGCGGTAGATCAGCGTCTTTGGCTCGCCGGTGTATTCCGTCGACACAGAAAAATGCCCGTTGGCCAGCAGGGTTGCCGTCAGGTCGTAGGGCGGCAGTGCGTCGAGAATACTCAGCGATTGCTGCGCAACAGCCGATAGCGGCACGAGCACACAAGCCATAAGAGCCACAAAGAGAACGAGCTTATTCATAGATACCATTGTTGTAGTTGGACGCATAGTTCCGTTCCTTACCCTGTTCTTCGCATACTAATCAATAGCCAGGAGCAATACCGACGCCGTTCTGTCCATGCAAAAGCTGTGCAGTGCGCTTCGGTCTCTGGCCTGCCGTTCTGCCTCTGCACCGCGCTGACGTCCGCGCATCAGTTACCATAAGAACGGTGCGCGGACGAGCCGATGATAACTTCCACCCGCCGCGTGATCGTTCGGGCTTCTTCGCAGCGGTTAGTGCGACCGGTGACAGCGACGCCCGGTAGAGCCGTCCCTCTGGGGCGGCTCCGACCAACGACGCCCGTGCCACCTATTATTTCTCGCCATGGTATTTCTCACACAGCACTTTCATAGCAACCGGCTTTTATTCCTGGATGGGCGTTGCAATTTCCACCATCACTGTTCGGTTGTAAAACCGGCCTTCTGGCAAGTCGTTGTTGTAGATCAGATATTCGCCTGCGCCGGTAGGCGTAAGCACGGCTGGGACAATCCGCGAGCGAATACCCTGCGCTACTGTTTGTGCGCGCTGCTGCGAGAGAGTTTTGTTGTACTCTTCCGATCCGATGCGATCAGTAAGCCCCGTCACCCGAACAGCGGAGCTTGTTCTCATACGGCTCTGCACGAGTTCCATCACCTGCTTGTTAAAATCGCTGATAGTAGGAGTGTCGAAGTCAAAGAACATCAAGCTATAACGTTCCAAAACAGAGTCGCGCACGATCTCGCCATTAAAGCGCCGTCCCCGGAATATCTTGCGAACGGGAATTTCGCGCGTTGCGTAGCGTGTCTGCCCATCCTGATTGCGAATGCCAAGCAGTGCAGTAAGCGAGGTCGATGTCTGAGCCATGTGCGTGCGGTCGACAATTTTTCTTTCCTCTACATTCCACACCAAATCGCCTGCGGGGACACCTAAGCCGTCCTGGTCCCAAAGCACTTCGGCTTCGGCATCATTCAGCGAAGCCATCCAGGCATTTGCATTCTCGCCGAACTGCACACGCGGCACAAGCACAAGCGCTGCGGGCTCGATCTGGCGGTCGATATATTCGCGCTTTACTGGCGCGAGGATGCGCGTGTCCGACGATGAGATTTCGGCACGGCGGTTTTCTTCGCGTCCGTCCTGAATCTGGCGGTTCGACACTGCTTGCGGAAGTGCACGACTTTCCGTGCGAATGCGCGAAGGATCAATGCCCCACGTATCAACCAAATACTGCTTCACTGTCGTAGCTCTTCCAGCGGCAAGCGATGTTGTGGTTTCTATGTCGTCGAGCGGTTCGCGGCAGCCTGTTACAGTAATATTTGACTCTGGATACAGAAGCATCCGCTTGCCAATAATATTCAACACATGGTAGTAAATACCGAGCGTAGAATCCTGCAAATTCGACTCGTCGAACACCTGCGCCGAAGCGGGCTCTATGCGGCGATAACGGTTTTGTAATTCGCTGCTATTTGGAGCAAAGAACACATACGGCAAAAGCGGCACAACGTCGAGCGAGCGCTCTTCAGTAAGCGTGATTTCAGCGTAGTTCTGGCGCGTACCGTCGGCAAGCTGGTTCTGCACGTCGAGCGCTACAATAGGTTGCGGTGCGGGAGCAGGCTCCACAGGCACAGGTGGCTGCACCGGAGCAGCGGGCGGCTCTTCGCCGCCAAAGGCATACTTGAGCGCTACGCCAGCGCGCAGGACATGTACTTTCCATTGTACATCCGACAGTACATCGGTAAAGCTGTAGGAGTACCCCACTTCGGGGTTGAGCACAAGCGTGTTGGAAAGTGCAACGTCTGCACCGATTACTCCCGTTGCCGCAATGCGAAGATTGCGCTGCGTATTCAGCGTTCCCTGTTCGTCAAAATTTCCGGCAATAATATTCCGCGTTGTTTCGCCATTGACAAACTTCATACCGTTCGGTCCTATAATTGTCTCTTCCTGTTCGTAAGCCGCGCGTGTAGAAAGCCCAATAGTAGGCCCGGCACCGATGTACAACGGCCCCAGCAGACGCCATTTACCCAATGCGTCGATAGACACATAGTCTAATGCTGTTGCAAGCGTATGCTCCGTCTGTAGCCGCACGAGTGTACCATCGTCGAGCGCCACAAGCGGCGACTCTGGATTGGGCGTCGTAAAATCGCCATTGGCTTTGTGGTAATACAATCGCATCGACAGCGCAGTTGCTGGCGAGAGTGGTATATCAACAATATTTCCAATCTGCCAGCCAAGTGTTGTTGCTTCGTCGAACGTACCGCATTCGAGCACGCCGTCGTAAGTGCTGAAATCGCCCTTGTGCATATTGAGCGCACCGGCACCGATGGCACCTACCTGAAACCGCTGTTCGGGAGGCTCGGTCTGGGCAGATACCGGAAGAGCGAGCAGCGAGAGAAGCGCGGGCAGTACACATACCACACTTTTTCCGGCTACTTTTCCAAACCGGGTTGTCCTGAAGTATCCCATTGTTTTCATAATTATCGCATGAGCATCACAGGTTGAACATCTACAATTTCAGCATCGAGAACAGCACGGGCAAAATACACACCAGCAGGAAGGCGGCTTACGTCGAGTTCCGCCTGCACACTGCCTTCGGAATACTCGCCCAGATCGCGTTCTGCTACAGGCTCGCCGAGTGCATTGACAATTTGTATTTTCAGTTGTCCAGAGTGCGGGGGGCGCACGAGTATTTGCAATGATTCCACAGCGGGATTTGGCAGAGCGCGGATAAACGACGCACCCTCGGTGCGGATAAATCCACTCTGCCCGCCGCACGGATTGTCAATCGGCATAATCACCTTTGTCGGCGCTACGCAGAAGTCGTTAGTGCCTGCGCCGCTTATCGCTATGTCGCTTCTGTCGTTGTTGCCGCGCAAGATGTCGCATTCAAGCCCAAACGCTGGGCCATTGCCAGCAACTGGAGTCTGCCAAAAGAGCGATACCTGCACGACTCCTGGCCGGATAATTGCCATTGTCGACTGCACAGCGTCTAAAGCCGGAGCACCGGCAATCGACACAAGGCGCCGGGGATGCACCATTGTTTTGTTGTAGGCGATGACTATCGCCGCTTGTTCGAGCTGCACGCCATCGGCACCGGCGATGCTGATGGGAATCACTACAGTGGTGCCAATCGCTGCATCCGGCGCAGACGGTACAAAAGAAAAAGTTGGAACGGCACGCACTTGTACCGGAATGGCAAGAGTGCCAAAGCTGCCGGTAGCAAACACGGTGTCGGTAATCACACCAGAAACAGCGGGCGCAACGCGAACGCGCACCGTCATGTATTCGCGGGGCTGTAGTACGGTGTCCGTCGCAGCCGTTGCAACAAAACTGCTTCCAGCCTGCATAGCAACGCCATCGACAACAACAGACTCGAACTGGCCGGGATTTTCCAGCAGGAACGACGCAGTAGCGGAATCGCCTACACAGAGCGTACCGAGGTCGAGCAGGCCGACCGACGGGCTGATAAAGCGCGAGCGCAATACAAAGCACAGTTCCGAACGCGTCGCCGTGTCGCCGTTGTTGATAAACTCTACTACAGCTTTTTCCGTAGCTTCGCGCTGTGGCTTAAAGGCAATCTCCACAGCAATGGTTTGCCCCGGTGCAATCACAAGCGGCAGCACCGACGGGTCGGCGAGCATAAACAGCCCGTCCACGCCCGCAGTTATCGCAGCCCCGGTGATTGTCACCGGCCTGTCGCTCGGGTTGAACAGCGTCACAAAACGGGTAAGAGAGTCGCCAGGTGCAATAGAAAGGGTATCGCAGTCGGGCATCGACGAAGCAACAGCATACCGGCGTATGCCTGTGCCTGCTATGCCAATCGGAAAGGTGCGGGAAGCAATGTGCACTGTCACCGAAGCTACAGACGAACCCCGCTGGCGCGGAAAAAATTCTACACATACGATAAGGGAATCGCCAGGTGCAACAGCCACACGCCCCACAGGCGACACAACGCGATAGACATCGCGCGGCGTGACAATGACCGAATCAATCACCGTAGTATCAGTACCACGGTTGCGAATCGCTGTAAAGCATTTGCGCTCGGTCGTGTTGATGAATACACTGTCGAAATCGACTGCACCCGCAACAACAGCAATTTCCGATTCTACACCTGTGCCGCGCAGCCTTACGGTATCGGTAAGCGGTCCAACATCGAACAGCAGGACGTCGGAGCGCTCGCCCGCTGCGTTGGGGCGAAACCGCACATGGAGCACGCGCTGGCCTCCGGGCGGTATCACTCGTGCAGAGGCGTCGCCCGATAGAGTGAATTCGGCCCCTTGGGCAAAGCGAAATGTGTGGACATTAACAGGTAAGAGCCATTCATTGCGTATGACAACAGCCAAGCTGTCGCTGCGGCGCCCTACTTCTTCTACTCCAAAGGCGAGATCATTGGCGCGCAACGGTTGGAATATTTCTGTGTGTGCCATTGCAGTACCGTCTTCGCCACCTGTTACAAGCGGGAGATTACTTCCTGCCACAGTGATAGTGCGCTCTGCTCCGCGCCTGTTCAGCAGCGGAAAAGGCACCCATTGCCCAGCGGGAACCGCATTGTCGGGAAGCTCAAATGTCTCGGTCTCGCGCACTGTACCGGAAGCGCCCTGCCCTGCCACAATCATGTAAACACGGGCAGTATCTGAAGGGCCAGCCACAAGAGCTGCACGCGCACGAGCCCGGGCGGTCTGCATGCGTGGCGCAGCGCGCCATCCGCTTTTTACATCATACCACTCGCATGTATTGAGCGGCGCGCCTGCATCGCCAAACCCACCGAAAACGCGCGCAATACCCGCGAGGTCGCCTACGGACGCAGCCGAGGAACGATACAGAACAGGAGGATTGGCAAGCGGATCCCACACCGTTGTGCCTATCGGCAACAGCTCCGTTGATGTCGTTGGTTTTGTCTCTTCGCCACCTGCCACTACGAGTTCTAATCTGTTCAGGGCGTCGGTAATGCGCACGAGCGCGTGCTCCGAGCGCGCAGTTTTCATTGCGCCAGTCGGCGCTATCTGTAATGTCTGGATATTAATACGCTCCGCTGCATCAGAGCGGGCCCCGGAGTGCAAAGCGCCGCCAGCTTGTACACGCCCGCCCGATACAACAACAAAATTTCCTCCATCCCAAGCCGCTGCACAATCGCCCCGTGCCACCGCAAGCGAACTCATTGTGCGCCAACGCCAATTGCCCACTCCAGCGTCGAAGTCCAGCACTTCTATGGATGCCAGACTGCGATAACTCCCCGGTGCACCTGTATATCCGCCTATGGCAAATACCCGCGACCCACCCGCGACCGGCACCACAACAAGCGCGTGGTAAGCACGCGAATCGGTAAGTGCATTCACCGTGGGAGTGAATGCACCCGTTGCCGCCGAGTAAATAAATGAAGCAGATGAGGTCTGCCCATCGTCGGCGAGCCCCCCGGCCACAAGGATATCGCCATTGTGCAACAGCACTGTGGCGTGGCCTGTAAGCGCTACCGGCAACAGCGTATGAGGGCGCCATTGGGGAACAGTCGTTTGTGCCGTAAGCGTACACACGCTTCCCAGCACGAGAACAACAGAAAGAAAAAGGATGCTGTATAGTTTCTGCATTATTTCACCTAAAAAACTCCGATGCTCTCAGCCCGACTTCCACCGGACAACCGTGCGTAAAAATGCACTCTTGCTACGAACATTAAAAAATCAAAAATCTACTGCCTTAAAGGTCTATCTGTGATATTTGGTTACGAAGTGGCCGCCCATCCATTGCCCGCACATTGTTTTACTGTACGTGGTGCGGCTTTGTGCGCCTATGCCTTACACCATTCGGCAAATGGTCTATACCGCTGCAAATACGAGGATTCCCGCATCCGGAACAATCACCCCGAATGCGGGAACATTCCTGTAATGCTACTCTCTATCGCAGTACAGTAATCCTCCGTACTTCCACAATACCGTCGGCTTCGATTCGGCAAAAGTACACGCCTGCCGGAACAGTTTCGGTGTTCCATCGGGCAAAATGCATACCGGCATCAGTATATCCATCCATCAGAACCGCAACTTCGGCACCCATCATGTTCACCACACCAAGCCGTACATGCTGGGGTCGGTCGAGTGCAAACTCTACAGTAGCGACTGAATTCACAGGCTCGGGATAAGAACTGCGCAGCAGCCGATTGCGGTGTTCGCCTTCTTCGATCACATCCGTTGGTATGAGAATATCGTATTCTTTTTTCTGATTGACTTCCACTGTGTCGCGTTCGCTTCTGTGGTCGTAGGCAATTTTCGCAACATTGTGCATGACAATATCCACGTCGTATGCAGTTTCATCAATGCCTGTCACCTCTACTTTGTAAGCTCCGGGACCGGGGTTGCGAAGTCCAATGACAAGGGCGTCGCGAAGCTGTACTTCAAAGCCATTACTGTTGTCGCCGCCCTCTTCCTCACCAAAAGCAATATTGACCTCCGAGCCGGGAATATCCTGCACAGTACTGCCGTCGGCATTCATACCTGTACGCCGCCCTTCGTTGTCTACAATCACGACAGATAGCGTCGGCGGCACATCTTCTTGGCTGGCACCAGCCTGTACGTCGGGCACTTTTCCGCCAAAGCCATTAGTGGCACAATTCGACGCGGCAGTACACCTGCTGCGCACGCGCACATACACAGTGCTGTCGTTGAAAAACGACAAGGTGTACCGTGTGCTATCTGTATTGCCTGCACGCAGCCGGAATCTATCGCGTGGATAAATTCCAAACCAACCGCTGTGGCTCATACCAACGCACAAACTATCGAGTTTTCCCGCCAAGCCGTAGTGCCCTGCATTCATGCCTCCGGCGTCTGGATTAGCATAGAAGTGGCCAGCGGGATCGGCTACGATGTAGTAATTCGTATCTACGCCCATGCTGCGCAGCATTTTGCGTACCTCGGGATTATTTCCCACTCCGAGCAGCAGAATCACATGCCCACCACCCGGATTCACTCCTGTGCCGAGATAGGTGCCGATAAGTACAGGCCGCTTCAGTGCAAGCCAGCCATCAACTTCCGTCCATTTCCGCATTCCATAAGCAGGTCGCAAAAGCGCATCAAGGGTGTTGTCGCTCATGTCCGGATTGAACTTCCGGCAGCTATACACCGGGGAATCAGTATTAGTAAGGCACATTCCTGTCGATACAGTATCGCCCCACAGCCAGCGCGTAGCTCGCTCCCACAAGAACGCTTGCTCGGTGTCGTCGGGCACCACGCTTGCCGTCGTTGCATCCGATTTTCTCAATCCTATTTGCAGGCTGTTATGGTATGCTTGGCTCAGCGTAGGTCTGCTGGCGACGGGGAGCAGCGTAGACAAGGCCATTGTCAGCGAGCTGGCACCACAGGCATTGCCGCCCTTGTAGCCATGCCGCACGGGAAGATCATCGGAAGCACCACGGTCGTACTGGTTTATATTGTCGATAGAGTCGGGCGATACTGTATAGTCGGCTGTATAATCGTATAGCAACAGATATTCAGGTACGGCACCCGACAGAGAATCTTTCACTTTTCGCAGCATTGTAGCGTTCAAGGAGTCGCAGGCCGTCGCCGCAGAAATCGCACCGGTGTGGATGCGCCCGAGCAACAGTGGGTTCTGCAATGTAATCATCGAAGAATCGGAAGTGCGCTGGTCGATTTTTGTTGTAACACCAAGCAGCAGTAAACCACGCGCTCTGCGTGCAGAAAACACACCTGCAGGAGCAACACCCCAGTTCAGTGCTACGATCTCGCCTCGCACTGTATGCAGAGCAGCCGTGCGCGTGCCATCAAGGCTTTCCCGCTCTTCTTTCTTTTCAAATGGCTGCCGTCTGCACGGAATGTGCACCGTCTTGCCGTTGAAGACACCACCGCTGATTTTCATCGCTACGCTGTCGTCGCGCACAGCGCCAAGCGCCCTGTATTCCTTTGCCCGCAGCCACTGCACAAGCGCGGAGTCGGCGGCTGCCCTGTTGGCAAGCACAGTGTCCGTTTGTGCGGCAATCATGATGTCGGTCTTTACCGATATGCCCGCAAGCGTGGCTGTTGTAGAAGTAGTGTGCAAGCTGTCTATGGGCAGCCTGTGCAGTTCCACCGACGAAATGCTATTGGAATCTTTGTAGTTTACTGCGCGAAAATTCTCTGGTCGACCGAATTCCGCACGCCGCCGGTTGTTCCTTTTGTCGCTTGCGTTGCGGCATGCCTGGAGCTGATAACCCCGTCTGTTGGGCAAAGGCAGCACGACCGGCTTGGCGAATGATGTATCAACATAAATAGTGCGGGAAGCGCCTGCTGTGGCGCCCGTGCTTGTGATAAACGAAAGCTCTATCGGTGTTACAGCCTGCGATGCCGAAAGCGTGCGTGTGTACGAAGCAACACCATGTGCGTCGGCAATTACTGGCTGGGTAGAAGTGCCTTCCACAACGCCAACAAATGCACCGGGTGCCGTAAGGACGCGATAGGTAATGGCCTCGCCCTGTTTCAAGCCAACATCAGCGGGCTCAATCACAAAGCCGCGAATACGAAATACACCCCGTATCTGGAATTTCTGGTTGTTGCTCGAATTCTCTGCGTCGACGTATGTGCACTGGACATCAAAGGAGCCAGCTACAGACTGGTTCAGCGTGTCGAATGCTGTTGTTGTTATGGTTGCAACGTCGCCACTTTCATTGCTCGCTAGCCTGTTGCCAGTTGTCCTGTAGAACGCTTTTGTGGCTTTGGCAATTTGCGTGCCCTTGCCCTTGTAGCCGTCGATCCTTATAGTAATAGCAGGCCGGTTCTGCACTTCTGTAATGCTCGCCGGATAGTACACTAAAAGCGATACTGTGTCGATAGGTGCCACCTTGTCGAACACGCGCAGCACAACGCTAAATGTGTCCCGTGCACTGTCCCACTCCTTGCTACTACTTACTAATATGTTCTGCCAACGTGCATATCCACCCTCTTTCCAGTCGACCGACTGTGCACGAAGAGGCACAACAGCCGCAAGGCATACAAGAGCAATAGCCATGCACCGAATAGCGCTCCGGCAACCCAGATGTATCAAATTTCCCATATACTCCCCTCATGAATAGACATGAATATTATAGAGCGAAATATACAGGTTTACGCCGTAGCGGGCATTACTGAAATACTACGTAGACTAGTTGTTGCCGGGCAGGTGTTACAGCACAGCAGGCAAATCAACAGCACACAGGCTCTCCATTCTGGTGCGCTTCGGCCTTCGCTCATGCGTTCAGTCTTTGCACCGCGCAGCACAACCGCCGCGTGGCTTTCCTCCCGTAGCCCGCGTATTGTTAGCAGAGATGTTCCGCTTTTCTGCACGACTGCCGTGCTTCATCAGTGGGAATATCACAGCGAGGACAGAAACGGGGCGAGATGTGCAAGAGTATCGATCTGTAGTTTTTTGCGAATATTGTAGCGGTGAGTTTCTACTGTGCGGGGCGAGAGCGAAAGAAGGCTGGCAATATCTTTTGAAGCGAGCTGGATTTTCAGCAGCGAGCAAATACGCAGTTCTGTAGTTGTTAGCTTCGGGCAGCGCTCTAAGAGTTTGTGAGTAAATCCGTGGTGTATTTGATTAAACTGCTGCTCAAAAACTGCCCACGTAGCTTCGGAATCGAGATTGCCCTCTATCCAAGAAAGAAGCTTTGTCATTAGCTTTTCGCCATCAGTTCCGGCGGCTCCCCGATGGCGTACTATTTCGCCCCGCATTGTTTGCAGCAGTTCGTTCTTTTCGGTAAGGCGCAGGATCAGCCCAGCGAGCTCGTTGCTGCGATTCGAGAGTTCCTGTTCGAGCTGTTGTGTGCGAAGGCGATAGATTTCGCTTTGCTGCTCCACGCGCTCTACTTCAAACTTCGTCTGCATCTCAGCAATGGCTTTCTGCTTGTCGATGTTCATCATTTCCTCATGCACATCGCTGTAGCGCCTGTACGAGTCGTAAGCCTGTTGTACATCGCCAAGCTTCTCATACACCATGGACAAGTAGCGGTGTATCTGGCGTTTGAAAAAAAGATGCCCTGTTCCCTCTACAAGCGCTTGAGCTCGCAAGAGAGCTTCAAGGGCGCGTTCGGGCTCTCCCATCAGGCAAAGTACTTTGCCTGTCGTAGCAAGAGAACCAATCTGCCGACGCATCACGCCTGATTGCACAGCCAGCGTTTGGGCTTCAGCAAGCAGCTCGATTGCCCGGCTAAAGTCCTCCATGCCTATACATATTTCGCTCATCCCCGCAAGGATGATAAGCTTCGACTCCACACCGTACTTGTGTGCAGTTTCGAGCGCCTGCGTGTAGCATTCCATGGCACTGTCATACGCATTCTGGGATAAATACGCATTGGCGAGGTTCATCAGAGAACGACTAAACAGATAATCATCTCCGATGACCTGGCTGATCTTCTGTGCTTTTCTGTAGCATTCAAAGCCCTTTGCTGTATTGCCTTCGCGTACATAGATATTGCCTATGTTCAGGAAGATTTTGGCAACACGCGCCGATTCCTCGTGCCCAATGTATCGCAGGCATTCTCTGTAGTGCTGAAGAGCCTTGGCAAAATTGTCGATGTTCTTGTAGATAATACCAAGCGAGTTCAGCACACGCACCATCCACTCCTGCGCGTCGGCTTTGCCCTGCCAGTGGTCAGCACAGGCGGAAAGCAGTGCTAAAGCATCGTTGTACCGGCCAAAGCGCTCGTGCACTGTAGCGAGATAATACATTGCCGCATGTTGGCCATCTTCGTCGCGCAGTTTCTCGTATGTCGTCCGTGCTTCGGCAAAACACCGAACAGCATCCTCAAATTCGGAAGCAATGGAATGGCATTTTCCTTGTACAAGCAGTACAGAAGCGGCTGCGGCTGTATCGCCGATTGAGCGGGCGAGCTCGTGTGCTACTTTTGCATGGGCAAGAGCAACAGCGGGCTCGTTGTTATACAATTGCTCGGCAAGCTCTACCAGTGCGGCCACTTGGCTGGCAGCAGATTTCTGCTCTTCTGTTTTGTCGGGTTCCTGTCGCTCTCTGTATTTCATCTACCTTTTCTGCGTTGTATATTCGGTGGCATTATACAAAATCACCGGGAGATGGCATATAGACAACAGAAAGTTCGAGCAGTCGCTCACTCCCGTATTACCACAACGCATTCATTGCGCTCCGGTTGAACGTCGATCTGCACAGGCAAAAATGTGCGAATAATGTCGATGTTCGTAAGAGCATGCCGCGAAAGCGACTGCGCGCGAAACGAGCCTCCGCCAGCCATTGCAAGGGGAAGCAAAATCTGATCGGCAAGATACACTCCCACTGGAGCAGTCGATGATAAATACTGCCGCGCCAAGCGAACAGCTTCCGATGCAACAGCCTCGGCAGGTATGCTCTGTTCTCCAAATGCCGTCACAACTTCGGTAATGTGTTCGTGCTCTAATTCTATGAACAGAAGATTTCCCGGTCCCCGGCTGTTTGCTACTTCCTCTATAATGAATGATTCCTCCGGCCACGAGAATTTCGCTCTTACTATGGCGAGTTCGCGCCGGGCAATGCTCGGTGTAAGATGCGCTACCACGCTGTGCACCTTGCGCCGCACAGGCTGGCCGCGCTCGGGAATGTGAATCGGCTGTAGACGCTTTATAGGCTCTATTTCTATAGTAAATTTCCCGCCGCCTGCTGGATAGAATCCATACTTGTCGAGCGTGGCAGACACGCAGGCGCCCATTCTGCTCATCACAGGAAGAAAGACGCGCTGAAGATAGTCGAATGGAGGAGCAAATGGATTGTGTGTACCTCCTTCAATCACAACGGTGCTGCGCTGTTGTGCTGTGAGCAGCGCGGGAAGAATTGTTTGCAGTACAAGCGTGGCGCTGCCTGCGGTACCAACCGCAAAGTGGTAGGCTCCACCCTGCACTGCGCCGGGGTAAAAAGTGATGTCGCGTGCGCCTATCGAAGCGCCATCTACTTGTGCGCTGCCGATGGCAGCAGCAGCTTGTATAGCCGTGAGGTGCTGGCGCATTAGGCCGGGCTTGGCTCGCCCTGCGCGAATATTTACAAGGCGGAATGGTGTGCCCGTAGCAAGCGATAACGCAAGCGAAGAGCGGAGGATTTGTCCGCCGCCCTCGCCGTGTGCTCCGTCAATAACAAGTATGTCCTTCATTGTGATGTCGAGTGGGCATGCTGCCGTAGCAGCGTGAACAAAGAATTGCTTCTGAATGACAGCAGTCTATGCAGCGCCTCCGAAGCTCTTGTCGGCGTCTTTTATTACAAAACGCGCTTTCAGGTTTGCCACATTGCTGGCAAGACCAGCCAGCTCTACCGAACGCAAAACTTCTTGAAAATCCTTGTATGCAGCCGGAGCTTCGTCCTTTGGATACTGTCGGCAGTTTGTGAGGATGTCGAGGTCGTCGAATGACTGATCGACCTCTTTTTGGTCGAGTGCACGTATGGCTGCACGGCGGCCCATTGCGCGGCCTGCACCGTGGTTTACGCTGTAGCAACTTCTCGCAGCTCCCGGCTCGGCTACCATCACCGCCGAACCTGCCTGCGGATTGCCCGGCAAGAGGATCGGATGCCCCGTGCTGTGGAAAAGTGTATCCTTCAGCGCAAAGTGGCCCGCAGGAAACGCACGTGTTGCTCCCTTGCGGTGTACCCATGTCTGCCGGTTGTCTACGACTTCCTTGCGCGCAATGTTGTGACTGATAAAGTACACTAATTGTCCTGTCGCTCCGGGAAGAACTTCCTGGAATGCTTCGAGCACCAAGGCATTGATGAGCATGTGGTTCACAGTTGCGAAGTTAGCACCAAGAGCCATGTCGTCAATATACGCATCGGCTTCGGGCGTACCAAGCGGCGCGTACACAAGTTTTTTGTCGGCGCCGGGGTATGGCAAATGCCACCGCTCGAAGTGCTGCTCAAGTGCGTGGAACTGGTTATTAGCAAGCTGGTAGCCAAAGCCACGCGAACCGCAGTGCGATAAGAATGCGATGCGCCCATGCTGCAAACCAAATACTTCAGCCGCTGTACGCGCCCGCTCGCTGTCGGCTATTTCTACAGCTTCACACTCGCCAAAGTGGTTGCCGCCACCATACGAACCAAGCTGCATCATTTTATCGGCAAATTTTTCCATCACACCTGCGCGCGTCAGTATTTCTAATCGCGCTTCAAGTGCAGCAGTGGTGTCGTCGTGCCCCACATGCGATGAGTCCTCGCAGTGCAATGCCCACTCCGGCGATATGCCAAGCGCTTCGCACACTTCGCGAGAGGCGCCCTGTGTCACAGCTTTGCGACCAAGTGCTGTATCAACCCGACGCGATTTTCTCGCCGAGCGCTGTCCGCGCCCAGCCCCCGTTGGCGTGCGCTGCTCAATAGCGTTGATAATCGCTCTCCGCACTTTGCGGTCGTTGAGTTCTTCGTTGGGTATGTTGAGCTGCAACAGGCTCATCGAGCATTTTATATCTACACCCACCGGCCCCGGGTAAATATGCGTGGGCGATGCGAGTACGCAGCCAATAGGCGCGCCATAACCGCCGTGTGCATCGGGGTTCAGTACCAAATCAGTCACGCCGGGCGCCATGCGCGAGTTGATCGCCTGCTGCAAGCACAGCGGGTCAAATCCATTGCGTATAGATTCCGTACCAATCACCGTGATCGGCTTTACATTTCCATTGTCCACGGGCAAAATACCTATGGCTTCTTCCTGCGCGATAATAGCGGTGGAGTCGATTTGCGTGTTCATAATTTCTATTTCGATAAGTAAAAAATTTCAAAATCTGTGTGGCGCAGCCGTGTTGTTCAAAAGTTCAGTCTCCGCACCGCGCGGCATTGCCGCCTCGTGCTGTTCATCCTATTTCGCCGGTATGCACAGCAAGGTTGTGCGAACTATATTGCGTCTGCCAGTTCCGCCACAGACGGTTGCCCGCCTGCTGGGATGATAGCCGAAATACCGTGAAGTCAATATGTCGTTCCGCTGGCATTCATTTCTCTATCAACAATCCATCAATCAAATCGGCAACAAGGAATTGCGAAACATCTGCTCTACCCATCTGAGCTATGGAGCCGAAGCTCCACCGGGACTTGAACCCGGGACCCGATGTAGTTCCGCTGGCATTTGCCGATACGCATACTGCTGTTCAAAAAGGCAGCGACAAGGAAGTGTGAAACAAACTCGTGACGCTCTTCCACTTGAGCTACAGTGCGTTACGTCGCACCGCCGGGACTCGAACCCGAACCCTCCACAACCCAATGTAGTTCCACTGGCATTCGCCGCCATAGAGTATTTTTCAACCGACAACAAGGAGCGACGAAATTCCTGCCTCCGAAGAGACATCGGGGGTTGAGCCCAACCGCCGTTAGGCTCACCAAATGTAATTCCGTCTGCATTTGTCGGCGTTCATGTTGTCTATTTCTTTTCCAGCGCGCACCGGATGCGCGTCCGCACATTGCTGTACGGACGGCAAGCGGCACAACGATTAAAATTACAGGCTGACAACAAATTGTAGAGACTGTGGATTCGTGACAGGAATGTAGTCCCTACGAGCATTCAGCCTTTCTACAACCTAATTTGTTCGATCTCACGCACCCAGTGGTGAGCGGAAAAACCACCCGAGGCAAACTCTGCCATCACCGTGAACACATGGTCGGAGAAACCTCCGATGTTCATAATGTCCGCGCGCTCTACAGCCTGCATTGTGCGGTTCGGCACAATATCTATACACACAAGGCGCGCATTCGGATTCCGTTTTTTGAACTCATTCCACTGCTGCATCATTTCCGTACCACGGTGCGGATTACGAGCGTCCATCCACGATTCATTGTCGGAAACAAACACAACGAGATCGCCTTTTGCTTTCCGTTTGTTCAGCATCGCCAGCGGTGCGCTACAGTTCGTACCACCGCCGCCAACTGCTGCCAGCTTTTGCGCGTTTGTCATAATCGTATCGCGTGCCGACAGCGGAACAGACACGACATCATTTTCAAACGGCAGCACTTCAGCATTCGGATTGCGCCGTAGTGTGGACGCAGCAATAAGCGCCGCAACATCTACGCACCGCACCGCCGACGTAGCGCCCTTGCGGTAGCCCGTTGCTGGCGACTGCATGGAGCCGGAGACATCAGGGCACACATACACGCGGCCTGCAAACTCCGGTATATTTGCCGTAGCCATTTCCATTGCGTCGTGCAGAGCATCGCATACTACACGCGGCAGTTCTGTAGCAGCCGTATATGCGGCAAGTAATTGGTACGGAAAAGCTCGTGCTTTGGCAATTGCCCGTTCATCGCGCAAGCGCGCTGCAATCAATTCTGCCATACCATCGACCTCGAACACACCATGCCGTGCAAATGTATTCAGGTTCATCCGCGTCATGTGCCACGGCGCTGATCGTGCAATAGCACACCAGTCGCTTGTGCCAAGTGGCAGCGAGGTCAACATCTGGAACGGAACATCCGGCACTTCCAAAGAGTCGCCATTTTTGAACGCCTCGTAAGCGCGAACAATTTCCGGCAGGGCTGCGGCGCTGTAGGGGCGACCAATCAGGTACGCGTACAATGCTTCACGTTGTGCCGTAGCCGGGCGCGGGTGCACCATTTTGATAATATCCGCCAGCGACGGAGAATTACCCACCGAAGCTGCGAACAACTCTGCTTCGCTTCGCACTTCCAGCCATTCTATTACGAGTTTTTTCGGCAGTGTACCAAGCGATTTTCTACCCGTCGCACCAGAGCGCATAATTTGCACAAAGGTGCGTAGCATACGGCCATTGTCGATTACGCGGTGGAATATTTGCCGGAGCAAACCGGCATCGCGAGTAGCGAGCACAGCACACAACAGCGCGGGCATATCTTTCATGTAGCCTTTGGTACGGGCGTACACTGCGGTGCGAGCAATCCATTCTGCATCCACATCGCGGCAGAGAGCAAGCGTTTGTTCCAGTTGCTCGCCTGCATCGGTGTAAAATGTGGAGGACAAACATCCGGTGGCTGCAAACTGTGCAAGAGCGTGTTTCGGCTCCATAGCATATGCCGGAGCGGACTCGCTGTTGACGGTGTTGGCTTTCGGTATCAGTTTGCCGAAATATGTCTGAAAAAGGTTTTTGTTTGCCACGATGGCCTCCACAACACAAGACTGTTAAAACTTTCTCTATCGCCGTAGCGACACTTCCTTCTTTTCAAAACCCGTGCCAGACTTCCCACCAGCCACCAAAACAGCGTTTTTGCGACAGAATCGCTACTTTTGACATATCCCTGCCAAAGGCGGTAAAAAACAGCGCTTCTCAATTGTAGAAATAATTCTACCTTTGTAGAAAATTTTCTATGCGAATCCGGTTGAATAGCGAACAGCAGACGTGCGATTTCTATGATAAAGTCAAGTCCAAATATCGTTGCAATAGAAGGCTTGCGATTCTATGATAAAGTCAAGT